>CAYGDW010000016.1:0-50281 GCA_964348755.1 uncultured Bacteroidales bacterium | reverse complement strand
AATTAGTGGCCTACTTTGCTCCGGAATAGTGGCCTACTTTCACCGGAATATTCAGACTAAAAAGATTTTGCAAAATAACATTTTGATTGTAATGCCAATATGAAAATTATGGCAGCCTAAGTGCCATTGCGCATTAAAACTTTGACAGGTCACGTAAAATTGCGAAAAAAAAGTTTACTTTTTTAAGAAACGGCCTCCAATTATATTTCCCAAATATTTTTAGGATAATTTCCAACAGTTACAAGATGATTTATGGCCTGGGTAACCATTTCCTTATCCTCGCGGTAAGTAACACCAAACCACGAAGCATCGCATGGCAAAACTCTTACCTTAATTTTGCCCTTACTTACCAGCTCGTCAACCACCTTTGGAATAAAAAACTCAGACTTTAGCTCATAGGCATTAACCTTCATGAAATAAAGAAGTTTTTCTTCGAGCAGTGTAAATATATCAGTTCCGAATCCCCAGAAATTCATTGAAACAATATCATCGGGATTGAGGGTTACAATTTTCCCATCACCTTCGCTAATAATTCGGCCATTGCCATTTCTGCTAATGGCATTGTGTTCTTTTACATTATTAAGAAACCCGTTATTATCGACCAGGCACACCCCACGCGAAACCTGACCGTGATCAGACAGGGTGTTTTCGAGCTGGTATCCAGCCATAGCGGCTAATCCAGGTGTTTTAGAAATTTGATCTTTTAAATACCTGGCCATTGTTTCGTAGGCGCTGAGCCCATAAAAATCGTCGGCATTAATTGCAGCAAACGGTTCGTTTATTAAGTTTCTGGCAACCCATATTGCATGGCCAGTGCCCCAAGGTTTTTCACGCTCTGGCGAGTAATGCACCTGCATGGGCAGGTTATCCAATTCCTGAAAAGCCAGCTCAACCTGTATCTTATCTTTTAGCTTTTCAACAAATACTTCACGAAATTCCTGTTCGAAGCTTCGGCGAATGACAAAAACAACTTTGTTAAAACCAGCTTTTATTGCATCGTAAACCGAATAATCCATGATTGTTTCGCCCGATGGGCCTACCCTGTCGAGTTGTTTCATTCCGCCGTAGCGGCTGCCTTTTCCGGCGGCAAGCACTAATAATGATAAATTCATAATTTCAATTGGTAACTGTTAAAAATGGGGTGAAAAACACCCGGTTTTTCACCCCGCAAAATTAATACTTGATTTCGGATTTTGAATAAATACATTCAGGCTTTTTGTCCTGAGCATTTTTAGCGCAAAATTTTATTTACTTTTCAGAAATCTTTTCCTTGTTTTCTGATTGATCTGGTGCTTTCTTTTTTGAGTGTGCAACCCAATAAAATGGCAACACAAAAAGCACCAGCAATATTAGCGCGGTAATAACCACAGTTAAGTCCATATTTTTAGTTTTAAAGTAAATTAAAATGCATTTGTTTGCAACCGTTAATGGTTGCAGCCGAGCGCCAGAAAAGAAAATGGCTATTACCAAAAAGCATGAAATGGGAAAATGATCCGGTAGGTTTGAAGGCTAAGCAATATAGCTGTTGTTGAAGCAAGTATCTTATTCAGGCTGGCAAAAATCGGGCTTGCGGCCTTAGGCATAACAGCAGTTTGCCAATCTGATGTTTCGCAATGACCCGCCCCTTGCCTAAAACTTTCGTTATTGAAAAATGTAAATCTGGCACCTGTATAGGGCGAAGCAGGAATAATATCGCAAAGAGGCGGGTAATCGGGGTAAATAGAATTATGACCCGAAAAAGGAAATACCAGATCGCCTGGTGTAACAGGAAAAAAACCTGCCTTAAGGCTAAAAAACACCAGAAGAAATAATACTAATGTATTTTGGAAGACCCCTTTCATATTCAAAGTTAGGCAAATAATTGCAATGCCAGGATTTTTGAAGCAGAAAATAAAATTTAGCACAATTCAAAAATCGAACCAAACGATAGTTTTAAGAAAATTAAGTACTTTTATTACTTTATTCGGAAAGTTTATGAAATACATGAACCTCATTGCGTTTTTAGCAATGGTGGCAATGAACTACCTTGCCAATGCCCTTCCTGTCAATGGGAAAACCACCGGCCAATTTTCTGATCTTTACCCAAATCTTTTCACACCTGCCGCAATAACCTTTTCAATATGGGGGGTAATTTATTTTTTGGTTCTGGTTTTTGTGGTGGTGCAGCTCAAGGCCGATAATCAAAAACTGGTTTCGGCAATCGGATGGGCTTTCGTTTTCAGTTCAGCCCTCAATGCATTATGGATTTTTGCCTGGCATTATGAGCAAACAGGCCTTTCGGTATTGATTATGCTGGGTTTGCTGGCAAGTCTCATTTTTATAAATAATAGGCTTTCGGGTATGCCTTTCAGCATAACCAAACTGGCATTTGGCATATACTTAGGTTGGATATGCATTGCTACCATTGCCAATATTACAGCCCTGCTGGTAAGCCTTGGCTGGACCGGCTGTGGAATAGCACCCGAAAGCTGGACCATAATGTTGATTGCAGTAGGGGCTGTGATTACTATTTTTACAATGCACCGCCTGCAAAACCCCTACCTGGCATTTGCTGTTATCTGGGCATTTGCCGGAATAATTATTAAACGTCACACTGATTTTCAAACAATTGCAATTGCCGCTGTTTTGGGTATTGCAGTAGTGGGCGTGGTTGCAAGTTTAATGCTTTTCAAAAAAACAGCATAGATTCTATAATGAAACGAAAGTCATTTTTTAATTACCAGTTGTTGGTATGGATGCTGCTGATTATTGCATTGATAATGGGCGGAGGTTACCTGGTTATAGCCTACTCATACAACCTGCAAAAGGATACCGAGCGAAGAATTGATGTTGCCCGCCAAAGCGTAAACACGGCCAAGGAAATGGAAATGGAACTGGTAAGGCTGCGCGGTTTTACGTTTACTTATTTGGTTGACCCCACCCAGCAATGGCTCGATTCTATTAAAACCCGCCAAACCAGATTTATTATATTGCTTGAAAGGGCAAGGATGAATGTAAGTACTCCTGAGGAAGTATCGCTGATACAGCAAATTTCCGGCCTGTTTTCAAATTATCAGCAAAGCCTTATCAATGCATCTGCCCGGGTAAAAAGGCGTGATTATCGCCAGGCCAACGCCTTACTGGTTTATGCTGCCAAAGATTTGCTTAGTACCATTCATGAAAAAAGCCGTCAGTTGATCAGCCTGAACATTAGAGCAGAAGAAATTTATGAACTCGATATTGCCCAGGCCAACACCATTATACTTCGCACCATGATTTCATTGGGTTTGGGCGGCATTCTGGCCGGGCTGCTGTTGGGCTGGATTATTTCGCGAATGGTACTCATACCGATAAATCAGTTAATATTGCAGGTAAGAGGAGCCTCGGGTGGTACATACCTTGAAGAGCTGGAGGTGTCAGAGCAAGACGACCTCGAAGAACTCGGAGATCGTATCAGAGCAATCATTGAGCGAAATAACAAAACCCAGGAGGCATTAGATAAAAATCGCGAACTTTTGCAATACTCAAACAAATACGCTGTATTGGGTAAAGTTGCGCCAACGGTGGCGCACGAAATCCGTAACCCATTGGCTGCCATAAAAATGCTGATTTATTCAATGAAGGAAGAACATGACTTCCCAGGCTCCTTGCGCCAGGATATAGAAATTATTTCAAGCGAAATAGACAGGATGGAGGAATTTATACGCAACTTTTTGAAATTTGCACGCACTGCCGATCCGGTTTTAGTTGAAACAGACCCCGTTGAAGTGCTCCGGGATGTTATTCAACTTCTGAAGCCAAACCTTCGAAAAAACCAGATTAACTTATTTGACAATACCGAGGTTTCAAAATTTAAGGTAATGGCCGACTCGGGGCAACTTAAACAGCTCTTTATGAACCTGGTTATCAATGCAACCGAGGCCATGACTGCGGGCGGAAGTTTAATTTTAAGTAACTGGGTACGTGAGGGTCCGGAGCTTCCCAGTGGCGATTTTGGGGCCAAATATCTTGCAATTAACATTGAAGATACCGGACCCGGAGTGCCCGAAAAGGTAATGAAACATTTGTTCGAACCCTTTATTAAAGGCAACGACCAGGGGGTTGGCCTTGGCCTTTCTATTTCACTAAACATTGCCAGCCTGCACAAAGGCTGGATAGAAGCTCAAAATAAAGCCCATGAATCCGGGGCGGTTTTCAGGGTGATTTTACCATTGGGTCCGGTAAATTAAAATATTGGTTATGTTCAAGGTATTAATTGTGGACGACGAAAAAAGTGTAAGGTATTCCTTCAGAAAACTCCTTACCAGTTCAAGATATACCCTTCACGAAGCCGATGGCTATGAATCGGCCTTAAAAGTTTTCGAACAAAACACTCCAGATTTGGCCATAGTTGATATTGAAATGCCAGGAAAGAGCGGATTGGAACTCCTTAAAGCCATCAAAGATATGTCGCCCCTTACACCGGTAATAATTGTTACCGCTTACGGCTCGGGCGACCGCGTAATAAAAGCTATGAAATTTGGCGCATACGACTACGTTGAAAAACCGTTCGATATTCCTAAACTGATTTCACTTATTGAAGAAGCACTCAAAGCCACGCAGGCTATTCCGGCACAGGAGGCTTTTGCCGGGCCACCCGAAACCAAAAAAACAACTGGCCTTACAAAAAACGACAACAAATTAATAGGCGAAAGTCCCGCAATAAAAGAAGTATATAAACTGATTGGCCGCGTAGCAGCCAGCGATGCAAGCATTTTGGTAACGGGAGAAAGCGGAACCGGAAAGGAACTTGTTGCCAGCGCTATTCATACCTATAGCGACAGAGCAACAAAACCTTTTGTTACCCTCAATTGTGCTGCAATTCCTGAAACCCTGCTCGAGAGTGAACTCTTCGGGTACGACAAAGGAGCCTTTACCGGCGCCACAAAAGACAAACCTGGAAAATTTGAAGAAGCCAATGGAGGCACTTTATTTCTTGACGAAATTGGTGATATGGGCCTCGCCCTTCAGGCCAAGCTCTTAAGGGTATTGCAGGAAGGGAGTTTTGAACGGCTTGGAAGCACCCGCACCCAATATGCCAACGTTAGAATTATTACGGCCACTAACCGCAACCTGGAGCAATTGATTCAGAAAAAATCTTTTCGCGAAGACCTTTATTACCGGATCAGGGTGGTTACAATTGCATTGCCGCCCCTGAGACTCAGAAAGGAAGACATTCCAGTGCTTGCCAGGCATTTTCTGCAGAAACATGCACGCGAAACACGTCTTGATAACATAAACATACACCCACAAGCCCTGGAAATTATGCTCGAATACCTTTGGCCAGGCAATATCCGCGAGCTCGAAAATACAATTAAAAGAGCAATGATACTTGCCAAAGGCAATGTAATAACCCCAGAATTGGTCAGCAAAGAATTTGTGCATGCCCCAACAACCACAATGGCAACCCCAAACCGCTTAGACCAATATCTTAGCAATGATACTATTAGACGCGAGGGAGAAATATTTTCATTGGTTAACTCGGAAGTTGAAAAAGACCTGATTTACTGGGCATTGGAAAAAACTTCGGGAAACCAGGCAAAGGCTGCCCGCTTACTCGGCATATCGCGGGTAATGCTACACGAACGAATGGAAAAATTTCAGATCCAAAAACACAAACCCTAAAATAGTCAAAAGGGGCAACAAAATGTTGATAGATTTTTTTACGAGTGTAAAAATTATTTACACTGCATAATTTTGAATACCTGGCCCAAACAAGCCAATTTACAGGGGTTTACAGAACAGGAAAGTATTTATGATTAAATTATTAATCTGACCAAAAAATTCAAGTCTTAGTAACTATCTGTTTTTGTGTTTTTTATAAACTTTGGCACGTATATTGCAAACAAATGGCTGTCTCAAAAGTATGTGACAAAAGATTTTCAAACAACTAAATTTTCAAAAAACACAAAGAAATGAAAAAAATGATTTTGGGTTTTGCCGCCCTTGCAATGGCAGTAGTAATGATTTCTTGCAATAAAGTTCCTCAAGCGGCTATCGACACTGCTCAGGCAGCTATTGAAGGCGCAAAAGCTGTTGAAGCAGACCGTTATCTTGCTGCTGAATTTACTGCTCTGAACGACTCTCTTACCAGCGCATTGGCCGCTATTGAGGCTGAAAAAACTTCAACCAAAAATTTCAAGCCCATTTCAGAAAAACTTACCTGGATTGCAACTGCTGCTGAAACGCTGAAAACTGATGCCGAAACTAAGAAAGCTGAAGTGCGCAGCCAGGTTGAAAATGCTTTGGCCGAATTGAACACCACCATTGGACTGGAAAAAGAAAACATTGGTAAGGTTGTTGTTACCAACCGCAATAAAGCCGCTGTTGAAACAGTTCAGAACGAACTGACTGTTATTGAATCGGCTGTAAATGAAGTTAACACCCTTGTTAGCAATGGTGATTACCTTACCGCCCTTGAAAAAGTTGGCGCCGCTCGTATCAAGATTACCGAAATTCAAAACCAATTGATGGCATTTGCCCCTAAAAAGTAATTTTGGTTTCCGTATCTGAATAGTTCTCTATTTGACAAAAAGCCGGGCAGTAATGTCTGGCTTTTTTAATTTTTAGCCATAAACCAGTTCGAAATTCATCATTAAAACTCTATGAATTTTCGTTGTCATTATTTTTTTACACTACTGGCCGACAAAAATTACGTTCAATGATTTTGGCAATTAAGGGGCCCCCTTAATAAAAAGCTAACTGACTGTCATTCCGAACGTAGTGAGGAATCTCATGCATAAAATTCTAATCTTTTTTACTTTATCTGACAATAGTGATTTTTTTTTACAAGCTTAGTGTACTATCGATACATGCAAAACATGGGTATCAGCCATTAAAACGAAAATATAAACATTTTACCAACTTTGTGGAGCAGGGAAAACCTTTAGAGGCATGTAAGCAGGAAACGGGCAGTTGGCATCGTTTACGTTTTCAAAAATAAAGTGAGCGGCCGAAGAAATGACCATGATCAATTACTCAAAAATCAATAGCACTTCAAATTCAGCTTCAGGCCAAAAAATCTGCTAAAACCCAAACGAAATCAGGCTTAACTTTCGCTTTTATTTACCGCTAAATAAAGCCAGCACCCATTGCCAGTGAAATAAGAACAAGCAAAACGGCAACAATAAGCTGAATGCTGCGAAGTGTTACTTTTTTCAACAAGCGCTTACCAATATAGGCCCCTGCAATAGCCGCCAAGGTAGCGGTTAGCAGCAAGGCAATGTTTTGGTGAAGGCTTGCGGCAGCAAAACGCGATGCATAAACTGTAAGCCTTGTAAAATCGACCAGGCTTGCAATCACAACCCCAGTGGCAATAAAGGCTTCTTTTGTCAGACCGCTTTTTATTAGAAAAGCACTTCGAATAGCCCCCTGAATACCGGTAAGCCCTCCAAAAAAGCCACTTAATATACCTCCAATGAATAGCTTATCTTTTCCAAACTGAATTTTTTTGAATGAAGGAGAAATTTCGAGAATTGAAAAAAATATTAATAGCAAAGAAATGATGAGTTTAAGGGGGGTAATTACCAAAATTCTTCCCCACAATTCGTATGTATATAATGAAGGCAAAGTGGTGATTTGCAATAGCAGCCAGGCCCCAACAATGGCAGAGATTACGGCTGGTATGCCAAACCTAAGCAAAACAGTTCTGTCGGCACTTTTGCCAACAAGGACAATTTTAAACAGGTTATTGCTAAAATGCACCACCCCGGTAAGGGCAATGGCTACATCAACCGGAAAAAAAATGACAAAAACAGGGGTTAATATGGTGCCGAGGCCAAAACCCGAAAAAAAAGTAAGAATAGCAGTAAAAAACGCTGCCAAACCAATTATTACAATTTCCATAAACGAATTTAAAGTTGTATAAAAAAGATTGTTAATGGCCCCACCGGAGCAAGCTTTACAGTTTTGGTAATTGGGTTATTGCATAGAAATGCTCAAAATGAACACAAAAATTACTTTCCGATACAAAACTTCTCGAAAATATTACCTAGGATCTCTTCGCTGGTTACCTGGCCTGTTATGGTACCAATGTGGTGCAGTGCTGTACGCAGGTCAATTGCCAAAAGGTCGCCTGGAAGTTTGTCTTCTATTCCGGAGCGCAGGGCATCTATGGCTTGGGCTGTTTTGGAAAGGGCTTCGTAGTGGCGGCTGTTGCTTACTATATCCTGGTTTTCTTCTTCGCGGGTATTGGTAACCGAGCTTAGCAGGCTGTCGGCAATCAACTGTATATTTTCTTTGCGTTTGGCGGATATAAAAATTGTTTCAAGCTCAACAAGATTGCGAAAATGTTGGGGAATTTCCTCAAGTAAATCAATTTTATTGGCAATCAGAATCAGGCGTTTGTTTTCATCATGAAATTTAATTCGAAAGTCATTGAGGGTTTCATTTATTTCTTCCAACGAAGTTTCGCTGGCATCGAACAAATAAAGGATAATTGCTGCCTGTCTAATTTTTTCGTAAGTGCGTTCAATGCCAACCAATTCTATGGCATCCTGGCTGTGGCGCAACCCAGCCGTGTCGATAAACCTGAAAGCCACACCTTTGATCGAAATAGTGTCTTCGATAGCATCGCGAGTCGTGCCCGGGATGTCTGATACTATTGCTCTTTCTTCGTTGAGCAGGGTGTTTAGCAGTGTTGATTTACCCACGTTTGGTTTGCCTATAATGGCCACGGGTATGCCATTTTTAAGCACATTGCCCATTTTAAAACTTTCTTTCAGGCGACCTACTTCTGTGTCAATTTTGGTGAGCAAGGTTGTAAGACTGGCCCTGTCGGCAAACTCAACATCCTCTTCGCTAAAGTCCAGTTCGAGTTCAATAAGTCCCGCAAAATTTAGCAGCTGCTGGCGCAACTCGTCAATTCTTTTAGAAAAATGCCCGCGCATTTGCCTGAGAGCTAGATTGTGCGAAGCGGACGAATTGGAAGCAATAAGGTCGGCCACGGCTTCGGCCTGCGAAAGGTCGATGCGGCCGTTTAGAAAGGCGCGCATGGTAAACTCGCCTGGCCTGGCCATTCGGGCTCCATTGTCAATAAGTATCCGTATTATCTCTTGCTGAATGAAAGTTGATCCATGGCACGAAAATTCTACCAGATCCTGACCGGTGTAGGTATGAGGATTCTTAAAAACTGTCATAAGCACTTCATCAACCGGGCGATCATTCTCGTGAAACTGCCCAAGGAATACTTTGTGCGAGGCAATTTTGGAAAAAACCACACTTTTGCTTATGGGTTCGAAACATTGGGCAGCAATTTTAAAGGCATCTGGGCCCGAAAGCCTGATAATGGCTATTGCAGCAATACCAGGAGCAGTGGCCGGTGCACAAATGGTGTCGGTGATATTGTAAGGGTGCATAAGGTTTTTTTTACTATGCGATTTACAAATATAAAGCAATAAAAATGCAACTGTCAAAAAAAAATGCCATCTCTCCTGCCGGCAGCCAATTCACCATTCAAAGCTTCATCACTTATTCACTTAAACTTTTCAACCCTTCAACTTCCTTTAGCAGGAAAACATTATTTTTGACCATTCAAATTTGCAAACCCAAAAAACTAACCCTATGAGCGTGCTTGTTAACAAATATTCGAGAGTGATTGTGCAGGGATTTACCGGCAGTGAAGGCACTTTTCATGCTACCCAAATGATAGAATACGGCACCAATGTTGTAGGAGGCGTTACACCAGGCAAGGGCGGACAAATGCACCTCAACCTACCGGTTTTCAACAGTGTGGCCGATGCAGTCAATAAGGCCGGCGCCAATGTTAGTTTAATATTTGTTCCGCCTGCATTTGCAGCCGATGCCATTATGGAAGCTGCCGAGGCACAAATTGGGGTAATTGTATGCATAACAGAAGGCATACCGGTGCAAGACATGCTAAAAGTAAAAGAGTACCTACTGGGGAAGTCAAGTCGCCTGATAGGCCCAAACTGCCCTGGCATTATTACCCCTGGCGAGGCTAAAGTTGGAATTATGCCCGGATTTATTCACCGCGAAGGAACCATTGGCATAGTGTCGCGTTCTGGCACTTTGACATACGAAGCAGTTGACCAGGTTACAAAAGCAGGCATGGGGCAATCGACCTGCATTGGCATTGGCGGTGATCCTATACCGGGCACATCTATAAAAGATGCTGTTGAATTGCTAATGAATGACCCCGAAACCGAAGGCATCATAATGATTGGGGAGATCGGCGGCAATATGGAAGCCGAAGCGGCATACTATATCCGTGACTATGGTACCAAGCCCGTTGTAAGTTTTATTGCAGGCGCCACTGCTCCCAAAGGACGTACAATGGGCCACGCAGGTGCAATTATAGGCGGCAAGGACGACACCGCCGAAGCCAAAAAGAAAATACTTGTAGAATGCGGGGTTCATTATGTTGATTCGCCCGCCGACATTGGCGCTAAAATGAAAGTGGTTTTAGGAAAATGAGAATTTGTGCCTGGTGGTTTAATTTTAATGATTTTTTGTACGTTAAAATTCGAAATTCTCGATTACACAAATGATCTCCTCAATCACCCAGGGTGCCATTCTATTTATTGACCTTTGAGCGTGAGTAACTGGTCTGTTTTTCTTCAAACTCGTAATACTGATACGCGCCAATATCTGGCCGTAGCTGGCGGTTTCTGCCAAGTATATCAAGAGGTATTTCGTTGGCAATAGTAGCTTTGCCTGCTCCTATGGCGGGCGAGTTTAGTCCTATGCGGTAATCCTGAAGGTTTATGTTGTGGAATTGCGGCGAGCGGTTAATAATGACATTGATAAAATTTTGAGTATTGGTGTTGTGTTGGGTTCTTATAAGGCAATGATCAAAGGTATAGTTCATAGTTGATCCGGGCAGCAGGTCAAAAGCAACTTCTTCCTGCAGGCTGCCATAAACAACAGAGTTTCCAAAATACACCGATTCAAAATTGCGCTGCTGAATGGTTCCGGACCGGTCGCGATAAAAATTATTGAACACCACCGAAGGGGTTTGCCTGAGCGAGGCATTTGGCAAATTGTAATAATTTGCAAAAGTGCAATGCCTGAAGTCGTATTTCCCGCCAAGGGAAAGTAAAAGAGTATGCTGGCCGCAATTGGCAATTACCGTATTTTGAGCCACTACATGGCTACCTTGTGCCAGCAATCCTACAAAACTCATATTTTTAATGATGGAGTTGCGTATAAATAAAGTTGGCTCGGTGGCACTACCAATACTATCGACGTGCAAGCCCACGCTTCCGTTTTTAATAACTGCATAGTTTATGTCGTGATTTTTGCTTGTTGCGGTAAGCCAAATGCGGCCCCACTGCCCGGGTTTGTCTGCAAAAAACTGCTCAAGCCTGTCGCCCTGAAAGGTAACCGGGAGTTCGGCTGTTCCGTTTACTTTAAGAGTAGAACCCGAAAGGAATATCAGGCTTGAATTATTATGAAAATGTACCCGTGCTCCCTTTTCAACGGTAAGAGTAAGGTTTGGGGCCACTACTGCCAGGCCATAAATCAAATAAGGCAGGTCGGCACTCCAGGTGGAGTTATCTGAAATAAGATGGTAAGCTATGCCCGATACAGGATCAATATGGTTAGGATACAGAAAATGAGCATTCTGCCCCCAGGCTATAAGATTTACGCTTTGCCGGTTGTTGTTAATGCTAAAAACAATACTGTCGGTAATTGTTAGGGGCAGGTTTTGATTAACGGGGTCAACAGTAACCTCCACAAAAACAAAAATGCTGTCATTGGCACCAATTTCCACATCGCGAATGTGGGTTCCGGAACGTCCATCGACATTAAGGCGAAAATACGATTGACCGGAATTTCCCAAGCTTACCGAAGCAATGCGAACCCTTCGATGGTGGTTGTTATAAACCCTTATTGAACGCGTTGAGGAACCCACAGTGGTAAAGAGGGTGTCGAACAAAAGAGAATCAGTCGAAAAAGCAAGTTTAATAGCAGGATCGGTGTCGAACCCGTCGTCGCGACACGAAAGTACCAAACCCGCGAATAAGGTTAAAAAAACAAGAGAAACGAAAAATTTTGCACTTGCCATTGAGCAGCTATTACGGGTGATTTAATCTGAAACGCATTTGCCTGTCAAATTATTTGGTTTAAACCGCAGAAACCCTGAAAAGAGTATTAGCCAGGCCGTTGTTAGTTCTAAAAAAAACCTCAAAAACCTTTGAAACACGCAAAAATAAATTAATTTTGCAGCCTAAATTAAAGAAATATGTCAAAAAGCAAAAAGCACCCCGAAGAAAACAAAAGCATTTTAGCAGTTGAAGGTGCCCTGGGCCGTTCGGAGCAGTTTATTGAGCGCAATCAAAAATTAATATTGTGGGTTGTGGCAGTAATAGTAATTATTATTGCCACCTACATTGGTTTTACACGTTTTATCCTTTCTCCACGCGAGAAGGAAGCCCGTTCGGAAATGTTTATGGCAGAAATGTATTTTGAGCAGGACAGTTTTCAGCTTGCGCTCAATGGCGATGCCCAATATCCGGGTTTTCTAGAAATTATTTCCAATTATCGGTTTACCAAATCGGCCAATTTAGCGCAATACTATGCAGGAATAAGCCAGTTGATGCTTGGAAATTTTGAAGATGCCAAAAAGCATTTGAAAAAATTCCGCGGACGCGATCAGATTTTAGGAGCTATGGCAAAGGGGGCTATTGGAGATGCCTACCTGGAGCTCGGCGACAAGGAATCTGCAGCACGGTATTACCGCAAAGCATATATATACAATCCGAATGACTTTACCACGCCCCTGTTTCTTTTCAAAGCAGGTATGCTTTTTGAAGATATGGGGCAGCCCGCTGAAGCCCTAAAACTATATGAACGCATTCAAAACGAGTACAGCAACTCGGCCGAAGGTCGAAATATAGAAAGGTTTATTGGGCGAAGCAGCGTGCAGAAATAAGTGCATCAATGGAAGAAAAAAAACAAAACCTATCATTTTACAATCCCGATCAGGTGCCCAGCGCTTCAACAATGCGTGTGGGCATTGTTGTTTCGGAGTGGAACCATGAGATAACCGGTGCTCTTTTAAGTGGGGCCCTCCAAACCCTAAAAAAGCATGGAGCTGCCAACGAAAACCTATATGTGTACTATGTTCCAGGCAGTTTTGAGTTACCCCAGGGAGCGGCTTACCTTATAAACAAACAAAATGTTGACGCGGTAATTTGCCTTGGCTGTGTAATACAAGGAGAGACCCGGCACTTTGAGTTTATTTGCCAGGCAGTTAGCCAGGGTATCATGAATCTTGGCCTTGAAAAAGGCATTCCAGCAATATTTGGGGTATTGACAACCGACAATATTTTGCAGGCTCGCGACCGCTCGGGCGGTGCCCATGGAAACAAAGGCGATGAGGCCGCTATTACTGCAATAAAAATGGTTGACCTGAAGAACCGGCTCAATGCCAACATTAAATGAATCCAAAGGACCTGCGTATCGTATTTATGGGCACTCCGACCATGGCAGCCTATGCGTTAATGAGGCTTCACCAGCAGGGTTTCAATGTGGTTGGCGTAGTTACAGCACCCGACAAGCCTGCAGGACGAGGCCTTAAGTTTGTTGCCTCCGAAGTAAAAAAATATGCATTAGAGCACAACATAAAGGTATTGCAACCCGAAAAGCTCAAATCGCCCGAATTTATTGATGATTTACATGCTTTGCAACCCGATGTGCAGGTAGTTGTAGCATTTCGTATGCTACCCCAAATCGTTTGGGAACTTCCGCCATTAGGCACATTTAATATGCATGCCTCACTCCTGCCACAATACAGAGGTGCAGCACCCATTAACCACGCTATAATTAATGGCGAAAAAGAAACCGGCGTAACCACGTTTTTGTTAGACAAAGAAATTGACACCGGCAAAATTCTCATGCAGGAAAAAATGCCGATACTTTTTAACGAAACGGCAGGACACCTTCACAACCGGATAATGGAAGCCGGTGCAGATTTGGTTATTAAAACAATAAATGAAATTGCTGGCGGCAACCTTAAACCATTTGATCAGTCGAAACTGATAACCAACCCCCAGCAACTCAATTTGGCCCCTAAAATTTTTAAAGAAGATTGCCAGATTGATTTTAATAAACCATGCCAACAGGTTGTAAACCTCATTCATGGCCTTAGCCCTGAGCCAGGCGCCTTTACGATATTAAAAGAAGGGGAGCAAGCATTATTTATTAAAATTTTTGAAGCCAGTGCCAGGCAAACCCACCACAAGTATAATACCCGAGAATTGTTTACCAACCATAAAAACCAACTTGCTATAACCACCCCCGATGGGTTTGTTTATGTGAAAAATTTGCAGGTATCAGGCAAAAGGAGAATGGAAATTTCTGAGTTTTTGCGCGGGTTTCGGTTCAAGCAAATTAATTTGCTTCGTGATATTGAATAAAAAATTTCCTGAAACCCTTTAATAACGCAGGTTTTAGGCTCGAGTTATTAACAAAAAGTTTGATTTTTCAACAAAAACGCCACTTTAAGGCCACTGGTCTTGCATTTTCTTAGAAATGGCCTATATTTGCAATGATTAATGGAAGCTACCTAATTACTCGTGTAACTAAAAACTTAAAAAAATGAACAAAGCAGAATTGATCGATGCCATGGCATCAGGAGCAGGTTTAACCAAAGCCGACGCAAAAAAGGCGTTGGATGCTTTCATCGGAGCCACCACCATTGCCCTGAAAAAGGGTGACCGAGTAGCCCTCGTAGGATTCGGTTCTTTTGGAGTATCAAAAAGAGAAGCCCGCAAAGGCCGCAACCCACAAACTGGCAAGGAAATTAACATCAGCGCCAAAAATGTTGTAAAATTCAAGGCTGGTGCCGAACTATCGAAGGTGGTTAAGTAAGCCCCTGAAAACTTAACTTCAAAAGCCCCGAAAAAACGGGGCTTTTTTTTTATTTTTGCAAAGTGCATTTAGCCCCAGTAAACAAACTAAGGAATGAGCAAGCAGGATGCCCTTATTGGCTTCGACCCCAATACTACCGGCAACACCGGAAATAATATCTTCGGCCTGCCCTTTTCGCCAGGAAATGCCAGGGTAGTTTTTATACCAATGCCTTGGGATGCAAGTGTTTCAAACTTTGAAGGAACCTCGGCAGGGCCTTCAAAAATTTTTGAGGCTTCCTTTCAAATCGACCTTATCGACCATTTTGCACCCGAAGCCTGGAAACAAGGATTTGCTATGGAAGCCATTGATCCCTCCATAGAAAAACTCAACCGCGACCTTCGAAGAAAATCCGCGCAAATCATAAACTTTCTTGAAGCTGGCGGCCGCATTGACGAAAAACCTAGCTTTCAGCTCTCCATAGACGAGATAAATAATTCCTGCGAAGCCCTTTGCATTGAGCTTGAACAAAAATCGCTCATTTATATTAAAAACAACCAAATACCTGTAGTGGTTGGTGGCGACCACAGTGTGCCGCTTGGTTTAATACGTGCACTTGGACGGGCCTGGCCAGGTTTTGGCATTTTGCAAATAGATGCACATGCCGACATGCGACACAACTACCAGGGATTTAATCATTCGCACGCTTCAATAATGTTCAATACATTAAAAACAAACGGCGTTTCAAAACTGGTACAGGTAGGCATCCGTGAGATTTGTCCGGAGGAGGCGCAAACTATTTCCCACAACTCATTAAGGGTCAATACTTTTTACGACCGCGACATTCAAAACCGGCTTTTTGAAGGCGAAACATGGTCAGCAATTTGCCATGAAATTGTAAGTCATCTCCCTCACGAAGTGTATGTGTCGTTCGATGTTGACGGGCTAGACCCCTCTCTTTGCCCAGGTACCGGTACCCCACTTCCGGGAGGCCTGTCATTCAACCAGGCAGTTTATTTGCTAGAAACCATTCTAAATCAAGGAAAAAAAATTATTGGAGCCGACCTTGTTGAGACTGGCCCAACCAATATTGACGGGATAGTTTCAAGCAGGTTATTGTTTAAGCTGGCAGGCATGATTGTAAAAAGCAACCCTTGAAACCTAAAATCCTGAACAACAAATCCACTGCCCTGTAAATGAGCACCCTTTCAGCCAGGTTTTTAGCATAATTAAGACTTAAAAAAACCAGGCAAACCCTTTCTGCCCGAACCCGATACAATACCTTTTTACTTTTCAAACCACATTTTGCAAGCGCTGTACTATACAAAGGCGAGCGCCTTGCTAAACAGAAGGTTTTATTTTTGAAAACAAACCCCCAAACTATTGGCAATCAACACCAGATTTCTTAACTTTAAGGCATGAAAAAAAATTTAACTTAAAAAATAAAATGATGGGAAAAGGAGATCAAAAAACCCGCCGGGGCAAATTGTTCAGTGGAACATTCGGAAAAACAAGGCCCAGCAAAACAAATAAACCCAACATGGCCGCCCCACCACCGGCAGCCCCAAAAAACAGAACAACCAAAAAGTAAATGGTCTGGCATTGGTGGGCAGTATAGCATCCTGCCCACTATTGCCAAACCATTCTGTTGATTATCCTTCTCAGATAGTCAGCAGTAATAATTTTTTCATTTTTCCCGTTAATGTTTTAACCTACCTTCGGCAAACCTTGTTACCAAATCTCTGAAAACATCGCCACGGTGTTCAAAGTTTCTGAATGAATCGTAGCTTGCTGCCGCCGGCGATAACAGGCAAACCCCACCTTCAGGCATATTTTGTACTGCATGCCAGAAAGCCAGTTCAAAATCTTCTGACAAAAAACAATTTCTCTTTTTTATCCCAGCTATATTTCTCCCTTCTTCAAACATTCGCTGTCCGGCTGCCCCAATAAACACAAGGTTTTTAACCCGCGATTCGGCCAAAAAATCCATAAGAACTTTATAATCGACTCCACGGTCGAATCCTCCGAGCAACAATGTATTGGGGTGGTCAAAAGTTTTGATGGCTTCGATGGTCGATTCGGGGATGGTGGATATTGAGTCGTTGTAAAACTTTATGCCCCAGTACTGGCCAATAAACTCGAGCCTGTGAGGCAATCCGCCAAAGGTGGCAACGCCCCGCGAAATATCTTCGAACGAAACCGAGTGAAGATATGCAGCAAGAGCAGCGGCAGCAATATTGAGTAGGTTGTGGTTGCCTGGCAGTTTTTTTTCGCGGCAAAAATCGGGCGGTGCCTCATTTTTGCCATCTAAAACAATTTTAAGGCTGTCATTTTCAAAATAGGCCTTATTGAGGGAGTTTTTCACATTTCCGAGTGCCCATTTTTGCGAAACAATTGCAAACTCATCCATAAGGCCAGCCACCACTTCATTCAATGGATTATAAATTACCAAAGCTTCGGGGCCCTGCCAGCGCACAATATTTAGTTTTGCATGCTGATAATGGCGGTAACTTAGATAATGGTCAAGATGTTCCTGATAAATATTTAGAAAAACAGCAGTTTGGGGCGAAACCCTAATGTGCTCGAGCTGATGGCTGCTCATTTCAAAAACAACAATAGTATCAACGTCAATTTGGTCTATCAGATCGAAAGGAGGCGTTCCGATATTTCCTGCCAGAACAGCCCGCCGGCCGGCAGTTTTAAAAATATGATATAGCAGGCTTGTAGTGGTGCTTTTACCCTTGGTTCCGGTAATACCCACAACCTGTTTGCCATAAAGTTTTAAAAATATTTCAGTTTGCGAAAACACCCGCTTGTGTAATTCTTCGCTTCCAAAAACCTTAAACGGAATTCCCGGAGTTTTAATAATCAGGTCTGCTCCTACAATACCTTCAAGGTAATGCTCGCCTAAAAACCACCGGGTATGTTGGTCTTTTTCACTTTCGGGGAAATTTATATTTGCAAACAGGTTCTGGTCGCAAACAGCAAGGGGCAAATCAGGCAAAAACTTGCGAATGGCCTTGTAGGTAGATTGTCCTTCTCGCGCAAAGCCAAGAATGGCAATGTTTTTACCCTGAAAAAGTTCTATTATTGGCTGACGATTCAAAGGCTGGTTAAAAATTGGTTAGGTTATTATATTACATTACTGGCCGACAAAAATTACGTGATTTCTAGCACCGCTCGAAATGACAGGGTTTTCACTGATTTTGTCAATTAGTGGGGGTAGTTGGCGGCTTCGCAGCAAACTACCCTCACTAATAAAAAGCTAACTGACTGTCATTCCGAACGTAGTAAGGAATCTCATGCATGAAACTTTACCCTTTTTTACTTTATCGGACAATAGTGATTAAATTATTTTTATTTAAGGGTTAAAACAGCACTTTTCAGAATATCTGCGAAATCTCTTTCGAGCGCATGGGGTTGATGAAATTTACTGATAAAATTATCAAACCCGTAATTTATGAAACTGTCGCCATTTTGCTGAACAAAATCTTCGAGCAACAGGGGCAACTTTTCGCCATCGTATTGTTTTAGGGTTTCATGCAGGGCAGCATTCACCTCGTCAATAGTGCCAACACATTCAAAGGGTTTATTTTCGGCCAGGCCTGAGAGCTGATACAGAAACGGTGCCAGGCTTTTCTTCTCAAACAGGTCTTCTCCAAAAATGGCTTTCACTTTTTTATTGCCAATAAACGGCGATAGCACAATATACGTAAACAGGCACTTTGGACAGTTGCAGCACCACGAGTCGGTTTTGCTGCCTGTATTGCAGCTTTTAAACACCCGATGATACTGCTTAAACCGCGAAAAAAGTGCGGAAATTTGTAATTCGTTCAATGGACGCAAAAAACTGAAATAGTTTATACCTCCTACCAAATGCATGGCCAGGTAGTTTCTGAAGTCCTGTTCAAACTCAAAAGACTTGGAGTACTGGTGATTTATGTTTGTGCCGGGTATGCTTGGCTCGTTTGCGCTCGATTCGTTCGAAAGTGCAATGTTTCTTTTCCCTGTAAGGGCAGCTGAAAAAGCTGTAACGAATGCAAGCAATGCCGAAAACGGAGTGTGCCCGTTTAAAAAACCCTGCTGGTTGAGCTTGATCAACGTTTGATCAATGCTTCGGTTCACTTCAAGGGTATTGTGAGACCCAAACCCTCCGGCTTTCAATACCTCGCGGGTTGCTCCGCGCTGATTTACCACCATAGGCAGGCTTTCACCTTTTTTGGTCTTGAGCAATTCAAGTGTTACAACCGAGTCTTTGCCCCCTCCAACAGGAATAATCACACCTTCTGAAAGATCGTCCAGATTGTGTTTCTGAAAGCTGGTTGAATCTGCATTATATTCAAATTCAAGCAATTCGCAACCTGGCAGTTCGATTCCATTGGTATAAAAAAATTCGCCCAGGCCAAACCTGAAAAGTTTTTTCCACCATTGCTCCTGCTCAGCTGTCAATCGGTATGGTTTAATAATAATACGTGGCGAGCAGGTGGCCTTCCAGTAGCTTATCATTTCGGCCATGCCAATATTAAAAGCCAGCGCTTGCCAAAGACCGTGAGGAAGTATTGAGAACCTACCTTTACTGGCAAAGAACATGGTGGGTTTAAAAACCAACTCATCGCTTAAACTGAAACAAAATTCGAGGCTAATGCCATCAGGTTTTTCCATTACCGAAAAACTTTCGTATATAAAGCACGGAAAGGAATGCCTGAGTTGGTGATATTTTTCGGAATTGTTGGCTTGGTTCATTTGAACAATGGCAAAGAATTTGTTGTTTTACTGCCGTAATAAACTTCAAAAGTAACAAAATCCGCCTTTCGGGGCGTTATAAGACAAAAAAGTAGCAGCATTCGCTTTATGAACCAGCCCAAAACAAAGCCCTCGCGAGGCAAGTTGCTTATCAGTGAACCAGCCCTTAGCGACTTTTATTTCAGTCGCAGTGTTGTGCTTTTGGCCGAACACAGCCCCAAGGAAGGCAGCGTTGGACTGATACTCAACAAACCTATCAATTTAAAAATAATGGATGTGGTTCGTGAGTTTCCAAAAAATGAGTTTCCGCTTTTTCTTGGTGGGCCTGTGCATCCCGACCGTTTGTTTTACCTGCATACACTTGGCCCCAGGGTAACAGGCAGCATGGAAATCATTCAGGGCTTATACTGGGGTGGCGAAATTGAAAAACTCATGGAGCTGATTGACCTGAATCTTGTAAAACCCAAAGAAGTAAGGTTTTTTATAGGCTATTCCGGCTGGGAACCCGGCCAATTGGAACGCGAGCTTAAGGAAGACTCATGGATTGTAACCCAGTGTACAAAGCAATCGGTAATGAACAGCACCCCTTATAAACTCTGGAGTACTTTACTAAAAGAGCTTGGGGATGACTATGCCATTTGGGCCAACTACCCCTCCGACCCTATTCTGAATTAAACCAGGCATGATTTTATTCGGGCAAAATTCCTATTTTTGAAAAGCCAAACTTTCTGAAATACTTTTAATGCAAAAATTCTTCTCTGGTTTTGCCTTGTTTTTTCTGTTTATTCCTCCTGTTTTCATTAATGGGCCGGTCGGTTCAGGACATGAAGCACCCGGACTTTTAGATTCGGCTTATCTGACAATGGTATCCGCTTTTGCCCAAAAGGGTGTTCCAATTACATTTAACAGCAACCCATTGCTGTATGCCGAACTTCAAAAATGGCTCGGTACCCCGCACATTAGGCGCAACCGGGGCCGTGGTGGTATTGATTGCTCCGGCCTGGTCAAAGTTGTATTTCGGCAGGTTTACGGCATGGAGCTAACGGGCAGTTCGAAGGATTTATCAAGGCAGGCAAGGCAGATTGATATAAAAGACTTGCAGGAGGGCGATCTGGTATTTTTCAAAATTTATGGCCAAAGCCGTATCGACCACGTGGGTATTTATTTGGCCAACGGACGTTTTATACACACCTCAGCAAGCAGCGGGGTGATTGTGAGCGAACTTTCGCAGGCATATTATCGCCGCAGGTTCACAAAGGCCGGGCGGATTTTGCCCGAAACCCCTGCCGTGGCATTATTGGCCGAAAACCAATGAAATTACCTGGTCAGCCTTTACGGTTTCGCCCTTAATTATGCATTTAGATTGCATATAATAAACTTCCCTTTCTTTAAGTTTGCTTTCAATAAACGCGGGCAGGTTTGCCTGGCTAAGGTTTTGAATAAGGGGTCGTTTTTTTTGAGCATTGGTAAGTCTTGAGGCCAGGCTGCCAGGGCTCATACGCAAATAAACAGAGGTGCCATGGTTGTTAATAAAAGCCATATTGTCGAAAAAGCAAGGAGTACCGCCTCCGGTGGCAATCACCGCCCTATTCAATAGCAAAGTTTTATGCAGTGCCTGTTGCTCTAATTGGCGGAAATAATCTTCGCCAAACATCATAAATATTTCGTCAATGGGCCGGCCGGCCAGGCGTTTTACTTCATCGTCAAGATCAACAAAAAGACAATCAAGCTTTTTGGCAAGGCGCTTGCCAAGCGAACTTTTTCCGCTGCCCATAAATCCGAGCAGATAAATACGCATGGATGTTTTTATGTAAAATTACTTCAAAAACCTGAATTTTGAGCAATGCTAAAATCTTTTACCTTTGTGTTAAAGCCTCAAAACAGCCATTTTCTAATGAACCTCAGGCTCAACAAATCATTATTTTCAGGCATACTTACCCTTTTCTCTGGAACCGCAGCCGCTCAGTTGGTCGCAATTTTGCTTCAGCCCTTTTTGCGAAGGATATACACCCCCGAAGAATTTGGAGCCTATGCCGTTTATCTGAGCCTGGTTAGCATCCTTGTTACCATTGGCACCCTGCGCTATGAGCCGGCCATTTTACAGCCCGAAAAAAAAACCGAAGCAGTAAACCTTTTTTTCGTAGCATTTTATTTCAACCTGGCATTTAGCTTAATATTATTTATGATAACCGGCTTTTTAAACAAAAACCTGGCTACTATGCTAAACATAAGCGATAGTCAGGCTAAATGGTTGTTGTTTTTGCCGGCAAGCGTGTTTTTGCTAGGCACGTATCAGGCCATGAATTACTACCTGGTACGTAAAAAAAGGTTTAGGGCAATTTCAATCAATAAGGGTGCCAGGCGTGTGGCCGAGGGCGGTATTCAACTCGGGCTTGGAGCCATGCGTTTCCCGACAGGTCTTGTTATTGGCGATGTTGCCGGCAACCTGGCAAATGTACTGAGTGGCATTGTTCAATTGAGGAGGGCAAACTTCATGGCTGGTTTGCATTCGTTCTCAACCCAAAAAAAACTTATCAGGCAATATGCCGATTACCCCGCATTCAGCATGCTTCCAACTACCCTCAATATGTTTTGCCTTATGATACCAACGGTTTTTATAAACCGGTTTTACGGGCAGGAGGTGGCAGGCTATTTCGATTTAACGCGCCTTGTGCTTATTGTTCCGGCTGCTCTTATAGCCATGAGTGTGGGGCAGGTTTTTCTGCAACTTGTTTCCGAAAAAAAACTCAAGGGCGAAGCCTTTAGAGCCGAATTCGTACAACTCCTTTGGGTGCTTGGGCTAATGGGCCTAACATTTGCAATAATTATTACTTTGTTTGGGCCCGGGTTGCTGGGCTGGTATGCCGGCGAACCCTATACAGAATCGGGCCGGTATGCACAGATTTTGGTTTGGGGAACCCTGGCACGGGTAGTGGTTTCGCCTCTTACAATGGTGTTTTTAGGCCTAAGAAAACTTAGGGAACAGGCTATTTGGCAAGTCATCTTCTTTTTAATGGTGGGCTCTTTAGTATTTATGGGGCGGCTGAATGTAATGCAATTTATAATGGCACTGACAGCCATAGAAGTAGTAGCTTATGCAATAAACCTTGTTATGATTGGCGGTATAGTAAAAAAGTACCATAAGGAAATTAAAAGCATGGAATCAAAGGGCGAATCAGAGTAACTTTAAGGTTTTATTTTACATATTTAGAAGCAATAACGGATTACACAAAGCATTATGGGCAAGGCAGGATTAGGATAGCCATTCAAAAAATTGTAGTCGTTAAATATTAAAAAGATTTAGCATGAAGAAGATTTTAACCATAATCGGAGCTCGTCCACAGTTTATTAAAGCGGCGGCTGTAAGCCGCGAAATTGCCTTACGCGAGGGTTTGCAAGAGGTTATTGTGCATACGGGCCAGCATTTCGACCATAATATGAGCAAAGTGTTTTTTGAACAAATGCAAATACCCGAGCCAACCTACAACCTGGGTATTCACAGCCTTCCGCACGGAGCTATGACAGGCCGTATGCTTGAGCGCGGGGAGGAAGTGATGCTTCACGAAGACCCCGACTGGGTAATGGTTTATGGCGACACCAATTCGACACTTGCGGGAGCATTGGCCGCTCGAAAAATTGGACTTCCGGTGGCACACGTAGAAGCCGGGTTGCGTTCCTTTAATATGAGTATGCCCGAAGAGATAAACCGCATACTTACTGACCGCATCTCCGACCTTCTTTTTTGCCCCACACGTGCTGCCATTGAAAACCTCAACCGCGAAGGCTTCGACCATTTCGACAGCCGGGTACTGCTAACTGGCGATGTAATGTACGATGCCTATTTGCATTTTTCTGATTTGCGAATGATGCCACAAAACCTGAAACTTCCCGAAAAATTCGGCCTGGTAACCCTTCACAGGGCCGAAAATACCGATCAGCCTGCTACCCTTAAGCAAATTGTTGAAGCCCTGAACCAAATTGCAGCCCAACTGCCTTTGGTGCTACCAATACACCCGCGCACTTTTAAAGTGCTAAGCCAAAACAAGCTTCCAAAACTGAGCGAAAAAATTATCATTACCGAGCCTGTCAGTTATCTCGAAATACTTTTCCTGCTCGAAAAATGTCAGATTGTACTTACTGACAGCGGCGGATTGCAAAAAGAAGCATATTTCGCCGAAAGGCCGTGCATAACCCTGCGAAACGAAACCGAGTGGACTGAATTGGCCGATGCTGGGTACAACAAAATTGCAGGCACAAATAAAAAAAACATTTTAGAAGCATTTAATGGATTTGAGAAAAAGAAGCCGGTATTTAATTCGGGATTGTATGGCATTGGAAATGCTGCCGGCATGATTGCAGATGCATTTGAACAAACTGACCTTTAGAAAAGAAACTAAACAGAGGCATTACAACAACAATATGGCACCAATCTCGAAATACAAGTACAACGAGAAGTATGCAACCGACCATTACGAGTTTGCCGAAATTGCATATGAGGATCTTATGCAGAAGCGCATTATTAATGTGCTGCTGATTTGCAGCAACTACGATGCCTTTATGCTTGAAGAGGATGGCCGCATTAATGAAAAGATTTTTTTGGAATACACCTCAAAAAACCTTCGTTACCCACCTCAGTTTACCAAGGCAAGTTCTTCGGAAGAAGCCTTCGATTTGCTCGAGGAAAAGGATTTTGACCTGGTAATAACCATGCTCAATGTGGGCAAAATCGATGCCTTTGAAATGGCCAAAACAATTAAAAAGCACTACCCGAAAATTCCTATTGTGGTGCTTACACACTTTTCGCGCGAGGTGTCGATGAAGCTGGCCAACGAAGACCTGAGCAGCATCGATTATGTGTTCTCGTGGCTGGGAAACTCAAGCCTTTTGCTTGCAATTATTAAACTGCTCGAAGACAAAATGAATGCCGAATTCGACATTGATGTAATTGGCGTTCAGGCAATTTTGCTCGTTGAAGATTCTGTAAGGTATTATTCCTCATACCTCCCGTCAATTTATAAAGTCATATTCGACCAAACCAATGAACTGATGACCGAAGGTTTGAACGAGCACCGCAAAACCATGCGTATGCGTGCCAGGCCAAAAATTCTGTTGGCCAAAACCTACGAGGATGCCATTACACTTTTTGAAAAATATCACCAGAACCTTTTAGGGGTCATTTCCGATATAAGCTATTCCCGTAAGGGCAAAAGAGACTATCAGGCAGGTATTCGTTTTGCGCGCCACATTCGAAAAGCTGACAGCCAAATACCTATCATGCTTCAGTCCTCAGACCAATGGCAGGAAGAGATCATGGCGGAGCTGAAGGTGAGTTTCATAAACAAGTATTCGAAAACACTTCTTGTAGAGTTGAAACAATATATAAGAGAGCATTACGGATTTGGCGATTTTGTTTTTAAAGACCCTGCAACCGATCATGAGGAAGACCGTGCCAACAACCTGCATTCGCTTCAGGTGAAAATAGCAAAGGTTGCTGCCAAATCGCTCGAATACCACGTTTCGAACAATCATTTTTCGCGATGGCTCAAGGCCAGGGCATTGTTTTCAATAGCCAATGTGTTTTCGCAAAAAAGCCGCGAAGACTTTAACAATATTGAAGAGGTACGCAACTATCTGATAGACACCATTGCCAACTACAGGCGCATGAAGGGCCGGGGTATTATTGCAAGCCATTTGGACGAGTATGCCGTTTTTACGCGTTTGGGCGATGGCCAGCTTGGAGGCAAGGCAAGGGGATTGGCATTTATTGACTCAGTGATTAATAAATACAAGATCAGAAGCAATTGGGAAGCTGTTACTGTAGCCATTCCGCGCACAGTGGTCATTACAACCGATGTTTTCGATGAGTTTATGGAAGAAAACGACCTGTATGAATTTGCCCTTTCCAATGCAAGCGACCATGAGATACTTGAAAAATTTGTGCAGGCCCGAACCCCCTCGCGCTTAAGATCGTTTACCAGAGATATCTGCGGCTTTTTTAATACCCCCCTGGCCATACGCTCCAGCAGCCTTCTTGAAGACAGCCATTACCAACCTTTTGCAGGGGTCTATTCAACCTATATGATACCAAACAACCACCCCGACAAGGTGGTGCGCATACAACAGGTCGAACAGGCAATAAAAAGTGTGTATTCTTCGGTGTTTTTCCGTGAGAGCAAAGCTTATATAGCCGCCACTTCTAATGTAATTGATGAAGAAAAAATGGCGGTAGTCATTCAGGAAGTTTCGGGAAAGGCTTACGAAAATAAATTCTACCCAACAATATCAGGCGTGGCACGCTCGGTAAATTTTTACCCTATAGAACCCGAAAAATACGAAGATGGCGTGGCCAATATTGCATTTGGGCTTGGAAAAACTATTGTTGAAGGTGGCATCTCGCTAAGATTCTCGCCCAGTTACCCCCAAAAATCCTTGCAGCTCTCAAACCCCGAATTTGCATTGCGCGACAGCCAAAAAGAGTTTTACAGCCTGGACCTCGATCCCGAAAAGTTTAAACCAAGCACAAACGATGCCGACAACCTTTTTAAACTGAAGATTAAAGATGCCTTGCCCGATGCTTCGCTCAAATACGTGGCATCTACTTATGATTATCATGACCAAATTGTTAGAGACGGTATTGGCGAAACAGGCAAAGTGATTGTAACTTTCAGCAACATACTCAGAAACAACGCATTTCCCTTGGCCGGAATTTTAAGAAACCTTCTCGAAATTGGTCAAAAAGAAATGAATAAGCAGGTAGAGATAGAGTTTGCAGCCAATCTTGATACCTCAAACGGCCAAAATAAGTTGTTTTATTTTCTGCAAATAAGGCCTATTGTCGAAACTCAGGAAAAACAACGAATGCATATTGATACCAGCCACCCCGAAAAGACTGTAATTATTAGCCACCAGGCTTTAGGCAACGGCATAATTGAAAACATTCGCGACATTATTTATGTAAAACCCGAATCGTTTAACCCGGCCAATACAAAAGAAATAGCCCTGGTTATTGACAAACTCAACAGCCAGTTTGTAAGCTACGCAAGCAATTATGTGCTTGTAGGTCCTGGACGCTGGGGCTCGGCCGACCCATGGCTTGGCATTCCGGTAAAATGGGCACAGATATCGGCAGCACGCCTCATTGTTGAATCGGGCTTGAAAAATTTTAATATTGACCCAAGCCAGGGAACACACTTCTTTCAAAACCTTACCTCATTCAACGTGGGTTATTTTACTATGAACCCTTTTATTGGAGAGGGCCATTACGATGTGGATTATCTGAATTTGCAACCTGCAATTTACGAAGACCAATACGTAAGACAGATTAGGTTTTCTGACCCGCTGATAATAAAAATTGATGGCAGTAAAAAGACCGGAATTGTTTTAAAACCAGAAAAATAAATTTACAGGCAATGTTTGTTATCTTAAATTTAAGGGCTAATTTCGTGGCCACAAAACAGCGTTAATTTATTAACATTACTCCTATTAAAAACTTTTTAAATCTGTTAAATTATGGACTTAGAAAAGATCATGGCAGACCTGGAGAAGAAAAATCCGGGACAACCCGAATTTCTCCAGGCAGTAAAGGAGGTTCTTGAAACGATTGTCGACGTTATCCAAGAAAACCCAAAGTACCAGGCCGCCAACATTATTGAACGAATTGTAGAGCCCGACAGGGTTATTACTTTTAAGGTTGAGTGGCTCGATGACAAGGGCAACGTAAACGTAAACCGCGGTTACCGTGTGCAATTCAACAATGCCATTGGCCCTTACAAAGGCGGTATGCGTTTTCACCCCAGCGTTACCCTGGGTGGTTTGAAGTTTCTCGGCTTTGAACAAACATTCAAAAATGCCCTTACTACGCTTCCAATGGGCGGCGCCAAAGGCGGCAGCGATTTCAACCCAAAAGGCAAATCTAATGCAGAAATCATGCGTTTTTGCCATGCTTTGATGGCCGAACTTTACAGATATATTGGACCCGACACCGACATCCCTGCTGGTGACATTGGCGTTGGTGGCCGCGAAATTGGCTATATGTACGGTATGTACAAAAAAATTGTAAACACCCACAATGGTGTGTTTACCGGCAAAGGTCGTAATTGGGGCGGAAGCCTTATTCGCCCTGAAGCCACAGGTTTTGGCACCGTTTTCTTTGCCGAGGAAATGTTAAAAACCCGTGGCGATTCAATGAAAGGAAAAATTGTGACCGTTTCAGGGTTTGGAAACGTTTCATGGGGTTCTATTATAAAAGCAGATCAGCTTGGTGCAAAGGTTGTTACTATTTCTGGTCCCGACGGTTATATTTATGACCCCGATGGCATTACAGGCGATAAGATCGACTACCTGCTCGAGCTGCGTGCCTCGAACCAGGATATTGTTAAACCTTACGTTGATGAGTTCCCAAATGCCCAATTTTTTGAAGGCAAACGCCCCTGGGAAGTAAAATGCGACGTGGCCCTGCCTTGCGCTATTCAAAACGAACTCAATGCACAGGACGCTCAAAATCTTGTTAACAATGGTGTAATTTGTGTATCGGAAGGTGCCAATATGCCCTGCACACCCGAGGCAATGGAAATTTTCCTGAAAGCCAAAATCCTTTATGCACCCGGTAAAGCTTCAAATGCTGGCGGTGTAGCAACATCAGGCCTTGAGCAAACACAAAACGCGATGAAACTGAACTGGACTGCCGAAGAGGTTGAAGCCAAATTGCACCAGATCATGGTAAACATTCACCAGGCTTGTGTTAAGTACGGCAAAGAAGAAGATGGTTATGTAAATTACGTAAAAGGCGCCAATGTGGCCGGCTTTATCAAAGTAGCCGACGCAATGATAGACCAGGGCGTTATCTGATAAGTACTGACAACAAGAAAAGGCTGTGCAATATTCATGCACGGCCTTTTTTTTTAAAACGTAAATTAACCGAGCAAACTTCGCTTAAATTTATTTTTTACCCTTGCAAGGCCAAAACCCAATTTTAATTAATTTTCGCCCCTAATAAAAACAACCCGATAATGCGCATAAAAAGGATTGCACCCCGGGTAGAAACTCCTGCCGAAAATGAAGGTATTGACCTAAACCTGCTTGATAGGGTAATAGAAAACCACCGTAACTACAAGGGAAACCTCATCCCCATGTTGCAGGCAGCACAAAGTTTGTATGGTTTTATACCCCGGCAGGCGTTTCTTAAAATACATGGCCAAACAGGTATTCCGCTTGCCGACCTTTACGGAGTGGCCACGTTTTATGCACAGTTCAGGCTGACCCCATCTGGCAAACATATTATAAAAATGTGTCATGGTACTGCCTGCCATGTGCAAAGCGTAACGGCTATTACTGACGAGTTGCTCGACTTACTGGAAATTAAAGATGGCCAAACTACCCACGACGGACTCTTTACCCTGGAAACCGTTGCTTGCCTGGGCTGCTGTTCACTTGCTCCGGTAATGATGATTGGCGAAGAAACTTACGGAAAGCTTTCGCCTAATGATGCTTTAAAAATCATAAAAGAAATTAGGCGAAACCAGGCACTTTAAACACCAGTAAAGCATGACAACGAGTAAAACAACCGTTATAGTTGGACTGGGCAGTTGCGGCATTGCAGCCGGTGCCGGAAAAACTTTTGCTGAATTGCAGCGCATTAAAGCTGCCGACAAGCTCGACTTTGAATTAAAGATAACAAGCTGTGTTGGCATGTGTTTTCGCGAACCCCTGGTAGAAATTATCGATGAATCTGGATCTTACCTCTACGGGCTGGTTGACCCCTCTAAAGTTGATGAAATCATTGAAAAACACATAAAAAACTTCTCTCCTATTCCTGAATACATTGTTCAAAGCAAAAGATTTCCTGCGGCCGATCAGGATTTTTTCGAAGGGCAGGTAAAAATTGCGCTCCGAAACACTGGCCACATTGACCCCGAAAATATTGAAGAGTACGAAGCCCGAAAGGGATATTCAGCCATTAAGAAGATTGCCAATAATTACATAAAACCCGAACAGGTAGTTCAAATGGTACTTGACTCGGGCCTTCGCGGGCGCGGGGGTGGAGGTTTTCCAACCGGAATGAAATGGAAATTTGCCCAACAAAACGCCTCCGGGCAAAAGTATGTAATATGCAATGCCGACGAGGGCGACCCGGGCGCATTTATGGACCGTTCAATTCTGGAAGGTGACCCACACGGGGTGCTGGAAGGAATGATAATTTGCGCGTACGCCATTGGTGCCAACCTGGGTTATATTTACTGCCGGGCCGAATACCCCCTGGCCATAAAACGCCTGAATATTGCCATTGAGCAGGCACGCAAAAAGGGTTACCTTGGCCGCAATCTGTTTGAAATAGAAGGATTTGATTTCGATATAAAGATTAAAGAAGGCGCGGGAGCATTTGTTTGTGGCGAAGAAACCGCATTGATTGCATCAATTGAAGGACAGCGCGGCATGCCCCGAAAGCGGCCTCCATTCCCTGCCCAATCGGGCCTGTGGAAAAGCCCCACCAACATTAACAACGTCGAAACATTTGTAAATATTCCATGGATCATTGATAATGGCCCCCAGACATACGCCAGTTTTGGCACCGAAAAAAGCAAGGGAACAAAGGTGTTTGCCCTTACGGGAAAAATAAAAAATGGCGGACTTGTAGAGGTTCCAATGGGAATTACAATAAAGGATATTATTTACAAACTCGGTGGCGGAATTACCAATGGCAAAAAGTTCAAAGCGGTGCAACTCGGAGGGCCATCTGGTGGTTGCATTCCCGAATACCTGTCGCACTTACAGATCGATTACGACTCGGTAAATGCCACCGGTGCCATTATGGGTTCCGGCGGTATGGTAGTTATGGACGAAACTACCTGCGTGGTTGACATAGCCAGGTTTTTTCTTGATTTTACACAAAAGGAATCGTGTGGCAAATGCACTTTCTGTCGTATTGGCACCAGACGCATGCTCGAAATACTTACCCGGATTACCGATGGACAGGGGCGCGAAGGCGACATAGAACTTCTGGAAGACCTGGCTAACCAAATAAAGGACGCATCGCTATGCGGGCTGGGACAAACTGCCCCAAACCCGGTACTTACCACCATAAAATATTTTCGCAACGAGTACCAAGCCCATATTACCCACAAGAAATGCCCCGCACTTAGCTGCAAAAAATTGCTCACCTATCAGGTTGACCAGCAAAAGTGCACAGGATGTATGGCATGCACTAAAGGTTGCCCCGTAAACGCCATTGAAGGCGGTAAGCGGGAGCCCCATTTCATAATTCAGGATGTATGCATACAATGTGGAATTTGTTTTACCAGATGCAAGTTTGGAGCCATCCAATTAAGTTAAGCCTAACCTATGATTCCAACCACTACCTAAATGAGCAAATTGAATATAATACTCAACGGACGCATTACACAAGGATTGGCAGGCGAGAGCATACTTGATTTTGCCTTAAGGCATGGCATTGAAATACCCACACTATGCCATGACGAGCGCCTTGAGCCTTTCTCTTCGTGCTATGTTTGTGTAGTGGAAGTAGAAGGTATGCGCGGCCTGCAACCCGCTTGTTCTACAACAATTTCCGAAGGTATGCGCATTGAAACCGATAACGAGCGGGTAAAGAAATCGCGCAAAATGGCCCTTGAACTTTTGGCTAGCAACCACTACGCCGACTGCGTGGCACCCTGCCGCGAAACTTGCCCGGCAGGTGTTGATGTGCAGGGATATATTGCATTGATAAACCAGGGAATGCATAGCGAGGCTGTTGAATTGATAAAAAACACCAACCCGCTTCCGGCCATTTGCGGAAGGGTTTGCGTACGCCCCTGCGAGCTGGCATGCAGGCGAAACCTGATAGAAGATGTGGGAGTGGGAATTGACTACCTTAAGCGTTTCGCTGCCGATATCGACCTTGAATCAACAAACCGTTTCATGCCTCACAAAAAGCCCGATACCGGAAAAAAGGTGGCCGTGATTGGGGCTGGCCCTGCAGGCCTGAGCGCTGCATTCTTTATGGCAAAAGAAGGACACCAGGTCGAAATTTTTGAAGCCAACGCTCATGCAGGAGGCATGCTTCGATATGGCATACCCCCATATAGGCTCCCCAACGAAATTATCGAAAAAGAAATTGAAGGCATTACCGGGCTTGGTATAGCCATACATTACAACCTAAAATTGGGCGAAAACCTAAGCTATGCCGAACTAAAAGACAACTTTAATGCGGTGATTCTGGCCATTGGATCGCAGAGCGGAACCCGCATTGGCTGCGAAAACGATGATGCCGGAAACATATTTTCGGGTATTGACTTTTTGCGCAATATAGAAATTACAGGCCAAAAGTATGACTTTACCGGCAAGAAAGTGGGCGTGATAGGCGGAGGCAATACAGCAATGGATTGCTGCCGCACAGCCCTCCGCTGCGGGGCCAAAGAAGTAACGGTAATTTATCGACGTACCGAAAAGGAAATGCCTGCCAATCCTATTGAAATACACGAATCGAAACTCGAAGGCGCAAAATATCTCCTGCTTACTGCTCCGGCTCGGGCAAACACACAACCCAACGGTACCATCCGAAGCATTACCTGCTACCGCATGGAACTTGCCGAGCCTGATGCTTCGGGAAGAAGGCGGCCTGTAAAGGTTGAAGGGTCGGAATTTGACGTTGAACTCGACATTGTGCTTGCCGCTATTGGCCAGAAAACCAACGTGAATTTCATAGACGACATAAACCGATATGCTGACAATGAACTGTCAATAAACAAATGGGGCGACATTGATGCCAACCCCAAAACCCTGCGCACCAGCATAGCGAATGTTTTTGCCTGTGGCGATGGAGTAACCGGACCGGCTACACTAATTGAAGCCATTGCCCAGGGTCGGTTGGCTGCCCAAAGCTGCAACAAATTTTTGCATGGCACCGAAGTAACGCCCCCACCCTACGAATTTCTGAGCAAGCGCGAAAATTTTCAAGAGCAGTTAAAGACCGACTACGAAGCTTGGTACCAAAAACAAAGCCGCCAGGAAATGCCAACACTTGACCCGATTGCGCGCAATAATTTTGAAGAGGTTGAACTGGGATATTCGGGCAGTGCTGCCATAAATGAAACCCTCAGATGCATGGAATGTGGATGCAGCGAACTATACACCTGCGACCTGAAAAAACATTCAACCAGATATTTGGCCCAGCAAAAACAATTCAGGGGCGACTATGGCATCCACAAAGTTAAATTCGATCATCCATTTATTGAAATTGACAACAACAAATGCATTTTGTGCAGCCGGTGTGTACGAATTTGCAAAGAAGTGGTGGGAGCCAACGCCCTGGGATTAATTAGCAGGGGTTTCGAAACCTACGTGGCTCCCAGCTTGGGCGAATCGCTGATCAATACCTTTTGCGAATCGTGCGGTATGTGCATCGACACCTGTCCAACAGGTGCAATTACCGAAAACGTGCCATTTAAACCCTTACCCATACTCCTCAACCAATTCAAAACAATATGCAATTATTGCTCTGTTGGTTGCCAAATTAACCTGCACCACAAATCAGTTTTTTTTGCAAGGGCTACTGGCAGCAAAGGACTTATAAACAACGATGGAAGCATTTGCCGCTACGGAAAGTTTGGCTACCGCTACCTCAACGACCCAAAACGGATAAAAAAGCCCTTGCTCCGCGAAAACGGATCTCTCAGGGAAATAAGTTTTGATAAAGCTTTTGAAATCATCAAAGAAAAAATAAAAAATGCGGAACCCGGCCAAAATAGTTTTTTTGCCGGGGCAAGACTCACCAACGAAGAAATTTATCTAATACAGAAAATTGCAAGGGCCGGAGCAAAAACCAACAATGTTTCTAGTTTCCATTATATGGGAAGAGGCTCCGGGTATTTCGAAAATTGCCGATACAATGTTCCTTTCGATCAAATAAGTAAAGCCAAACAAATTTACATTCTGGGCTCAGAAATAAATTTAGAAAATGCAGTGCCTGGTTTTTACATAAATAATCTTCGCGAAAAGCAAAGCGTTCGCGTTGAGCTTATCACTACCGACCAGGCCACAAAAATGGACCATAAAGTAGATTCTGTACTCAGAATAAAGAATTACGAATCGTTTTTACAGGCAGCCAATTTGTTTCTTTTACAAAACAATTTGCACAATGCAATATTTATCGAAGACAATTGCCAGGGATTTGAAGAGTTCAGGCTTAAAATGTCTTTGGCCGATCAGCACACACTGCTGGCCCAGGCTGGCTGCAGCCATGAACAATTGGCCGCTTTCACAGAAAACTTTAACAAGGAGCATCAGTCCATCATTATTTTTTCCGAAAAACACCTTAGTAGTAATGCATGCAGCCAGTTACATAACCTCTCGTACCTAACCGGCAAGGCAGGCAAACACGCAAGCGGGCTGATTTCGCTCAAGGAAAAAAACAATGCCCAGGGCTTGATCGATATGGGAGCCTTTGCCCAAATAGCACCAGGAGGTAAAAATATGCTCAATGACCAAATTCGAAGCCAATTGGCAAACGAATGGAATGTAATCGATTTTCCGCATACCATAAACACTGACCAATGGGAGTTGATTGAATCTGGCAAAATAAAAAATGCTTTTATTTTTGGCGAAGACCCCGTGGGTTGTGCCACAGACCGGCAGAAAGTCGCCGATGCACTTAAAAATACCCGATTTATTGCAGTTCAGGATTTTTTCATTACTGAAACTGCGGCCATAGCTGACCTGATTTTACCTGCCTCTCCACATTTCGAAATCGGGGGCAGCTTTACAAACACCCAAAAGTATATTCAGCAGTTTGAAGTAGCATGTGCCCCTTCAATTGAAATAAGCGGTTTTGAACAACTTTTGGCCATTGCAAGAGCGCTTGGTATTGATACAGACCACACCACACCGGCCGGGGTATTGATTGAGGCCGCCGGTATTATTGGCCGATCACCCGATAATGACAACAAACCATATATCTTTGTAACTAACGACTTTGAATCTGAAAAAAGGAAGTTTAATTACGGATGCGACTACCTGGTAAAATATTTTGACGATGAATGGCATAATGCCTTTAACCTTTAATGTTATTTAGAATGAAGACATTTGGTTCGATAAACGAAGTGCTCGAATTTGCCATGATTGCAGAACAAGAAGCCGTTGACTTTTACCTACAGCTTGCCAGTAGCCAGAACAACCCGCGGATAAAGGAGGTATTTATTGAATTTGCCCAGGAAGAAGTAAAGCACAAGGCTCGTTTGCAAAAAATAAAGGATGAAGGCAACTTCGATCTGAAAGCCGAACATACTGCCGACCTGAAAATTGCCGATTATATGGTTAGCCCAAAACCCGGCCCGAATTTGGAATATGCTGATGCATTGCTCCTAGCAATGAAATATGAAAAAGCTGCATTTAAACTATATACTGCACTTGCCTATCGTGCACCTGATGTTGGTCTGAAAAGAGTTTTTGAGGCGCTGGCCGCCGAGGAGTCGAAGCACAAGTTGCGTTTTGAAATTGAATACGACGAGTACGTGATGCGCGAAAACTAAAATAACTTCAGGCCGTAAAAAAAAAAGCCAGAAAAGACCGGCTTTTACTCATTCTATGTAAACTTTTTAGCGGCTTTTGGTTTTGATTGTGCAACCAATTGCGCGGGTAACCGAAGGCTCAGGCCTTTTTCCGGCAAGGAGTGCATGTATGGCATTGGCAAGGTATTTTTCTTTAACCTGGCTTGCATCGCGGGGGCTATCATCAATACCACCAATGTAGGCTACTTTTAGCTCAGCTCCAACACGCTCAACCAGAAAAACATGCGGAGTGTGGGTTGCACCAAAAACCGGATAAACCTTTTGTCCATCGTCAAACAAATAAGCAAACGGAAAGCTTTTTTCTTTGGCTCGAACCTTCATAAGTTCGTACGAATCTCTTGGCTCTACTTCAGGGTCATTGGGGTTTATGGCAATTACAGGAAAGCCCTTGAGGGCAAATTTGTTGTGCAATTCAATCATCCTGTCTTCGTAAGCAACAACAAACGGGCAGTGGTTGCACGAAAAAATTACAACAAAACCTTTTGCATCAGGATAATCGGCCATAGAAACATACTTGCCGTCAACATTAAGTAAACGAAAGTCGGCTACCTTATCGCCCACTTTGTATCCCTGGGCATAACCGGCAACAGCCAGAAAAAGGGTCAAAAACAACACACTTAATTGTTTCATTGTCAATGGATTTTGGTTAATAATGGATGAATTAGTTCTTCAAGTTCTTCAAAATAAAATTCGCGTTGGTAAAACCCCCTGAAACCCTGGCCGTAAATAAGGGTTGCAGGAATTGCACCGGTCCACTCCTGGCTAACCAGCGGAATCCAACGGTTGGGGTTTCTTTCGTCAAGGAGTATTACCTGGCTTTTTACATTATTGTTATTAACAAAAGGGACAACCCTTGTTTGCAACTGAGTTGGAAAGTCGAGGCTTACAAGAATCACCTTAACTTTTTTATGGCCATAAAGCTCATTAATTTTTTCAAAAGCCGGTATTTCGCGAACGCAGGGTGCGCACCAGGTAGCCCAAAAATTTATAATGTAAATGCTATCGGTTTGGCGGTTGAGCAAAGGGGCAAGTTCATCAAAGCTCATTACCTGTATTGCAGGTGGGTAGCTGGCTCGAGCATAAAACGGCAAAACCGCCAGAAAAAAAAAGACAAGGACCAGGCTCGGAGAAAAAATTTTCATAAAAAGCGATTGAATGCATTAATGGCTCTAATCCACTTCGACTATAGGGTTGTTGAAAAGTTTAAAAGCAATAATTATAACAGTCATTTAAAAAGAATTGTTTACCCTGATTAATATTTTTTAACAAACAAAAATAAAAAGGCCGCCAAAGCTGACGGCCTTTGCTGTATATATAACAGGTTTATACTATTTTGCGAAAGCTACTGCTCTTGTTTCCCTGATAACAGTAATTTTTATCTGGCCGGGATAAGTCATTTCTGACTGTATTTTTTTGCTGAGGTCGTGCGAGATTTGCTCAGCATCTTTGTCAGAAACTTTATCGCTTCCAACAATAACCCTTAATTCGCGGCCTGCCTGAATGGCGTAGGTTTTTACAACACCCGGGTATGAGAGTGCCAGTTCTTCGAGGTCGTTGAGTCTTTTTATGTACGATTCGACCACTTCTCGCCTTGCTCCCGGTCTGGCACCAGAAATGGCGTCGCAAACCTGAATTATTGGCGAAATAAGACTGGTCATTTCTATTTCGTCGTGGTGAGCGCCAATGGCGTTAATCACTTCCGGATGTTCCTTGTATCGTTCGGCCAGTTTCATGCCCAACAAGGCGTGTGGCAAATCTGGCTCGTTGTCGGGAACCTTTCCAATATCGTGAAGCAGGCCGGCCCGTTTGGCCAGTTTGGTATTCAGACCGAGTTCGGCGGCCATAGTGGCAGCAAGGTTGGCAACTTCGCGCGAGTGTTGCAGAAGGTTCTGACCGTATGAGGATCGGTATTTCATCCTCCCGATAAGGCGGATAAGCTCATGGTGAAGGTTATGGATACCAAGATCGATAGCAGTTCGTTTTCCTACTTCAATAATTTCCTGATCAATTTGCTTTTTGGTTTTAGCAACCACTTCTTCAATGCGTGCCGGGTGAATGCGGCCATCGGTAACAAGTTTGTGCAGCGAAAGGCGCGCAATTTCGCGCCTTACCGGGTCGAAACCACTTAAAATAATGGCTTCGGGCGTATCGTCAACAATAATTTCTATACCGGTAGCAGCTTCGAGTGCCCGTATGTTTCGGCCTTCGCGGCCAATTACGCGGCCTTTTACTTCATCATTTTCTATAGGGAAGACAGAAACCGAATTTTCTACAGCCACTTCGGTGGCAGTTCTTTGAAGGGAATGAATTACAACCTTGCGCGCCTCATTGTGGGCAGTAAGTTTGGCTTCATCCATCATGTCCTTGATAAAAACCTGTGCAGCAGCATGTGCCTCCGATTTCAGGGTTTCGACCAACTCGCCTTTGGCTTCCTGGGCTGAAAGTCCACTGATTAACTCTAATTTCTCAAGCTGTTGCTTGTAAGATTTATCCAGTTCAATTTGCCGCCTTGCAACAATTTCTAACTGGCTATTGAGGCTCTCCTGGAGAGTTGAAACTTCTTTTTGTTTGCGCTGATATTCCTCCATTCGTTGAGAATAAACCATTTCCTTTTGTTTAAGGCGATTTTCAGCGTTGCTGATTTCCTGGTTTTTTTCTAAAACTTGTTTCTCGTGCTCGACTTTCAACTGCAGATACTTTTCTTTGGCCTGCAGTATTTTTTCTTTTTTAAGCACTTCGGCTTCGGCCGTTGCCTCCTTTAGTATCTGCTGGCTTTTCTTTAAAATAGCTTTTCGCAAAACTGTGCTGGCAAGCAGGGCTCCCAATCCCGATGAAATAAGTGCAATAATGACGTAGATTAATATGCTCATGTTTGCATTTAGTTTGTTAATTAATAAAAAAAACCCGCATTATATTCAAGAGGGCTTATAGAAACCCCAGTGATACAGGTTCAGGGGGTTGGCGTATTTCGAACGTCCACTGACCACGTAGGTACGCCCTTGGCAAACCAAAGGCGTTGAGGCCTGTTCTTGAAACACCAAACTAATCCCTAAAGTTTAATTGTGTTGAGTTTCACAAACGTATTCTTGAATAAATGCGGGTAAACCAAAATATTTTCAAAGAACGTTAGCTTTATTTCAGATGATCGTCCAATATCCGTTCAAGCGTTTCAAGTTTTTCGAGCAACGACTTTTGGCTTTCTGCTTTTTGTTTAAAACTAAAGCTATCGACCGCAAGTTGCAGAGTAACCATGGCCAGCAGGTCTTGCTTATCGCGAAAGGCATAAGCGCTGCCATACTCGTTCATTTTTTCCCTGATCATTTGTCCGGCCAACCGGAATGCTTGCTCTTCCTCCTCGTTTTTTATGCTTAGCCTGTAAGGGCGGTCAGCAATTATAACGGAAATTAATTGTTCTTTCATTAATCCCAACCGGGCTTATCTGTTTAAAAGCGCATAACACTTCTCAATTTCCCGCAAAAGTTCGTTCACTTTTTGCCTGGCCTGGAGCGAATCAGTTTTCTCAAAGGCTTTTGAAAGATAACTGTCAGATATTTTTTCTTCCAGATTCCTTATCTGCCGGGCTTGCTCGTTAATTTGTTCAACCAGTTGCTGTTGCTGTGCTTCAAGTGTTTCGACCTTTTCCTTCAATTGCAGGTTGCGCAGAATCAGCTTCCGGGTTTTGTTGATAATTCCTTCAACAGTAAGCCCCAGTTCGTCCATTGCTTTATGGCATTAAGCGTTGCCACAAATGTATAATTTTTCATCTAATTTAAGAAGATTTTTTGACTTTAGAAAGCTTTTAGGCAAAAGGCTGACAAAGGATTTGGTATTTTAAGATTTTTTTTTAATCTTTAACATATAATTTTGAGTTGCTTTAAATACATCCGGTGAAAGAAGAATTTCTTGCATATTTGTGGAAAAACAAGCTGCTTTTTACAAATGGGCTTAAGACCTCAGATGGGGAAGTGCTTGAGATTGTTCATCCAGGGCATGAAAACCACGATGCCGGCCCCGATTTTTTTGATGCAAGAATACGCATTGGTACAACCATGTGGGCTGGTAATGTTGAATTGCATGTAAAAACCTCGCAATGGAATTTGCACGGGCACCAACACGACAGTGCCTACGACAACACCATACTTCATGTGGTTTTTGAGCATGACCTTGAAATAAAAAATGCTCGAAATCAGCCAATTCCGGTGCTTGAAATGGCCGGCAAGTTTGACAACAGATTGTTGCTAAATTATCAGAAATTGCAGGCTTCAAAGGCTTGGATTCCATGTCAGACGCATATTGGGGCTACCGACTGGCTGGTTGTAGGCAATTGGCTAAACCGCTTGCTTGTTGACCGAATTGAAAGAAGGTCGGAAGATGTAGTTCATTTTCTAAGGTATTTTGCAAACGATTGGGAGCAAACCTTTTATTACCTGCTCGCCCGAAATTTCGGGTTTAAAGTTAATGCAACCCCCTTTGGGTTGCTTGCCCAGCGCACCCCTCAAAACTTGCTAATGCGCAACCGCAACAACCTTACATCCATCGAAGCTATTTTGTTCGGACAGGCAGGCCTGCTAAAAAGCAACTTTTTGGATGTTTACCTCAAAAACCTTTGGGCCGAATATCTTCATCAAAAAACCAAGCATGAGCTAACCCCAGTTGAAAGCAAGCTATGGAAATTTGCCAGGCTGAGGCCGGTAAATTTTCCGAGCATAAGAATTGCCCAGTTTGCAATGCTTATTTACGAATCAGGCCCATTATTCAGAAACATTATAGAAACCAAAAACCCTTCCGACATACATCTGCAGTTCAGGGTAAAGGCCTCGCCTTACTGGGATAATCATTACACCTTCGACAAGCCATCGGCAATAAAAGCCAAATGGCTCGGCCATGATTCAGTAAACAATATTATTATCAATACTGTTGCACCGGTGTTGTTTATTTATGGTAAGCAAAGCATGCGCAACGAACTAAGTGAAAAAGCACTGGCACTTTTGCATGAAACTCCTGCCGAGACCAATGGAATTATAAGTAAATGGGAAAGTATTGGAGTGGTGCCCCAGCACGCCGCTGATTCGCAGGCTATGCTCGAGCTGAAAAAATACTACTGCCTTCCCAAAAAGTGTTTGCGTTGCCCAATTGGGCATTCAGTACTTAGAAAATAATACCACGCTTAGTTGCCAGAGGGTAAAGGAAAAGTAATGGTTGTGGTGGTGCCGGTTTGCGATTCAAATTTGAATGTGCCATTTATCTGATCGTTTACCAATACCTGCACAAGCTGCAGACCGTTGGTTTGGGTTGTTTCAATGTCAAAGTTTTTCGGGAGGCCTTTGCCGTTGTCAGAAACCTTCAGGTGGCAATAACCATCGACCTGCATAAATTCAACGGATAGTTTCCATTTTTTAATGCCGGCGGTTTTTGGGATTCCTCGGCCAAATGCATGGCAAAATGAATTGCTGATTATTTCGTTTACTATAACACCAAGCGGAATTGCCTGCCCCATTTCAAGAAATACTTCAGAAAGATTAAGTTCAACCTTTACTTCCTTTTTCGGGGTATACAATTCAGAAATCTGACCGACGAGCATTTGTAAAAATCCAGAAAAGTCAACCTCAGAATAGTTTAAAGAAAGGTAAAGGTGGTGGTGTACCAGCAATATTGCATTGACCCGTTGAGCCAGCTCCAGAAATTTTCGGTTTACCTTTTCGGGGTTCTCCTTGCTTATATTTGAATTAATAAGGGTAATGATAAGGGTCATGTTGTTTTTAACCCTGTAATGAATTTCATTGATAATCAACTCTTTTTCAACAATATCCGATTTTATTTTTTCCTCTGCATCAAGCCGTTCGGTCATTTTAATCTGAAGCTCTCGGTATGAGCTGGCAAGTTGGCTGGTCCTTTCTTTAACCCTTGCCTCGAGCACCTCGCTGAGCCCAATTAGTTTATTTTCAACTTGTTTTCGTATTAGAATTTCGTTTCGCAGCCTTATGGCTTCGCGGTTGTCCTGCCCTAACAACACCATCCCCTGCACATCATTAAACCGGTCTTTCAAAAGCACAACTGAAATTGTAACTGCAATGTATTCGCCCTGAGCCGATCGGAGGCTCAGCTCGGCCGGACCCGAAAATCCATGAACCAAAGCCCAGTCAATAAATTTGTTTACCTCCATTTCTTCTACAAAGAAACCGGAAACCGAATTTCCGCACACTTCTTTCACACTTAAATTCAACATGCTTGCTGTAAATGGGTTTGTTCTGGTAATCTGGCCATTTACCTGACAAAAAAACATGATTTGATTATTGTGGTTTAAAACCTGGTCGGTAGCCAGTGATGGAGTCAGGGCAAAAAATCTGAATCTAATTATTCCATAGGCAACCCCTCCGAGCCAAAATACTGCATAGGCATGAGAAAGTTGTATTATGCCCACCCCAAAGATTAACGGAAGAATTAAATCAGTAAATAAACCCAGGCTTATAGAAAAAATCATTGGAACGAAAACAAACCTGAACTGTATCACCTCTCCGTGTGTTTTCATTTTTCGGCGCCAGCCAAGCAATACTACGATGATGGCCAGAATGCATAAAAGATAATAAATATATGCAGATACTATAAATGCCGAAGGCTCAAAAATGGGCTGGTAGGTGTAAATTACAAAAAGCCTTTCGAAGTTCCCTTCAACAAAAACAGATGCATACATCAATGGCAATCCAGCAGCCATCGCCCCCCAAAAAAGCCATTTTTTAAGTGTATCGTTGCGGGGAAGGTCAGAAAGCAGTGAAAAAAACTTAAGCAAAAAAGGGAATATTATAAAAGTAGATCCACCTGCAAGCTTAAAGACCAAAGGGAATTGAAACCCTGGTTCGACCGGATTATAAAATGCCAGGCCCATTGACCAAAATGCAAAACCTATTGAAACGTAAAAGAAATTCCTGTTCAATATTGCCATTGGGTTTTTCCAGAGCACGAAAAGCCCCATTTGAAGATAGAGCACCAAAACCGCCAATGACAATATTGAAACCAGATTAACCTGCATAATACGAGAAGTAATGGTTAATTTGAAAACTTAAGCACATAAGAGGTACCCTGTGCAACCTGGGTTATCAGCTTGCCTTTCAAATGGTTTTTTACAATCATGTCAACAAGTTCAAGGCCAGGGCGCAACCGGCCTGTTTTTGATTTGCCATTTGGGGCACCAATCCCGTTATCGCTTACAATAAGGGTGTATTCCTCGCTACGCTTATAAAACTCAATGCTCACATTTCCAAGCGGATTGGAAGCGGAGTTAGAGTTTTCCATAGGCAGAAAGCGGGTTTCAATGATATTTGTAAGCAACTCTGTGTAAATGATTGCACAAGGAATAGCCCTGTCAATTTCGAGATATTCATTAGTGGTTTTAATTCTGAAAATTATGGTTTTTGAGGCACCTTTGTTTGCATAAATCTCGCCTGTTGATTTTTTTATAAAATCGCTGAAGTTGATTTTGGAAAGGTTGGCCGAAGAATACAAATCTTCGTGAATGGCCGAAATACTCCTGATGCGGTCTGCAATCCTGCGTAGTTTTAACCCTGCATTCTCGTCAATATCTCTGTGGGTTGTGAGCATGCTGGTAAGCGATACAATAATTTGGATATTGTTTTTTACCCGGTGGTGGATTTCCTGTACCAGACGAACTTTTTCCTGAAGATCGTCAACTATTTGCTGCTCGACCCTTGTTTTTTCCTGTATTTCTTTGCTTAGTTTTTCGTTGGCTTCAAAAAGTTCGCGTGTCCTTTGCTCAACCAACCCCTCAAGGTCATTTCTGGCTTTAATAATTAATCTTTCATTTTGGGTTCGTTGTGCTACCTCCTGCTCCAGTGCAACTTTCGGGCGCAAATCTACCCCAATTAAAACTGCTCCGATAAAATTGCCAAAATGATCATTGATTCTTATAATTTTGGCCAGTACTGGAATTGAAAGACCGGCTCTGGCAAAAATTTCTATTCTGATTTCCTGAGCTGATTGCACCTGCCTAAGTTCCCTGATAGTTTGATGCAGCTTGTCGGCCTGGCTGAAAATTTTTTCAGGCGGAAGCCGTAAAATTTCATAAAGATTGTATTGAAGATTTTTAAGCACAAATCGGTTTACAGAATAAATACCGCCCTGATGGTCGAAATAAAAAACAAACTCGCGCAGGTAATTGGTAATAAGCTTTGGGACAATTTCTGGTAAAGCTTTTTGGGGGCTCAAAAAAATAAGTGAATAAAACAAAGCCGCCGCGAAAGGCAAAACGGTGATATGCGCCAACGGACCTACTTTATTATATCCGAACTGCGGAAAAATAATGTTGGTAATTATACTGATAACAACAAAGGCTACCAGCCCTACTATAACTACACCCCCCTGAAGTTTTTGTCTGTTTTGCTGTGTGTGTTTTTTCCATTTATAAATTACATACAAACAGGCCATGGCCGAAAGTACCATATAAACTACAAAAACATAATACCAGGGCGATGCAGAATTCAGGGAGTAAAACCTGACCCCTTCATGAAAATAAAAATTCTTTAATGAATAGGGGTCATATTGAAATCTAATAAAAACAACCAGTGCAACCGGAATCAAAAAAAACTTCATAATCTCTTTAATACCTCTTACACCCTTGTTACTCATATTATACAACAGCCACAGGGTGGTAATGGGAAAACTCATCCAGCCAAATGCAGCAATCCGATCGAAAATGTAAACCAATTCGACATTGGTTGTACTAAGCTGAAAAAAATTAAAGAGAGCAAAAATTGAGAATGAAAGGGCAAAAAGGATAAAGGCTTCTTTAATACGGGTGACTTTTATCAGCAACCATGCAATAACCATGGCCTGAAAAAACAACAATGAGCTGATAAATGACAAAATCAAGTAAACATTCATTTTACGGCATTTATAACACTTTTTTGAGCTTGCGCAATTCCCAGTCAATATTAGATAAATTTTGCTGGTATAAAATTAAATGATTGCAAATAAAAAACCCTGGCTATTTTTACCAGGGCTTTGATTTTTTCATTTAATCCTCGAGGGCAGCTAAATACCGCTCGGCCTCTATTGCAGCCATACAACCTGATGCGGCGGCAGTAACCGCCTGTCTGTAAATTTGGTCCTGAATATCGCCGGCAGCAAACACTCCAGGAATATTGGTTTGGGAGGTACCTGGTTTGGTTTTAAGGTAACCATGTTCGTCCATATCGAGCTGGCCTTTAAAAATGTGGCTATTAGGCAAATGGCCAATAGCAACAAAAAGGCCATCAATATCCAGGTTAAAGTGTTGCCCTGTTTTTAAATTTTTTAAAATTACCCCATTCACAGTTTTACCTCCAACAATTTCAATTGGCACAGAATCCCAAATAACTTCAATATTTGGGGTTTTCATAACGCGGTGTTGCATTGCCTTTGAAGCTCTTAATTCGTCCCGTCTGTGAATCAGATATACCTTTTTTGCCAGTTTCGACAAATAAGATGCTTCCTCGCAGGCGGTATCACCTCCTCCAACAACAGCCACATTCATGCCTTTAAAAAAGAATCCATCGCAGGTAGCGCAGGCCGAAACGCCAAATCCGTTGAATTTTTTTTCCGATTCAAGCCCCAGCCAGCGAGCCGAAGCACCTGTGGCAATAATAAGTGTTTGCGCCAAGAGTTCTGTTGTTTCATCAACAGTAATACGGAAAGGCCGTTGGGTAAGGTCAACCGAAGTTACAAGCCCCCATCGAATATCGGTACCAAAACGTTCAGCCTGGTTGCGAAAATCTTCCATCATTTGAGGGCCTTGCACTCCTTGAGGATAACCTGGGAAGTTTTCAACTTCAGTAGTAATGGTTAGTTGCCCTCCGGGTTGCAATCCCTGATAAACAACAGGATGCAGGTCAGCCCGTGCAGCATAAATAGCTGCGGTATATCCGGCCGGGCCACTGCCAATTATAAGGCATTTAATCAGTTCTTTGTCTTTACTCATAAATTGTCTGAAAATATTGTTGATTTATAATTTCTTGCAAAATTACAATAATGACACACAAATATATATTAATATTTGTTAAACAGGTACAACCTTTATTTCCGGTTTGGTTTCAGAATAAACCCAATGCGAAGGGTGTTAAAAAGGTAAGCATCGTAGCGGGTATCGGCAGGTGCAACCCCATCCAGCAAATTGAAAGAAGTGTATCGATACCCTAATTCATAACCCAGCACCATTCGGTGACCAACCACCCACGATAGCCCTACCCCAAATGGCAACGCAGGTTGCAGCACTTTGAAATCGCCGCTTACCGGGGTCTCAATTCCATCGGCATTGCGCAAAACAATATTATTAACAAATAGCGCAAAGCCAGCAAATCCATATAGATCAAAAATATTTCGGGATGCCAAAGGCGCAAAAAAAGCGATGCGGGCGTTAAATTCAACCAGGTTGTTTTCGAAAGAGAACCCTTCAAACTCCGCCAGGTTGCTATTGGCAGTACCACTAAGCCTTGCCAGATCGAAGCCAAGGCTTAATCCAAACCACTCTACCATTCTAATGCGGGAATAAACGCCCATGGTAATTCCCGGATTGCGAAGTTGATATTTGACCGATTCTGAAAACCTAAAGGCTTTATTTCCCTGCAAGTCGGAAAATGAGTGTGCGGTGCCAAAATTAAATCCAATTTCGCGTCCTCCGACCCCAAAATACTGGTCGCGTTCTGACTGGTTTAAGGGTGGCCGCCCACGGCCCTGGGTGTAGCCTATGGTTCTTGGAGCAGGTGCGGCACGCCCTGCACCAATGCTTGCTGCATCAATGCTTTTTGACTGCGGCAACCGCGTTGAAGCACCCGGTGAACCGTAGTGTGCCTGGGAACGGCTTCTTCTGCTGGCTTCGCTTCCTTTGCCCCTGCTTTTGATAATGCGGCTATCTGCAAAAAAAGCGTTATCCTGAGTAAAGTTAGAGTCATTTAATGGTTCAGAAATTATTTGCCCGCAATTGGCAAGCATTTCCGAAGGCTCACACGTGTAGGTTTTTCGTGCCCGGGCATCGGCCAAAACCACATGAATAAGGCTAAAAAACAGAATCCCGATAAAAATGCGTTTTATCATTTACTTTTAAAATTTCAGTTTACCTGCTCAATTTTGGTGCAAAGTAATACCCAAGGTTAATTGCATTGAAAAAATACGAGTCGTTGTTGGGCCCGGGTGTCGGAGATTCGCCATCAAGGTAATCTGTAAATGTTTTGCGCCAGCCCACGTTAAAACCTATTCTGAAATTCCCTTTTGTGGAATAATAAAATCCGGCCCCAAAAGGAATGGCTACCTGAAAGTTGCTGAAATTTGCTGGCTGATGGATAGCAGGATTTGGCACTGTAAGCTTGGAATCGTGGTAGAAACCAATAATTCCGGCATAGGCATATAGGTCAATGGTTATGTCAAGATAATGCTTTGGCAGGTAGAATTCAGTTTTAAGGGCCACTTCATAAATGTTGTTCTGAAAATAATAATCCCTGACGTAGCGCGATGAAGTAATGGGCGAAAGGCTGTCGGCGCCTCCAATTTGCCCATAATTTGCACCCATGTTAAGAGCAAAAAGCTCCGAGAACCGATATCGGGCAAAAGCGCCAAAGTGAATACCGGTTGCCATTGGTTGAGCATCGAAAAAAAGAATGCGCGAAGCATCACGTGTTCCACCAATGTCAGATAGCGAATGAGCTGAGCCCAGAGCAAAACCCACATCCAAACCCAGCTGTTTGCGCAGCACAATCTCGCGTAACGACGCAATAGGGCGGTTTGGAGCTCCGGTAATCGGAATATTGGGCCGGGTTTGGCCTGACAACGCCTGAATGAAAAAATAAAAAAGCACGGAAAATATAAAAACCCTATTCATACCCGTTATTTCTTTTGCTATGGGAATTCTTGTTGCATTCTTCTGAAAAATGACGTCAGAAATAATACTTTCTTGCCAATGTAAAATTAAGAAAAAACAAGCCAAGAAAACTTAATACCTTATTAAAACGAATTGGCCCTATTATTAATTGCCAGCCTTTCCAACAAATTTAAAATGTTATTGGACGAAATCGTAAATTTGTTTTAAATACCAAATCCTGACCGATATGAAAATTAAATTGAAAAGGAAATTAATAATTGGCCTGACAATACTATTGATTTTTCTTTTATCGTGCAACCGGAAAACCAAAAACATATTACAAACAGCCTCTGGCAAAAGTTATGAACAGATTATGGAATTGCACCAGCCCATACGCAACAACTATTTTGCCTTCAACATTTTAAGGGCCATACCAGTTTATGACAACAACCTGGTTATTTCGCCATTTAGCATATCAACGGCAATGGCTATGACTTATGCAGGGGCTGCCGGTAAAACAAAGAAAGAAATAGCCCAAACCCTGTTTTTCGATACCAATAAGGAAAGCTTTCATTCAGAATATAGCCTTTATATTACCCGCCTACGCGAAATGGCCGGCGACCACGTGCAACTCAATATTGCCAATAACATTTGGGCGCAGAAAGATTATCAATTCCTACAGGAGTATTTTGACCTTATTGAACTCAATTACGGAACCAGGCTCAACCAGGCTGATTTTTACCGTGGCGACCGTGAGCAGATTCGGCTAGACATAAACCAATGGGTGCACCAGGAAACCCGCGAAAAGATAAGCAATCTGATTGCCGCGGGAGTGCTAACCGAAGATACAAGGCTCGTGTTGGTCAATGCCATCCACTTCTTTGGGCCATGGATGACTGAATTTGACAAAGATTTGTCGCGCAAGGATTACTTTACCAATATTAATGGAGAAAGGAAACTTACCGAATTTATGTTTAAAGTAGATAGCATGCCATATTTTGAAAACGAAAAAATGAGTGTCCTGGAGTTAACTTATTCCGGAGAGGATTTCTCTATGTTGGTATTTTTGCCTAAGCTGGTTTATTCCCTTCCGGAATTAGAAAAATATTTTGGAGCTAATGAGTTTTTAAATGTACTCTCTGAGTTGAAATACAAGGAGGTAGAGGCCATAATTCCAAAATTCAACACTGAAACACAGCTAAATATCGAAGACCTGCTTGCCAAAATAGGTATGCCGCTGGCTTTTTCAAACAAGGCCGATTTTAGCGGAATGACTGGACAAATGGACCTTAAAATTGACAAAATAATACACAAAGCCATGATTAATGTTGCCGAGGAAGGCACTGAAGCGGCTGCGGCAACAGCAGTAGTAATTGTTATGAAAACCACAATTGAACCGGAAACCACGCCTAGGGTCAGCTTCAAAGCCGACCGGCCTTTCCTTTATGTAATCAAAGACAATCGCTTTAACAGTATTTTGTTTATAGGCCGGCAGGTTATCATTTAGCCACAATAATATTGGCCCAAACTTTAGGGTACCCTTTTTATTCTTTTTGGTAGACAGTACGGTTTGACCCTTTTTTCATAAAGTAAGGGGTGTCCCACGAATTCAATTTTACTTTCTTACCGGGCGTCAGCACCTTTAAACACAAAAACCTGAAAATAAAGAAACCGCCCCGAAGTAATGCTTTGAGACGGTCTCTTATCCTATAGTATTTTTGAGATGTTATTTACACACAAGTACGTCGAGATGAATAACGTAATAGCGGAACGGAGGCAATGGTATTACCAGGTTGTTACCTTTATATGTAGTAAACAAACCTGCTGGTTGCCTTGAGGCAGGTAATTGCCCCTGATTGTACCCTTGAATTTTTACTGCTTCCGATACATTTTTCAACACCATTTTCGGGCCTAAAACGATTGTCATTACACCATTATGATACTTGGCATAAGCCCCTTCTACCAGTTTTTTCCCGGCATAAATAGGATGCACTGAACCGGCTGCAGTGTCAAAATAGTACCACCAGGCAGCCCCGCCGCCGGCATGCAATCCAACAAAAGCGGTTTCCTGAGTCCAGTTGCAATCTGCTTTTTCGTTGAAGGTAAGAATCTTAAACCCGCCCAAACCAGTTGCCACAAAAACAAAATTACCTCTCGACAATACAAAATTTGAGGAAAGTGGGCCGCCAAAGTCAAAATAACCAAATTCAATAAATTCGTCGATATTGGTTTGGGTGTTCTTTGCCCTTTTGTTTACAGAAATTCCGGCGCCCCCATTTGCCAAAAAGATTAACGGGTCGTTGAACGAAACACTGTTGGTAACAAAATTTTCAGGGTCTTTTCCAAAGGGGGTAACCGGTCTGGGAAAAACATGAACAGGGGAAAGATTTGAGGCATTATAAACGTGAGCACCTCCCCTGTTGAGTGCCGCGAACAGGTATTGCGGCGAGAGGTCAAGGTCGGCTTTCGATCCGCTTTGTATAAACGAAGGATCGAGCACTATCTCACCTCCGTTCAGGGCTTTAATTTTCTCTTTCGACAGTAAAAATACCTGCTCGCCTGCCACCACTGACCGTGCATCGAAAAATGGGAGAAACTCCTCGTTATCGTCCTTGTCAATTACGGTTAAACCACCATTTGTGGCACTTACAATATAAGCCTTAATATCGCTAAAAGCCATTCCTACGGCTGAATGAGAGCTTAAGCGGCGCACCTCAAGCCTGTTGAGCACATCGGCCGGGTCAATATACCCATAAAATGCGCCTTCCGAATCCTGACCGGCAACAACTATCAGCCCGTTAAAAAAGCCAATGGTGTTAATATCGTGATTTTCAAAAAGAATGGTTTTCGATAATTCGGGCAAAGCCGGATTGCTAATGTCGATTATATCAATAGCTCCAAGATTCTGAGACCCTTGCATGTTGTACGAAACATAGGCCTTGTTTCCTTCAATGGCAACGTGAGTGGCCTGTACTTTGGTGCCATTGACCTGGGGTGCATCTACTTCGGCAATTAATGTAAATTCAAAACCAAGATTTGAAGCGTTAAACGTCTTAAGGCCAGGAGTCTGAACCACATTTATCAAGTGATTTCGTATTTGAAGCCTGCCCTGTGGAACTCCAGGCACGGTTTTTACCGGGTTATCAATTTTATCTTTCTGACAGCTGTAAGTCATTATCACAGCTAGAAATATTAAAGTAAAAAGTTTTCTCATTGTCTTGATTTTTTTAATGTTTGATTAATTATAAAACCAGTAAAAATATTAATTATTTTATGGCTCTAAATTTTTTACTCACAAAAGTAT
>CAYGDW010000015.1:0-53174 GCA_964348755.1 uncultured Bacteroidales bacterium | reverse complement strand
CAATGTTTAATTATAATATCACTATTGTCCGATAAAGTAAAAAAGGGTAGAATTTAATGCATGAGATTCCTCACTACGTTCGGAATAACAGTCAGTTAGCTCTTTATTTAGGGGGGTAGGTGGCGGCGAAGCCGCCACCTACCCCCCTAATTGCCAAAATCATTGAAAACCCTGTCATTTCGAGCGGCGCGAGAAATCACGTGATTTTTGTGGGCCAGTAGTGTTATAATATATAAAACGGTGGGGTTTAGTCATTTACCACAGCAGGTTTCCCTTGCAATGGTTTTTAAACTTGAAATTATTATTGTCCGACAAAATCTTTTTACGGATTAATTGCGCTTTCGAGATTTCTAACTACGTTCGGAGTGACAGATAGTTAGTTATTTGATAGTTGTTGGGCGGCAAAGCGGCCGCACAACAACTATCTTCTCCAAAACCCCCGAAAGCGTAGTCATTTCGAGCTAAGCGACAAATCCCGTCATTTTCATTCATCAATAATTTTTAAATTAAGGTCGGATAGCCTGGCTCGCCCCGCCTTATGCGGGACGAATGAACTTACATGATGCATTTTAGCTTCGCTGAACTTCGGTTTATCTTGTTTCCCTCCGGTGAGCTCGCAAGCTCGGTTGTCCCGTCTGATACGGGATGCTCGTTTCACCGAACAATAGTGATTGGAAAGATTTTTTTTTGACCGAAAAAAAGAAAGTTTTGTTTTTTAATTCGTGATGAATGTAACCAAGCTTTTCAAGGCCAAAAAATTTTTTAGAAGAAACAACTTAGTAAAATTGTTTTATATATTTGGGTTACTTTTTCACAAAATTTAATTTTTTGCAATGGGTTCATTGAAAAAGCATGGGGCAAGTCAGGGTGATGAAAAAATTATCCGCCCCAATTTTAAAAAACACCTGTTAAAAAAACAGGTACTTGAGATTTTTTACCGCCATGTTCATCAAACCATTGCTGATCTGTGCGAGGCTACCAACAACAGCATCCCCACCATTACCAATCTAATGGGCGAGCTCCTGGCCGAAAGGTGGGTGAAAGATTTCGGCATAGGGCAATCAAAAGGAGGCCGCAAACCAGTTTTATACGGAATCAATCCCAACTATGGATATATTTTCGGTATTGACCTGAGCAGGCAATTTACCAGGCTTTGCATTTTTAACCTTCATAATCAGCAGGTAGGCGAGTTGGTCGAAATTAACCATGGCCTCGATAATACTGAAGATATTTTGGCAGTGCTTAAAGAAGAAGTAGCCAAAACACTAAAGTACAACCATATAGCCAATGAAAAGATTCTTGGCTATGGCATAGCTATACCCGGGTTAATTGATATAAAAAAGAATGTTAGCTACAGCTACAAACAATTTGGCGACCCCCCCCTAAGGGAAACTTTTGGCGAGCTGCTTGGACGCCCGGCATACATTGAACACGATACCAAAATTATGGTGCTTGGAGAGCTTTGGTTCGGCCTGGCCAAAAACTTCCGGAATGTATTGCTTGTCAATATCGGGTCGGGGATTGGTCTTAGCATGATTTTGAATGGAGAACTTTACTATGGAAACTCTGGTTTTTCGGGCGAGTTTGGCCATATTCAGATGGATAGCAACGGCGAACTTTGTTATTGCGGAAAAATAGGATGCCTCGAAACAATTGCCTCAGGCACGGCCCTAGTAAAGCGGGCACGTAAAAAAATTGCAGAAGGCAAAAACACCCTGATCAATAAGCTGGCCAACCACAACCTCGATGAAATAAAGCAGCAAACCATTATTGAGGCTGCCCACCTTGGCGACCAGTTTGCAATAGAACTGCTCGAAGATGCCGGCGAAGTGCTGGCAAAGGGTATTTCTGTGCTAATTCACCTTTTCAACCCCGAGGCAATAATAATTGGAGGGCAAATGGCCGAAGCTGGCAACCTGATCAAAGATCCCATTTACCAGAAATTAAATAAATATACCATGCTGCGCCTCAAACAAGACACCCAAATATTGGTGAGCCAATTGAAAAAAAGAGCAAGGCTTATGGGCACCCTGCCGGTGGTTATGAACAAGGTGTTTGATTTTGATTCATACCCAAATTGATTTGATGTTTTTGACACTTTAACCAAAACAAGTAATACTTCGTTTTTTTAATTACAAAAAGGCCTTTTCAAATCCTGAACTCTTTTATTGTAGAGGCCTATCTTATTAAAAAAAATTAATAACATTGTTTTATTGAACCATTTTTTTATAACTTTAGCCAATTGCAATGGGCTTTGCAAAATATAAACATTCAATTATTGGCACTCCATTCCCTCCAAAATGGAGTTCCTGCCAACGCTTAATTTAGGAGGATTTTTTGGGCTTTACTAAACCGTTGCCGGCTCTCTTGTAGCCATAAGCAAAATGGATACTAAATTTCAGCAATTATTAACCAAATTATCAGAAAGAAAATGGAACACAACAGCACACAGAAAAACCAGAAGTATTTGCTTCCGTTGGTTATTGTAGGGGTTATGTTTTTTGTAATTGGTTTTGGAGTGGGTATAAGCGGGTTTCTGACTCCTGCTTTGCGCTCGGCCTTTAACCTAACAACCGGGCAATCGTATCTTGTTACGGCCGCCATTTTTTCGGCCTTTGTGGTATTTGGAAGGCCTGCCGGATGGGTCATTACCAAGGTAGGTTACCGCAAATCAATGTTTATTGCCTTTGCCATAATGGCATTGGGCATGCTTCTGTTTGTGCCATCGGCCAAAAGCGTTAGCTTCCCCTTGTTTTTGGTAGCTTTGTTTGTAGGTGGTATAGGCAACACCTTGTTGCAGGCAGCCGTAAATCCTTATGTAACCATTATAGGGCCTATCGAAAGCGCCGCCATGCGCATGAGCCTTATGGGTATTATGAACAAAATGGCCTGGTGGATCGCTCCGGTTTTTCTTGGTGTTTTTATCGACCTTCAAAATGTAATGCTCGCCGATGTAATTTTTCCGTTTTACCTGGTAACCGGCATACTTTTGTTGCTGGGAATTGGCGTTTATTTTGCGCCCCTGCCCGAAGTGAAAGCGGCCGGAGAAGAGGAAACCCTTGAAACTGACCTTGCAGAAGCTTCATATTCAAAAGGCAAAACCAGCATTCTGCAGTTTCCGCATTTGCTCCTGGGGGTATTGGCCCTGTTTCTTTATGTAGGTATTGAAACCCTGCCAATGGCGTCAATTATCGATTTTGCCCGCATCACCTTTGGCGAAGTGCCCAATCTTGCAGGTTATGCCAAATACGTTACAATTGGCCTTGTAGCAGGATATCTGTTCGGGGTGTTTACCATACCTAAAATTTTGTCGCAAACAAAAGCCCTGATAATCTTTTCAATTATTGGCATTTTTTCTACCCTGCTACTGGTGATGGCACCGGCAAAATATGCCTTTTACTGCCTGCTGCTTGTAAGCTTTGCCAATTCGTTAATGTGGCCTGCCATTTGGCCCCTTGCCATTGCCGACCTGGGTCGGTTTACCAAAATTGGTTCATCGCTTTTGGTAATGGGTATTGTGGGTGGTGCATTCATTCCATTAATTTTCGGGTTTTTGGTCGATGCCGGCAAGGGTGCCGCCGAAGCAGCCACAGTGGCCAATTATCAGGCCGCTTATTGGATTTTGCTGCCCTGCTACCTTTTTATTTTATACTTCGCCCTGCACGGGCATAAAATCCGCACCAAATAGTTCAGGGGTCATATTATGGCCCCTTTACCAAAACTAATTATCTTATGTTAACCATAACCGTAAATAGGTTTTTTCCCTACAACATTGTATTGGAAATAAAACCATTTGGAGGCGGGCACATTAACGATACTTACAAACTTGAGCTTGAAGGCATTGAAAGCCCTTTTATTTTGCAGCGGATCAACACCAATGTTTTTAAAGACCCCCAGGGTATTGCCGAAACCCACCTTCAAATTCAGAATTTCATTTCAAAAAGAAAACACCCCCTCGAAATTGCGCGTTTGATACCAACAGCCGACGGAAGCCTGCTTCATTTTGACGATGAAGGAAATGCCTGGCGACTGACCTCATATATCACCGACTCATACACGGTCGATGTGGTGAAAGAACCCTGGCAGGCTTTTGAAGCCGGAAGTGGTTTTGGTTGGTTTGTATGGGCCTGTCATGGCCTCGATGCAGATGAATATAAAGAGTCAATCAAAGATTTCCACCGGCTTTCGTATCGCATTTGGCAACTCAATGAGGCCATTAAAGATGATAAAGCGGGGCGGCTTGCTTCTGTGCAGAATATTGTTGACTTTTTTAAAAGCCGTGAGCCAGATCTGCGCCTGATTGAAACAATGGTCGATCAGGGAGAAATTCCATTGCGGGTGGTACATAACGATACCAAGATCAACAACCTTTTGTTCCGGGGGAAAAAAGCCGCCGCCGTAATTGACCTCGATACTGTCGGGCCGGGCATCATTTTTTACGATTACGGAGATGCCCTGCGTACCGGTGCCAGCACGGCCGCCGAAGATGAGAAAGATCTCAGCAAAGTCGGCTTCAACATGGAAGCATTCGAGGCCTATACCCTGGGTTACATGGGGCAAGTCGCTCCGGTAGTTACCGAAAATGAGGAAAAGTACTTTTATCTCGCACCCAGGCTCATGACATTTATCATGGGCATAAGGTTTCTTGCCGATTACTTGAATGGTGATGTGTATTATAAAACCTCTCACAAGGAACACAACCTGGATCGCTGCAAGGTGCAGAAAAAGCTTATTGAATGCATGGAAGAAAAGGAGGATGAAATGAAGGCCGTTATTTCAAAAGCACTTACAACTTAGCCAAGGAGCAGCATTACTACTATTATTCCATAAGCCCTGTTTTTCTGGCTAAAAAAACATCAATCAAAACTTCTTTAGAAATGGAAAGGTCGAATTACAAAATCAATCCGGTAATTATTCTTTTTTTCGTTTTGGGTCTTGCAGCCTGCTACCTGGGAAATAAAAAGAGCGCCGACAAGCTTTTTAAGGCAGTAGAGATTTTTCCAACTCCAGCCAGACCTGCCGGTCAAAGGCATGTACTTGAGTTAAGGGCCGAGCCTATCGATACGGTACGCATAGCCATTATCGGTCTTGGCATGCGTGGCCAGGGTGCTGTTTATCGTTTAAGCTACATCGAAGAAACAAAAATCGTTGCCCTGGTCGATGTGGTACCCTCGAGTGTTGAGCGTGCCCAGCGAACCCTTGAACGAATGGGGCGGCCGGCAGCCGATAGCTATACCGGCGAAGATGCCTGGAAAGAAGTGTGCGAACGAGACGACATTGACCTGATTTACATTTGCACCCATTGGGATTTGCACACTCCTATAGCTGTTTATGCCATGGAAAATGGAAAGCATGTGGCCACCGAAATCCCTGCTGCTCTCACAATTGAGGAGGCCTGGCAGTTGGTAAACACTGCCGAAAGGACACGCCGGCACATGATGATGTTGGAAAACTGCAATTACGACTTTTTCGAAATGGCTACCCTAAACATGGCCCAACAGGGTCTGTTTGGCGAAATAGTGCATGCCGAAGGCGCCTATATTCATGACCTGCGCTCAATGCTGTTTGCCCAGGAGGGCGAACCCGGGCACTACTGGAATATGTGGAGACTGAAGCACAATAAGGAAAAGGATGGATCGCTGTATCCTATGCATGGCCTTGGCCCTATTGCACACGCGCTCAACATTCACCGGGGCGACCGCATGGAATACCTGGTGTCGGTATCCAGTGGACAATTCGGGCTTACTGAATATGCCAGGCAGAAATTTGGGCCTGACTCAGAATACGCTCAGGCAACATATAAAAAAGGCGACATGAACACCACAATTATCAAAACCCTTAAGGGTAAAACCATTAAAATACAGCACGATGTTACAAGTCCCCGGCCTTACAGCCGCATTCACATGCTTAGCGGAACCAAAGGATTTGCCCAGAAATGGCCCCGCAGGGGAATTGCACTTGAACCCGATGGGCATAGCTGGCTAAGGGATGCAAAGCTCGACTCGTTGCTAAAAGTATACGAACACCCAATTGTTACCAAAGTGGGCGAAAAGGCGCGTCAGGTGGGTGGTCATGGTGGCATGGACTTCATTATGGATTATCGCCTGATCTATTGCCTGCGCCACGGCCTCCCGCTCGACCAGGACGTGTACGATGCCGCCGAATGGTCATCAATTATAGAACTATCGCAGGTTTCGGTGGCAAATCAAGGAATGCCCGTAAAAATTCCCGACTTCACACGCGGGGCATGGAACGAGTTGAAAACGGTTACCTATTACACTCATGACTAAATGGTTTCAATGTTGCTCTCCATTCAATAAAGAACTGCTTTTGCATAAACCAAAACTTTGAACGCCGGACGTCTGCCTGTGTGGTTTTGCTTCATGGTTCATTAATTTTTAGCTGGTTGTCGGTAATCTTTGGGTAGTACGCTCCTTGCTGCAAGATTTTTTTGGGCTGATTTTTTATTACAGTACTTTTGTGAAAAATACGGAAGTATGAAAAAAATTCTTGTTACCGGCGGCACAGGGTATATTGGATCGCATACCGTGGTGGCCCTTCAGCAGAGTGGTTATCAGGTGTTGATCATCGACAATTTGTCGAACTCAGAAGAATTTGTGGTGGAGCGTATTGCACAAATAACCGGAATAATGCCGGCATTCACTAAACTCGATCTATGCGATCTGTCTGGACTTTTGAATTTCTTTTCCGGCAATCCGAATATCGAAGGGGTTATTCACTTTGCAGCATATAAGGCAGTAGGCGAATCGACCGAATTTCCCCTGAAATATTACCACAACAACCTGCTTGGACTTATCAATCTGCTCGAAGCCATGCAGAGGCACTGCTGCCAAAAACTAGTTTTCTCCTCGTCCTGCACCGTATATGGCCAGCCTGACGAATTGCCTGTTTCGGAAAATGCACCCCTTAAAAAAGCATTTTCACCTTACGGAAATACCAAAAAGATATGCGAAGACATAATTAGTGATCATACTGCCGTTTCAGGGCTTAAGGCCATTTCACTACGGTACTTCAACCCTATTGGCGCGCACCCTACGGCCCTTATTGGCGAGTTGCCACTGGGCATACCCAACAATCTGTTGCCATATCTTACCCAAACAGCAAAGGGCAAGCGCCAGTCGCTGATGGTTTTTGGCAGCGATTACAATACGCCCGATGGTACAGGTATAAGGGATTACATACACGTGGTAGATTTAGCCGAGGCACATGTTTCGGCCATTCAGCGCCTCGAAAAGGATGTAGCCACCCAGCAGGCCGAGGTGTTTAACCTTGGTACTGGAACTGGTTACAGCGTGCTGGAAATCATAAAAACTTTTGAACGGGTCAATGGCGTAAAAGTAAACTACACCATTACAAATCGTCGCCCGGGCGACATTGAAAAGGTTTGGGCTGATCCTGAAAAGGCAAATAAAGTTTTAGGCTGGAAAGCCCGCCTTGGGCTTGATGATATGCTTAGTTCGGCATGGGAGTGGGAAAAAACCCTGACATAAAATAAGCAAGGCCAGCCCAACAGGCCATTTGGCTACCTTTTGAAGTAGTCGGCCACAAAGCGAGCCATAGGAGCCATGCGTGCTCTGTTTAGGGTCAAAGTGTCGCCATTCAGGCTGTAACTGTCAACTTCCTCAATCATTTTTACAAATTCGGCTTCGAGGTTCATGTGGGGGCAGGCCATTAATGTTGATGCAACCTGCAAAAACCTGAGCCTTAAACTGTCCTGGTCAAGCTCATATTGCCCCATAATGTTGTTGCACCCTGCATTGGCCGCAAACCGTTGTTCCGATTCATTAAGAATGAGAAATGGCGCCTGAATTTTCAGTTTGGTTGTATAGGAGGCTGCTCCGGTCAATTCAATTAATTTCCAGGTTTTTCCAAACAGGCCTTCGGGCACCTTTGGCAGACGGTAGTTTTCGGCCAGGTCGCCGGTCATTCGTTTGCCATCGCGGTCAAGCAGAAACAACTGCATTTCTCCAACCAGGATCCCTCCGGGTGTGTACTTATTGTGTTTACCATCAAAGGTTATAATGTTTCCCAATTCGTTCCAGGTAAAGGTGCCTTTAATTTCAAAAACATTATTTTCTTCGCCTATGTAGCGGGTCTTTTTAACAAAAGTATGGTTGTAAAAAATAGATATTACCGTTTCAATCCCTTCGCAATCGGCACAGGGCAAAACGCCGTAATAAGTTCCTTGCCAGTCGAGCGAGGTGCGGCTGCTTGAGGCCGGGGCAGGGTTAATTACCGTATTGCTGCGCTCAGGGTTTTTGCACCCCTGGGTAAGAGCAAAAAACAATACCAGCCCGAACAGTACAAAAAATTTCTCCATGGATTATTATTTTTAGTTGCAGGCAAAATACATTTCAACGCTTAATTAAAAACTTTTTGGTAATGCTAATGTTATACTGAGTGGTCAGTTTCAAAAAATAAATTCCTTGTGGTAAATGCCCGGTGTTAAGCACCGCGCTTTCGCGGAAATTATGCGAAGTAAACACTAGGTTACCGCCCTGATCAAATACTGACAGGGAAAACTCCTGCCCTGGAAGATCGACAAAAACTTGATTGGCTGCCGGATTGGGGTATATTCTTAATTGCGAGGTAAAATCCTGAGGTTTAATTATTGATGATGGCTGGCATATTACCTTGTTAAGTCTTACCCAAATTGAGTCATTTAGGCTTGCCGGTACAGGCCCTGCGTTAGGGGCGTTTCCCAGGCGCAGCATAACCAGATTCATGCCAGGCACTACATTCAAAATCTGGCCGTTTTTGCCTAAGGCGGCATACATGTTCGCCGGGGCATTTGGGAACAAGGATCCCTGAAAAACAAATTGAAGACCTGGGAGCATATATGATTGCTTCCCATTTAGCCACCACAGATACCCGTATGAGTTGTTGAGGGTTTGGGAGGGTGAGATCATGGCATCGAAAAAACCCATGTTTGCCATAATCTGGGTTCCGTTCCAGTTTCCGCGGTTAAGCATTAGCAGGCCAAAGCGAGCCATACTGCGCGCTCTGCTAAAAAACACATTGTTGAAATCTAGTTTTAAAAAGCTGCCTGTAATGCCAGTTGCCCGGGTAATGTTGTTAAAGAAAAAACCATTGAGGGTTTGCCCGGTGGCCTGGGTCAGCACCACATCAAGAAGAGTATATGGCCCGTTGTGATAAGCCCATCGCGTACCGGCCTGTGCCTGAAAAACAAGGCAGGCCGGCAGGGTGCAAAAAGGGTCTGGCACACCATCGTTTAGACCTGTGGTCATTGTGAGCTGATGCCAAATGGTAATCTGGCTTTCCTGCACAGGTGTGCAGCTAGTCCAGCCAGTTCCCAAATATTTCGACGAAGGTTCGCTAATCAGTAGGGAGTTTTGTTCCTGGGCAAGGCCAACCAAAAAGGCAGTAAGGGTTTTGCCAGCCGAGGCCCAGTACCAAATGCTGTCCTGGGTAAAGGTACCAAAATAGGCTTCTATAACAATCTTGCCATCCTTTAGCACAATAAATGCCTTGGAATCATTTTCTTGAAGAAATTGAAGCAAGGGGGCAATCTGCTCTGTGCACCAACCCAGGGAGGCAGGGTCGGTGGTTTCCCAATTATTGCCCGCAATTGGCGGAAAATACAAGGTTTGTGCCCTGCCTGCAAAGGTTGTAAGGGCCAGAAGAAAAAACCAGTAGATTTTTATCATTGGGCTAAAATGTATAATAAAAACTATATTTAAACCCGGCTATTATACAGGTGTAAAAATATTCGATATTTCTGCAATTTTTCTGATAAATCAAACAGCCACTTATAAGATATTCTCATAAGTGGCTGTTTTTTGGTGGGCCCAGCTGGGCTCGAACCAGCGACCAACTGATTATGAGTCAGCTACTCTAACCAACTGAGCTATGGGCCCCGAAAAGGTGTATATTTGTCTTTCGTTTTGGGTTTGCAAATTTACGCATAATACCCTTTTAAAAGCAATATTTTTGTAATTTTTTCATGCATGGATACTATTCGCAATATTATTTTCGATTTGGGCGGAGTGCTGTACAACATTGACCCTGCCCTTACCACCAAGGCTTTGCAGTGTAGCCTTGGCATGGAAGGTCTCGGTGATTTTTTTTCAAAGGCCGCTAAAAACAATCTTTTTGAACGCTTTGAAAAGGGTGAAATATCCGAAGATGCTTTTCGCGAGGAAATCAGGCATTTGTCGGGGCTTCAGGTTTCAAATCAACAGATTGACCAGGGTTGGAATGCTATGCTTCTGGATATGCCAGCCCATCATATTGAATTGCTGGAAGGGTTAAAGGGGCATTATCGCCTTTTTTTGCTCAGCAACACCAATGCAATACATTATCCCTTTTTTCAGCGCTATATGCACAATGCATTTGGCTTCGACAGCCTTGATCAAATTTTCGAAAAAACTTACCTTTCGCACAAGGTTGGTATGCGCAAGCCACATGGCCAAGTGTTTGAACTAATAATTAATGAAAACGCTTTGGTGCCCGAAGAGACCCTGTTTATTGACGATACTCATGAACATGTGGTGGGTGCCAGGGGTGCCGGGCTAAAGGCAATTTGGCTCGACCGGAGCCAACTCAGGGTTACCGATCTTTTTAACCCCCAGTTTCAGTTGCGTCCCGAAGCGGCTGATCTGGTGTAAATTTGGTGCTTTCAATTTCGTCGAGTACCGAAAATAGTTGTGCAAGGGTGGGGGCGGTTACCAGCCGCATTCGAAATGGCTTAAAGTTGGCAATTCCCCTGAAATAATTGCTGTAGTGGCGTCGCATTTCAAAAATGGCTAAGAGTTCGCCTTTCCATTGCACCGACATTTCTATATGTTTTCGGCATAGGTCAACGCGATCGTTAATTGTTGGGGGCGAGGGCGTGTTTCCGGTTTCGAAATAATGACTTATTTGTTTAAATATCCATGGATTGCCTATGGCAGCCCTTCCTACCATAATGCCATCCACACCAAAATCGGCAAATGCCTTCAAAGCCTGTTCCGGATTGGTAATATCGCCGTTTCCAATTACCGGAATATGCATTCGAGGGTTGTTTTTTACCTTGCCTATAAGGCTCCAATCGGCCTGCCCGCTATAAAGCTGGCAGCGGGTGCGGCCGTGTATTGCAAGTGCTGCTATGCCGCAATCCTGAAGAGACTCGGCAATATCTACAATGTTTTTGGTTTTCTGGTCGTAGCCCAGGCGGGTTTTTACTGTTACAGGCAGGTCAACAGCTTTAACAATTTGGCGTGTCATTTCAACCATTTTAGGCACATCGTTCATTATGCCCGATCCTGCACCTTTTGAGGCCACTTTTCGCACCGGGCATCCAAAATTAATATCAACAAAGTCGGGTTTTGCCTGGGCAGCCAAGCTTGCCGCCTGAACCATGGCTTCGATATGGGCACCGAATATCTGAATGCTTACCGGGCGCTCCGCAGCATAAATGTCGAGCTTTTGAAGACTTTTGCTGGCATTGCGTATTAAACCGTCGGCTGCAATAAATTCGGTATAAACCCAGTCGGCGCCTAATTGCCTGCAAATATGCCTGAAAGGTGGGTCGGTTACGTCTTCCATAGGCGCCAGTATTACAGGCTGCCTTGCAAAAGGTATGTTGCCAAATTTTACCGGCCTCAAAACATTTGATGGCTTGTTGTCAGAATTCACCGTTGTTGATAAGAATTACTATTTTTACTGCCTGTTTAATTTGCAAAAATAATCTAAAACCACCAAATGGAAGACAGAGGTATAATGGGAGGGGCACATCCCTTTGCCAAATTGATTTTGTTAATTATCCTGGCCTTATTGGGGTTGTTTGTAATTCTGATTTTGGGCATGCTGGCGGCAATCCCAATATTCGGAAACGAAATTTCAGGTATAATCCTCAGGGGCGAAACTATTGATTTGACCCAAAACCTCAATTTTACCCGTTATTTTCAGATACTGAGCCACCTCGGGCTTTTTGTGATACCCTCGTTGGTTTTTGCAATTCTTGTTGGGCGCCGTCCAATGCTTTACCTCAAAGGTAGCCGAAGCCCTCTTTTATTTTCGCTATTACTTTCGGCATTTATAATGGTAGCAACTCTTCCGCTGGTAAATTACCTAATGGAGTTAAACATGCATTTTGCATTGCCTCAGTGGCTCGGCGGGGTAGAGGAGTGGATGCGCCGCACCGAAAAAACGGCTGCTGAAGCCACTAAAATGTTCCTTGAGGTAACAACCTATCAGGCGCTGCTTTTCAATATTTTTATGATAGCTATAATTCCCTCAATTGGCGAGGAGTTTATTTTCAGGGGCGTTGTGCTTCGGTTGTTCAGGCAGTGGAGCGGCAGCCTTCATGTGGCAGTTTGGGTTTCGGCCATTCTTTTCAGTGCTATGCACATGCAGTTTTTTGGCTTCCTTCCGCGTTTGTTTCTTGGGCTGGTGCTTGGTTATATGTTTGTTTGGAGCCGCAACATTTGGGTGCCGGTTTTTGCCCATTTTTTTAATAATGCGGCTGCCGTGGTTTTATACTTTTTAAACCACAACGCAATAATCAATATCGAAATTGAAAAGGTGGGTCTGGGCGCGCAGGGAGCCTTATGGGCTGTTTTGAGCTTATTGGTGCTGGTGTTTCTATTTGTGATTTTCAAAAAGCTTGAAGCAGGGCAAAAAACCCGGTTAAGCTTCGATTGACGGAAGATCTTTTAAAAGGACATTTTGTCCTGATTTTTCAAGGGTGCTTTTAAAACCTTCCAGGCAATTTTTAATGGTTTCGAGCGTGCGGGTGTTTTTTACTACCATAAAATCCAGGCCTCGTTTTTCGAGACGTTCCATTACCATTTGAATGCTAATCAGGTTTATGTCAATTGCAGGTTGGTAGCCTACTTCTTTTGAACGCCCCGTCAGGGTTTCGTTTATCAGGTTTGCTTCAGCCAGGTCGTTCAATATTGAGCGCACCAGCTTATTAGGGATTTCAAGGATATGGGCAATTTTTTCGGAGCCGGGCGGGGTTTGTCCTTCAGCAAACATTTTGGTTAGCAAATGCATTACATATAGCGAGAGCAGTTTTTTATTAGAAGGGCTAATGTTTTGTGTTTCCGCGTCGAACTCGTAGTTTTCAACATTTTGGTTGGCGAAGGCCACCTCGGCGCCAAACAGCACTACTAACCAGCTAAGCTGCATCCACATGAGCAACAGTGGCAGGGCAGCAAAGCTTCCATAAATGGCGTTGTAGCGCGAAACCCCGATCTGGAAAAAGATATATGCCCATTGCACCAGCTGAAACAAAGTGCCGGCAATAATGCCTGCAAGCAGCGCCGACGAAAACCGTACATTGGTGTTGGGCATAATCATATAGAGAAGGGTAAGCATAATCCAAATCAGAAAATATGGCACCAGGTTTGCCATAAAAAATAGCACGGGACTAAGAAAGCCGAGGTATTGCAGGTTTTGACTGATCTGACTTACCTGGGTGTTCAGAAAAACGGTTGCTGCACTTGAAAGTATAAAGAACAGGGGTGCAATAAACATCATAGCAAAATAGTCGCTGAGCATTCGGGTCCAGTCGCGCCCTTTTTTTACCTGCCAAATATCGTTGAAAGAGCTTTCGATGTTGCTCATAACCTGAAAAACGGTGTAAAGCAGTATTACCAGACCAACTCCTGCCACCATTCCGCCACGTGCTGTTTCGAGCATCGACTGCGAAAAGCTCATAATCCAGACATACACTTCCTCGCGGCCCGAAAGGGCTTCGCGCAGTTGGTTTTCAAGATATACCTCGAGGCCGAACCCCTTGGCAATACCAAAGCCAAGGCCCACTACCGGAACAATACTAAAAAGTGTGTAATAGGTAAGAGCCGAAGCACGCAACTGTACCTTGTCTTCATTAAAACCTCTGAAAGCCAGCATGAAAATGCGCAACTGCTTGATTAGAAACGATTTTCCGCGTGGAAGCTCACGCAAGGGTATCTGCCAAATATCCTTTTCGAGGAATCGGAGTCCTTGTAAAACTTTTTCGCGGTATCCTAATCCTTTCCTGTTCATAAATTGCAGTTTTTGAGTGGGTTTCGCACCCCGATCAACTCCGATTGCTTGTTTCAAAGGTATAAATATTGTTGGTTTTCACAAGTTCGCTTTAATGGTCAATTGTCACAAAAAAAGCGCCCCGGGTTTGCGGAACGCTTTTTTAATCAGGCAATCAAAGCATTAATCTACTTTAAACTCCTCGGCGCTCAGGCCTGAGTTCACTTCGATGCTGTTTACTTTCATGTCGAGCAGTTGTGGCCCCATTTGTTGTTTAATACTAAAGGGGAACTTCACGCCATTCACTTCGCGGTAGTCATCGTAGTTGGTTACAATGGTCATGGCCCCCATTGGGGTATCCTGGCTTGTTTGGCTGCTTATCCTCAGGCCGGTTTTCAGGCTGTAGTATTCATTGCGCACCGATCCTGTAGGGCTGGTAAGGCGGATTCGGTAAACATCCTGTTCATTGAGGCTTTCTATACCAGCCAGCTCAAGGGTATAACCAAGCTCGGAATAGCGCAACTCAGGAAAAAGGGTGGCCTGAAGTTTCAATTCTTTGAGGTCGTTGCCCGTTATTTCCTGCGATTGTCCCATGGCGTTTATTCTTCCACGGGTTCCGTCAAATACTTGCTTTTGCAAAATATTGCCTCCCATGCTCAGGGCCGAGTAAAACAAATCGGGTGCTTTTTGCTTGTTTACTGCTTCAAGGGTCATGCCTTGAATGCTTGCGCTCATATTCATGGTTACATCCTTTACCTCGCTGAGCTTTACAGGGCCACCAATAGCTGCCACGTATGCTTCGATAACCTGCTGGGCGGTTATTTCGCCGCTTACAGCTTTTGGTGCTTCCAGTGGGCGGCCAAAAGCGTCAAAAAATTCTACAATGCCAGTAGTGCTGAACTTTTTCAGGTTTTGTGCAACTTCGTCGCGGTTGCCGGCTACCACAACAATTGAGTTGTCGGGTTTTAGATACCTTGCAGCTACAGACTGGACATCGCTTACGCTAACGGCGGCAAGTTTTTCAAGATATGTGGCATAATAGTCTGCCGGCAGGTTAAAGCGTTTAATATTCAGTGCAAAATTTGCTATGGTGCGCGGGTTTTCTAAAGAGCGTGCAAAACTCCCATTCATGAAATTTTTAACCAATTGTAGGGTTTCGTCAGCTACAGGTTCGTTAATAAGGCGGCGCATTTCGCCAAGAATTTCTACCACGGTACTGTCGGTAACGCTGTTGCGCACCTCGGTGCTTGCTGTAAACCGGCCAACCAGCCGGTCGGGCGAAAGGCTTGAGCGGGCTCCGTAAGTATAGCCTTTGTCTTCGCGCAGGTTTTGCATCAGCCGGCCCGAAAAAACACCTCCGCCAAGAATTGAGTTCATAACACTGGCTTTTATGGCATCGGGATGGCCCGGGGTAAGCTGAACGGGGTGGGTAACAAATACCACCGACTGTACGGCTCCAACCCGGTTGCCCAAAGCCACCCGGTTGCCTTCGGGGGCGGTGGGGGTTTGATAAGTGTGGCGGGGAACATTTCCCTTTCTCCATCTGCCAAAATATTTTCGTGCCAGCTTGCGGGCTTCGCGGGTATCTATGTCGCCAACCACTACCAGATAGGCCACGTTTGGCTTAAAATAGGTGTTGTAATAGTTGCGCAAAAGGCCTGCATTAATGTTTTCGAGAGTTTGGGCCGTAACTATTTCCCCGTAAGGGTGGTTTGGGCCAAATACCGCCACCTGCGAAACATTTCGGGCAATTGCGTTTGCGTCGTTGGCCACAGTGGCCAGGCCCGATTTCGACTGTGTAAGGCTGCGCTGCAGTTCGGCCTCAGGAAAGGTTGGGTTCAGCAGAATGTCTGACATGAGTTCTAGCAAGGTTTCCTGGTGCCTCTTTAGCGAGGATCCAAACATTCCGGTTGAAAAGGTGCTAAGGTTGGCCCCGATAAAATCAATTTCCTCATCAATTTGTTGTTTGCTCCTTTTTTTTGTGCCCTCGCGCATGAGCGACCCGGCCAGATCAACATATCCTTTGGCAATGCCTTCGAGCACAGGGTCTATATCGAGGGTGAGCTGAAAGGATACTACCGGAACTTTGCGATTTTCGACTACAATTACCTGAAGCCCGTTGCTCAAGGTAAACGATTCAAAGTCGCCAAGCTGAATTACCGGTGCCGGGCCCGGCTGGGGGCGCTGGCTGCGGTCGAGCTGTGCGCTGACCGAAATTACTATTAACAGGCTAAAAAACAGAAATGAAATTATTTTCTTCATGACAATGGCTTTTCAAAGTTTGCTGAATTATTGGGCTTTGGGCATGTAATATAACACCACCCGGTATTCTTCCTTGAGGTACTCCCGGGCTACTCGGCGAATGTCTTCGCGCGTAACAGCCAGATAGTTGTTTAGCTCGGTGTTAATAAGATTGGCATCGCCAAACAAAAGGTGATAATTGGCCAATGAGCTTGCCCTGTTTGCAATGGTAGTATTGCTGCTTACAAAACGGCTTTCCATTTGGTTTCTTAATTTCAGCAGTTCCTGCTCGGTAATCAACTCATTTTTAACGCGTTCAAGCTCGGCAATAATGCCCTGTTCGAGCACCTGAGGCCCAATGCCCATATTGGGTAATCCAAAAATTATTTTCAACCCCGGGTCTTCCAAACCCAGTGGAATTGCCTGAACCGTAAGGGCTGTCTGATCCTGGTCAACCAGCTTGCGGTACATGCGGCTGCTCTGCCCACCCGAGAGCAAGGTGCTGAGCATATCCATGGCATAATAATCGGCAGTGCCCTGGGCTGGCAATGGATAAGCATGAATAACAGCCGGCAGCTGAATGTTGTCAAAAACTGTGTCGCGAACTTCTGCGGTGCGGCGGGGTTCTACCACAGTGGGTCGGTTAATAGCCCTTACGCCTCGTGGTATTTCGCCAAAGTATTTGGCAACAAGCGGTTTGGTTTTTTCAATATCAATATCGCCTGTAATTACCAAAACAGCATTGTTTGGTACATAAAAGGTGGCATGAAAATTCTTTATGTCATCTTCGGTAGCATTTCTAATATGCGGATCGAGGCCCAAAACATCGGAGCGATAAGGGTGTACTGTAAAAGCCCTGCTCAGGGTTTCGGTCAAAAGTCTTCCGTAGGGCCGGTTGTCGCGGGTTTGCTTCATTTCTTCTGTTACAACGCTTTTTTGGGTTGCAATACCTATAGAGTCGATAACGGGGTGAAGCAGGCGCTCTGATTCGAGCCAAAGGCCCAACTCAAGCTGGTTTGAAGGCAGCAATACAAAATAATTGGTAATGTCGAAACTGGTCCAGGCATTCAGTGAGCCACCTGCCTTTTCAACAATTTCTGAAAACTCACCGCGGCCAATGTTTTTTGAACCTTCAAACATAAGATGTTCGAAAAAATGCGCAAAGCCCGTCCGGTCAGGATTTTCGTTCTTGGCACCTACATGATACATAATGTTTACCACGACGTTGGGGGTCGAGTTGTCCTGATGAAGAATTACGTGCAGGCCATTGGGCAAGGTATATTGAGTAAAATCAATACGGATACCCTGAGCCCTGACAGGGAGCATGATAAGCAAGATCAGCGCAAGACTGATCAGAATCGTTAATCCAAACTTTTTCATTCGGGTATAATTTTGTAATAATGACCGGATGAGCCTCGCATGATGAGGTTTATCCTAATTTATATTTAACGAATCATGCTCGCTCATTTTTAATTTTAACAATTGACAGGAGGTCTTGAATTTTCAGCTTTTTTTGATTTGCTGACAAAAATAAAAAAAACCTGATTTAGTATAACAAATCAAGGTCTAAATCTTTTTGAAGCTTCTCTACATCGGGATTTCTTTCAATCATCCTTTCAAGTTTTTCTTTTGGGAGATAGGCTATTTGCTGCTGAGAGTTTTCTACTATGCTGGTTTCGAGCTGCAGGGCGTAATTGTTGAGTTTTTTTCGCAAAAAGCCGAGCAACTCAGTTTTCCGTTCATTGATAAGGTTTTCCTGAATGGCATTGTCTATGGATACCTTAATCATTCCTGAATGGCTAAGGGTTGGTTCGTGTATGGTCATGGCCGTAAAGAGGCTTTGGCTTTGGTCCATATATGTTTTGGCCAGTTCTTTCCAGGCCTCCAGAAAATCTATTATTGATACAGAATCATTGGGTAGGTCTTCATAATTTTCCTGTATCTCCTCTTCTGATTTTGGCGGTTGGTCAGTATCGCGAATTTTAAGGCTTAGGGGTTTGTACGTATGTCTGGTTGGGGTGTGCTTTATTTCAATCTTAGGAGCTGTTGTAATAGGGGCGTCTTCTTCTACTCTTTGGGCTTCTGAAAACGAGGGCAATGGTGCCGTGGATAACGGCCCAGCGACAACTGGTTTTGTTACAGGTGCTGGCTCAGGTGGTTTTGGTTGGGGGTTTTGGGTTACGGCCAAAGGCTCGGGTTGGGCAAGAATAGGCTTTTCGGGCGTTAGCTCAAGGCTTTTTTTTTTACTTAACGCTGCCATTTGAAGCAGGGCCAATTCAAGGGTAAGGCGCTTGTTGTTGCTCTCTTTGTATTGTATATCGGCCTGATTATTAATTTCAAGGGCCCGAAGCAAAAACTCAGAACGGCACTCTGTGCCTTGCCTCAGGTAAAAATCGCGTATGTCGTCGCTCACCTCTATTAGTTTTACGGTGGCAGGGCTTTGGCTAATGAGCAAATGCCTGAGGTGCTCCCCAAAGCCGGTTATAAACTCCGAGCCTTCAAAGCCTTTGTGCAATATCTCATTGATTAGCAGAAGAATTTCGGTTGACTGCCCCTTGAGCAGCATTTCGGTAATACGAAAGTAATAATCGTAATCAAGCACGTTAAGGTTTTCAATTACTTGCTTATAGGTAAGGTTGTTACCCGAAAAGCTTACCATCTGGTCGAATATGGAAAGGGCATCGCGCAAAGCACCATCAGCTTTGCGGGCTATTATGTGAAGGGCATTATGCTCGGCATCCACGCCTTCTTTCTGGGCAACAAAATGCAACTGCCTGGCTATATCGTCAACAGTAATTCGAGCAAAATCAAATATTTGACAACGCGAAAGTATTGTAGGTATTATTTTATGCTTTTCGGTGGTGGCCAGTATAAACTTGGCATATCCGGGTGGTTCTTCAAGGGTCTTCAAAAATGCATTGAAGGCCTGGGTAGATAACATGTGTACCTCGTCGATGATATATACTTTGTATTTCCCTATTTGAGGTGGTATGCGTACCTGGTCAACAAGCTTCCGAATGTCATCGACCGAGTTGTTTGAGGCTGCATCGAGCTCGTGTACGTTAAAAGCACTCGACTCGTTGAAAGCTTTGCATGGCTCGCAATGGTCGCAAGCCTCAACTTTCTCGTCATGGTTTTCGCAATTTATGGTTTTGGCCAAAATGCGCGCGCAGGTTGTTTTGCCAACACCCCGCGGACCATTAAACAGGAATGACTGCGCCAAATGATTGTTGCGAATGGCGTTTTTTAAAGTATTTGTAATAGATTTTTGGCCAACCACCATATCAAAGGAAGCCGGCCGGTATTTGCGCGCAGAAACTATAAAACTATCCATTCTGAAATTGTATCTGACAAGCAGCAAAAATAAAGAAATTGCCACGCCTTAACAAACTATTTTTAAAATCAAAAACCCCATTATACTCCACAACTTAGCAGACACACCAATTACAAACATTCCACCCATTCCAACCTTTTTTCCCTTTCAGGGCTTTTCTCATCTTCGGCGGTTTCTATATCTTTGCCGTTATAAATTATCAACACCTAACCCAGCCCAACATGGAAAAGATACTTGTAATTGGATGCGCAGGCCAGATTGGCTCAGAACTTACGTTAGAACTTCGCAGAATATATGGCAACGACAATGTAGTGGCTTCCGACATTAAACCGGCCAGCAAAGAAATTACCGAAGGAGGCCCTTTCGAAATACTTGATGTGCTGGACACCCACCGGCTTTTTGGCACAATTAGCCGCAACAAAATAACCCAGATATATCATTTAGCGGCCATTCTTTCGGGCAATGCAGAGAAAAAGCCCCTTGCGAGCTGGCATATTAACATGGAAAGTTTGCTCAATGTGCTTGAGCTGGCTCGCGAGCTAAAGTTGCATAAAATATTTTGGCCCAGCTCAATAGCGGTTTTTGGCCCAACCACTCCGCGTGTCGAAACGCCACAGTTTACGGTAATGGAGCCAAACACGGTTTATGGCATAAGCAAATTGGCCGGTGAGCGCTGGCTCGAGTATTATTTCCAGAAATATGGCGTTGACAGCCGGAGTTTGCGCTACCCGGGTCTGATAAGCTACAAAACCGAGGCAGGCGGTGGAACCACCGATTATGCCGTTGAAATTTTTTACGAAGCCATTCGTGCTGGACAATACGAGTGCTTCCTCTCCGAAAATACCTATTTGCCAATGATGTTTATGGATGATGCCATTAAAGCTACCATTGGAATAATGGAGGCCGATGCCTCCAAAATTAAGGTTAGATCGAGCTACAACGTTGCAGGCATCAGCTTCAGCCCCAAAGAATTGGCTGATTCTATCAAAATGCACATGCCCGAATTCAAAATAACTTACAATCCCGATTTTCGTCAGGCAATTGCCGACTCCTGGCCCCAAAGCATCGACGACCAAGTGGCCGCCCACGACTGGGGCCTCACAACTGCATACGACCTGAAACGAATGACCGATGTAATGCTCAAAGGGGTAAAAGAGAAATTTCAATAAGGAAACTCCAGGTTGATAGAAGTTCAAGGATTAGATTTCACAACAAGCCTGCCTGCCTGCCAGCAGGCAGGTTTGTTCTAAGATTTTTTTAATTTTCAAACTCCAGCAGTTTCCCCTTTTTCATAATCAACTTATTATCAAAGTAAACATCCGGCTCTTTTACCAATCCGTCCAAATGGCTGTTTACGGCAATAGTGCCGCCCATTGTCAGGTTATTGCCAAAGGCAATGTGTATGGTTCCGAACACCTTTTCGTCTTCAAGTATTTGGCCCGTAAGTATGGCTTTGTAGTTTGTCCCCATTCCAAACTCGGCCACAGCCCTGGCATCGCGCCCCGACTTGTTTAAAATGGCAACAAGCCGTTCAGCTTCTTCGCCGCCTGTAATTTCTTCGGCAAACCCATCAACCACCTTTACGGTAATGGGGGTTTTTATCAACCCGATGCTGGCCATTGATCCATCAATCACTACTATGCCATTCGATTGTCCTTCGATGGGTGCCAGAAACACCTCGCCCGAAGGTATATTGCCGCTCTGCCCTTTTTCGCGCAGCACCCCTGTACTGGGTATGATCATGCGCCCTTGTACAGGCATGGAAATGTCGGTTCCGGCTTCGGTAACCACTCGTATCATTTTAACCCCTTTTAGCTGATCTGCTATATAGTTGGTCATGGTAACAATCCTGTCGAAGTCGGCATTGAGGCAACGCGACATAATATCTGCCGTAATGCCGGGCATGGTTCCTACGCGCACGCCCAGTTTTACAGCCTCACGGCGGGCGTTAGTGTGGGTGAGCGATTTGGCAGTAGGGCAAACCACCACATCAACCAGTTTCATCATGGCAGCTATTGCATCCGGAGGTTCCTGTCCATTTATCTCGCGCGAACGCATTTCTATTAGCATACTTTCTTGGCAAAGGGTTTTGCCTGCCTCAAGCAATGCAAGCCCAATTTCGCGCTTAATTTCGTCGGTTACTACCAAAAGAGTTTCGTGGGGCTTTAGGCCCATGGCATCGCGAAGCCCTATCAGCGAGGCTTGCATTAATTCTTCGTTCTGGTTCATATATGTTTATGTTTGAAATTTTAAGGTGTTTTTATAAATGGCTGGCAATAATACAAATTTTTTCTGTCATGGCCTTGCCCTAAAGCCGTTTACATTTGCGAATGCCCCCCTTTCGGGGAATGCCAAATCCATTAATTGTTCTAATTTTGCGCCATGGAATGGATTGACACACACGTACACATTTATCTGCCAGAATTTGATAACGACCGCGATAAGGTCATTGCAGATGCCCTCGAGGGCGGAGTCAGCCATTTGCTTATGCCCAACGTTGATGGGCACACCTTTGAACCGCTTATGCATGCCGCCTCAAAATATCCTGGCGTGTGCCTGCCCATGATGGCTTTGCACCCCACTTCGGTGAAAAACGACTACCTGGATCAAATGATGAAGGTTGAGCAGTGGCTGGCCAAAGGCTGCTTTGTGGCCGTAGGCGAAACCGGCATTGACCTTTACTGGGACAAGACGCATTTTAATGAACAGGTCTTTGCTTTTCGCAGGCATGCCGAACTGGCTATTCAATACAACCTGCCACTGGTTATTCACTCGCGAAACGCTCTGGAGGAGATTTTCAGCGTGTTGGAAGAATTCCGCGGAAGCGGCCTTAAAGGAGTTTTTCATTGCTTCCCTGGCGATTTGCAGCAGGCAGAGAAAGTAACCGATATGGGCCTTCTTTTGGGTATAGGGGGCGTGGTTACTTACAACAACAGCACCATGGCCAAGGTTGTAAAACATGTGGGTCTGCAGCATATAATTCTTGAGACTGATGCGCCCTACCTTGCCCCGGTGCCTCACCGCGGAAAGAGAAACCAAAGCAATTATATCCCATTGATAGGCCGCAAGGTGGCCGACCTAACCGAATCGACCCTTGCCCAAACAGCCCAAATTACAACCCAAAATGCTTACTCCCTTTTCGGAATAAAACCTCCAACGAATTAATACCCGGCAATGAGCAGCAATTCATCAATACTTGTAATATACACCGGCGGAACCATTGGCATGGTTGAAGACAGCGCCACCGGCACGCTAAATCCATTTGATTTTGAGCACCTTACCGAACAAATTCCCGAGATTAAAAAGTTCAGGTGCCAGATCGACAGTTTTTCGTTCGACCCAATTATCGATTCGAGCAACATGCAACCCCAAGTTTGGATAAGTTTGGCTGAGCTTATAGAAAAGCACTATGAGCAGTACGATGGATTTGTGGTATTGCACGGCTCTGACACCATGGCATATACCGCCTCTGCACTGAGTTTCATGCTCGAAAACCTTTCAAAACCTGTTATCCTCACCGGCTCGCAACTGCCCATTGGTATGATTAGAACCGATGGCAAAGAAAATTTCATAACCGCTATCGAAATAGCGGCTGCCAAAAAAGATGGCAAGGCTTTGGTGCCCGAAGTATGCGTGTATTTCGAATACCAGCTCTACCGGGGCAACCGAACCCATAAATTCAATGCCGAGCACTTCGAGGCATTCCGCTCGGTAAACTATCCGGTTCTTGCCAGGGCAGGGGTAGAGATCAAATACGATTTTTCGGCCATTCACCAACCCACCGATCAGGAGTTCCGAATTTTTTCCAGCCTCGACGCCAACATTGCTGTGCTGAAAATTTTTCCGGGCATAACCCAGCAGGTGGTAGAAGCGGTTCTGAATATTTCAGGCTTAAAGGCTCTTGTTTTAGAAACTTACGGATCGGGCAATGCCCCCACCGATCAATGGTTTTTGCAATCGCTTGGCGATGCCATTAAAAATGGCGTACTGATTTGCAATATTACCCAATGCCGGGGTGGCGCGGTGCAAATGGGCAAATACGAAACGGGCAGGGGTTTGGAAAACATTGGCGTGGTAAGCGGCCACGACATGACTGTGGAGGCCGCCATTACCAAGCTAATGTATCTTTTGGGCAACAATTACCCTTACGAACGCCTTAAAAAATATTTTCAGACTTCGCTTCGGGGCGAAATGACCGTTTAGCACCCGCACTTATTTTCGTGCATATACGGGTAGCGGAAGTCGGTTGCAGGCAAAAATGTTTCTTTTATGGTGCGGGGGCTAATCCAGCGAAGCAGGTTTAGATGGCTGCCGGCCTTGTCGTTGGTGCCCGACTGGCGAGAACCTCCAAAGGGCTGCTGACCAACAACCGCCCCTGTGGGCTTGTCGTTTATGTAAAAGTTGCCGGCTGCATAGCGCAGGGTGGCGCAGGCCTTTACGGTGGCGTAGCGGTCTTTGCTGAATATTGAACCTGTAAGGCCATAAGGCGAAGTAGTATCGCAAAGGTGAAGGGTTTCTTCAAACTTCTCGTCAGGATAAACGTAAATGCTTAACACCGGCCCGAAAATCTCTTCTTCCATTGTAATAAATCTGGGGTCTTTTGCCCGAATTACCGTTGGCTCTATAAAAAAGCCTTTCGATTTGTCGCCGTTGCCGCCAAAAATAATTTCAGCATCGGCCGAGTTCCTTGCCTTACTAATATAATCCATAATCCGGTCAAAGGCCTTTTGATCTATTACCGCATTTACAAAGTTGCAAAAATCCCTGGGGTCTCCCTGTTGAATCAGTTTAAGGTTTCGGTCAATCCGGCGCTTTATTGAATCCCACAGCGATTGCGGTATATATGCCCTTGAGGCGGCTGAGCATTTTTGCCCTTGATACTCGAAGGCTCCTCTTACCAGGGCAGTTGCCACTTCGTCGGCATCGGCAGTTGGGTGCACAAACACAAAGTCTTTGCCACCTGTTTCACCAACCACGCGCGGATAGGATCGGTAATTCTCAATATTATTGGCCACCGTTTTCCAAATATGGTTAAATGTAGTGTTGCCTCCGGTAAAATGAACACCTGCCAGGTCTTTTTGGCCAAGCACAATATCGCCAACAAGCGCTCCGGGTCCGGGTACAAAATTGATAACCCCAGCGGGCACACCGGCTTCAATAAAAATCTTCATTAAATAATAGTTTGAAAGCAAAGCTGTTGTAGCAGGCTTCCATATTACGGAATTGCCCATTACCGCCGGAGCTAGCACCAGGTTCGATGCAATGGCTGTGAAGTTAAAAGGGCTTACCGCAAACACAAAGCCTTCGAGCGGGCGGTATTCAAGGCGGTTGAGGTTGCCCACCTCGGAGTGTGGTTGATCATTGTAAATTTCTGACACAAAATGCGCATTGAACCTGATAAAATCAACCGTTTCACAAACAGCATCGATCTCGGCCTGATAGGCATTTTTGCCTTGGCCAAGCATGGTTGAGGCATTTATAAGATAGCGGTATTTTTTCGAAATCAGCTCGGCAGCCTTTAGGGTAATTGAAGCCCTCTCGACCCACGACATTACTGCCCATTGCTTATGGGCGGCTTTGGCGGCATCAATGGCCAACTCAACCTCTTTTTGGCCTGCCATGTGAAAAATAGCCAATACATGACCATGATTGTGGGGCATGGTTACTTTGGTAGTGTTGCCGGTACGAATTTCCTGGCCTCCGATTATCAATGGAATTTCTACTTCCAGATTGCTCTGCCGTTCTAATTCTTTTTCAAGGGCGATCCTGTCGGGCGTTCCCTCCGCATAGGAATAAACCGGCTCGTTGGCGGGCCGGCCAAAATAAAACTGTGCATTGTTCATAATTAAAATTAAATAATTAAGCGTTTTTGTTTGATTGAATATTGGCTTTCCTTAAAGTTACTCATTTTTTGCTTTATGCGAAAATTATAATTTCAGTATTGGTTGTAATTAAGGTTTGCGCTTGTGCTTTGAATAGCCAAAGTAAAGTTTGCCCAACCAAACCCCATGTTTAATGATAGGATTACCTGCGTGGTTGATTGCTTTTCAATCTTTTTGCCTGGCAAGATTGTTTTTTGCTACCCTGGCTGAAATGCCAATGCCCAGTTCATAAAGCACATAAAGAGGCACACTTACCAATACCTGGCTGAATACATCGGGCGGTGTAATTATTGCGGCAATAATAATAATGAGTACAATGGCCAGTTTTCTGTTTTTTTTCATTGTTGCGGGCGTAAGAATGCCCACGCGACTTAAGAAATACACAAATACCGGCAACTCAAAAACCAGTCCGGTGGCAAGTGTGAGGGTGGTAACTGTTGAGATATACGAACGGAGGGCAATTTGGTTTGCAACCATGGCGCTTACCTGGTACGAACCGAGGAAATTGATTGCCAATGGCACAATAATATAATAAGCAAATAAAACCCCGGTAATAAACAGCCCGCTGATTACCAGCACGGCACCTTTCGAATTGGCCTGTTCGCGAGGCGATAGGCCTGGCCTAATAAATTGCCATATTTCCCATATTACATAAGGTATTGCCAGTAAAAGGCCTGCAACCAGCGAAGTTACAATATGCGTGGTAAATTGCCCTGCCATGTCAATATTAATGATTTCGACAGGATTGGCATTAATGCACAGGGCCGGTGTAGATAGGCGCTCGGCCAGGTTGCAAAGCAGGCGGTTGGTTAAAAAATAGGGCTCTTTGGGGGCAAGAATAACTTTCGAAAACAGAAAATCTTTGTTAATAAATGCCAATATGGCAAAAAAACCTATTGAAGCTGCAGCCCTGACCAGATGCCCGCGAAGTTCCTCGAGGTGCCCCCAAAAAGTCATTACAGCCCCATCACCATATTGTTTTTTCATTGCCGAAGTTTGCTGCTGGCGTTTGTGCCCAACAAATTAAATCATTACACGTAAGGGTGAAGCAAAATTAATGAACTATGGCAAATAAAAAAGCCCGTCAATGCGGGCTTAAAAAATTTCTTCCGGAAATAACTCCGCGAAGCCAGGTTTTATTCGGGATGAATTGCTTCAACCGGGCAAACATCTGCGCATGAACCGCAGTCAGTGCAAACATCGGGGTCAATTTTGTAAATGTCACCCTCTGTGATAGCTTCAACCGGGCATTCGTCAATGCAACTGCCGCATGCAGTGCAATCTTCAGTAATTACGTAGGCCATTACTTTAAAAATTTATGGTTACTAATTCGTTGAATTTTCACTGCAAATATAAATGGTTAAAATGACATAAAGCCAATAATTTGAAGTTGTGGAGCAATTTGGAATCGGTTTAAATAAGCCAGTGCAAAACAGGTAAAAAGTAGGCGATTTTTTCAAGTTGTTACATTTTAAACAATTAACTTCGCAGCGTCAAAATGGTCAAGTGTTAATAGTAAATAAATCAAAAAGTTATTAATGCCATACCTTACCAAAAACCTTATTCAATTATGACAAAAACAAAGAATATTGTTGAGCTGGAAGATGTGGTGGTAAAGTTTGTTGGCGATTCGGGCGATGGTATGCAGTTAACAGGCACCCTGTTTTCTGATGCTGCCGCCATTGCCGGTAACGACCTTGCCACTTTTCCTGATTTTCCGGCTGAAATCCGGGCGCCCCACAACACCATTGCAGGGGTTAGCGGGTTCCAGGTTCACTTGGGTCAGCGCAAAATTTACACCTCGGGCGATATGTGCGATGTGTTAGTGGCTATGAACCCCGCCTCGCTCAAGTCGAACCTGAAGTGGGCAAAGCAAGGCGCCACCCTTATTGTTGACTCGGCCACTTTCGACGAAAAAGGCATTGAAAAGGCAGGCTATCAGACCAACCCCCTTGAAGATGGTAGCCTTGACAAGTACAGCCTTATTTCTGCACCCATTTCAATACTTACCCAGGAAGCTCTTCGCGAACTTGGTATTGACAAGCGCTCGGCCGAACGGACCAAAAACATGTTTGTGCTGGGCATGCTTTATTTTCTGTTTAACCGCGACCCGCAGGTTACTTTAGATTTTGTTGAGAAAAAATTCAAATCCAACCCCAAGATAAAGGAAGCCAATCAAATGGCAATAAAGGCCGGTTTCAACTACAGCGAAACGATAGAAGCCATAAAGGTTACCTTTAAAGTTGGGCCGGCCCAACTCGAAAAAGGGCTATACCGAAATGTTACAGGCAATGTGGCTACTGCCTGGGGTTTGCTGGCAGCAGCCGAACGAAGCGGCAGGCCGCTCTTTTTAGGCTCATACCCTATAACTCCGGCCACCGAAATCCTGATGGAGCTTGCCAAATACAAATCGCTCGGGGCTAAAGTTTTTCAGGCCGAGGATGAAATTGCAGGCATTTGCTCTGCCATTGGTGCCAGTTTTGCCGGCTCTTTGGCCGTTACCACCACTTCGGGGCCAGGGCTTTCGCTCAAAAGCGAAGCAATCGGGTTGGCAGTTATTACCGAATTGCCACTGGTAATTGTAAACGTGCAGCGTGCAGGCCCGTCAACGGGTATGCCCACCAAAAGTGAGCAGAGCGACTTGATGCAGGCCCTTTTTGGCCGCAATGGCGAATGCCCTGCCATAGTTTTAGCCGCATCAAGCCCTGCCAATTGCTTTTACTATGCATATTATTCAGCAAAACTTTCGGTTGAACACATGACCCCGGTCATTCTGCTTACCGATGGTTATCTGGGATTTGGCTCCGAACTGTTCAAAATACCAGAAGTTGCCAGTCTGCCAGCAATAACACCCCCACTGGCCACCCCTAACGACCCCAAATATAAACCATACCGCCGCAACGAAAAAACCCTTGTGCGCCAGTGGGCACACCCTGGTATGGAAGGCCTCAGACACCGTATTGGCGGCCTCGAAAAAACCAATATCGATGGAAACGTTTCTACCGATCCGCTCAACCACCAACTAATGGTAAATATCAGGGCTGAAAAAGTAAACCGGGTGGCCGATTATATTCCATTGCAGGAGGTAATGGGCGAGGGCTCGGGCGACCTGCTCGTGGTTGGCTGGGGAGGCACTGAAGGCGCACTGAAATCGGCCGTCGGAAAAATGCAGGAGCAAGGCAAAAAGGTTAGCTTGGCGCATTTCAATTATATTATGCCCCTCCCCAAAAATACCCGTGAAGTGTTTTCGAGGTTTAAGAAAATTGTGGTGTGCGAATTGAATATGGGGCAGTTTGTAAACTACCTGCGTATGACGCACCCCGATTTCCGCTACCATCAGTTTAATAAGGTACAAGGACTGCCATTTCATGTGCAGGAACTTACCGAGACATTTACCAAATTATTGGAGGAGAAATAATCATGCTACAAGATAAAAGAATACAGCCCTCGCCCGTTGAGCTGACCAAAGAAGATTTTGTTAGCGACCAGATGGTAAAGTGGTGCCCTGGTTGTGGTGCCCACGCAATACTTGTGGCTGTCGAAAACGTGTTTCCGCGAATTGGCTACCGAAAAGAGAACTTCACATTTGTTTCGGGCATCGGCTGTTCCTCGCGATTCCCATATTATGTGCATACTTATGGTTTCCATGGTATTCACGGCCGCGCCAATGCCATTGCAAGCGGCGTTAAAATTGCAAACCCCGACCTGAGCGTGTGGATTGCCACTGGCGATGGCGACTCTATGGCCATTGGCGGAAACCACCTGATACACACCGTGCGACGCAATATCGATGTAAATATTCTGCTTTTCAACAACCAGATATACGGCCTGACAAAAGGGCAGTTTTCGCCAACAACCCCTATGGGGCAAATTACCAAAACCTCGCCACAGGGAACCATCGAACATCCTTTTATTACCGCTGGGTTGATTATGGGCGCTCAGGGCACCTTTTTTGCAAGGGCTACCGACAATAACGTGAAGCTCATGACCGAGGTTATGTATGAAGCTGCCAGGCACGATGGCACCTCTGTGGTTGAAATACTGCAAAACTGCATCATTTTTGCCGACAAAACCCACGCCATGGTTACCGACCGCGAACACCGCGAAGAACGTCAGTTGTTTCTGAAGCATGGCGAGCAAATGATCTTTGGCAAAAACAAAGATAAAGGCATTATTCTCAAAGGCACCGGCCTTGGGGTAGCCACAATTGGCGAAAACGGAATAACCGAAAAGGACATTCTGGTGCATGACCAGTACTCAAAAGATCCGGCCATTCACCGTATGCTTGGCCGCATGATGCCTCCGCAATTTCCAATTGCATTGGGTGTAATTCGCTCGGCTTCTTTTGCAACATACGACGACCTGGTTGAGGAGCAAATTGATTATGCAAAGCAGAACTCCAAAATACAGTGTGTCGATGACATGCTTCGCGCAGGCGACACCTGGGAAATTTAATAACCATTTGTAAAAGAGGGGAGCAACGCACTGCAATGCCGTTGTTCCCCTTTTTTAATACTAAACCACCTTGGAAAGATATTTCAAACGCTTCGAGGTTAACCAGGCCAACCTACTCTTCATAAAAATTATGAAGTGGGGGCAAATACATTTTTCTACCTGCTGCTTTCTTAATAGCAACCATTACACCCACGACAAATACTCGCGGTTTAACCAGGCCCTGGCCCTGGGTGTGGCCAACGAAACCTTCGGAAACGGAATCGACGACTTTTCCGAACTAAAAAGATTTAGCGACAAATACATCGACTGGCTTTTTGGGTTTGTAACTTACGACCTGAAAAACCAGCTCGAAAGCCTCGAAAGCAGCAACCACAATGGCATTGATATGCCACTGATTCACTTTTTCAGGCCAATTGTGCTAATTTTCCCAGGTACCGACCACCTCGAGATTGGCTGCCTCAAAGGATTTGGCAATTTTTCTGACCCTGATTTTATTTTCAATGAAATAACATGTTTTGTTGAAAAGCCTTTGCGGGATCTTTTGTCTCCAGAAATGAAACCCCGCGTACCCCGCGAACGCTATCTGCACCAGGTAGGCAACATAAGGCAAAACATTCAGCTTGGCTATATCTATGAAATGAATTATTGTGTTGAATTTTACTCTGAAAACGCCATCATTGACCCGCTCATTGTTTACGACCGCCTAAGCCGGATTTCGCCTACGCCCTTTTCGGGCTTCTACCAACTGAGCGATAAATACCTTATGTGCGCAAGCCCCGAACGCTTTCTGCGAAAGCAGGGCGAAAAGCTGATCTCACAACCCATAAAAGGCACCGTTAAACGTGGATCGACACCCCAGGAGGATGAGTTGCTGAAAAAGCAGCTTTTTGAAGACCCCAAAGAGCGAAGCGAAAATGTAATGATTGTTGACCTTGTGAGAAATGACCTTTCGCGCAGCGCCAAAAAAGGCTCTGTCAGGGTTGAAGAACTTTTCGGTATTTATTCTTTCAGCAAGGTACATCAAATGGTTTCTACCGTTGTAAGCGAAATACGGCCGGATGTTCATTTTGTCGATGCCATTCGTTTTGCCTTTCCGATGGGGAGCATGACTGGGGCACCCAAAATTCAGGCCATGAAACTTATTGAAAACTACGAAGACACCAGGCGCGGCCTGTATTCAGGTGCTGTAGGATATATTTCTCCCGAAAAGGATTTCGACTTTAATGTGGTAATTCGCAGCGTTTTATACAACCAAAGCCGCAAATACCTCAGCTATATGGCGGGCAGCGCTATAACCATTGCCTCGGTGCCCGAAAAAGAGTACCAGGAGTGCCTGCTCAAAGCTGCTGCCATGCAGGAAGCCCTTTGCGGTGACGAACTAAAAACCTGATTTGACATTAACCAAATGAACCCTTGCAATCAATTTTTTGTTAGTTTTAAAAAAACAGGACCATGGGCAAAAATCTTATGTTATTTATCAGTTTAATTCTTTTTGCTGTTTCTCAGTGTCTGGGTCAGGATGACCAGGAGCGCGATGTTAAGGAAATGAAAGTGAGGGAAAGAATTTTTGTTGGGGGATTTCTTGGCTTACAGTTCGGAACCCAAACAGCCATAAATGTATCTCCGCTGGTTGGGTATCGTTTTACCAACCGTATTTCTGCTGGTGTTGGAGGCACTTACCAATATTACAACGACCGCTTTTTCGGGCGGTCGCAAACCTCTCATGTGTTCGGTTACAGCTTTTTTACCCGGTTTCGTGTTATTCCGCGGGCCTTTTTGCATGCCGAGTACGAAATGCTCAACCTTATATCGAGGCCTAATACAGCGCAATTTGAGCCAGGAACACGCATTTGGGAGGCAAATTATTTTTTGGGTGGCGGTTATCGCCTGCCCCTTTCCGAAAAGGTGTCGTTCAACCTATTGGTTCTTTACAATTTCAACCCGAACAGCCAGGCCTATTACCAGAACCCCATTTTCAGGTTTGGCGTTGATGTGTCTCTTTAATAATTCCAGTACTTTTTGCTTTCCGCTGCCCTGAAAAGCAAATCGGCAGCCTGCAAGGTTTTTAGCCTCAGGTTTTGGTTTGTAAAATCGGGATTGTTTAGAAAATTTCTTACAATTGTAGCTGCTTCAGGGGTGTTGTAACCCCATAAGGTGGCATCGAGCCAGTTTAGGGGGAAGAAAATATCTCCGGTTTGTTGTATTTCTTCCAACATTTCGAGGCTTTTTGGTAGGTATTTAATGCTTTTTTTTGCCCGTAGCGGGTGGTTAAGGTAAGCAAGGGCTTCAATTACCCAGGGTTCGGGACGGCGGCTTATGGGTATTGCAAGGCTTTCGAAAAACTGATCGCGCACACTTTGATCGCCATCCAGGGCAGGCAAAACAAACTGTATTCTCTTTAACCTGTCGGGGTTGGTTGTTTGGGCTATTAATCTTTGGCCAAAGGCTTTGGCGAGAGGCCGCTCGTTTAGAAATAAGGCAGCAACCATTGCAAATCGCTGTTCTTCCGAAATCTGCAACCCCCAAACCGACAATTCATTGACCAGAAGCCGCTCAATTTTTACCAGCGCCTGTCTTGAAATGCTTATGGCGGTAAAAGTTTCAATATACAATGATTTCTGGTCGCGCGGGGCTCGTACCATCTTTTCCCAAAGCATGGTTTCGATAGGCCTGCTCAATAATTCTCTTTTATCGTTGTGAATAAACCGCCAGTAAACCATTTGTAAATTTGAAAGCAGGTAGCGTGCAATTAGCGGATCCTCGGTATTTGCAATACCACTTGCAAGGGTCTGAATATAGCTTTCGGCAGTGAAGTTTCCTTGCAAAAAATCTTCGTGCAGATTTAAAAAGCCGGCAGCTTTCAGGTAACTGTCTTCCAATAGTGGCAATTCTTCAAGCAAAAAGCGTCTGGTAGCCCTATCGGGTACCATATATCCATAGCCTGCACCACCGCCATTGAGCAGTAGCATTTGCGGGGGCACTACGGCTTCGGGCAAGTCAAACCTTTGGGGCGATGTTTCAAAAAACCAGTTTTCATGAAGTGGCATTTGCTGCCTGTCAATAAATACTGGCGAAAGTTTTTGGGCTGGGAATGGCCCCCCATTAGGGTTGCCAGGGCTTGTAATGTTTATGCTGTTTACCATGCCCTGGTCAAATGCGTACTCAAATTGAATGGAAGGCATCCCTTTCCCATAAATCCAGGCCTGGCTCCAGCCCCTTAGGTCGAGCGGGCTGTGCTGGTCGAAAATCCCGGCCAGATCGTCCCAGTCAGAGTTTTGAAACGAAAATGTCTCAAGGTATTCGCGTACTGCCAACCTGAAAGCCTCCTCGCCCATAAGCCACTCTAACTGTTGAAAAACCACAGGGGCTTTGTTGTATATTATAGCGCCATAAAGGGTGCCTGCCAGGTTCATGTTTTCGAGCCTTTGCTTTATTGGGTGAGTGCCCTGGCTGCGGTCAACAGCATAAGCCCGCGGATAGTGAGTAAGTAGAAATTGCAACTGGTGGTCAGCCTCAGGGTATTGTGGCTGCACTATTTTGTCGGCCATAAAGCCTGCAAACACTTCTTTGAGCCAAACATCGTCAAACCATTGCATTGTAACAAGGTTTCCAAACCACATGTGTGCGGTTTCATGTGCAATGAGTGCTGCCTTTGCAAGGTGGCTGCTTAGGGGCGCATGCTCATCAAGCAGCAGTCGCACATCGCGATACCAAATTGCGCCTGGATGCTCCATACCACTGTATTGAAATCCCGGAAGCAATGCCATGTCGAGCTTTTTGAAAGGAAATGCCACATCGGTGTAAGTTTCCAGCCAGTTGAGTGCCCCAAAGTGCTGGCTAAAGATGGCATCGGCATTTCTTCGGAGTTTTTGCAAATCAGTTTCGCGATGAAAAACAGTAATGGTTCGCCCGTTTTGAGTTTGCGAAAGGGTGTCGAATCGCCCTGCTGCAAAAGCCATTAAATAGGTGCTGATAGGCTGGTCGGGCTCAAAAAAAAGGGTTTTTCGGTCATCCTTTGCCAATGTATTGATTAGTGGCCCGTTCGATAGGCCCGTCCAGCCTGAGGGTATTTCAAGGTCCAGCGAAAACCGAGCCTTTAGATCGGGCTGGTCAAAGCATGGAAAGGCGGTAGAGGCCCTGTCAGGAACAAAAAGGGTGTACATATAATCATCAGAACGGTTCAGGGCCTGGTCGGCAGCAGTGAAATGTATTTCAACCCGATTGTTTCCCGGAAAAATATGGCGGCTCGAAAGAATTATGTGCTGGTTCAGGTACTGGATTTCTTCGGGGTTCCCATTCACAATTACCTTATGAATGTTTTCAAGGCCGCCCCTGAAGTCGAGCACCACACCACGCTGAGCCCTGCTCTGGTGAAAATCAATTAAGACCTTGCCCCTGACGGCCGAATCTTTTTCGGCCGGAATGCTCATAAAAAGATGGTAGTGAATGTCGGAAATATACTTTTTTCGGTATTGGGCCAGCTCAATACTTACCCCAGGCTCAAGCATTTTTTTAATGCTTGAGCCGCACCCCGACAATGTGGCTGCCAAAAAAAACAGGAGTAATTTGGTTAATGATTTCCTGGTCACCTTTTATTTATATAAGAATGGCAAAGTTGCAATTTATTTTGTATTGCCGGAAATTCTTATACTATTTTTCACCACTGGCCGACAAAAAATACAGGATTTCTCGCTCCGCTCAAAATGACAGGGCTTTCAATGGTTTTGGCAATACAAGAGGGTTGGTGGCGGCTTGGTTGCCTCATACCCCCTTTAATAAAAAACTAACTGACTGTCATTCCTCACCTAGTGAGAAATCTCGGCTTAAAATTCTCCCTTAATTTTCCTTTGTCGGACAATAGTGGCTGTTTTTATAAATTTAAGGGCAGAAGTTGTATTTGCATCTAAGGCTATAAACAACAAGTAAATTTTAAAGCTTCCATAAACAAAATGTATGTTTGTGGGGTTGATTATTGCATTAAAACAATCAACCAATTTTCAGAAAGGAAAACCTATGACTGATTTAGAAATCGCAAAGGCCTCTAAAATGCGTCCGGTAACAGAGATTGCAGCCAGGCTGGGGATACATGAAGACGATCTTCACGTGTACGGAAAATACATTGCAAAACTTCCGTTGAAACTTATTGACAGGGCTAAAATCGGGCAAAAAAAGCTCATCCTGGTTACGGCTATAACCCCTACTCCTGCAGGCGAGGGTAAAACCACCACATCAATAGGTTTAACCGAAGGCCTTAATCGCATCGGCGTTAAAGCCACGGTAGTAATTCGCGAGCCTTCGTTGGGTCCTGTTTTTGGCATAAAGGGTGGAGCTGCCGGAGGTGGTTACTCTCAGGTACTGCCCATGGAAGACATTAACCTGCATTTTACCGGCGACCTTGCCGCAGTTGAAAAGGCCCACAACCTGCTGAGTGCCCTTATCGACAACCACCTGCAAGAAAAGAACAATGTGCTGAACCTCGACCCGCGAAAAATAACCTGGAAAAGGGTAATGGACATGAACGAGCGGGCGCTTCGCGACATCATTATTGGTTTGGGCGGTGCCAAACAGGGGGTTCCAAGGCAAACCGGCTTCGATATTACCGCCGCCTCTGAGGTTATGGCGGCATTATGCCTTGCCAAAGACCTCGAAGACCTGAAGGGTAAATTTGGAAATATTCTTGTAGGGTTTACTTACGACGATCAGCCGGTATATGCGCGCGATTTTCATGCACAGGGTGCCATGGCTGCACTTATGAAGTATGCCATAATGCCAAATTTGGTGCAGACCATCGAAGGCAATCCGGCCATAATTCATGGGGGCCCCTTTGCCAACATTGCCCAGGGTACCAATACCCTTATTGCCACACAAATGGGCCTGAGTCTTTCTGATTATGTGGTTACCGAGGCTGGTTTCGCCTCTGAACTGGGTGCCGAAAAATTTCTGAATATTAAATCGCAGTATGGTAAGCTTTCGCCAAATGCAGCGGTAGTTGTAGCCACCATAAGAGCGCTAAAATACCATGGGGGGGTAAAACTTGCCAAGCTTTCCGAGCCCAACGTGGAAGCCGTAGAAAAGGGATTGCCAAATCTTGAGAAGCACATAGAAAACATTAAGCATTTTAACATTAAACCGGTGGTGGCCATCAACAAGTTTGTTTCCGACAGCGACCAGGAAATAGAAGCTGTTCGGGCAAGGTGCAACGAGTTGGGCGTAAAAGTGGCCATTTGCGAAGCATGGGCAAAAGGAGGCGAAGGAGCCATTGAGCTAGCCCAAATGGTGAAAGAAGAAGCAGAAAAATGTTCCACCTGTTTTAAACCCCTTTACGACTTCAACAACACTACCATTGAAGAAAAACTGCACACCATTGCTACAAAACTTTATGGGGCCGACCATGTTGAATATACCGTTAAAGCCAAGGCGCAAATAGAGCAGTTTGAAAAAATCGGGCTGGGTAAACTGCCCGTTTGCGTGGCCAAAACCCAAAAGTCATTGTCTGACGACCAATATAAGCTGGGACGTCCAACAGGCTTTACAGTAAAAATACGTGAGTTTGAAGTGGCCGCAGGAGCCGGATTTCTTATACCCATTGCAGGCACAATAATGCGTATGCCAGGATTGCCCTCGCAGCCTTCGGCCGAAAAAATTGATATCGACAACCAGGGAAACATTACCGGCCTTTTTTAAAATGCCGCATCTGGTTGAAGTTCAAAGTTTAAGGTCTGCCCTTTTTGGGCAGACCTGTTTTTTTTGCTTAAGGTTGCAAATGTTGTTTTTGACCCTTAATTTTAGCTATTGGCAAAACCCCTGCATCTTCCATCAAAAATCGTGTTGTTTTGAATAACAATTTGGTAAGCCGGCTGGCTGCAATAACATTATTTCTCTGTTTTTTGGGAAACCATCAATTGTTTTCTCAGAACTCAGCAGGCTTTCGACAGAAAAAAATACATGCTGCCCAACCAACACATCAACTCGACTCGCTCAGCATTCAACCCCTTAGCTTTTCAATCGCCACCATTGACGGCCAACCGCTCGACCAGGCCTTTTTCAGCCTCGATGCACTCAATGCCTTGCTAAGACTCAGGCTACCCGAAACCATGCAAGGCGACAGCCTGGTGGTTCGCTACCGGGTGTTTCCCTTAAGGTTAACTGCCCCATATTTTCATCGCAATGCATCAATGCTTTTTGATGAACAGGCTTCCAAAACCGCCTGGCCTTTGAGCCCAGCTGCCGGCACCCCCGACCAGGGTGTGCTAAGGGTGAGTGGCCTTCAAAGTTCTGGCAGTATTACACGCGGTATCACAATAGGAAACCGCCAGGATCTTTCATTGCAATCGGCCATGAACCTGCAGCTAAGCGGAAACATCAGCCAGGATATAGAAATCAATGCGGTGATTTCTGATCAGGACATACCTTTTCAACCCGATGGAACCACCAGGCAACTGCAAGATTTCGACAAGGTTTACATTACCATATCAGGCCTTGGAGGCCAACTGACGGCCGGCGACTTTGACCTTGATCGCCCCAAAAGCCACTTTATGCATTTTCAGCGCAGGGCTCAGGGCGCTATGGCCGGCTACAAAACCCAGGCCCATGCCGCAGGCTTGATGGGGGGTGCCCAGGTGCAACTTACAGCTGCAGGAGCAATTGCCAAAGGTAAATATGTAAAAAACCAACTAAGGGCCATGGAAGGAAACCAGGGACCTTACAAACTTTCCGGGGCTAACAATGAAAGCTTTATAATTGTACTTGCCGGCTCCGAAAGAGTTTTTATTGATGGAGCATTGCAGACAAGGGGCATGGACCACGATTATATTATTGATTATAATATGGCCGAAATTACCTTTACCTCCCGGAGGCTAATTACCAGAGAAACCCGTATTGTAGTTGAGTTCGAATATGCAGGGCGCTACTTTGCCCAATCAGTTTTGTATGCTGCCTCAAATATTCAAACCGATAGAACATTACTCACCATCAATTTCTTTTCTGAGCAGGACCATAAAAACCAAAGCCTATTTCAGGAGCTTACCAATGACCGGATTAAAAAAATGGCTGGTGTGGGCGACAGCCTCCATCTTGCCTTCGACTGGAATGTTGACAGTACAGGTTTCAGAAACGACAGGGTAATGTACCTTATAACCGACTCGCTTGGATTCGACTCTGTATTTGTTTTTTCTACCAATCCCCAAAGGGCGGTTTACAGCTTGGGGTTTTCGTTTGTTGGCCAGGGAAATGGTAACTACATACAGGTTAGTTCAGCGGCCAACGGAAGGGTTTTTCAGTGGGTGGCCCCCGTTAATGGCACGCGGCAGGGCACGCACGATCCCGTATTTCAACTCGTAACTCCTAAAAAGAAGCAGATGCTTAGCCTGGGCGCCGATTATAAAATCAACAACCGTACTGCCGCTTCTATGGAATTTGCAATGAGCAACAACGACCTAAACCTTTTTTCCAAATCCGACAGCAACGATGATCTGGGTTTTGGGCTTGTTTTCAGGCTAAACAGCAAAACCCCCCTGACAGGTTCTGCCAATGGCGGATGGAGTCTGCTAATATCGGGCGCTCACGAGTTTGTTTCAAAGCACTTTACACCCGTAGAGCGTTTCAGACCTGTTGAGTTCGACCGCGACTGGAATCTGACAAATTTCAGCAGCCCTGCCGCAGAAAACAATACCACCCTGAGCTTTCAACTCGAAAGCGCTCAAAACGGCAACGCCCGTTATCAGTTCAGATCATTCCAAAAAGGTCCGTCCTTCAGCGGTTTTATGAATATGGCCGAGGCACGTTTGTTATTAGGAAGGGTAAAGGTTACATTTGACGGAAGCCTGTTAAACTCTTCAGGCCTTCAGCAAACCGATTTTTACCGGCATAGGGCCGGAATTAGCAGGCCGTTGTTTTTTCTGGTGGCCGGCATTGAACACCAAATGGAAAACAACCGCCGTACCCCAACAAACAGCGACCAGCTACATGCTGCAAGCGCTGCCTTTGATGAATGGCATTTTTTTGTTTCAAATTCCGATACCGCTATAAACCGCATTAGGCTTTTTCATAAAATACGAACAGATCGAAAACCTTACCTGAATACCTTTGTGAACCAAGGGAAGGCAAGAGAATTTGGCATGAGCTACGAATTTTTAAAAAATCCGAATCAGCGTTTTACGATTAATGTTGCTCTAAGGTCGTTGAATATTGAAACCCAAACACCCGAAAACAGCGTTGTCGGTCGGCTCAATTATTCATCGCGTTGGTGGAAGGGCGTGGTGGTTTCTTCTCTTTTTTACGAAACCGGAAGCGGGATGGAACGCAAACGAGAATACATATATATTGAAGTGCCGCCAGGCCAGGGCGTTTATACCTGGGTTGACTATAATGCCAACGGTATTATGGAGCTCGATGAATTTGAACTTGCCCAGTTTCCCGACCAGGCGAACTTCGTTAGGGTTTTTATTCCAACCGACCATTTCATCAGGGTTTTTTCAAACACCTACAGCCATACTATTACAATTGATCCGCGTATAGTCTGGCGCGAAACAAAAGGCATAAAAGGGTTTCTGGCTCGTTTCAGAAATCAGACCAGTTTCCGGATTGACCAAAAGAACCAGGGCAACGCAATGGCAGCATATTTCTTGCCTTTTGGGGCCAATTTGCAGGACACCCTATTGGTAGGGTTAAACGCATCATTCAGAAATTCGCTTTTCTTTAACCGCACCGGCAAGGTGTTTTTTGCCGAACTGACCTGGCTCGACAACCGCAACAAAATGCTGCTTAGCAATGGCTTTGAAAGCAGGGTGTTGCAAAGTGCCGCCCTTAGAACCCGGTGGAACATAAACCGTAGCTACTCTTTAGAAATGCAAATTGGTATGTCAGAAAGGATGAACCGGGCAGAGTTTTTTATGAACAGAAATTATAGCATCAAATCAGTTTCGATTGAACCCGTTATTAATTACCAGCTTGATAACCAATGGCGACTCAGTTTACAGGGCGGTTATTCTACTAAGGAAAACGTGTTGATGAGCTCGGGCGAAAGGTCCCAAATTAAAAAGGGCGGACTCGAATTCAGGTACAGCATACCTGCAAAAGGAAACCTCTCGGCTCGCTACCAGCTTAACTTTATTGATTACCCTTTTTCTGCAAATACCCCACTTGCTTTCGAAATGCTCGAAGGGCTGAATGCCGGCCTGAACCATGTTTTGAATTTTACCTGGCAGCAAACCCTCAATGCCTGGTTGCAACTTAGCGTAAGTTACCACGGACGAAAAACACCTGGAACACCGCCAGTTCATTCCGGATCAATGCAGGTCAGAGCTTTGTTCTGAAAATAATTGCCCGAAGCAAACAAAATTGAAAGTTTTTTGCAACCATTTTTTTTAATGTGCGTAAACCCTAGAAAATCAATGCGTGATTATTTTTTTCGGGTAAAATTTCAAATTTATTTCAAGAAACTATTATGATTTATGTAGAATTGTTAACTTTGAACATTTATCAGAAAAACCTTTATCACCAGGCAATACAATTTAACCATAAAATGACAGCCATGAAGTATCCGATTGTGTTTTTGTTAGCATTTTCGCTTTTAGTTAAGCCTTTGATTGCACAAAGGCACGTAGGTGCCGACTACAACAGGGTTTCAGCAGGTCTTACCGGAGGCTTGCTCACTCCTTTTTCTGACATTAAACAGCATAGTTATTTCCCTGCATTTGACGAGTTGACCTTAGGTGGCGGATTAAAGCTTGAATATCATATCTCGCCTGCTTTTGGCTTAAGAGGGCAATTTTTGTTAGGAACCCTGAGCGGCAAAGATGATAGCCAGGATCGTTATTTCAAGGCTGAGCTTTGGGAGGCAAACCTGAGCAGTGTGATCAGTTTTTCGAAGCTGCTCTCTCCCAGGTGGGCCAAAAACGATCGCATCGATATTTACGGCGTACTTGGGCTTGGTATGGTTTCGTACCGCTCACGCCTGTTTAACAGCCTTACCGATGAAGTGGTAAGCACTTTTGGCTATAACTCAACCGGTACCCAAAAGGAAAGCCGACTCAATGACCTGGTAATTCCATTCGGTATGGGTGTTAGGTTTAACCTCACCAACAGAATTGACCTTGAAATCGAATCGGGCTTTCGTATGACACAAACCGACGGGTTGGATGCACTGCGCAGAGTATTCTCTAATTTCGATGCCTATAATTATACTAATATAGGAATTGTTTTCAAGCTCGGAAAAAACACCCGCGCCATGAAATGGGCTTCTCCATCGGTAGTAATGTATCCGGGCGATGTTACCCGTATGGATTACCTTGTTGAAAGGGTAACCGAGGTTGACCGTCGCGTTGAAGGCGTTGATCAGCGAATGCTACAAAGCCCCCTTGACCGTGAAATTGAAGAACTTCGCAGGCAAGTGCAGGCAATTGACCAGAGGCAAAACGACCTCGGCTCTAGGGTAGCATCACTTTCAGACCGAAGACCTGGAGTTAGCGAAGCTTCAGTGGCTTCGCTCATGGGTGTGTTTTTCAGGCTGAACAGCTCGGCAATAGACAACCTCAACTACGAGCGTATTGCTTCGGCAGCACGCTTTATGAATGCCAATCCCCAAACGCGTGTGGAGCTAATTGGCCATACCGACATTACCGGCCCCTCAGCTTTCAACTTCGAACTGAGCGAAAAAAGGGCACGTGCAGTTTATGATGTGTTGGTGAATGACTTTAAAATTAATCCTGACCGTCTGAGCATCTCGCACCGTGGCCCCAACGACCCGTTGTCAAGGCAAAATCTAAGCATAAACCGCCGCGTTGACTTTAAGGTTATCGAATAACATTCTTTTTTACAAAAAAACGAGGGGCCAGCAGCCCCTCGTTTTTTTAATGCGTGTCAAGCCCATGGCGCATAAAAATAAGGTGTTCCATGGTCTTGAGTATTTCTTCCATGTATTCATTTACTGCTTTAACGCTTCCTGGCAAGGTGTAAATCAGGGTGTTGTCAGAAACACCCGCAATTGAGCAGCTTAGCAAGGCATTGGGTTTGTTGGCTCCGTATTTTATCCTTATCATTTCCATAATGCCCGGAATTTCTTTCCTTAGCATGGGCTTTATAGTTTCTACGGTAATGTCGCGGGGGCCAATGCCGGTGCCGCCTGTGGTAAACAATGCATCGTATTGGCTGGCTATTGCTTGGTTTACAAGGTTTCGCAATAAGCCTTCATCATCCGGAATAATATCATGCGAGGGCTGGATCTTGCGGGTTTTACCTTCAAAATGTTTTTTAAGCAATTCAATCAATCGAGGGCCACTGCGGTCTTCATACTCGCCCCGGCTGGCCCGGTCGCTGAGTGTAATAATTTTTATACGGAAAATTTTTGGTTGGTACCTTAGTTCATCGCCAGGTTTAAGGATTCCGGGCCTGATTACCCTGGCAAAAATACCTTCTTTAGGCATAACGCAATTGCCCACCTCTTTGAAAATGGCGCAGGCACTTTCGTGGCATTCTTTGCCAATCTGGGTGATTTCGAGCTCAATATTGGCCCCGGATAGCCGGTCGAGCGGCAATGTGTTGACCAGCTCAAGGCCCTGTGTGGTAATATTTTCGGCAAACTCACCAAATACCAACTGGCGGCCAGCCTGTTGCGAAAAGCGGTCAAAGCTCTCCTGGCCAAGAAGGCTAACCTGCCTGTGCCACGGGCCCGAGTGGGCATCGCCCAATACTCCATTGTCGGTAAGTTCAATTTGCGAAACCGGAGTTTTTACCGTTCCTTTTTCTTTCGATACATTTACAGATATAACTTTCATTGCCAGCTTTGAATTGGTTTTCCCCAAAAGGGCACTATTCCTTTTTCTTTTTAACCAGCGTTATCTGGCCAATTTCCATGTTTTTGTCAACAGCCTTGCACATGTCGTATATGGTTAGCAGAGCTACCGATGCCGCGGTCAGGGCTTCCATTTCTACACCAGTTTGCCCGTTGCATTTTACTGTGGCATTTACTTCAATTCCTGTATCGGCCAATGCCGTTTTTACTTCAACCTGGGTAATTTGCAATGGATGGCAAAGCGGTATGAGTTCGTGGGTTTTTTTTGCTGCCTGAATGCCTGCAATTTCTGCTAAGGTAAGCACATCGCCCTTTTTTATTTGGTTTTCGCCAATAAGTGCAATGGTTTGGGCAGCCATGGTTATAAGCCCCCTGGCCGTTGCCGAGCGCTTTTGCACTGGCTTGGCACCCACATCTACCATTCGGGCCTTGCCCTCACTGTCGGTATGCGAAAGCGTATTCATAATTAGTCAGGTTGAATGAAATGAATATTATTATTTCAGCCTCCAATATTGTGAAAACAGTTGTGGAGGTTCATGGAACCTTTTTCGGGTTTTAAGCCCAGGGCCAACTCAATGGCTTGTTTTATTCCAAGTTTTCTTACACTGTACTCCATATTGCTAAACAGGCAAGGTTTCATCAAGCCATCACTGGTTAGTCTAAGGCGGTTGCACATACTGCAATTGCCTCCGCTGCCGCCATCAACCATGCCAAATTGGCCGGTGTGGAGGTTCATTTGGCTTATATACCTTGCTTCAATGCCGTTTGTTGTGCACCATGCCTTAACTTCAAGGGCATCGGGTTCATCTTTTGTTTCTCTTACCACACAATTAATCTTTATGGGGCTGAGTCCTTCTTTACGGGCAGCTTCAATGCCTTCAAATACCTTTTTAATGTCGCCGCCACGGGTTAAGAAAGCAAATTTTGCAGGATCAATAGTGTCGAGGCTAATATTGATTCGTTGAAGCCCTGCCAGGGCAAGGTCTTTGGCAAAACTACCAAGCAAAATGCCGTTGGTGGTCATTGCCAGGTCGTTTACCCCTTTTACGCTGGCAATCATGCGCACAAGTTCAACAATATCTTTTCGCACAAGGGGTTCGCCTCCGGTAAGGCGTATTTTGTCAATACCCAGCGGTACAGCCACTTCAACCACTGCTTTGATTTCTTCAAAACTGAGAATATTGCTGTGCTGAATAAACTGAACACCTTCTTCGGGCATACAATAGCGGCAGCGAAGGTTGCAACGGTCTGTAACCGAAATGCGCAAATAATTTATTTTGCGGTTAAATTGGTCTAACATTTACTAAGGCTCCCTTTTTTATTTCATTTATCCCTTTCGGAATGCATATTAGTGCATTGGCAAAGCATACGGCGTGTATGTGGGCCGAGCCATGGTAGCGCACCGGAACAACATGGCCTGTTTCCTCAATATTTACCGGAAGAAACTCGACGCGGTCTGCAGTTTTTCGATGAAAATCTACGCCCATGGGCAATTCAAAGGACAGGGGTTTCCAATCCATTCCCATCATTTTATATAATAACGGTTTGACAAACACCTCAAAATTTATAAATGATGACACAGGGTTACCTGGCAGCCCAAAAATATACGAGGATTTTGTGCGGCCAAAAACGGTTGGTCTTCCTGGTTTAACGGCCACTTTTTGAAATAGAATTTCCACGTTGTTTTTGAGCATAATTTTTGGAACAAAATCAAAGTCGCCCATCGACACGCCTCCGGTCAAAATCACCATATCGTTTTCTGCCAGAGCCTTGGCTATAGCCTGGTCGGTGGCATGCTCATCGTCAGGAATAATTCCCATATAGTTGGATATGCAATGAGCTGCTTTTACCTGTGCTACGAGCTGAAATCCGTTGCTGTTCCTAATTTTTGCGGTTCCGGGTATTTGGTCGGGTTCAACCAGTTCGTCGCCAGTTGACAGGATGGCCACCCTGGGCTGGCGGGCTACGATTGGATTAACGCAGCCCACAGAAGCAAAAATGGCCACATGCTGAGGCAAAATTTGCATTCCTTTGCCCCAAACCTTGTCGCCACTTTTAACATCTTCGGCCTTGTAGGCAATATTTGGTGAGGTTATGGTTGCAGTAAAGCGAAGAAAGCCCGGCCTGGTTTCCTGGGTATGTTCAACCATAATTACTGTGTCGGCACCCTGTGGCACTATGGCCCCGGTCATAACTTTTATACATTTGCCCTTAGAAACGACCTTTGAGGGTATTTGTCCGGCTGCAATAATTTCGAGCAATTCCAGTTCGCTGTCAAGGTCAGCGCGGCGACAGGCAAACCCATCAACTGCAGCCTTGTCAAATGGAGGCATATCCACATCAGAAAAAACATCCTGGGCAAGCACCCTGAACAGGGCATTGTTAAACCCGATTCTTTCGGTGCCTGTGGGGCGAACATCGGTAAGAATAATATTCAGGGCATCTTCAAAACTGATCATTATCTGTACTTTAAATTTAAGCTGCAAAGTTACCAACAATTTCCCGTAAGGGAAAAGCTAAAAGTTTTGACGGGTTAAGACGGAATTGCCAGGGGCCAAAGTTGTCCTGGTACAAAGGCAGGGTTTTTTGGGATAGCGCCGGAGTCTCTATTGGCGACATTAAATATCTACCACCTGGTATTCGTGATTCAGGAGGTTTATTGAAAGAATTTTGTTTTGGAGCAGCCCTTCTTTTTTAAGCAACACTTTTACTGCTTCGGCTACCTGTATTGAAGCAGCCAATGCGGGTGTAAATGATGGGTTTCCGAAGTGGGTTTCGGCTCCTTTTTCCAAACCATCAGGGTACAGCCTTTCGAGCACCCTGTCGCCGGGCAAAATGGTGCAAACCTGGGCGTGCCAGCCGGCAATAGCGCCAAAAATCAAGGGTATATTAAGTTTTTCTGCAGTTGATTCAAGTAGAAGTCGCGATTTAATGTTGTCAAGGGCATCGCAAATAAGGTCGTGCCCCTTCAATATTTCTCCGGCATTTTTTTCGGTAAGAAATTCATATACCGCTACTGTAGTAACTTCAGGATTTACCTCCTTGATTCTCTGTTTTGCTTCGCGGGCCTTAGGCTGGCCTATGTTTTCGGGTTTTGACAGGAGTTGCCTGTTAAGGTTTGAGGTCTGAAAAACATCGCCATCGATCAATGTAAGGTGGGCAATACCAAGGCGGGCAAGCATTTCAGTAAGGTAGCCTCCAAGGCCGCCACAACCCACCACGGCCACCCGGAAGGTGCGCAATTTTTGGTTTTCGGCTGGGCTTAGCATTTTTTCGTTGCGGATATACCTTTCCATGGTAATAATTTTTGACAAACGAATTTACAAAATTAAATCAATTGTAAATCCCACCCAATTTTTAATTAAAACCGGTATATTTGCATTTTTCAAAACTACTAAAATGCTGCAAAATAGCAGATTGAGTCTTCTTTTCATGTTTATGGGCGGCCTAGCACTGCTTTTTATTATTGCCCCTCTGGCAGGAATGTTCTTAAAAACCACACTTCCACAATATTCGCAAACCATTGCCGACCCTGAGGTAATAAGAAGTATAAGGCTTACGCTGTTGAGCTCGTTGGCGGGCACCCTTATTTTTGCCCTTGCGGCCATTCCGCTGGCTTATGTACTTGCACGGAAAAAATTTTTTCTGAAGGGTTTAATAAACGGAATTGTTGACCTGCCGGTTGTAATTCCGCATTCGGCGGCTGGCATAGCCTTATTGGGGGTTGTTAGCCGCGGCACGTGGCTTGGTCAGGCTGGCGAGGCTGCAGGCCTTACTTTTGTTGGAGGGGTGGCAGGCATTGTACTGGCCATGGCTTTTGTAAGCCTACCATTTCTTATTAATGCTGCCCGCGACGGCTTTGCAGCCGTTCCCGAAAGACTCGAAAAGGCCGCCCTGAACCTTGGCGCTTCGCCCTGGCGCGTGTTTTTTACTGTATCGCTACCCCTTGCCAAAAGGTCAATACTCAGTGGACTGGTTATGATGTGGGCTCGCGGCTTGAGTGAGTTCGGATCAGTGGTAATTATTGCCTATCACCCCATGGTTACTCCGGTGCTTATCTGGGAGCGGTTCACTTCGTTCGGGCTGGCTTATGCCAGGCCGGTGGCTGCCATTTTTGTGCTGGTTTGTCTGGCCATTTTTGTGGTTATGCGAATATTGTCAAAAAACAAATTGCATGTTAGAAATTAAAGATATAAGCATTCGCTTCGATGGCTTTTCGCTCGAAGATGTATCGATTGGCATTGAACCTGGCGATTATCTTGCGTTGCTAGGCGTGTCGGGTGCTGGCAAAACTGTTTTGCTCGAGGTGCTTGCAGGCCTTGTAAAGCCCTCCAAAGGCCGGATTGTATGGAAAGGCCGTGATATAACCCACTACAGAATCCAGCACCGCTCCATTGGGCTGGTTTACCAGGATTTGTCTTTGTTTCCGCACATGAACGTATTTTCCAACATTGCCTATTCATTAAGAACCCGAAAACTGCCGGCTGCTACCCTCGCGAAAAAGGTAAACACCCTTGCCGCCGAAACCGGAGTTGGACATTTGCTCAACCGATATCCGGGCACTCTTTCGGGGGGCGAAGCACAGCGCGTGGCTCTTGCCCGTACGCTTGCCGTTGAACCCGAAATTTTGCTGCTCGACGAGCCCCTGGCAAACCTCGACGTTAAGCTGAAAACCGACCTCAGGGCCTTGCTCAGGCAAATAAACCGCAGCGGAAAAACCATGGTTCATGTTACCCACGACTTTATGGAGGCTGCTACCCTGGCCAACAAAGTAGCCGTAATTGAAAACGGCAGGTTGGCTCAGTTCGGTACGCCCGACCAGGTGTTCCGTCACCCAAAATCTGAGTTCGTAGCCCGTTTCAGCGGCATAAAAAATATATTTCCTTGCCAGATAAATGAAACGATTGCTACCGAAAACCTGAGCAAAGCTATTGTAAATCAAAGTGTAATTATCTCTTTTGTGGGTTGCGCATCAGCCACCCTGGGTTATGTAATGATACCCCAGGAAGACATTCTGCTTTCGGAGCACCAGCTCGAAAGCTCTGCCATTAACCAGCTTCAGGGAATTGTGAAGGAAAGCTACCTGAGTGGGTCGGGCATGGAGTTGGTGGTCGATGCGGGCATAGAATTGGTGGCCTCGGTAAGCCGAACCTCCTATGAGAAACTTAGCCTGGTGCCTGGAAAGCCTGTTTGGCTCAATTTTAAAGCCTCGGTGGTAAAGTTTTTGCCTGAGTAGAATTTTGCCTTCAATACCAGCCAATGGTATTACTTGCTGAGTCCCTGGTAAATTTCATGGTATTTTTCGATTCCCCAGTGAAGGTTAAAATTATCAATGGCGCATTGCCTAATGCTTTCGGGGTCTTTTTTTAGTATGGCAGGAATTTTTTTTATTGCACGGTCGTAAGCCTCTTCCGAAAAATTATCGATAAGAATACCTGCACCCGATTCTTTTAAAATCTGGTCGGTGTCGCCAATGCCCGGGTTAGTTATTATAGGAATGCCCATACTCATAATCTCGGCCAGTTTGGTAGGGCTCGAGGCTTTTTTAGAAAAAACGGGCTTTATAAAATACAGTGAAATATCTGATAAACTTAAATAAAGGGGCACTTCGTGCCTTTTGGCTTTTACAACTATAATTGAAGCAACATCAAGGCTGGCTTTTTGGGCCTCCAAAAAAATCAGTTCAGGGTTTTCGCCTGTGATAAAAAGGAATCGTGCATCTGGAAATGTTTTAATCAGCCTGCCAAAAAAGGCCATCATTTCGGCAGTCATATACCAGGTGCCTGTGCTGCCTAAGTATGAAACAACAAAATGCGCGGGTTCAATCCCAAGTTTTTCTCTTAGGCTGACTTTGGCCTCTTGTATTATTTTTTTGGACGAAAATAACTCAGTATCAACGCAACAGGGTATTACAGAAGCTATTTTTTCAACCTCTTTCCCAAAGGTTTTCCCAATAATTTGGAGGCCCGTTTCCGTGAGGCTCACAATGGCATCGGCCCGGCTGAAAAACTCCGCTTCGCGCAGCTTAAAATACCTGTAAACCATGCGAAACAAAAGATTTGTGCGCTTCCAGATTTTGCCTTCAAAACGCTCATCGACCCAAAACCCACGCATATCGAACAAAAATCTAACGCCCAGATGTTTTTTAAAATACAAACCCACAAAGGCTGCAACATAACTTCGGCAATGTACTACGTCAAAGGGGGTTTTTCGGTGCAGGCGGGTAGCGGTGCACCCGATATTATAGACATCGAATAATTTAGAAAAAAATGGTGGAAATGTTGAGAACCTTAGAGGCGACCAGCTTATGCGGTTTTTTAAAAAAATTTCATCAACCCCGGCACGCTCAACCACAAAGGTTTTTTTCTTTTCACAACTAATAACATGAATTTTATAGCCTTTTTGCGAAAGCCCGGAAAGGTAGGGAATTACTTGCGATTGCCCCAGCAAATCAGTCATTCCGTCGTACGATATGTACAATACATTCATTTTTATTGGTCAAAAAAGGTTCGTATGTAAAATTAACATTTTCATTCCATATACCTGTTTTTGCCGCAACCTTTGTCTTTGCTTTTATAATTGAAAAAAAATCAGGAAATTTGCAGGCGAAAAATGGTAGTCGGATTTTTACTATCTTTATATTCAAATAGTTAAATGTGATTTACAGGAATTTTAATCAAATTATCATGACTTTTTTAAAAAACAGAGTAACTCTGGTTGCCTTTTTAAGTATTTGGTTGGCTGCTGGTTTGGTCTCATGCGGCTTTCACTCCACAAAAAAGCCAAAGGAACAATTTGTTCCGAAGCCCAAAAACATAATTTTTTTTATTGGCGATGGCATGGGTTATAACCACATTCTTTCGGCTAATTTTTTTGAGTACGGCCACGAGAAGGCCCAGCCCTTTGAGCAATCCGACTGGACCCATGTTGGCCTGGCTACCTATCCTGCGGTTATAAACCAGGGCGAAGGCGAGTTGGTTATTGGCAATGGATATAGCCCGCGGCTTGCCTGGCTCGACCCCGAATACAGTTTAAAGGATTATACTGATAGCGGAGCTGGCGGCACGGCCTTGGCAACCGGCCTAAAAACGTATAACAGTTCTATAGGTATAGGGGTAAATGGCGACAGCCTTGTAAACATTAGCCATGCTGCAAAAGCCCTTGGCAAATCAATAGGGGTGGTGTCGAGTGTGCCCCTTAGCCATGCTACCCCTGCAAGCTTTGCTGCCCATAACATCGACCGCAGCAACTACGACCAAATAGCCCAATATATGTTTTTTAATACTCGTTTTGATTTGATTATGGGCGCCGGAAACCCCGATTTTAATGATGACGCGAAAGCTTCAGAAAACAATGACCGCTATGTGGGCGGCCGCGAACTCTGGAATCAGCTGAAAGTAAACGATGGCCGAACTGAGTTTAAAGCCGAGGGGCAGACTTTTGGGGTGCTCGATGCCAATGCCGACGGTAAACCCGACCCCTGGACAGTAATTCAAACCCGCGAAGAGTTTCGAAGTATGGCCATCGGAAATGCACCTTCACGCGTTTTGGGAATTCCACAGGTAAACAGCACCCTAAACCAGGGCCGAACCAGGGCCGAAAATGAGAAAATGCCTTTTTCCAAATTGTTCAATGAAAATGTGCCCACCCTTGAAGAAATGACCCTTGCCGCACTGAACGTGCTGGGACAAAACCCCAAAGGATTTTTTGTTATGATTGAAGGGGGAGCCATCGACTGGGCCAGCCACGACAACGATCTTGGCCGGATTATTGAAGAACAGATTGACCTGCACAACTCAATAAAAGCAGCAATTGAATGGGTTGAGAAATACAGCAGCTGGGATGAAACCCTGATCATTATTACAGCCGACCACGAAACCGGCTATCTTACGGGGCCCGATCACCCAAGGGTAGTAAATCCGCCAGTGGGTAATAAGGGAAAAGGAAACATGCCAGGGGCAAAGTTCAATTCCGATGCGCACACCAATACCCTTGTCCCGTTTTTTGCCAAAGGGGCAGGGCAGGAATTGTTCAGGCTTGCTGCAGGAGAAATTGACCCTGTTCGCGGCCCGTTTCTGCAAAATGTTCAGGTGCCTCAAACCATCTTTCTCATGTGGGGTAAGCCTAAAATTAAAACCTTCGGGCTAAAACAATAAAATGCCGGCTGAATAAAAAAACCCCGGGACAGTATGCTGTCCCGGGGCCACCAATCAACTAACCAAAACAACAACATGAAGAGAAACAATATGCTTTTGCGAGTTAAGTTTTTAAAATATTTTATTTCTTCTGATTTTATAACTCCAAAAATTCGTATTTGTTTTGTTGTTTACAAAAAATTAATATAAAAAAAGTTAAGTTCTCTATAAAGTTTCTGGTTTTGCTGTTTTAAACCATCCGGATTTTTTTTACATCCTTTTGTGCCCGGGCTTTTCGGCGGGTTATGCAATTATTTCTGGTCTTAAATGTAGTTTAATGTTTGGAGGCAAAATTTTATTTTCTGCCAGGTTCGTTCAATATCGTGGTCAAGCCCTACCGAGAATCGAATAAGGCCTTCCGAAAGCCCCATTTTTTTCTGCACATCTTCGGGGACTTCGCTCGAGGTGCTTTTGCCTGAGTTGCTAAAAAGGGTCTTGAAATAACCAAGGCTTACAGCCAAATAACCAACGCTTTCCTTTTGCATCATTTCCATAAGCCTAGCCGCCCGTTCGCTGGTTTCCATATCAATGGCAATAAGGCCTCCAAAACCAAAATCGGGGTGCATAATTTTGGTCATAAGTTCGTGTTGGGGATGTTCTTTAAGGCCAGGATATCTGATCTGAACGCCTGCCTCATTAAAATTTTTTGCCAGGTACAACGCATTGTGGCTGTGTTGCTTTAGCCTAATAGCAAGGGTTTGCAGGTTTTTGTAAATGCTCGATGAGCGCAAAGGGTCAAGCACAGGGCCAAGCAGCATGGCTGTGCCTGTATTTACATCGGCCAGCGAGTTTATAAATTCGTCGGTGCCGCAAATTGCACCAGCCACGCAGTCGTTTTTGCCGTTAATGAATTTGGTCATGCTATACACCACCACATCGGCCCCAAGCCTGGCCGGAGCAATAATCATTGGCGTAAAGGTATTGTCAACCACCAATTTGATTTTGTGCCTTTTGGCGATTACCGACAAACCAGGCAAATCTGAAATCTGCAGCATAGGGTTGGTCATCGATTCGGTATAAATCATAGTGGTGTTGGTTCTTATGGCTTTCTCCACCTGTTCAAGGTTTGTAATGTCAACAAAACTAACCTCTATTTTAAATTTTTTCAGGTAGTTTGCCAAAAATGCGAAGGTACCACCATAGGTTGTAATGCTCGATACAATATGGTCGCCTGTATTGCACAGTTGCATAATGGTGTTTGTAATGGCCGCCATACCCGAAGCTGTAACCCAAGCATTTTCGGTACCCTCCATTGCCGCAAGCGCATTGGCAAGGTATTTATTTGATGGGTTCCAGTGGCGCGAATAAAGAAAACAACCCTGCTGGTCGCCATGGAAGGTGTCAACCATGGTTTTGGCTTCCATAAAGGTATAAGTTGCCGAATCGGTAATGGATGGATTTACATCTCCAAATTCGCCAAATTGCAGCAGGTCCTGAATATTTGATGCAGGGTCGAATTTCATGCTTGAAGGGTTTTGGTTGATTTTCAAAAGTTTGGTGAAAACATTATTTTTGGGCAAAAATATTGAATTTTCTTTAAAATTCCCGAAAAGAATTAGAAAAAAATTGAAAAAAAAGCGATGAGGTTGCAATTCGTAAGCAAAAAGCATTAAATTTGTAAAAAGTCATTTAAAAGAAACCCTATGGACAAAGGCTTTCAGATAGACAGCACCGACAAAAAGATTCTTGAAATCCTTTCGGAAAACGCCCGAATACCATTTTTAGAAGTGGCGCGTGTTTGCGGCATTAGTGGGGCTGCAGTACACCAGCGTGTGCAAAAACTCATTGATGCAGGCATTTTGGCCGGTTCGCAATTTTGTCTTAATCCCAAAGGTCTTGGCTATTATACCTGTGCTTTTATAGGCATTCAGGTAAACCTGATGAGCACTTCAACCCACGAGCAAGTGTTTCAGGCCATAAAAAAAATTCCGGAAATAGTAGAGTGCCACCATATTTCCGGAAAATACTCATTGTTTGTAAAGGTGTTTACCAAAAACAATGAGCACCTGAAAAGGGTTATAGTTGAACGCATACAAACCATACCCGAAGTTACTGCCACCGAAACTTTCATTTCGCTCGAGGAAGGTTTCATAAGGCAATTGCCTGTTCAGGAAGGCAATGTTTTCTTTTATTAATTATGCCGCTTTCGCGGAAAATGATTTTCTGGCATTTACGCGGCGCTAAGCACTGGCTTGCATCATTTTTATCGAATCACTATTGTCCGATAAAGTAAAAAAGGGTAGAATTTTATGCATGAGATTCCTCACTACGTGCGGGATGAC
>CAYGDW010000014.1:53870-55414 GCA_964348755.1 uncultured Bacteroidales bacterium | reverse complement strand
GAATTAGTGGCCTACTTTGCTCCGGAATAGTGGCCTACTTTCACCGGAATATTCAAAGCCTGCTTTACCTGCTGGCCGCCTCTGAAAAAGACCTGGCAGCCATGGAAGACCTTACCAGAACGTTTATCAGCCGACGCTACCCAAGGACCATCCTGCAGTTTCGCGAGGAGGGCAACCTGTTCGACCAGTTGTTTGGCGACCGCCAGCCCCCGCTTGAGCTTCGCCTCAGGCCCCTCCAAAACTTCGGCAGCGAGCTGGCTTTGCACCTGCAGCAAACCATCGACACCCTGCAACAAGCCCTGCCACAACTGCATTTCGACCCAGTGCCCCTTCAGCAAAACCTGCTGCTCGAAGCCGACCTGCAGCTCATGGCGCTGCACCAGGTTGACATGGGCAGCCTGCAACGAAGTCTCTCGCGCATCTTTAACGAAAACCAGGTAATCACCCTAATTGACAGCCGCGCTTTTGTGCCTGTAAAGGTGGGCAGCCGCCAGAGCGACCTGCACCAAATGCTTCAAACCACCACCGTTACCAATCGCCAGGGCGTTGAGGTGCCCCTGCAACTGCTGGTAAGCCGCAGCCGTGGCGCCGACCTGCCCGTGATAACAGCTGGCCTCGAAGGCGAATACTTTCCGCTGGCGCTTGAAATACCGGCCCGACAACTGAACCAAACCACACAAACCATTCAACAGCAAATGCAACAGTCAAGGTGGTTCGAGGCCGGTTTTTCCGGCAGCCTGTTTGCCCGCCAGATGCTGGTAAAAGAACTTCTTATTATTGGCATTGTGGCCCTGCTGCTGTTGTTCTTTATCCTTGCAGCGCAGTTCGAGTCGCTCACCCTGCCATTTATTGTCCTGCTCGAAGTTCCATTGGCAATGGCCGGAGCATTGGCCATGCTTATGCTCTTCGGAGCTTCGCTCAACATGATGTCGATGATAGGACTGGTGGTTATGGCCGGTATCATCATCAACGACAGCATCCTGAAGATCGATACCATAAACCGGCTCAGGGCCGGTGGCATGTCCCTGCTTAGAGCACTCTACACCGCCGGCCATTACCGGCTAAAACCCATACTCATGACCAGCATCACCACCATTTTTGCGCTGCTGCCCATTCTCTTTATCAGCGGACTGGGTAACGACCTGCAAAAACCACTGGCACTGGTGGTCATCGGCGGCCTCGGCCTGGGCACATTCGTGAGCCTGTACTTTATACCGGTGTTTTATTATTATTTGTACCGGAGAAAACAGGGGAAAAGGTTGTACGGTTTGTAATGGTTGTAGTTGTTGAAATGGTTGTAGTTGTTGTAATAGTTTTAGTGGTTGTAATGGTTTTAAATAGGTGTAATTGTTTTAATGGTTATGGAATGGAATTTGAAGTCATATCGTGAATTGGAGATTTACCAAATGGCATTTGCTTTGGCTTTGAAGATCAGAAAAAATCCGATACCCCCGACTCCCCCGGGAATTCCCAATTGCACTGTAAGCCAAACAACCCTTATAACCCTTACAACCCTTCCAACCAATATAACCCTTACAACCCTT
>CAYGDW010000014.1:0-53770 GCA_964348755.1 uncultured Bacteroidales bacterium | reverse complement strand
AACCCTTACAACCCTTACAACCCTTACAACCCTTCCAACCCATACAACCCTACCACCCCCCCCATGCGCCCATCCCCTTTTTCCATAATCATAATAATAGCAGCATTGATGCTGATAGGGCTGGCTTTTGTGCCGCTGCTTGGCATACAGTTGCATCCATCTGACGAGCTGCCTGCCATGCGCATTAACTTTACGTGGCCGGGTGCTCCGGCCATACATGTGGAGCGAGAGGTTACCTCAAAAATAGAATCATCGCTGAGTACCATGCTCGGACTTAAGGAGATCAGCTCGGTGTCGCAGTTTGCCAGTGGGTATGTTGCCATAAGCCTGAAGAAAGGCATCAATACCGATCTGGCCCGCTTTGAGGTGTCGGCACATATCAGGCGGTTGTATCCGGGCTTACCCGAAGGGGTTAGCTATCCGTCCATTTCGACCAGCCGCGCCTCGGGCCGCAATAATCCGCTGCTTACCTACACAATAGTTGCTCCGGCTGCCACTCATGACATTGCCCGCCACATCGAGCGGCAGGTGCTGCCTGTGCTGGCGCAGGTACCCGGCATCGACAATGTAAATCTTTTCGGCGCCCGGCCATTCGAATACCAGGTGGTTTACCAGCCCGAAAAGATGCGGCTGTGGGGCATAAAACAGGAAGCATTGGCGCAAGCCTTGCAGCAATATTTCGGCGAAAGCTTTTTGGGTATGGCCACCATTGAAAACGAAACAACTGCCTTCAGTATCAGCATGCCCGCTGTACTCAGGGCTAATCGGCACGAAACCCCTAAATGGGAAAGCATACCTGTCGGTAACCATAATGGCCGGGTCATTTTTCTTACCGAGCTGGCCTCGGTAAGGCTGGTGGAAGAGCCCCCGTTCAACTATTACCGCATCAACGGGCAAACCACTCTGCTGATGGCCATTGCCGCCACTCGCGGCCAAAACCAGATAAGGCTTTCGAACATTGCCCGCCAAACTGTTGACCAGTTGCAAGCGCAGTTGCCCGCCGGCTGGCAAATGATCCTCACTTACGACGATACTGAGTTTATCCGCAAAGACCTCAGTCGGGTAGGCTTTCGAATGCTCTTTTCATTTTCGGTGCTCATGCTGTTTGTGCTGTTGGTGGCCCGCAACTTCAGGTACCTATTTATGATTTTTGCCACCGTGGTGGCCAACTTGCTGCTGGCCGTAAGCTGGTACTACCTGCTTGGCATTGAAATACATCTGTATTCCCTGGCAGGCATTACCGTTTCGCTTGGCATAATAATAGACAACAGTATTGTGATGATCGAACACATGCAAAACCATCGCAACAAGCGGGTGTTTCTGGCCATACTGGCGGCCACGCTCACCACCATGGGAAGCCTGTCGGTTATTTTTTTACTCGAAGCTCAGCAGCGGGTTCAGTTGAAAGATTTTGCAGGGGTGGTGTTGGTCAACCTTTTTCTGTCGCTGGGGGTGGCCTGGTTTTTTATTCCAGCCCTTTTTGCCAAAAGCGGGATGGCCCGCCAAGCAACAACTTTTTTCAAGGCCTCAACACGTCGCAAAGTTAGGCTCAGCAGGGCCTACTTCAGGTTTATGCTGCTTGCCCGAAGGTATCGATGGTTGGTTTTCGTATTGCTGGTGCTTGGTTTTGGGTTGCCAGTGCACATGCTGCCATCAAAGCTAGAAGGCGAGGGCGTGGGTGCGGCCGTTTACAACAAAACCATTGGAAGCTCTTTCTACCAGCAACGCATAAAGCGTACGGCCGAAAAGGCGCTGGGTGGCTCATTCAGGCTGTTCTCTCAGTTTGTATATGAGCGCTCTTTTTTTTCAGACCCCGAGCGCACCACCATCTTTATCAGGGGGCAGATGCCCGACGGAGCTACCCTGCACCAGATGAACGATGCCATGTTGCAAATGGAAGATTTCCTGCTTCAGTTTACTCAGATCGAACAGTTTCAAACCCGCGTTTTTTCGCATGACAATGCATATATTTCGGTACAGTTCAAACCTGAATTCGATCAAGGCGCTTTTCCTCATGTGCTTCAAAACAGGGTCATACAAAAAGCCCTTTCCATTGGTGGGGCCGAGTGGAGAGTGTGGGGCGTGGGTCAGGGCTTCAGCAATGTGCTCGGTTCTGGTGGTGGGGGCGGAAATATTGTGCTTGATGGTTACAACTATGAGCAGTTGTACCGGTATGCCGAAATACTCATGGAAAAGGCCAGGCAGAACCCGCGGGTGTCAAAGCCTGCCATTTACGGTGCAGAACCCTGGCGAAGCCCCAACCGCATAGAGTTTTTCATGGAGTTCGACGAAAGGCTCCTGGCCATGCACGGCCTGAACCGCCATGCCGTGTTTAGCAATCTGCAGCAACTGGTAATGAAAAGGCCAGCCCAGAAAATAATAGTTGATGACCAACCAGTACCCATAAACCTGGTGCCCGAACAATATCTTGAGTACTCGGTTTGGGACCTGGCAAACAAACCTTTGCATATTTACGGTAATTACTTCAAGCCTGGCAGCCTGGTTAATATTGAAAAAAAAGCTATTGGCAATGATATTTACAAATACAATCAGCAATACCGGCTAATGTTCGACTTCACCTTCCTTGGTCCTCCGGCTCTGCAGGAAAGGCTCAACAAACAACTATTGGAAGAAATGAGCCAAATAATGCCCCTGGGTTATAAGGCAAGCGCCAGGCAATGGTCGTGGCAAACCGAGAAAAAAAGCCAGTACCTGCTCATTTTGCTCGTAATTGTAATCATTTTCTTTATTTGTGCCATCCTGCTCGAGTCGCTGCTGCAACCCCTGGCAATTATTGGCCTTATTCCTATTTCATTTTCCGGATTGTTTCTCACATTTTACCTTTTTAAACTCAATTTTGACCAGGGTGGCTGGGCTGCCTTTATTTTGCTTAGCGGGCTGGCCGTAAATGCCGGTCTGTATATTCTCAACGATTTTAACAACTACCGCAATTCTCACCAGGGAAGAAGCCTGCCGGCATTATACCTCAAGGCCTTTCAGTACAAAATATTTCCGGTTTTGCTTACGGTGTTTTCTACCATAATAGGGCTTATCCCTTTTCTTATCGGGGAAAAGGAGCCATTTTGGTTTGCCTTTGCTTCCGGAACCATCGGAGGGCTTGTATTCAGTCTGTTGGCCATTTTGTTGTTTTTTCCGGTGTTTCTAAGGTTTAAAGCCCATTAGGGTTTAAATGCTATCTTTGAATGAGTAATTACCCAAAAATGAATATATGAAGGGTTTTGTTGCATGCAATGTTTAATATTGTTTTACAAACTATGAAAAAGCTAATTATTCCCCTGGTTTTTTTAATGATTATTCAAGGTGTTTTCCCTTCATTTGGATTTGCCTCAGGGCGCCGTCAACTTACCCTTGAAGAGGTTGTTGCCATTGCCCGTCAGCAGTCGCCCGACGCCTTTGCGGCACGCCACCGCTACCGCGGCAGCTACTGGCAGCACCGCACCTACCAGGCCGGCTACCTGCCCCATTTGCGCTTCGATGCTACCATTCCAAACCTCAACCGCACCATTTCGCCCATTACCCTGCCCGACGGCAGCGACATTTTTATCAGGCGAAGCCTGGCAACCTCCTCAGGTAACCTCTCGCTCAGCCAAACAATTGGGCTTACCGGAGGTCAGCTTTTTGTTAGCTCCGGCCTGCAACGCATTGACCTGATAAGGGAGGACGGCACCGAGGTGTCGTATCTTTCAACACCGGTAAATATTGGCTTCCGTCAGCCCATATTGGCCTATAATCGCTTTAAGTGGGAGAGGCAGATAGAGCCATTGCGTTTTGAAGAGGCACGGAAACAATACGTCGAAAGCCTCGAAAACATTTCGCTCAGGGCCACCAACTTTTTCTTCGACCTGCTGCTGGGCCAAATCAACATGGAGATTAATAAACTGAACCTGGCCAGCAACGATACCCTCTACCGTATTGCCCAGGGGCGCTTCTCACTGGGGCGCATTGCCGAAAACGAGCTGCTGCAAATGGAGCTGAATGTGCTTAACTCAGAAGCCACCCTTGAGCAGTCGCGCATCGATTACGAAGGAACCTTGTTCCGCTTTCGCTCTTACCTGGGGCTTGATGGCAGCGAAACGCCCGAGCTGATACCACCCGAAAACATCCATGACCTTCAAATTGATGTATATGCTGCCCTGGCCGAAGCCCGAAAAAACCGGGCCGACATTATTGCCCGCCAGCGCCAGCTGCTCGAAGCCGAAAGCCAGGTGGCCCAGGCAAGGGCCGACAACCGCTTCAATGCCAACCTTTTTGCCTTATATGGCCTTACCCAGACATCTGACGATTTCGGAAATGTATATAAAAACCCCCTCGATCAGCAGCAACTCACCATCGGCATTTCAATACCCATATTAGACTGGGGCGTGTCGAAGGGGAGGGTGCGAATGGCCGAGTCGAACCGCGAGCTGGTAAATACCACCGTAAACCAGGCACTTGTCGATTTTGAACAGGAAGTCATGCTGCGTGTCATGGAATTTAACATGCTCAAGAGCCAGCTCGAAATTGCCCGGAAGGCTGATATTATTGCCCAGAAACGCTACGATGTTACCCGCGAACGATTTCTTATAGGTCGTATCGACATTATTGAGCTAAACCTTGCCCTCGAAGAAAAAGACCGCTCAAAGCAACGCTACCTTGCCGCCCTTCGAACTTACTGGCGAGGGTTCTACGAAATGCGCCGGCTAACCCTCTACGACTTCCTTAACGACCGCCCGTTGCAGGTGAATTATGACGAAATATGAGGTTTGGGGTTTGGGCAAAATGATTTTAGATTTTTAATTATTATTGTCTCACAAAATCTAATAACGGAAGAATTATCTGTTCGAGATGCCTCACTACAATCGGAATGACAGACCGTTAGTTTTTTTGATAGGTGTTGGGCGGCGGCGAAGCCGCCGCCCAACACCTATCTTCCCCAGAACCGCTGAAAGCCTTGTCATTTAGAGCGAAGCGAGAAATCCCGTCATTTTTATCGGGCAATGGTGGTTCTTAATCTTTAGGGCTGAAAAACAGAAGAACAAAAAGACTCAATATTAATCTGTGAAAATCTATTTATTTGGGCAAATCTGTGTTCCATAAAAATAGGCTTTCGGCTTTCCGACCAGCCGGCAGGCAGGCTTTCATTTTTTTTCTCATAACTTCCGACTTCCGATACTGGATTCCGAACTTCCGGCTTTTTATAAATCATTTAAAAAATGCGGTCGGTAGTGGACTTATTTTAATATTTCGACTATTTTTGAGGGGTAAAGGAACCAAACCCATAACCCATCGTGTTTCAGATCCCCACCCATATTCACCCGCATGGGCATGATTACTTTGCCAATCGCGAACATTACTTAAAACTGCTTGAAAACCACCGTGCCAACATGCATAGGGTGCTGCAGAGCGTCCCGCCCAACGCCGTTGAAAAGCACCGCTCAAGGGGCAAACTTTTGGCACGCGAGCGCATCGACTTGCTGGTCGATCCAAATACTCCATTCCTTGAGTTATCATCTCTTGCTGCCATTGGTCAGTACAACGATGGCTTCCCTTCGGCAGGTATTGTTACCGGCATTGGCCTTATTCAGGGGCGCGAAGCAGTAATTGTGGCCAACGATGCCACCGTAAAGGGAGGTACTTATATTAAAGAAACTATACGAAAGCACATCCGCGCTCAAGAAATCGCCATGCAGAACAACCTGCCTTGTGTGTATATGGTTGATTCGGGCGGGGTATTCTTACCCGAACAGGCAGAAGTATTCCCTGACCGCGACGATTTTGGCCGCATCTTTTTCAACCAGGCCCGGCTTTCGGCCCAGGGCTGTCCGCAGGTGGCGCTTGTAATGGGCTCATGCACCGCGGGTGGCGCTTATGTGCCCGCCATGAGCGACGAAACAGTAATTGTTCGCAACCAGGGCACCATATTTATTGGTGGCCCGCCGCTGGTGAAGGCCGCCACCGGCGAGATTGTAACCCCCGAAGAGCTGGGCGGGGCCGAAGTGCACACATCAAAATCGGGCGTTGCCGACCACCTGGCCGAAAACGACCAGCACGCCATTGCCATTTGCCGCAGCATTTTTGAGACTTTTCAACCGGCCGAAAAACAGGTGCTCCATATTAAAACACCCGAGTCTCCTGTTCACGATCCAAAGGAGCTTTACGGCATATTGCAGGCCGACCCCAAAAAGCAAACCGACCCCTACGAGATCATTGCCCGCCTGGTCGATGGCAGCCGCTTCCATGAATTTAAAGCCCGTTACGCCACCACTTTGGTAACAGGTTTTGCGCATATTATGGGTTACCCCGTGGGCATTATTGCAAACAACGGGGTGCTTTTTGCCGAATCATCACTCAAAGGCACCCACTTTATTGAATTATGCAATTTTCGGAAAATACCTATTTTGTTTTTGCAAAACATTACCGGTTTCATGGTGGGTAAAGCCTATGAAACTTCCGGATTGGCGCGCGATGGCGCTAAATTGGTGCATGCCGTGGCCAACGCCAACGTGCCCAAGATTACCATCATTACAGGTGGCTCTTACGGAGCCGGCAACTACGCCATGGCCGGACGTGCCTACGACCCCCACTTCCTGTTTATGTGGCCCGGCTCGCGCATATCGGTCATGGGCGGGCAACAGGCCGCAAGCGTACTGGCACAGATAAAAATTGACCAGATGGAAACACTGGGCAAAAAGGTAGATGAAGCCGAAATTGAAGCCATGAAAACCGAAATATTGGCTAAATACGAAGAGGAAGGCTCTGCCTATTACAGCACCTCGCGCCTGTGGGACGACGGCATTATTGAACCGCTCCAGACACGTCAGGTAGTGGCTATGGCCATTGCCATTTCGCTAAACAAAAAGTATGATGAGCCGCGAAGTGGCGTTTACCGCATGTAAATTTTTTGGAGATGGAAAATTTTGAGACCTTAGCAGTTGAAAACAAAGGTTACATCTGCATATTGTGGCTTGCGCGGCCTGAAAAACGCAATGCCATTAACCGGCAAATGGCAGCCGAGCTGATCTCATTTCTGGCTTCCGCCGAAAACGACCCAAAAATTCGGGTGGTGATACTTCGTGGCAAGGGCGACTTCTTTTGCGGCGGGGGCGACCTGAAATGGATGAACCAGGGTGCTGAACTCTTACCTGAAGATCGCTCGGGAAATGTGCTGTCCGAATTGTACCTCTCATTTTACCGGTTCCCAAAACCATTGATTACTATTGTTCACGGTGCTGCTATGGGCGGGGCATTAGGTCTTATTGCCAACTCAGATTTTGTGCTTGCCGAAAACAATGCCGTTTTTTCGTTTAGTGAAGTGAAACTCGGACTGGTGCCTTCAACCATTTCGCCTTTTGTGGTTAAGCGCATAGGGGAGCTCAACGCAAGGCAACTTATGCTCAGCGGCGCAAAAATAAATGCAGCCGAAGCTATTGGGTTTCGTTTGGCCGACAAGGCTGGCCATAAGGTTCAGCTTGAGCAATATGCCCATGAGTTGGCCAATAAACTGACTGAAAACGCACCCGAGGCCATGAAGGCCTGCAAAAGGCTGATTCAATATGTAGCTGAAAAAGAAATCAACCAGGAGTTGAGCAATTACACCGCAGATTTGTTAACAAGCCTGCAGAAGGGCGAAGAGGCCCAGGAAGGCATGAGGGCATTTCATGAAAAGCGAAAACCGGCCTGGCCGGAAAATAAATAAGAACAACATGAAACGAAGCATTTCAAAAGTACTGGTGGCCAACCGCGGCGAAATTGCCATACGTATATTTCGGACGCTGCGGCAGATGGGAATATACAGCGTGGCCCTTTTTTCTGAAGCCGATGCCGCAGCGCTTCACATTCAGCATGCCGACGAAAGCCACCTGCTTCATGGGGGCAGCCTTAGCGATACTTACCTAAACCAGCAACAGATCATTGCAATTGCCCTGCAATCAGGCGCTGATGCCATACACCCGGGATATGGGTTTCTTTCAGAATCAGATACCTTTTCGAAGGCAGTTCGCAAGGCAGGCATTATTTTTATTGGCCCGGGCGATGAAGCAATACGCCTGATGGGAAACAAAATCGAAGCCCGCAACCTGGTAATGAAGCTGGGTATTCCACTTATAAAAGGTGCTACCGGCACCCCCGAAGAACTTCATAAAGTTTCTCCCAAAATAGGATTCCCATTGCTGGTAAAAGCCGCTGCCGGAGGCGGTGGTAAAGGTATGCGCATTGCCCATAACCAGCAGCAGGTAAACGAAATGCTCGATACTACCCGGCGCGAAGCCCTAAACTATTTTGGCAACGGCGAAGTGTATATCGAAAAATACCTCGACCAGCCCCACCATATTGAAGTGCAACTATTAGCCGATGAATATGGAAATGTGGTAACGCTTTTCGAAAGAGAATGCAGCATCCAGCGGCGCTATCAGAAAATTATTGAAGAAGCTCCCAGCCCAAACGTAAGCCCGGAGCTTAGAAAAAAACTAATGATGGCCGCACGAAACATTGCCCAAAAAATTGGCTATGTAAATGCTGGCACCATAGAGTTCCTCGTAACGGGCACTGATTTCTTCTTTCTGGAAATGAACACTCGAATCCAGGTAGAACACACCGTTACGGAAAAGATTACCGGTATCGACATTGTGCGCGAGCAGCTAAATATTGCTTGTGGCAAACCGCTCTCATTCACACAAGAAGAGGTTAAAATCAGCGGTCATGCCATTGAAGCCCGGGTTTATGCCGAAGACCCCGATAAGGATTTTATGCCCTCGCCAGGTAAAATCCTTTTTTACCTAAACAACCCCAATGCCGGGCTACGTATCGACACCTCGGTTACCACCGGATCTGAAGTAAGCAGTCAGTTCGACCCAATGATAAGCAAGGTAATCAGCCATGCACCAACACGACATGAAGCGCGGCAAGTACTCATTGCTGGGCTCGAAGAATATATTGTACATGGCATAAGCACCAATATCCCTTTCCTTATTTCGGTCTTGAAAAACCAGGCATTTATCGATGGAAGCGCCGATACAAACTTTTGTAAACATTTTTTGCAAAATGTTTTCAGTATTGCACCATCTGATACTGCCGGAAACGATCTGCTATTCGCAGCATTTATTTTCGCCGGAAGGCAAAATAGAAACCAGGGTGAAAATATATGGAGGCAGCTCGGTTACTGGCGTCTTTGCATGCTAACCAGTTTGCTCGTAAACGGGCAGAAGCTGACTCGCAACATTAACACCATTGCCCCCGAACGCATCTACATGGAACCAGAAGACCATAAAACTATTTACCACTTGCTGAAAAAAACAAACCATGAACTTTTGATTGATGCCTCAGGAACCATCCATAAACTCTTTTTTACCCTGAAAAGCGATGGCTCAGCACTGATTCAACACAAAGGAAGGGTTTACTTTGTGCAACACAACATGCATTTGAACCGCGAAAACCTGACCCGAATTAACAATAACCCGGTAATTGATGGTATTTTTGCAGTAAATGCGCCAATGTATGGCAAGGTATTGAAAATAAATGTGGCCCCCCACACGGTGGTAAACAAGGGCGATACCCTGGTTATTCTCGAGTCGATGAAAATGGAAAACAGGGTGGTGGCTATGGGCAAAGCCAGGGTACAAAGCATTGAAGTGAATGTAGGCGACCTGGTGGAGGATAAACAGGCGCTGGTTGTTTTGTCGAACATTTTGTAAAAAATATTTAACAAAATTATACCTAAGGGAAAACCATTTTAAAAATTTATTGTTAAAAGAACTGACCAATTGTTTATACTTTTATGATAACACATCCACTCTTAACTCCTGCCCATCTGGCTCTTAGAGATCGTGTGCGTGAATTTGCTGAGAAAGAAGTTAAGCCGGTTGCAGCCAACCTTGACGAAACTGAAGAATTTTCGATAGAGCTGACTGCCAAAATGGGCGAAGCTGGTTTTTTTGGAATCCAAGCCCCCAAAGAGCTTGGTGGCCATGCTCTCGACACCCTTAGCTACATTATAATTGTTGAAGAGCTTGCCAGGGTTGACAGCTCGCAGGCTGCCACAATTGCCGCTGTAAATTCACTGGCCATTGCCCCTTTGCTGAAGTACGGCACCCCAGACCAAATCAAGAAATATGTTCCGTCGCTTACCACCGGCCGCATGACCTGGGCTTTTGGTCTGACGGAAGAAAATGCCGGCTCTGACGCTATGGGATCGCAAACCACAGCCGAACTTGTTGATGGATATTGGGTCATAAATGGCCAAAAAATGCATATCACCAACTCCACATCCGAAATATCGGGTGGAGTTATTGTACAGGCTTTAACTGGCGAAATTAATGGCCGCAAAAAGCTTTCAGCCATTATTGTGGAGAAAGACACGCCCGGTTTTACCCGCGAGAGGAGCTTTGGCAAGCTTATGTGGCGCGCCTCCGATACCGGACGGCTCTATTTTGACAATGTCAGGGTTCCGCAATCGAACCTGCTGGGCGAGGTTGGGCAGGGTGGGCGCATTATGCTCAACACCCTCGATGCCGGCCGACTTTCGGTTGCCGCCATTGGCCTTGGGCTGGCTCAGGGTGCTTTCGAAGAAGCCATTGCACACTCAAAGAAAAGGCAACAGTTTGGGCAGGCTATTCACAAGTTTCAGGCTGTAGCTTTTAAAATAGCCGATATGGATGTAAAGATTGAATTGGCTCGCAACACCTTGTATCATGCCTGCTGGAAAAAAGACAACGGAATGCAGTTTGCACGTGAAGCGGCCATAGCAAAACTTTACACATCGGAGATTGCCCGAGAAATTGCCGATGAGACCCTGCAGATTCATGGCGCCGCCGGAGTGTTTAAACCTCACCCGGTAGAGCGGTTTTACCGCGATCAGCGCCTGCTTCAAATTGGCGAAGGAACTTCCGAAATTCTGCGTATGGTCATTTCCCGATATCTCGGATTGTAAATAATATCCATTGCCATGGAAGACCGGAAGAAGGACCATATAAACCTTGCGTTTGAGTCGCAAATCAACGCAAAGGATATTGACCAGCGGTTCTATTACGAACCCATGCTCAGCGCTCATCCGGTTAATGCCATACCTGAAACCGATTTTCTTGGAAAGAAAATGATGCTGCCCATTTGGGTGTCGAGCATGACAGGGGGCACCAAACTGGCAGGCACCATTAACCGAAATCTTGCCCGGGCAAGCCGGGAGTTTGGCCTTGGAATGGGGTTGGGCTCATGCCGCATACTGCTCCAGGATGAAAAGTATTTTCACGACTTTGACATGCGCGACATCATTGGTCCGGACTATCCGCTCTGGGCCAACCTGGGTATTAACCAAATTGAGGACATGTTGCTCCACAAACAGGTGGATCGTATCATCGAACTGGTAGAAAAACTCCGTGCCGATGGTCTTTTCATACACGTGAATCCTTTTCAGGAATGGTTTCAGCCCGAGGGCGACCGGCTTACAAAACCGCCTTTAGAGTCGGTTCAGGCATTGCTTGAGCAGGTCAAATTTCCGGTAATTGTTAAGGAAGTAGGACAGGGAATGGGCTACGAAAGCCTGCGCCAATTGCTGAAGCTTCCATTGGGAGGCATTGAGTTTGCCGCATTTGGAGGCACCAACTTCGCAATGGTAGAGCTTATGCGAAGCACCCCTGCCGAACAGGAAATGTTTGAACCCCTGGCAAAAATAGGCCACGATGCCCTGCAAATGCTTAGCATGGTTAACCATATAGTTGAAAATGAACCCGGGGAAATCCGCGTTAAGAAACTGATTGTTTCGGGCGGCGTTCGCTCATACCTCGACGGCTATTACCTTATCAACAAATCAAAAATACCTGCCGTTTACGGCCAGGCTTCAACATTCCTAAAATATGCCCGCAACGATTACGAAACCCTTAGGCAGTTCATTCAATTCCAGGCGAAGGGCCTGGATCTGGCGTACGCTTTTTTGAGGGTCAAGTAGTGCATGGATCTGGGGCATGGGGCGGTGAGTGCAGGGAATGAAGTTATTTGGCAGCGGCAACAGGTATATGTTGATTTTGAGTTTTTTATACCTTCTTAGTAAGTTTTGTATAATATTCTTCATTTTTGGCAATGGTTCAAAAATCAATTATAAAGGGTTTTTCAAAGCTCAGTTCAGAAGAGAAGTTTAAATTTGTTGAAGGGCTTTTTGAAGATACTTCGGGCGTGGGGGAGACCCTTCGGTTTTTTTTACATCCAAAGCCCGAAGTGCAAAAGGTGCTTTCCGGGCTAAGCGAAAACACCCTTTCCAACTATGTTTTGCCCTACAATGTGGCCCCCAATTTTCTGATCAACGATAGGTTTTACATTGTGCCAATGGTTACTGAAGAGAGCTCAGTAGTTGCTGCGGCTTCGGCAGCGGCAAGTTTTTGGGCGGCCAGGGGCGGTTTCAGGGCCAGAATTCTTGGTACGCAAAAAGAAGGGCAAGTGCATTTCCTTTTCAGGGAGGATCATAAAAAATTGGAAGCCGCTTCCGCGGAAATAATTTCATTTTTGCAAGAGCGCATAAAGCTCATTGCATCCAATATGGTAAAGCGAGGCGGAGGCATAACGGGTATTGAGATCAGGAACCAATCGCACCTGATTGAAAACTACTTCCAGCTTCACATGACCTTTGAAACCGTAGATGCCATGGGCGCGAATTTTATTAATTCGGTGCTCGAAGAATGTTCGCGCGCCATGACCGATTTTTTTGAGCAAACCGAAGGCTTTTCGCCAAAAGCATATCAGTCTGTCATGTCTATCCTTTCTAACCATGTGCCCGAATGTCTGGTAGAGATCAAGGTAGAGTGTCCGGTTGAAGAATTCAATAATATGGCCCCGGTATTTTCGGGCGAAGACTTTGCCCGGCGTTTTGCCCTTGCGGTTGAGATGGCCGAAAAGGACATTTACCGCGCTGCCACCCACAACAAGGGCATCATGAACGGGGTGGATGCCGTAATCATTGCCACTGGCAATGACTTTCGCGCCATTGAAGCCGGGGCCCACGCCTTTGCCGCTAAAGACGGGCACTATACCTCCCTTAGCCATGCCAGGGTTGAGGAAGGTCAATTCAGTTTTACACTTACTTTGCCCTTGGCACTTGGCACCACCGGCGGGTTGACCCGCTTGCATCCGCTGGCCGAACTTTCGCTGAAAATGCTTGGAAACCCGAGTGCCAAAGAGCTAATGATGATTGCTGCAGCAGCCGGTATGGCCAACAACTTTGCCGCGGTGCGTTCGCTCACCACCACAGGTATTCAGGCTGGCCATATGCGCATGCACCTGCCCAATATTCTTTCTCAATTGGGTGCCACTAAGGCCGAACGCAATAAAACAACCTTGCATTTCAAGGATCAGACCATTTCTTTTCAGAAAGTGGAAGCCTATTTAAAAAATTTGCGTGGCTCTGACTGAGAATAACAATCTGGCTTGCCCATTTATTTTATTAAACCCGCGCCATGAATATACAAAGCTTTTACTCAAATGCCAAGCTCATGATCACGGGCGAGTACCTTGCTCTGGCTGGATCGCTGGTGCTGGCTGTGCCGCTTAAGCTTGGGCAAAACATGCAAATTGAAATACTGCCTGCCCAGGAGCCATGGCTCAGCTGGACTGCCCTGGAAAAAGGGCGGGTATGGTATAAAGAAGTTTTCAGCGAACGCGAATTTGAACCCCAAAACCAAGCCGACCCGGTAAGTGTAAGCCTTCAAAAACTGCTTCTCAAATGCAGCAACCTCAACCCGGCCTTCCCCGAAAGGGGCTTTTCATACAAAATTACCACCGACACCAATTTTTCGCTCAATTGGGGCCTTGGGAGCAGTTCAACCCTGGTTTCGAACCTGGCCTGGTGGGCGGGGGTCAATCCTTATAAGTTGCTTTTTGAAACATTGGGAGGATCGGGATACGACATTGCCTGCGCCCGTAGCCTTGGACCGGTTTTTTACCGTTTCAACGGACCTGACAAGGAACCATCGGTATGTGAGGCGGGTTTCGATCCGCCTTTTAGCCAGAACTTATGGTTTGTTTATACCGGCCGCAAGCAAAGCAGCGCAAAAAGCATTGCAGCTGTTAACCCCCTTAATTTTGATGCCCACAGCCTTGAGCGCATTTCAGAACTTACCCTGAAAATGGTCAGCGAAACCGACCTGCAGCATTTCAAGCGGCTCATTACGGCCCACGAAACGGTGGTGGCAAAGGTCATAAATCAGATACCTTTGCAGCAAGCGCGTTTTGATGATTTCCCGGGTGTCATTAAGTCGCTTGGCGCCTGGGGTGGCGATTTTTGCATGGCCGCTTCGGCCGTAAGCCAGGAAACAGTGAAGCGTTACTTTGCCGATAAGGGTTGCGAAACCGTATTTAATTATTCAGAAATTGTTTTGAAGTAAAAAAATGACTGGGATATGAGTCATCAATCAATTGAAAATAGATTTGGCCAGGTTTTTTGGGAGAGTCCGGCAAATATTGCCCTGGTTAAATACTGGGGCAAACTGCAAGGGCAAATACCTATGAACCCCTCACTGAGCTTCACCCTTCGCGAAAGCGTAGTGCGTATAGCCATGCAATACCAAAAAGTTGAAAAAGGCGGGGGCGGACTTCGTGCCTTTACTCTCAATGGTCAGCCCAACGAAAAGTTTCAGGACCGAATTGGCAATTACATTGAAAGCATGAAAGCGCATTATGCGTTTTTGGATGAAACAACAATTCTAATTGAGAGCCAGAGCACTTTTCCGCATTCGGCAGGTATTGCTTCTTCGGCAGCCGCCTTCAGCGCCCTGGCACTGGCACTGGGAAGTATTGAATGTGAATTGAACTGTAGTGATAACAAGGTATCGGGCTTTTTGCGCAGGGCCAGCATTGCTGCACGGCTGGGTAGTGGAAGTGCCTGTCGCTCTGTTTACGGCGGATTTACTGTATGGGGTAAGTCGGGTCATTTGCCAGGCTCAAGCAATGAGTTTGCTATAAAACTTCCGGAAGCGGAAATCCACCCTGTTTTCAGCAACATTCATGATGCAGTGCTTATTGTTGACGATACCCAAAAGAAAGTGTCGAGCACTGCAGGACATGCGCTGATGAACGGGCACGACTTCCGCGAAAGCCGCATTGCCCAGGCTGAAAAAAACTTGGGAAGTATGATTCAGGCCCTGAAAACCGGCAATGAGGAGCTTTTTGTTGAAATTGTCGAGAATGAAGCCCTTACACTGCACGGGCTGATGTTGTCGTCAAGTCCGGGTTATATTTTAATAAAACCGGGCACTATAAACCTGATTGAAAAAATACGCCAATTCCGGTACGAAAGCAAAATAAACCTGTGCTTTACCTTAGATGCCGGCCCGAACATACACCTTATTTATCCAGCTAAAAATGCAGAAAAGGTCAGGTTGTTTATCGGGCAGGAGTTGCTTCCATTTTGCAAAAACCGGCAATGGATTAATGATGGAGTAGGTGCCGGACCTGTGCAAAAACAAATGGGCTGATTATGGAAGAATCTCCCCGTGTATTTCATGGAAAACTCATGCTTTTTGGGGAGTATGGAGTTGTTTTGCAAGGCAGGGCGCTCACTATTCCCTTGTTTAATTTTTCAGCCTCCCTTAAGTTTCCAGGGGTGGGAATTAGTAAAAATAATTTGTTAAATCAGCAACTTAAAGGGTACCACCAGGCTTTGGTGCATGAGCAGGCTACCATGGGGTTTCATTTAAACATGGACCTTGGCGCCTTTGCCCATGACCTGAGCATGGGCATGTTTATGGAGTCAGATATTCCGCAAGGCTATGGCGCTGGAAGCTCTGGCGCTCTGGTGGCCGCGGTTTTTCACCGATACTCCTGCAGCCCCCAGGCCTTCCATCAAAACCCAACACCCAATCAGCTCAGGTTTTTGCAAAAAAGCCTCGCCCGCCTCGAAAGTAACCTTCACGGCACTAGCTCGGGCATCGACCCGCTGAGTTGCTATGTGGCCAAACCACTGCTTATCAACACCAAAGGTTATCCGGAAATTGTTTGCCTTAAGAAATGGGAGGCAAATAGCCCCGGGGGTTTTTTTCTTATTGATACCCTTATGTCCCGCAAAACTGAAAAATTGGTTAAACTTTTCAGACAAAAATGCCTTATGGCGCCATTTAATGATATGTTGGAAAAGGAATACCTGCCCGTGGTTGACCAGTGTATAAATTATTTACTGGCGGCAGATTTGACTTCGATGTTGAAGTCAATGAAAAAACTCTCAGAAATTCAACTAATACATTTTTCACAAATGATCCCTGAAAGATTTATGTCATTATGGCAGCAATGGCTTGATAATGAGTGGTTTGCTATGAAGTTATGTGGAGCTGGGGGGGGTGGGTTTTTGTTGGGTTATACTGCCAATTATCAACAAATTGATAAATATTTGCACAAAATGGGAGCCGGTATAATTCCGGTTGTATTTCCTTCTTAGTGTTTTGCAATAATTATTTGTTTATTTTTGGTTCGCAAAATTAGGGCTGCGCTAATGGCTAATATTGGTTGGCTATGGCCGCCTGGTAAACCAACGGGTTAACGGCTAAAAACATTGCCTTAAATGCTGCCTGGTTTTAAAAAATCCGCAATAAACGAAACTGAGTCATATGAAGAAATTTATGATTTTCTTTTTTCTGGGAGTGATTGTTTTTTCATTTTACGGTTGTCGTTCGGAAAGGGGTTCGGGTTATGACAAAGAGGGAAACCTTTTTGGACGGATCAGCATTTCGGGGGCTTGGGCCATGTATCCTTTGGTTGTAAAATGGGCCGAGGAGTTCCGTAAGGAGCATCCCAAAGTTCTAATTGACATTTCTGCCGGTGGGGCTGGCAAGGGAATTGTCGATGTGCTGGCCGGTATGGTTGACATGGCCATGGTGTCGCGCGATATTACTCCCATAGAGGTTGGTAGAAACGCCTGGTATATTCCGGTAGCAAAAGATGCGGTAATCCCCACATTTAATTCAAACAATCCAAACAGAGCAGTTATTTTGGAGCAAGGCCTCATGCGCAGACATTTTCAGGAGCTCTTTCTTGTGCCAGGAGACAAAAACTGGGCAGGTTTTTTACAGGGCAGGGGTCAGGGTACTGTAAACGTATATACCCGCTCTGATGCCTGTGGGGCTGGCGAGGTTTGGGCTCATTACTTAGGCAAGGCACAGGAAGACCTGCTCGGTATTGGCGTTTTTGGCGACCCTGGAATAGCCGACATTGTTAGAAATGATGTGCTGGGGGTTGGTTACAACAACATTGCTTTTGCTTTTGATATTGGCACCAGAATGCCGTTTCCCGGACTTTCAGTAATCCCAATCGACCTGAATGAAAACGGTAAAATTGATCCGGAGGAAAATTTTTATGACACACTTGATAAATTGATGGAGGCTATATCGCAGGATAGGTACCCATCGCCACCTGCCAGAAACTTGTTTTTTGTATCAAACGGGCAACCCAAAAATATTGCTGCCATTGAGTTTCTTCATTGGGTGCTAACCAAAGGGCAGACATTTGTTACTGAGGCCGGATATGTTGGTCTTTCTGAAGAAATTATATTAACGCAAAAAGAAAAATTGCCTGAAAAAACCAGGCCCATCTTGCCCGATTACCCCACCGAATAAAAATTATCGGAAATATGGCTTTAAAATTTAGAAAACTAAAAGACAAATTCTGGTATTTGTGGATTAAAATTGCGTTGGTATTTGTGCTATTGCTTCCGGTGGCCATAGGATTTGTATTGATGTATAAGTCAATGCAGGTAATTGAAAACTTCGGCCTTAGCGACCTGCTTTTTTCTTCTGTATGGCGGCCTTTGGCGGGGCAGTTTGGGTTTCACCCGTTTATCATAAGCTCAATATGGATTACAGCCCTGGGGCTGCTCATAACTGCCCCTATCTGTTTGCTTTCGGCAATTTACCTTACTCAATACGGCTCGGCAAGGTTGCTCAGGTTTATTCAGCCTGTAATAGATATTCTTGCCGGAATACCTTCGGTAATTTACGGTGTATGGGGTATATTAATCATAGTGCCATTTGTAGGCCGCTTTTTAGCACCGTTATTCGGTTATGAGGCAACCGGATTCAGTATTCTGGCTGGAAGCCTGGTGCTTGCTGTCATGCTTATCCCATTTATTCTGAACATACTTATTGAGGTAATGCGTACTGTGCCGGTCGAATTATCTGAGGCTTCCCTTTCGCTTGGTGCAACCAAGTGGCAAACCATTAAGTTTGTAATATTGCGCAAATCATTCCCGGGAATCATTTCGGCTTTTGGGCTGGGCCTATCAAGGTCATTTGGCGAAACTATAGCTGTGCTTATGGTGGTGGGAAACGTAGTGGGGGTGCCAAAATCTATTTTTGAACCAGGATACCCTTTGCCTGCCCTCATTGCCAATAATTATGGCGAAATGCTCTCAATCCCGCTTTATGAGTCGGCACTGATGTTTGCCGCCCTGTTATTGCTGGGGGTTGTGTTGCTTTTTAATGTTTTATCCAGATTTTTAATTATCGGACTTGAGAAAAGGATTTAACCCATGCTAAAAAAAATCGAAGAAAGGTTTTTTTATTACCTAATGATGTTTAGCGTGGTATCGCTTGCGTTGATATTGCTGCTAATCATTTTAACCATTGTGGTTAGAGGCCTGCCATCACTTACCTGGGAAATGGTAAGCCAAACACCCAAAGGCGGGTTTTATTTTGGGCGCGAAGGCGGTATCCTTAATGCAATTATTGGTTCAATTTATTTATCCTCGGGGGCTGTGGCTCTGGCTCTTTTGTTTAGCCTGCCTGTTGCATTGGCTATGAATATTCATTTCAGAAAGAATAAAAAACTGGTCAATTTCGTAAGATTAATGCTCGATTTGCTCTGGGGGATTCCATCAATTGTATATGGGGCATTTGGGTTTACACTAATGATATTCCTGGGAATAAAGGCCAGCCTTTTGGCAGGTATTATTACAGTGGCCTTTTTTATATTGCCAATTATGATCAGATCAATGGACGAGGTAATGAAAAATGTTCCCATAAGTTTAATTGAGTCTGCATTCTCGCTCGGATCAACCAGGGCCGAAGTGGCGTTTAAGGTGCTTTTCAGGCAAACTCTTCCGGGCATTGTTACAGCCATTTTGCTCGCCTTTGGCAGGGGTATTGGCGATGTTGCTGCCGTAATGTTTACCACCGGTTATACCGACAATATCCCAACTTCGTTAATGCAACAAACAGCTACCCTGCCCCTGGCAGTTTTTTTTCAACTCGGATCGCCCATACCCGAAGTCCAGAACAGAGCTTATGCGGCTGCTCTTATCCTTACCATCATAATTTTGTTTGTAAGCATATGGGCCAGGTATTTCGGAAATCGCTACAAAAAAACCATTATTAAATGAGCATGAGTAAAGGTAAAATATCTATACAGAGTTTAAACCTTCATTTTGGGAAACACCACATTTTAAAGGATGTGAATATTGAGATTCCTGAAAACCAGATTACAGTTATTCTGGGGCCATCGGGCTGCGGCAAAACCACCCTTATGAAAACCCTTAACCGCCTTGTTGAGCTCGACGAAAAGGTAAAAATAAGTGGAAGCATCATTATTGATAATGAAGATATTTTTCATACAAAAACCGACGTAACCGATATCAGGAAAAAAATGGGCCTGCTATCCCAGCGCCCATCTCCCTTGCCTATGAGCATTTATAACAATATTGCTTATGGATTAAGAATCAATGGGGTGCGGGGCCGCAAAAAGCTTACTCCCTTGGTTGAAAAATATCTACGCCAGGCCAACCTTTGGGATGAAGTAAAAGACCGGCTCAGGGAGCCTGCCTCAAAACTTAGCATAGGCCAGCAACAAAGGCTTTGCCTGGCACGCGGTTTGGCCGTTAATCCCGAAATTATTCTTGCCGATGAACCCTCCTCTGCACTCGACCCTATTTCGGCCGCCATTATCGAAAAACAATTTGTTGAACTAAAAAATGACTACACCGTAGTATTGGTTACACATGTGCTGCGTCAGGCACGGCGCATTGCCGATTACGTGGTTTTTATGTATCTGGGCGAAGTTATTGAGCAGGGTCCGGTAAATGATTTTTTTGAAAACCCCAAAATGGAAAAAACCCGGGAATACCTCAGGGGAGCTTTTAACTAACCCAATGGATGCCTTTTATTTTATGAACAGACTTCTTTTGCTTTTTGCCTTTACTTTTTTAAGCATTAGCGTGCAGGGCCAGTTTTCTCTTTCGGGCGATGTGTTTGCAAGGCCCGAATTCAGACATGGTTACCGCCGAATGCCTCTTCCCGGCGAAAAGCCTGCCGGACTGGTAAATCAGCGCAGCGGGCTAATTCTTGATTATCGAAACGACAAGGTTACAACAAAAATATCGTTTCAGGATGTGCGCATTTGGGGGCAGCAAGAGCAACGCACCCAGGTACCTTCATTCGATTTGCACGAGGCATGGGTTCAGGTAGCAATTACCGACAGCTTTTTTATCAAAGCCGGCCGCCAGGAACTCAGGTACGACAACCAGCGTTTCTTTGCCGTTAACGATTGGATTCCACCGGGTCAGAAACACGATGCGCTGCTGTTGCAGCATATCGGTAAAAAGGGGGTGCTGCATCTGGGCGCCGCATTTAATCAAAACCAGGATCGGCTTTTTGGAACAAATTTCGCATTAAACAATTACAAAACCCTTAACTACATTTGGTATAAAACCAGGCTCAGACCCAACCTCAATATTTCGCTCATGGGCGTGGCCGATGGCTTCCAAAGCCCTGACAATGCCGAAATGCTTTATGTAAGAGGCACCTGGAATGCATTTGTTGAATATAACCCCGGAGGGGTCGTGTTTTTTTTCAATCCTGCATACCAGCACGGAAAATCAAGGCTTGGTCTCGACATAAGCGCATGGTATTTTATGAGTGCAGTGTCGTTCAAAGCCTCCGAAAAGGTTACAACCACACTTGGTCTTGAGTACTTTACCGGCAACAACCCGCTCGAGAATAACCAAAAGGATAATGCTTTTGATGCCCTCTACGGAGCAGGCCATGCATTTTTGGGCTATATGGATTTCTTTACCCAGGTACCTGCACATACCAAGGGTGCAGGGTTAATAAATTCTTACCTAAAAACCAGGCTATCGCTTTCGCCAAAAACCAGCCTCGATGCCGATCTTCACCTTTTTCACATACAAAACAATTATTTGCACCAAGGGCAACTTATCGATAAATTTTTGGGCACCGAGATTGACCTTACCCTAAACTATCGCTTCAATGACATTACACAAATTGTTGCCGGGTATTCGGTTATGTTTGGAACCGAATCGATGGAGGTAATAAAAGGTGGCAGCAAAGATGAATTTGCCAATTGGGGCTTTGTTATGCTGCGCATCAGGCCAAAATTTTTGTAATCTGTAACTTCAACAGGTTTTCTGCCTGTTAATCAATTATGGGGTATCTGTGAAAATTATTGCCGGTTTCAGTTCAAAAACGGATTGGTGTGCCGCTCCTGGCCAATGGTTGTGGCCTGCCCATGCCCCGGAAAAACTTTTACCTGATTGGGAAGTGTAAGCAGCTTTTCATTTATAGAGTTGATAAGCAGGTCGAAATCGCCCGTAGGCAGGTCGGTGCGGCCTATACTTCCCGAAAACAAAACATCGCCCGCTATAACAAATCCTTCGGCCTGATGATAATAGCAAATGCTACCCGCGGCATGGCCTGGGGTGTGCAAGGCTGTCAACTGCTGATTGCCAAACAAAATCACGTCGCCATCTTCAATGAACTTTTCAGGCAAAATGGGATCGGAAGCATCAAAACCGAAAGTTTTTCCATAAGCCGGGCTGTTCGATATAAAAGGAAGGCTGTCGCGATGGGTTATGGCTGGAATACCAAAATGCTTAACCACAAAGTTATTGCCCAGGATATGGTCAATATGTCCGTGAGTATATAATACTGCCACCGGCTTCAATTGTTCTTTTTCTATAAAAGCAACCAACTGCCGTTCTTCGTCAGGTTCATAGCATGCAGGGTCAATGATTACGCATTCGCGGGTTTGGTCAAAAAGCACGTAGGTGTTTACCTGAAATGCATTGAAGACCAATGTTTTTATGGTGGTCATAAGCTTATTTTTATTAGGGTTCAATTTTCCAGGGATCAAAGATAGCAAATAGCAAGCTTTCACAATCGGGAATTCGTCTTGCAAAAAAGCGTAATTTTGCCCAATAACCGCTTTGAAATGGATATAAGAAACCGCATTCAGGAGTTAGCCGCCGGGTATTTTAATGAAGTGATAAAAATACGCAGGCATTTGCATGCCCACCCGGAACTGTCGATGCAGGAGTTTAACACTGCAGGTTATATTGCTGCGCAGTTGCAATCGTTAGGAATTTCGTTTGAGCAAGGGGTGGCGCGCACAGGCATTGTGGCCCGCATCGAAGGCCGTAACCCGGAAAAGCATTTGCTGGCCTTGCGTGCCGATATGGATGCGCTTCCTGTTGCTGAAGAAAACAATGTGGACTACAAGTCAAAGAATCCTGGCATAATGCATGCCTGCGGGCACGATGTACACATGGCAGGTTTGCTTGGCGCAGCCATGATCCTCAACAACCTTCGCGATCATTTTGAAGGCAGTATTCGCCTGGTGTTTCAACCCTCTGAAGAGAGCTATCCGGGTGGGGCTATACAAATGATTAAGGCGGGGGTGCTTGAAAATCCACGGCCAGTCGCTATTTTTGGGCAGCATGTATTCCCGGGCTTGCCTGCTGGCAAAGTTGGCATCCGCAGCGGAAAATACATGGCCTCAACCGACGAAGTTTACATTACCGTAAAAGGCCGTGGGGGCCATGCTGCCACCCCACATCTTATTATTGACCCAGTGCTTATTGCATCGCATATTGTGGTGGCACTGCAGCAAATTGTAAGCAGGAGGGCAAAGCCCTCTACTCCTACAGTGCTTTCTTTTGGCCGCATTATTGGCCAGGGCCGCACTAATATCATTCCTGATGAGGTAAGGTTGGAAGGCACCATAAGAACCTTTGACGAAAACTGGCGCAAACAAGCCCATGTACTGATTGGCGAGTTGGCAACTTCCATGGCTCGGGCAATGGGTGGCGATTGCAAGGTAATTATTGACAATGGTTATCCATACCTGGTAAATGACGAAACGCTTGCCGGAAAATTCAAGCTTTGGGCGGGTCAATTCTTAGGCCCTGAAAACGTGCATGAACTCGAAATTGCCATGACTGCCGAAGACTTTGCCTATTATTCGCAAATTTTACCCGCCTGTTTTTACCGGCTGGGAACCCGAAACGACGAAAAGGGAATTGTTTCGAACCTGCACACTTCTACCTTTGATATTGATGAAGATGCTCTGAAAACCGCCATGGGGCTTATGGCTTGGGTTGCAATAAAGCAACTTGAAGAGTAATTTCACCGATTATAGGGTGCTACCAACCTCTTTTGGGCACCCAAACCTCCACCTTTATTTCTTTTACTGCCATCGGTTTTTGGCCTCTTAGCCAGAAATATGTGCGCAGCTTATCGGTTTTGCGGCGTGGCTCAGGCGTTAGATAAACCATTTCCACTATGTTCCACTCTCCGGCAATAAACGGCTGGGTGTGTTTTTCAATATCGAGGCCTCGGTATTTGTAGTTTCCACCCTTGTGGTCGAAAGTAACCACAAGCGTAAAAGGGTTAGCAGCAGGGTTTTCTTCAATAAACACCTTTCCCCTTACAATTAAAAAGGCATGGTTGGCAGGTGTAAGCTCTCTAAACGGAACTTCAAGGGCAGGGGTAAACGGCCTTTCGGGGGTCAGGATCATTGCCTGGCCAGCTTTTTCTGAGAGCGGATGCCCGGAAGTATCTCCTGAATCGCTCTCAAACACGGCCTCGAAAGCGCCAAACAGGTAATATTCGCCGGGGTTTTCAAATGGGTCATTTGCATCAAGCGAGCGTTCAACAAGCAACAACCCTTTCATTTCGCTGGTGGGTGGACTTATGCGTCCAAATACAGCTTTGTAGTAGGGCCAGGTCATGCGCTCCGGGTGTATTATGCCGTTGTAATATTGCCAGGTTTGAAACAGGTTGAGTGCCATAAATAAACCCAAAAGAGCCAATAGTGCGTTTCTGTATATTTTTTTCAATTCAAAATTTGCCGCAAGGAAATAGGCCAGGGGCAGTGCCATTATTGCATACGACTGCACCATGGCCCGCTGACCAAACGAGCCGGCATACCACCAGGTAGTCCAGCTACTTGTTAAATAAAGGTTTAAGGCGGCAAAGACCAAAAGCGAATAAAAAATTTTGCGGTTTTGTTTATACACATTAATAAAACCCCAAATGGCAAAGGCCATCATAGGGGTGTAAATGAGCCAACCTTTGCGGAAGCTGAATAATGCATTAAGGGTGTGCGGGCTAAGAATATCGAGGCCTTCGCCGGGGTTATCGTATGTATAATGCAGCAAACTACCGGTAAATACCTTCCAATAAATCAATTGTGGCAAAAGTGGCAAAACAATTGTTGCCCCTGTAAGGAGAATTTGCCGGAAGTGTGAACGAACCCATTGCGTTTTTTCCACGAAAGTGGCCTTGTTGTAAACACCCCAAAACATTGGAATAAATGCTGCTATGGCCTCTGTTGGCCTGATGGCGGTCATTAGGCCGATACACAAACCCAGGTAAGCCGAATTTTTGTATGATGGTGTTTCGTGCCAGCGCATTACAAGCCAAAGCAACAGGGCGTAAAGTGCAAACAAAAAGTTATGAACCAGCACATGGGTTATTGATACAAAGAAGAGATTGGTGCCGGCATACAGCAAAATAAGGGTAATTGCTGCTATTGTATCTGAAACAAAGCGAAGCAGCACTTTTCTAATCATGAAAACTCCCAAAAGGGCGAAGGCCAGGCTGGTTAAAAAAACTCCGTACTGATAAGGGATAGAAAAACCATCGGCCGGAAAATGCGAACCCAATGCGGCAAGGTGTGCCAGGGCAAAACCCGGCAAAAACACTATGGCCAGCCCAGGTGCGTACTTTATTATCATTCCGCCCCGTGGCCCGGGCGATGCCTGATAAAAGGTTACACTTGACTGGTATTTTTTGAGCGCCTCTTCAACAAAGGTGTTTTGTGAAAGGCCTGGGTCGTTATAAATGAAGGTGGCCGGCAAATAAAGATAATAGCCAAAGGTGTCCCACGAAATGATATTGCTCATTTTTGAGAATAGCCCGGTTGAAATACCCGTCAGCAGCAACATGAGCAACAGCAAGGTGAAGCCCGAAACCTTATTTTGTTCTGGAATTTTCAAAACCTGATAAAAACTTTGAGACACTTTTTTTGGTAAAAGTAAAAAAAATATCAGGTTGAATTTTAGAAGGTGGTTTTCGGATAGGTTCCCCAGAGCTTAAAAAAAACTGCACCTCCAAGGTGCAGTTTTTTTTTATAACTTCTGCGGTAAATTCAAATTCCAACAACCAAGTTTTGTTTGGTTAAGGGATGCCGCAATAAATATCTTATTTGTTAAAATTATTCCTTCCGGTCTGGAGAAATTCGAGATACCTTGGAATGCTTGGATCATACCCGTAAGGGGGGGCAAGCAGGTTTTCGCTATGATCGAGTACCAGGTAGTAAGGCTGTGTATTTACCCCATATCGTTCGGCCTGAAATACGCTCCATTTTTGGCCCACGGTTCGGATTTTCCGTTCGCGTCCCAAAGCCGTTGATACAAATTGTTCTGATTCGGGGAGGCTTGTGCGGTCATCGACAAAGAGCGATATTTTTACAAAATCGTTTCTGAGCATTTGCAATACAGCGGGGTCCGACCAAACGGTGGCTTCCATTTTTCGGCAGTTTGTACAGCCCAGCCCTGTAAAGTCAAGAAAAACAGGCTTTCCTGCTTTTCTTGCTGCAGCCATTCCTTCTTCAAAGTCGGTAAATGCCAGCAGGCCGTGTGGCCCCTGTTTTACGCTTTGCCCCACGTAAATGTTGCTGGTGTCAACCGCGGGTTTATATGTCTGGTTTCCACGCGTCAAATCAAAATCCTGGGTTGTTTGCGAGGGCAAAAATGAGCTAATGGATTTGAGGGGGGCGCCCCAAAGGCCCGGAACAAGATAAAATACAAATGCAAAAGTTGCAATTGCCAGCAAAAGTCGTGGCACGCTCATGTATTTTAGCTCGCTGTCGTGGGCAAATTTAATTTTACCAATCAGGTAGAGCCCCATAAGCAGAAATATGGCAATCCATATAACAATAAACACTTCGCGGTTGAGAATACCCCACTGGGCTACTGCATCGGCAGTGCCGAGAAATTTTAGTGCAAATGCCAGAACAATAAAGCCGAGCACCACCTTTACCGAGTTCATCCAGCCACCCGACTTTGGCAACGACTTGAGTGCAGTTGGAAATACAGCAAACAGGCTAAATGGAATGGCCAGTGCAAGGCTAAATCCAAGCATACCTATGGCAGGCGAAAGCACATCGCCCCGTGTGGCAGCCTCTACCAGCAGCGTTCCCACTATGGGGCCTGTGCACGAAAAAGATACCAGCACAAAGGTTAGGCCCATAAGGATAACGCCTATCAAGCCTCCTGTTTTGTCGGCTTTGGCATCTAAGGCGGTTGCCCAACCCGAAGGCATTGTGAGTTCGAAAGCCCCGAAAAATGAGGCCGCAAAAAACACGAGCAAAGCAAAGAAAAACAGGTTGAAACCCGGGCTTGTGGCAAGCGCGTTGAGGGCGTTTGCCCCAAATATCATTGAAATGGCCAGACCAATTACAACGTATGCAAAAATAATTGTAAAACCGTAAAACAATGCGTCTCTTACGGCGCGTGCCCGATTGCCTGCATTGCGCAAAAAGAAACTTACCGTAAGTGGAATCATAGGGAAAACACAGGGTGTGAGCAGAGCCAGCAAACCGCCCAGCAGGCCGGTAATAAAGGTTGCCCAAAATGAAACTTTCTTTGAGGCTGGTGGGTCTGGAAGATTAGAACCTTGTTCAGCATTTTCCGCTGCCATTTCGGGTGTGGTTGGGCCTAAAGAAGCAGTGTCGGTTTTAATGGCAAGGGTGGTATCAGCAGCAGCCTCGGCAAGTGGGGCTGAACCAGCCACTCTTTTCGGAAGGTTAAAGGCAAAATCTGCATAATCGGGCGGAAGGCACGACTTATCGTCGCACGACATGAAACCTATTTCGCCAGCAATGCTTACGGGGCGGTCAGAAGTAACTTCGACGGTTTGCCTGAAAGTAACCGTTCCTGAAAACATGCTCAGCTGCATATTGAAGTTGGGGTCGAACTTTTCGGTGGGCTTGGGGTATCGCAGGTTGCCCACCTTGCGAAAACCATCGCCAGGTTTAATATCAATAGATGTGGGTATGGGACCACCGGGCGGAAGGTCGGTGCCGTAAATGTTCCAGCCTGGGTCAATATTGGCGGTAAAACGTAGCTCATATTGGTTTTCGGCAACCTTTTCGTGCGAAAAGCTCCACTTTACTGGCTCAAGTATCTGGGCGCTGGCAGCATTAACCCAGAACAATAATGCCACAAAAAGAAATATTGAAAAAAGGCGCTTGATCAATTTCATAAAAAATCAAATTTGTTTAAAGCTAACAACCCTGTGGCTAATTGGTTGCCGGTCAACTGTTAAATCAAGTTAAAACCAGGCATATATGTATTTTTGACCTGCAAAGATACAATATGCACACTTAACCACTGCCGGTTTTTGCAATGAAAACCTTTTTTGTTTTTCCGGTGAATTTAAACTTTTCGCTTATCCTGTAGCCTGCAAGCCATGCTATTTCTGATTGCGAAACGAGCACCCATGCAGAGTTTTTGATGTGTCGCGGAACTTTTTTGTCGGTAAGCAGGTCGCTAATTTTTTTGATCCCTTTCATGCCCAGGGGCTGCAGGCGGTCGCCGGGCCGTATTTTGCGAAGCAGTAGCGGGAAATGCAGTAAATCAAAATCGAAAATGGCCACTTGCTCGCCCTGGTTTAATTCTGGTTTGCCATCTACACCCAAGGTGTCAAAAGAAAAAACAGCATCGGAGGTTTGAACCACCCGGGTTTGTGTATCGATAAAGAATTCTGCCTGGTTGCCTGGGTCAACAAGCGGGTTTATAAAAATCATTTCGCGGTCTTTTATTGCCGCATGGGTTTTTGAGAAAAACTGAGTGCCAGGCTGCCCTTCAAGGCTTTTATAAATGTCGCTGCACACAGCAAATGAAAAACCATAATCTTTTAAAAACTCATAGAGGTAAAAATCAGGGCGTTCCAATGCCATGATTTTTTGAATAGATATTGAAAATCCGTTGCCTTCGGGGGTTAAGCATTGGGCTTGCTGGCGGCCGACCTCAGTTTTTAATACCATTTGGGCAGCCTTCATTTTATCGAAAAAAGCGGCCATGACTTCGTGAAATGCAGGGTTTAGGCTTTTAAGCTGTGGCAATATGTGTTGGCGGATGCGGTTGCGCAGGTATTTGTCGTGGAGGTTGCTTTGGTCGGTTCTGAATTCAATGTTTTGGGCATGGGCAAAAGCTTCAATTTCTTTCCTGGTTGCAAACAACAATGGTCTTATAACAATATCGCGCCTTTCAGGTATTCCGGTAAGGCCTGCTATTCCGGTGCCTCTTACCAGGTTTATAAGCATGGTTTCTATCGAATCGTCGAGATGGTGCCCTGTGGCTATTAGTGTATAATGGTGCTCAAAAGAAATATCGTTAAGCCAGCTATACCTGAGCTCCCGGGCTGCTTCCTGTATTGATATTTTGTGCCCGAGGGCATAAGCCCGAGTGTCGAAGCTGGCCGAATAAAATGGTACTCCAAGCATCATTGCGCTCATTTTTACCAATTGCTCGTCCAGGTCTGAGTCGGAGCCCCTGAGCTTAAAATTGCAATGGGCCATCCCATAGTTTTTCCCCGAAAGGGAAAACAGCCTGGCCAAAACCATCGAATCTACTCCGCCGCTAACAGCTAATAAAATGCGGCAGTTGCCTAAACCCTCAGTTAACTCCTGCAATTTTTTCTGAAAACGGCTCAGCAAATGATCAGCAACCTCTTTCATGTGCATTTGTTTTGACCATGAGCATTTTTTTTCTGGTAAAAAAGAAGTGGTTCATGCGTTGTAGTTCTAAAAAATTGATTGTCAGTTTGTTTTTAAATACCCGAAGTTGTGGCAAATTTAATAAAAATGAATTTGCCTTTCCAATGGAGGGTTTCTTCATTTTGTTTGAAGTCAGTTTTATTTGTTTCTGTTGTTGAAACCCTGCTGAAAAATTTCATGTTTTGTTGTAACTAATTTGTCATTGGTGGCGTCATATTGTCAAAACGTTCTGAACAGGGTGTGCGGAAATGAACAAATAAGCCCAAAAACGAACACAAAACACTCGGCTTTATTAAAAAAAGTGTTTGTAACTAAATGAAAATAAAGCAGTTATTGTGTTTGGCACAGAGTTGGCTTCTATTTGAACAAGCCTATTAAGAATAATTCAACTAAAATTTTAAATATTTTCAAGCCATGAAAACCCGAATTTTGAATTTAGTCGTTGTTGTTTTCCTATTGTTTGGCAGCGCCAATGTTTTCGCTGGGAAACCATTTTATTACCTGAAGTTTACCGGAAAAAACGGGATTGTTTTTTTGCCTGTTAAGGTGGAAGAAGATATTGATTCGTTACCTCTGGCATTGAGGGCCGCTATGCAGGCACCGCAAACCGTGGTTAAAACAGATCTTGTACATACCCAGATAGACCTTGCCCCTTTAACCAAGCCTGAACCCGAAGTTGCTGATGAATTTTTAGACAAATTACGCTCCTGCGAAGAGATTCGATACAGCAAACTAGTAAAGAAATAATTGTTTTCGCTTCTGTTGGTTTGCCCCGGTTGGACTGGTTAACCAACCGGGTTTTTTTTGAGGTATTGCGTTTTTTACTGCCTGCTTACGTGTTTCAAGGAAAAAAACCAGACATCATTATTGTATATTTGCACCAGACATTAATTCTAAGCCAAACATTATTAAAATGAAGAATTTTACCTTGCTTTTATTGGCAGTTTTGATGCTTGGCGGCTGTGCATCGTCGGGCAAACTTATACAGCGTGGGCATTACGATGCGGCCATTGAAAAATCGGTGAGAAAACTGAGAAAAAACCCCGAAAGGGAAAAGGAGGTTAATAACCTGGAGCGGGCCTACCGCATTGCCAATGAGCTGGATTACGAGCGCATACGCTTTTTGAAACGCGAGGCCAATCCGCGCAATATGGAAGAGGTTATGCGGCTTTATACACGCATGAAACACCGGCAAACCAACGTAAGGACTGTTACCCCGCTTGTTTTGCGCGACAGGGTCGTACAGTTTCAATATATTGACTTCGACCAGGAAATTATTACGGCGCGAAGCGGAGCTGCCGAATATTATTACAACCAGGGGGTAATGCTTATGAGTCGCAACGATAAGCTGGCCTACCGCGAAGCCTGGATGAGCCTGGCACGGGCCTATGACCTTGCCGGCAACATGAACAATGTAAGCGAACTTATGGAAGAGGCTCGCTACAAAGGTATTAGCAGGGCTTTGGTTTCGGTTAGGAACCATTCGCACATAAACCTACCTGATGAATATGTGCAGCAATTGCTGACCGTTGACCCCAGGGGCCTCGAAAACAGTTGGGTTGAGTTTTATTACAGCGACCTTGACCCGGGCATTCATTTCGATTACTTTGTGGTGGTAAACCTTCGTAGCATAATGATTTCGCCCGATCAGGTTTCCAATACCGACCGCACCATAAGAAAAACAGTGGAAGATGGATTTGATTATGCCCTGGATCAGCGCGGAAATGTGAAGAAAGACTCTCTTGGAAACGACATAAAAATACCGAGGTATAAAAACCTTGTTTGCATGGTTATAGAAACCAAACAGCTTAAAACTGTGGCCATTGAAGGCGATATTGAAATATACTCTGAGCGGCCCAGCCGCCTGCTAAAGCGCGAACCTGTGGGGGCAGCCACTAAATTTGAGCATGTTTCGGCCAGGGCAATTGGCGATTTGGCTGCCCTTGACGAGGAAACCCGAAAGGCTGTTGAGGTAAAACCGCTGCCGTTTCCTTCTGACCCCGAAATGGTTTTCCGAACATCAGATGTGTTTAGGGCAGCCATTGCAAATGCCCTTCGCAAAAACCGTCAATTTATCAGATAAGTTGCCAGGGATTAATTAGGCTCCCTTTTTTCCATTGCTGGTCTTCTGATGGTTTTGATCTAATTGGCTGATAAAACTGATTAGCTCCTGCTCCATTTCATCAACCGTGTCACAAAATTTAAAAAGATTCAGGTCGCTTTCGCTTATGGTAAAGTTTTCAATAAGCCCTTCAAATCGAATGACCTGATCCCAGTATTTGCGGTCGTAAATAAGAATTTTCATGGGCTTTTTAATCTTTTCGGTTTGCACCAGCGTAAGTATTTCCATAAGCTCGTCGAGGGTGCCAAACCCGCCCGGAAATATTACCATTGCTTTGGCTAAGTATGCAAACCAGAATTTGCGCATGAAGAAGTAGTGAAATTCGAAATTCAACTCCGGGTTAATGTAGGGGTTTGCAAACTGCTCAAATGGAAGGCTTATATTAAGGCCTACCGATTTTCCGCCGGCCAGGCTGGCGCCCTTGTTGGCAGCCTCCATAATGCCGGGGCCCCCGCCCGAGCAAACGTAAAACCTTCCATAATCGCTGCAATTTTCAGAACACCACAAAGTCATTCGGCGGGCAAGCTCAACGGTATCTTCATAATAACGAGAGTTTTCAAGATCCTTTTCGGCCTTTTTCAGGGCTTGGGCACTTGTATCAGGCTTATTTTTAAGCGCTTCAAGGTTATTTAGGGCGTCCTGGCGAGACATGGTGCGTGCCGATCCAAAAAAAACTATGGTGTTGTAAATCTTATTGCGCAAAAAACGGGAGCGCGGCTCAATAAACTCTGATAATATCCGAAGCTCGCGAGCTGCCGGCGACATTAAAAAATCAATGTTTTTATATGCTTTTTCCGGTTTTGGATTTCCCATGACTTTTGGTTAAGTTTAATTTATGAATGACACAAAAGTCGTAATTAAACATCAATTTTCATTTAAAAACTAAACTTTTTCTGCTTTGAAGGGCTGGTGGCAGATAATCTAAATCTTTATGGAAGACCTTAAAAACACATATTTTTGCATTCAGGTTTCAATAATCAGGATGAGTTAAAATCTCCAAAAGTAATTCTATGGCCAAGATTAAATCAAAATACCCCGTTTGGAGTATTATTCGCACTTATGGCATTATAACAATAGGTCTGTTTATCAATGCCCTTAGCTGGACTGCTTTTCTTATACCTTCTGAAATTGTGGGAGGGGGGGTAACAGGGGCTTCAACCCTTGTGTTTTTTGCTACCGGATTCCCGGTAGCAATAACATTTCTGCTTGTCAATGTATTATTGATTATTTTGGGTATTAAAAACCTGGGATTTGGATTCGGTGTAAAAACGGTTTATGGCATTGTTGTTTTATCGGCATTTCTTGGCCTGCTTCAACAACTGATTACTCAGCCGGTGGTTGACGACCGGTTTATGTCGGCCATCATTGGCGGTATTTTGGGTGGGGTAAGCATCGGAATGGTTTTTACACAGGGCGGCAGCACCGGAGGCACCGATATTATTGCCATGATTATAAATAAATACCGCAACATTAGCCACGGTAGGCTTATTCTACTAATGGATGTGGTGGTTATCTCTTCTTCTTATCTGGTTTTCCGCTCTATCGAAGTGTTGGTTTACGGCTTTGTGGCAATGGCCGTTACATCGTACAGCATTGATATGTTGTTAATGGGCCACCGCCGAAGTGTGCAGTTGTTTATCTTTTCGAAACATCATGAAAAAATTGCCGAAACAATTGCCAGCGAAATTGGCCGCGGAGTAACCCTTTTGTATGGAAAGGGATGGTACACCAAAGAAGATACCTCGGTTTTGCTGGTGGTGGTAAAACGCTATGAGTCTTCGGGCGTGTTCAGGGCTGTAAAAGAGATTGACCCCAAAGCATTTATTACCGTGGGTAGCGTAATGGGTGTATATGGGCAGGGCTTTGATCAGATTAAGCTGTAAAAGCCAGCTTACTTTTTCGTCCAGATTCGGGTATTCAGGTTCAATTCCTCAACAATGCCCACGGCCAAACTAATGTCGTCAAAGTAAGGCTTAACGGTTTCGAAACTGATTAGTGATTTAAAATAAGCTGGTTCAAACAAATTTTTGTTATAACCAATGGCCAGGTACAAAAATGAGCTTACAAAGCTGATATACAGCGGGTTTTTTTGCTTTTTGCGAAATTCGGTCAGTCTGTTAATGAGCGAGGTTGACAGCACGTAGCGGCTTTCTACCTGGTCGTCGCCATAAACCACAAAATACTTATTAAACCCGGGGTCTTCGAGTTTAACAAGTTTTTCGCGTCGAACCAAATTAGCATTTTGCAAAATCCGCCCTATTGCGCTCTGGCCAAAACGGTTGGGTAAAACCACGGTTGATCCTTCGAAATGTTTGTTGAAATCGGCCACAAAAAATAATCCTTTAAATATGGTATGCCACTGGGTTTGGCCTTTTGAGGTGGTGGTTTTATATTCTGCCTTCACTTCCGAAAACCAAAACCGGGTTTTGTCAATCTGACCAAATACATAATCATCGCCAATGTATCGGTCAATGTTTGTCAGGAAAAGCCTTGAACGTTCAAAAGTGTCGGTACTCACAAAGTTGCCAGGCTGGTAAGTAAGCTCGGGGCTGATAAAGTGGATTATGGGTTCAATAAGTTGCCTCTTAAAATCAACACTAAAAGTTTTATCGTGTGCCCACAACGACCAAACTAAAATTCCGCCCATGATAGAAACTACCGGTGCTGCTATCAATAGCCCCGACCTGAGATCGCTGCCGGGTGTGTCAAACAGGGTAGCGGCAAGTACAACCACCACGGCCGAAACCAACGAAACAACCACCACATTACCCGATCGTTTTAGCACCCTTTTTCTGCGGGCATCCAGGCCTTCCATTTGCCTGAAAAGAGTCTGGTTGAAAAACATTTCAAACTCCTGGAGTGACTTCATGAGAAAGAGTTTCCCGAAACCCAATTAACTACCAAAAAGTTGCTTTACATTCACGTTCTGTTGCTCATTATCTGGTGTTTCGAGCAGTGCCCGCGATTTAAAACTAAATACCAGAGCAAAAACATTCGATGGAAACATTTGCACCGCATTGTTGTAATCAACCACTGCAGCATTGTATGCACGGCGGGCTGCGCTAAGTTGCTCTTCCACCTCGTTGAGCGAGCCTTGCAATTGCCTGAAGTTTTCGCTGGCTTTCAGTTCGGGATAGTTTTCTACGGCAAGCTGTATATTACCTATTGTTTTAGTAATCTGGTTTTCGAGCCTAACCCTATCCTCGGTACTAAGGTTGCCCTCCATAGCTTTTGCCCGCATCGCGGTAATCTCTGTTAGGGTGCCGCGCTCGTGCTCCATGTATTTCTGAACCGCAGCCACAAGGTTGGGAATCAAATCGTAACGCTTTTTGGCCATTACGTCAATGGTGCTGAAAGCTTTGTTGGCCATATTGCGCAACATAATGAAACGGTTATAGGCAATAATGGTAAACAGCACCAGTACAGCTATTGAAATAAGAATGCCTGTCATCTGATTTGTTTTTTTAAAGTTGTGTCAAAAATAATCACTTATTGCAGAAAAATGGCCCAGGCTGTCGGTTTTATTTTGTAAATTGTACCGTCATTTTTTTTGATCTGTATTAATTGGTGCCATTTGTTGGCGTTTTGACGAAAAACCACTTATTTCGCATTTCCATTTTAATTCCCTGCCATGAACAAAATATTATCGCATCTTGAGCCTGCCCCGGTATGGTCGCATTTTGAAGCCATTTGCAAAATTCCCCGTCCTTCAAAAAAAGAAGAGAGAATCCTGAAATACCTTATCGCTTTCGCTGAAAATAAAGGACTGCCCTGGAAGCAGGACAAGACGGGCAACCTGCTTATAAGCAAACCGGCTTCAAAGGGTTATGAAAATTTGGCCTGGGTGGTTTTGCAAAGCCATGTAGATATGGTATGCGAAAAGAACTCAGATGTGAAGCACGATTTCGACCACGATCCTATTGTGCCCCGCCTCGATGGAGGTTGGGTGCGAGCCACAGGCACTACCCTGGGAGCCGACGATGGTATTGGCATGGCTGTGCAACTTGCCATACTCGAAGCCCAAAACATTGTGCACGGATCCATAGAGTGCCTCTTTACCATTGACGAGGAAACCGGCCTTACCGGTGCTTTCGCCCTCGAAAAAGATTTCATAAAAAGCCGCATTCTTCTAAACCTCGACTCAGAAGACGATGGCGAACTGTTTATTGGTTGTGCAGGCGGCATTGACACGCTGGTTACTTTTCATTATGAAAAAGTAAACCCTGAGCCCGATCACGAAGCCTTTCGCATTAGTATAACCGGTTTAAAGGGAGGTCATTCTGGCGACGACATTAACAAAGGCAGAGGCAATGCCGTAAAAATTCTGAACCGACTGCTTTGGAACTGCGAAAAAATGTTTGAACTGCGACTGGGCGAAGTGCTGGGCGGCAACCTGCGCAATGCAATTGCCCGCGAAGCATTTGCTACTGTTACAATTCCAAAAAGACACATACCGGCATTTACTGAACTGTTTCAAAAACATGCTGCTGATATCAGCAACGAACTCATAACCAACGAACCCTCACTGTCAATTTCCTGCCACGAGGCAATAATGCCAAAATGGCTGATTGACAACCCCACTCAACAAAAACTGCTCAACGCCCTTTATGCCTGCCCTCACGGGGTCATTGCCATGTCGGCCGATATTCCAAACCTGGTTGAAACCTCTACAAACCTGGCCTCGGTAAAAATGACACCCACCGAAATTATTGTTTCAACCAGCCAGCGTAGCTCGCTCGAGTCGGCAAAACGTGATGTGGCCGATATGGTAGCCAGCGTTTTTGCCCTAGCAGGCGCAAAGTACAGGCACGGCGATGGCTACCCCGGCTGGAAACCTAACGTAAATTCTGATATACTGGGTATTATGCAAAAAGCGTATCATGACCTCTTCGGGCTAGAGCCGAAAGTGCTGGCAATACATGCAGGCCTTGAGTGTGGCCTGATTGGCGAAAAATATCCCGGAATAGACATGATTTCTTACGGCCCTACTATTAAAGGAGCTCACTCGCCCGACGAAGGTATAAAAATTGATACTGTACCGAAATTCTGGAACCTCACCCTCGAAGTGCTGAAAAATATTCCTGCCATTTAATTTTGGTATTGCCCATAAAATGCATTTTGAAATAAATGACAGGGTTTTCACGGATCCTGAACCTCCAACTACTTTGTTCTTTTTCACAGTAGATGCCTAAAAAATTGCATACCAAAAAGCAGAAATGAAAGAGCACGGCAAAGAATTAGAAATAATGGCACCGGTTGGTTCGTACGAATCGCTGATAGGGGCCATACAGGGCGGGGCCAACTCGGTGTATTTTGGGGTGGGTAAACTTAATATGCGGTCGCGGTCTTCGCAAAATTTCACGCTTGAAGATTTGCGCCAAATTGCCTCTATTTGCCACAACGCTGGCGTAAAAACTTACCTTACCCTCAACACCATTATATTTAACAGTGAACTTGAAGAGATGCGGCTCACGGTAGATGCGGCCAAAGAGGCTGGCATCTCGGCCATAATAGCCTCGGACCTTTCGGTAATGACCTATGCGCGCAGCCAGGGGGTAGAGATGCACCTTTCTACCCAAACCAACATAACCAATCTCGAGGCGGTCCGGTTTTTTTCGCAGTTTGCCGATGTGGTGGTTACCGCCCGCGAGCTTTCGTTACAACAAGTGCATGAAATTGTGCAGGGTATCGAGCGCCAAAATATTAAAGGGCCTTCGGGCAACCTGGTGCAAATCGAAATTTTTGTTCATGGCGCCTTATGCATGGCCGTGAGCGGAAAATGCTACCTGAGCCTCGACAACCTAAACTCATCGGCCAACCGTGGCGCGTGCCTGCAACAATGCCGGCGCAAGTACATAGTTACCGACAAGGAAGACGGCCACCAACTCGAAATCGACAACGAATACATCATGTCGCCCAAAGACCTTTGCACCATTGGGTTTCTCGACAAGATTGTAAATGCCGGGGTTTCTGTGTTTAAGATTGAAGGGCGCGGACGCGGCCCTGAATATGTAAAAACCGCTACCCAATGTTACCGGGAGGCGGCCGATGCGGTGATAAATGGCACTTTCAACCAGCAAAAGGTCGAAACCTGGATGAAAAAACTTGCAGGGGTTTACAACCGCGGTTTTTGGGAAGGTTATTACCTGGGACGAAAGCTGGGCGAGTGGACACAAGGCTACGGATCGCAGGCAACCCGCCAAAAACAATACCTGGGGCTGGTTACCAACTATTTTTCGAACCTGGGAGTGGCAGAAATTAAAATGGAAACCCACCAAATGATTATTGGCGAACCCTTAATCATAACGGGACCTACTACAGGAGTGCTCGATTTTGAAGTTGCCGAAATAAGGGTTGACCTGAAAAGTGTTGGCACCTCACGAAAAGGCGAATTTTGCTCTATTCCTGTGCCGGCCTTGGTGCGAAGGGGCGATAAAGTGTATAAGTGGCTGGAATCCAACAAAGAATAACTGATTGCAAGAACGCCAACAAACTGGCTTGCTTCCGAACTCAAATGGCTGGTTTGATTGCTACTCAAATACCCAATAGGGCTTTCCATACAAAAACCTGATCGACAAAGCTAAAAAATGGAGCTACGTTGATTCCCTTACTATAATTTTTACAGGAAAGACCTCCGTCTTTGGTTCAAAATCACCCCGGGGTTGTTCTATGCGCTCAATCAGCATTTTTACAGCATGCATCCCCATTTCAAATCCTTTTTGCTCAACTGTGGTAAGGCTGGGCTTTACTATGCTGGCAATGGGGTCGTCGCCAAAGCCCGCTACTGCAATATGGTCGGGAACTTTATAACCAGCCTCCTGAATAATTTTCATTGCGGCAATGGCCGTAAAGTCATTTACTGCAAAAATACTGTCAATTTTTGTGGCCAATTTCAGTATCTTATCTTTTTGAGCCATTACACCCGCAGGGGTGTCGCACTGAAAAACCAATTCCTCATTGGCTTGCAGTCCAAATTTTTTAAGGGCCTCAAGGTATCCCCGGTGTCTTTCGCGGCCAACAACTAATTGGGTGGGTGCGGCCAAATGAATTATGTTTTTTCGGCCTCGCTCAATTAAATGGCTGGTTACCATACAAGCCCCCTGAAAATCATCGGTAATAACCTTGTCGGTATTCAACTCATTGACAAAACGATCTATAAATACTATAGGTAGATTGCTTTGAGCGGCTTCAAAAAAATGCTGAAAATTTTCAGTAGTCTTGCTATGCGAAACCAACAAACCATCGACCCGGTGGTCAATCAATGCCTGCAAATTAATTACCTCTCTCTGAAAATCTTCGTTCGACTGGCAAATCATTACCCGGTACCCCTTGCTGTAGGCAATTTCTTCAATACCGCTTATTATCGACGAAAAAAAATGGTGGATGATTTCAGGAATGATAATCCCAAGGGTAAATGAGCGCTGGTGCTTTAAACCCAAAGCAAGTGCATTTGGCCGGTAGTTTACTTTTCGGGCAAACTCCTGCACCCTGTGCCGGGTATCTGCATTAATATCAGGGTGGCCCCTTAAGGCACGCGAAACCGTTGAGGCCGAAATGCCAAGCGCTTTTGCTATATCATTGATAGATGCCGGTTGGGTTTTCATAAAAAATGCTGTTTAACCGCCAAGATACAACAATTATCCGGGCTGGTTTGTTGATTGAAAAAAAATTGCAATCGATGCCGCAAACCTTTGCAGTAATTTTAGCTAAAAAAACTGATAATCAACTAAATTAAATTATAAAATAAGCCAAGTTTTTTTACTTTTGTTAACAATCATCCTAATCCAACATTTTCCAAAAATTTTTTAGAAATTGTCATTCAAACAATTTTAATTTAAAACAACAGAGTATGAAGAAACGTGTGCAAATTTTGCGATTTCTGTTGCTCTTGTCTGCCATTGTATTTTCTTTAAATGCAGTTGGCCAGGACATTACGGTTACAGGAAAAGTTACAAATGCCCGGGACGGAAGCCCCATGCCATTTGTTTCGATTGCAGTACTCAACACTCCAGTCGGAACACTTACTGACAATGACGGTAATTACACAATTGCAGTAAGGCGGGGTTCTTCTTTGGTATTTTCGTTTGTTGGCTTTGTAACTCAACAGGTTCTTGTTCAGGATCAGCGTGTAATTAACGTTGTGATGAATCCCGCCGCCACCATTCTCGACGAAATTGTGGTTATTGGTTATGGGGTTGTCAGGCGTAGCGATGCCACAGGCTCAATTTCGACTGTTGGTGCACGCGATTTTAACCAGGGGGCTATTACCTCGCCGCAGGAACTGCTGGTAGGTAAAAGCGCCGGGGTTGTCATTACCAACTCTGGTGGTGCCCCGGGAGCCGGAGCTCAGATCAGAATCCGTGGGGGCTCTTCTCTGAATGCCTCTAACGACCCGCTTATTGTTATTGATGGTGTTCCGATTGACAATAGCAATGTGGGCGGAAGCGCAAACCTGTTGTCGTTTGTCAATCCTAACGACATTGAATCTTTCACGGTACTCAAAGACGCATCGGCTACTGCTATTTATGGTTCCAGGGCCTCAAACGGGGTAATAATTATTACTACCAAAAAAGGTGTTGCCGGCCGACCCATGAGCCTTACCTACAATGTAAACCTTTCAATGGCCGAACCAATAGAGTATGTTGATGTATATTCGGGCGACCAGATTCGCCAGATTGCATTCGAATACCGGGACATTTTCGGACCGGAAAGCTTTAGCAGGCTTATGCAGGAAAATACCAACTGGCAACAGGAAATTTTCCGCCAGGCAGTTTCTCAGGATCATAATCTTGGTGTTACAGGCTCCATACATAATATTCCTTACCGGGTTTCGGTAGGATATACCGATCAGCATGGTATTCTCAAGAACACCGATATGCAGAGATTAACAGGCTCTATAAACCTCAGCCCTGAGTTTTTCAATAACTCACTAAAGGTTAATGTGAATGCCAGGGGTATGAACACCCACCACAACTTTGGCGATCCCGGTGCCGTAGGTTCGGCTGTGGCAATGAGCCCCGCCCACCCAATTATGGATGGAAATGCAAACTCTTCAGGGTTTTATCAATGGCCTAACTACGGTGCAAACCTTGGCACGCCAAACCCAGTACAGCAAGCCCTCAGAATTGACAACAGGTCGGAAGTAAACCGGTTTATGGGAAATATTCAGTTTGATTATTCTATGCCATTTTTGCCCGAACTTCGGGCCAACCTGAACCTTGCAGGCGACTTTTCTGAAAGCGATGGACGCAACAACAGGCCGGTTACCTCTCCATCTATTCTTACAGCCCCTTTGTTCGGCAGAAGAAGCGATTACAGCGCAACCCGCACCAACAACCTTTTGGATTTTTATCTGAATTACAACAAGGAACTGAGCGCAATCAACAGCCGCATAGACCTCACAGGTGGTTATTCATGGCAATACTTCAAAATTGATGGAGAAAACTATACACGCGGTTGGGTGTCAAGGGAGGTGCCTTACCAAATGACTGACAGCAGCCAGTACATAAATGAATTGTACCTGGTTTCTTTCTTTGGCCGTTTGAACTACACCTTTATGGACAGGTACCTGTTTACCTTTACCGTGCGCAATGACGGCTCTTCGCGATTTGCGCCCGAAAACAGGTGGGGCCTTTTCCCATCGGCTGCATTTGCATGGCAAATTAATGAGGAATCATTTTTACGCGACTTCCGTAACCTTTCTGAACTTAAGTTGCGCCTCGGATGGGGTGTTACCGGACAGCAGGATGTGGGTGCATACCTGCCCTATATGGCACGCTATACAATATCCTCGCCAGGCAGCTACTACCTGATTGGCGGTGAGTACATTCCAACAATGCGTCCCGAGGCTTACGACCCCGACATAAAGTGGGAAGAAACCACCACACAAAACATTGGTCTCGACTTTGGGTTCTTCAACGGCCGCATTGCCGGCTCGTTCGACCTTTACAAACGCGTTACCGAAGATTTGCTCAATGAGGTTACCATACCAAGCGGAAGTAACTTCTCTAACAGGCTTCTGACAAATGTGGGCAGCCTCGAAAACAGAGGTGCCGAGTTAACCCTGAACCTAATCCCAATTTCTAAGCCTGATCTTTCGCTCAACCTGGGAATGAACCTTACTTACAATGAAAACAAGGTTACCCGTTTGCTGATAAGTGACGATCCAAACTACCTGGGCGTGCTGTATGGCGATGCCTTTACTGGTCAGATACAGGTTACAAGGGTTGGATATCCTGCATACTCATTCTTTGTAAACAGGCAGGTGTACGGCTCAAACGGCCGCCCAATAGAAGGGCTCTTTGTTGACCTTTCGGGCGATGGTGGCGCGGTTGCTGGCGACAATAACGATAAATACATTTTTAAAAACCCTGCACCAGATTACTCTATCGGGTTCTCTTTCCGCCTTGATTATAAAAACTTTGATATTGCAGCAGCCGCCCGTTCAAATATTGGCAACTATGTTTACAACAGGGTAAATGCAGGTGCTTCAATTGACCAGATGTACGCGATCGGTTTCTGGCGAAATCAACCAACTGCACTTGACAATACAAGATTTATGAAGCGGCAGTTTACCAGCGATTACTTTGTAGAAAATGGGTCTTTCCTTAAAATTGACTATTTGAGCGCAGGTTACCGTTTCACAAATCTGCCAGGCGGTGCAAACCTCCGCATGAGCTTGACCGTTCAAAACTTGCTGACAATTACCAACTACAGCGGATTAGACCCCGAGGTGTTGGGTGGTATTGACAACAACTTTTACCCAAGACCCCGTACCTTCCTGCTTGGCCTTAGCCTGGGTTTTTAACATTAAAACTGAAGTCAAATGAAAAGAAACATTTTTATAATAGCAACTCTTCTTTCGGCAATGGTCTTTACTTCATGCCTGAAAGATTTGGATGTAACTCCTAAGGATCCTAATATAATCCTTTCGGGAAACCTGAATGATGACCCGGCTTATATCAGGCAGGTATTGGCAAAAATTTATGCCAGTTTTATTATTCCGGGCCAGGGTGCCACAGGAGGATCAGACATAAGTGTGCCTGACGAGCATTTCTTTACCACCATGCGTGCCCTTTGGAACCTGCAGCAATTGCCCACCGATGAGGCCATTTGTGCCTGGGGAGATATTGGTATAGGCGACCTGAACACCATGACCTGGAGCGCTGCAAATCCATTCCTTACGGCTCTTTACCAAAGGCTGGGGTTGAGCATTACCTACGCCAACGACTTCCTGAACCTTACAGAAGGCAATACTACACCCGAAGTGATAAGGTACAGGGCCGAAGCCCGTTTCTTAAGAGCGCTCGCATATTACTGGCACCTCGACCTTTTTGGAAATCCACCCTTTACAACCGAAGCAGATGGTGTCGGCAAATTCTTCCCAATGCAGCTTGATCCAAGTATGACAGAGGCAAGGAAAAAACTGTTTAACTACATTACTTCAGAACTCAGAAGTATTGAACCCCAACTTGGCGAACCCGGTTTCTCGTATCCCCAAGCCGATCAGGGTGCTGCCTGGATGCTTCTGGCCCGGCTTTACCTCAATGCCCAGGTTTTTACCGGAACCGCTAAATGGGACAGCGTAGTTATTTATACCGACAAAGTAATAAACAGCGGCAAATACTCGCTGGCTGCCAATTATCGCCAAAATTTTAGTGCCGACAATCACAGGCCGGCCAATCCTGAAATGATTTTTGCTTTTGCCCAGGATGGTCATAATATTCAGGGCTGGGTTGGTACCACTTTCCTCATTCAGTCGAGCAGCGATGCAGTATTTCTTAGGTCTGAAACTCTTCACGGGCTAACCTCCAATACCAACTGGAACGGAAACAGGGCTACCAAACAGTTTCTTAACGTTATGATTGATACCCTGGCTACCTATGGCAACAATCCTGTGCCGTGGACTACTGACCCATTCTTTACCCAAAGCCGCGACAGGCGCGTTTTCCTAAGAGTAAAACAAAGCCCCGACATCCCAAGTGCCTCCTCGAGCGGCGACTTTGGCATTGGTGTGTATAAATTCACTGCACGAAATACCGATGGAACCTTCCCCGGCACTTTCAACAACGCATATGCAAACACCGATTTCCCCATTTTCCGGTTTGCCGATGCCATAATGATGAGGGCTGAAGCCCGTTTCCGACTGGTCAATCTGCCGGGTGCTGTCGCTGATATTAACCTGATCAGGCGTCGTGCTTTTGGCGACAGTTCGGGCGATATTACCGTGGCACAACTCAACGAACGCTTCATAATAAACGAGCGTGGCAGAGAATTTTATTACGAAGCACAAAGGCGCACTGACCTGGTTCGTTTCGGATTATTTACTGGTGCAGGTTATACCTGGGCATGGAAGGGAGGTACTTTCAACGGTACCGCGGTGAGCAATCACCTCAATGTGTATCCCATTCCAGCCGAGGAAGTCGCTGCAAATCCAAATATCCAACAAAACCCTGGTTATTAACATTTAAACTTTTTAAAAATGAAAAGAAATTTGTTTTTGCTAATTGGTTTTATTGGGTTAATTGGCCTTTTATCAGGTTGTGAAAAGGACGAAACCAAAGTTGTAATGCTTGATAGCCCAATACCACCCAGTATTGTTTCAATGCCCAATCTGACCCTGCAGCGGGCTAATGCCAATCAAACCATAATTTTTACTGGCACTCCTGTAGATCCGGGTTTTACGGCTTCAGCCCTTTATACTCTGGAAGCCGCCCCCGCGGGCACCAATTTTGCCAACCCCATGGTGTTATATTCCGGCCCGGTTGCCGATACCATCAGGTTCAGGGTTAGCGACCTGAATACCACCATGCTCAGGCGTTTTCCGGCCGATCAGGTAAGTTCTATTGATTTCAGGCTCAGGGCACAACTGGTTGTTGATGCCGGAACAGGCGCCCTGGGTACCAGTACAAGGCCCCTTCAGTATTTTTCGGCTGTTCGCACTGTCAATGTTACCCTGTATGGGTTGCCGCGACTCGACCTGATTAATTCGGGAATAACCCAAAAAATTGAATCGCCCGCTGGCGATGGTATTTACACAGGTTTTGTGAAGCTAAACCCGGCCAACGCATTTACATTGCGCAACCCTGATACAAATGTATCATACGGTTCAAACGCCCCAGGAGTGCTGGTTGTTAACGGCGCCGGCATTGTGCCGCCCGCGCCTGCCAGGGCTGGATGGCACTTTATGAGGGCAAATACTACAAACCTCACCTTCTCCATTGAAGAGTACATGATAGGGCTGATAGGCTCGGCAACACCCAACGGATGGAATGCCCCTGACCAGAAAATGGAATACAACCCGGCAACAGGAACCTGGTCTATTACCATTACTTTGGTAGATGGCGAAATAAAATTCAGGAAAAATGATGGCTGGGCCTGGAACCTTGGGGGTACGCCGGGCAACCTGGTGCAGGGCGGTCCAAACATTCCGGTAACGGCAGGTAATTACACTATCACCCTGACCATAATTAATGATCAGACAGGGACTTTCACCATTGTAAGAAACTAAATTTGCTGGTGGCTTGTGTTTGGGCTCATGGTTTAAAACCCGGGCCCAACACCAGACCACTTTCTAAATCCTAAAAACAAAAAACATGAAAAGAGTTTCGATATTGAAAACTTTTGGAGTCTTTCTTGCAACAGTGGTAATTCTTGTTGCCTGTACCAAGGAAATGGAAGAGGTCAAGCTTAATCCGACCCTTCAAACTGCAGAGGTACTGAATGTTACATCGAACAGTGCCACGGTGATTGGTTTTGTAATTGCGGAAGATGAAATTGGATTTGTCGAAAGAGGAGTCGCTTTCCATACCGCTACAAATCCTACCATTGAAAACAATAAAGTAGTTTTTACCGGCACTACCAAAACAGCAACATTCAATGTAGCCATTCCAAACCTTGCCTTCGCCACAAGGTATTTTGTCCGTGCTTATGGAATTAATGCCAAGGGTGTGGTTTATGGCAGAGAGTTTAGCTTTACCACTTTACCCATACTTCCAACTGTTACTACTGCGCCAGTTATCAACATTGCCGGCACCTCGGCAACCACCGGCGGCAATGTAACCCAAACCGGCGGTGCTCCAATAACTGCCCGCGGGGTTGTTTTTAGCACCTCGCCAAATCCCACACTTGCCAACTCCAGAACTACCGATGGCACGGGCCCTGGTGCATTTACAAGCCAGCTTACCGGCCTTACCGGTCTTACCACCTACTTTGTCAGAGCTTATGCAACCAACAGTGTAGGAACCTCTTATGGCCCACAGGTGCAGTTTACTACCCTTGTGTCAATCCGTACGTGGTTTTTGCCAGGCAATTATGTTGAAGCTAGTTATCCTGGTGCCGGATTAGCTAACTGGACTCCCGATAAATCTCCATTTATCAGAAGCCGGGCTGCCGCTCCCGACCATCTGGAAGGCTATATATTTATGGCCAATCCTACCAATATGTTTAAAATTACAGCCAATCCAAACTGGAACGGACCAAATTACGGAACAGGTGGTCCTGGGTTGCTCGACCCCAATGGTGGTGATATAAGCCTGCCCATGGGTTATTACAAATTCAATGTCAATGCCATTACCCTTGCATATACCGCCGTGAACACCAACTGGGGTGTGGTAGGTAGCGCTACTCCCGGAGGCTGGAACACCGATACACCGCTCGAATACTATCCGGCAAACAGAGTCTGGATGGGTGGCGCCAATCTTTCTGTGGGCGAGTTTAAGTTCAGGGCTAACAATGACTGGGGTCTGAACTACGGTAGTACTGCCGGAAACCATACCCTGGATGCTAATGGATCAAATATCACCATTGCAACCGCCGGTACTTACTTCTTTACCCTTGACCTGAGTACGCCCTTTACATACACTTACAGTGCAAACCGATGGGCAGTCATTGGCAGCGCTACACCCGGAGGCTGGGGGGGTGATACCTTTTTGACATGGGATGCCACCGCTAAAGCCATGACGGTTACTTTGAACCTTACACCCGGCGAATTCAAATTCAGGGCTAATGGTGGATGGGCTTTGAACCTGGGAGGAACCCCGGGTAGCCTAACCCTGGATGGACCCAACATTGTGGTAACCGAGGCCGGGAATTATACCATTAATATGTTCCCAACCCCAACGGGAGGCACCTTTACTATTACCAAAAATTAAGAATTAATTTTTGTAAAAAAATTGGGAGGCAGATCCGAGTGGTCTGCCTCCCTTATTTTTTTAGATTGTTGGCATTTAGCTTACCAGAACCTCACCTTCCATTTCATTGGGAATTTCAAGGCCCAACATATAAAGAATGGTGGGGGCAAGGTCGGCAAGACGGCCGGGTTTAATTTGATGGTAGTGGTCCCCTATAAGCCAGCACGGAACCGGATTTGTTGTGTGGGCCGTATTGGGCGAACCATCGGGATTAACGGCAAAGTCGGCATTGCCATGGTCGGCCGTAATGATCACATCATAGCCATTGGCCTTTGCCGCTTCAACGGTTTCCTTTACACACTGGTCAACGGTTTCGACTGCCTCTTTTATGGCATGGTAAAATCCGGTATGGCCAACCATATCGGCATTGGCAAAATTCAGGCAAATAAAATCAAAATCATTTCGTTTGATGGCTTCAACAACTTTATCCTTGACTTGGGGCGCGCTCATGGCCGGTTGCAAATCGTAGGTGGCCACCTTGGGCGATTGCACCATAATGCGTTCTTCGCCTTCAAACTTCTCTTCGCGTCCGCCATTAAAGAAAAAGGTAACGTGTGGGTACTTTTCGGTTTCGGCAATGCGTAGTTGCTTCTTGCCATTCAGGCTCAGTACTTCGCCAAGGGTGTTTTTGAGGTCTTCCTTTTCGTAAATCACCTTTACATTTCTGAATGATTCATCGTAACGGGTCATGGTAACGTAATGCAGAGGCAAAGTTTTCATGCCAAACCCGGGCATATCTTCCTGGGTAAGTACCTTGGTGATCTCGCGCAGGCGGTCGGTGCGGAAATTGAAACAAATTACCACATCGCCTTCGGCTATGGTGGCAAGGGGCTGCCCATCGGTTCCGGCAATAAGTTTGGGCTTTATAAACTCGTCGGTAATGTCGTGGTTGTACGAGGCTTCAATGGCCTCAGCGGGGTTTGCAAAGTATTCTCCCTTACCATGAATCAGCATATCGTAAGCCAGCTTAACGCGCTCCCAGCGTTTGTCGCGGTCCATGGCGTAATAGCGACCGCAAACCGATGCCACCTTTCCGGCCGATTTTTTAAGATACTCCTCAACCTGGTTCAGGTAGCTCAGGCCACTGCGCGGATCAGTGTCGCGCCCATCGGTAAAGGCATGTATGTAAAGATCGGGAAAGCCTTTTCGCTTTGCCACATCGCAAAACCCAAAAAGGTGATCCATGGCCGAGTGTACGCCCCCATCTGAAACCAAACCCAGCAAATGCACCTTTTTATTGTGGGCAATGGCATAATCAAAAGCCTGGGTTATTTCCGGCTCATTATGAAATGTTTGCTCCCTAATGGCCTTGCTAATTTTTACCAATTCCTGGTAAACCACCCTTCCTGCACCAATGTTAAGGTGCCCAACCTCCGAGTTGCCCATCTGCCCATCAGGCAAGCCCACATCCTCGCCCGAAGTGCGGATAAGTGTGTGCGGAACCGTTTGGGTAAGATGCCGGGTAAATGGCAAATCGGCATTATGTATAATATCGGCCCGGCTACCATCGCCCTGGCCCCAGCCATCCAAAATTATCAAAAGTATTTTCCGGGTATCCATTGTGTTTTTTAATAGTGATTATTTTAACAAGTAAGTGTTGTTTAAAAAACCTCATTCGCTGGTTTTCTTCAGGGTTCGCATAAGCTCTGTGGCATAAACAAAATCATTCAGTTCCTTGTTGCTGGTATGCAAAATTTCATGGCGTGAGCCTTCCCACCATAGCTCACCCTGGTTTATAAATGCCACTTTGTCGCCTATTTCCATAACTGAGTTCAGGTCGTGGGTGTTTATTACGGTTGTCATGTTAAACTCCTGGGTAATTTCGCTTATCAGGTTGTCAATAACAATGGCTGTGAGGGGGTCGAGGCCTGAGTTTGGTTCATCGCAAAAGAGGAAGTTTGGGCTGTTTGATATGGCCCTGGCAATGGCCACCCTTTTTTTCATGCCCCCGCTTATCTCGGCAGGGTAGAGGTGATTTACGTTTTCGAGGTTTACCCTTTTCAAACAGAAATTTGCCCGATCAAGCTTTTCCTCCCGGGGCATCTCGCTGAACATATTTAACGGAAAAATCACGTTTTCCTCAACGGTCATTGAGTCGAACAAGGCCCCTCCCTGAAAAAGCATTCCAAGCTGCTGTCTTATTATGCGCCTTTCGGCGAAGGTCATGGCGCTAATGTCGAAAAGGTCGTAAATAATGCTGCCACTATCGTTGGCAAGCAGGCCCACCAGGCATTTCATAAGCACGGTCTTGCCCGAACCGCTGCGTCCAATAATCAGATTGGTTTTGCCTTTCTCAAATTGTGTGGAAACATTTTTGAGTACAGGCACTCCATCAAAACTCTTCGATACATTGATAACCTGAATCATGTAAGCAACAATTGAGTTAACAACAGGTTGAACAGAATAATGAAAATGCTGCTGAATACCACTGCCTTAGTGCTCGAATGCCCTACCTCGAGGGCACCTCCTTTTGTGTAAAATCCGAAATATCCGGAAACGGTGGTAATGAGGAATGCAAACACCACGGTTTTTATCAATGCATAATAAACATCGAACTGCGAAAATTCGTAAAGAATACCATAAACATAGTTCCCCAGGGGCATCACATCGGTAAGGGCCGAAACCAGCCATCCGCCAAAAATGCCCAGAAACATACTTATAACGATTAGCAATGGGTTAACAATCATGGCGGCAATAACCTTTGGCAAAATCAGGAACCCCGAGGCGTTGATACCCATTACCTCGAGTGCATCAATTTGTTCAGTTACCCGCATGGTGCCAATTTCGGAAGCTATGCGCGAACCAATTTTTCCGGCAAGTATAAGGCTTATTATGGTTGGGGCAAATTCAAGAATAATGGCCTGACGGGTGGCAAAACCAATGGCATAGGCTGGAAGCATAGGATGGTCGGTATTGAAAGCGGTTTGAATGGTAACAACTGCTCCCATAAACACCGAAATAATGGCCACTATTCCCAGGCTTTCCAGCCCCAGGTTGTCCATTTCAATAATAATTTGCTTGCGGTAAATGGATGCTTTCTCAGGTTTTTTAAGTATTTGAGTAATCAGCAACCCATAGCGCCCAATATGATAAAACAACTTCATTGGCCAATTTTAAGAGCACGCTAAATTACTGATAATTTACGTTTCATAAGTATAAAAACCTCCGGCCCCATATACCGGGCCTTTAATTTTTGTATTTTTGGACGCAAATTAATTCTGATACTTCATGGCTCTTAGGCAACTGTTAAAAAGACCAATTGGTTTGCTGGTTTTCATGCTCGCCTTCCTGTTGGTTTTCAGTTCGTGCATATTTGGCCGCAAGGGGCGCAATTGCAACTGCCCCACCTGGGGTTATGAAATTAAATCAACCCAAGAAGCCCCTGCAAGCAATGCCAACGGCGTTTAAAGAAAGTCTGGCCCGCTACGTTCCGCTCCAATCCCTCGATGAGCTTGCAAACCTCATGGTGCAGCATGGCATTCATTTTAAAATTCGACGGGGTCGCCTGAGCAAACTGGGCGATTTCCGGCCTGCCCAAAAGGATTCTCCACCCATAATTACCGTAAATGGCAACCTCAATGTTTATGCTTTTCTGCTGGTGTTTTACCACGAGTTGGCTCATCTTCTGGTGTGGCAAAAGTTTGGGAGAAAAGCCCTGCCACATAGTAAAATCTGGAAAGAAACTTTTGGGTTTTTGTTGCGCGAGGCGGTTGCCAAAGGGCATTTCCATCAAAGTATAAATCAGGCAGTTTACGAGTACTCGTTTCGGGTTAAAGCATCAGGCCTTGCCGATGCCCAACTGCAGCGCCTCTTGCCTATGTTCGACAAAGAGCAGGCCACAGAGCAACACGACAAAGTTTTGCTCGAAGACGTGCCCGAAAATGCTATCTTTATGGCTGCAAACGGGAGGCTTTTCAGAAAAGCCGAAAAACTTCGCAAACGGTTTCGATGCCAGTGTTTATCAAACAAGCGCAGTTACCTGTTTCACCCATTGGCCGAAGTAACTATGCACAAGCCCGATACAAACTGAGTTATTAAAAAAAACCATTTAAAATGACCCAAAATACCGACCATTATTTTGCTGTAATCATGGCTGGAGGAATTGGTGAGCGCTTCTGGCCCATGAGCCGAACCTCCCGTCCCAAACAATTTATCGACATCCTTGGAACCGGAAAATCACTTATCAGGCAAACTTATGAGCGTTTTCTTGAGGTGCTGCCCAAAGAGCGGATCTATGTGATAACCAACGAAAGGTTTAAAAATTTAGTATCAGAGCATATTCCTGGAATTACCGACGACCGTATCATTTGCGAGCCAACCCGCAAAAATACCGGCCCCTGCATTGCCTATGCCTCCTGGAAAATTCACAACCTCGATCCCGAAGCCAAACTCGTAATTGCGCCTTCTGATCATATTATTTTAAAAGAACACGCGTTTGCCCAGGTTATTAAATCAGCCCTTCAGGCTGCCTCAGAGCATGATTGGCTATTAACCCTGGGCATTACACCCAGCCGCCCCGACACAGGCTACGGGTACATTCAGTACAAAAACGGAAACCCCTGGCCAGCAAACCCTAACCTTAAAAAGGTGAAAACTTTTACCGAAAAACCCAATATCGAACTGGCCGAATCTTTTGTAAAAAGCGGTGATTTCCTCTGGAACAGCGGTATATTTATTTGGTCGGCAAAGGCTATAATCGATGCTTTCGAAAAATTTCAGCCTGAAATTAGCTATGTATTTCGCGAAGCAAGCCACATTTATAACACACCCAAGGAAGAAACCTATATGCAAACAGCATTTGCAACGTGCAAAAGCATTTCTATTGACTATGCAATAATGGAAAAAGCCGATAATGTTTATGTTTTTGTGTCAGAATTCGGGTGGTCTGACCTGGGCACATGGGGCTCGCTGTTCGAAGTGAGGCAAAAGGATGAATACCAAAATGCCGTCATGGGCAAAAATGTTTTGCTTTACGATGTAAATAACTGTATTGTAAATATACCTGACGAAAAACTGGTGGTTTTGCAAGGCCTCCAGGATTATATTATTGCCGAATCGGACAATGCATTGCTTATTTGCCAAAAAGAAAATGAGCAGGAAATGCGCAGGTTTGTAAACGATATCAGAATTCAAAAAGGCGAAAATTTTACATAATCACCATTCATTACACACCAAAAGTTTAACAAAATCTTTAAAAATTCTTATTTATGCTCAAAAAACTCCTTGTAATCTTGCTGGTTTGGGTTATGCTGCCCCGCACCACTGTAAAGGCCGATGAGGGTATGTGGTTGCCATTTCTGCTCAACGATGCCCTTTATGAACAAATGCAGTCGCTTGGACTGAACCTAACTCGCGAACAGCTTTTCAGTTTTAATGAGTCGAGTTTGAAAGATGCCATTGTAAGCATTGGGGGCTGCACTGCCGAAATGATTTCTCCCAAAGGACTTATGCTAACCAATCACCATTGTGCCAAAGGTCGCATACAAGCCCACAGCTCGGTAGGCAACGACCTGCTCCGAAACGGCTTTTGGGCTGCCAGCCATGCCGACGAACTTCCCAATCCGGGCATGGTGGCACGCTTTCTTATCAATGTTGAAGATGTAACCCAACAGGTACAGGCCGTGCTTCGTCACGATATGACCGAAGCCCAGCGCAACATGGCCATCCGCACCATTAGTACTGAACTCGAAAAAAAAGCAGTTGAAGGCACCCACTACACCGCCACACTCAGGCCCATGTTTGCAGGCAACGAATTTTTTCTTTTTGTGTTCGAAACCTTTACCGATGTTCGCCTGGTTGGTGCACCCCCCGCCAGCATTGGCGAGTTTGGCGGCGACACCGACAACTGGATGTGGCCCCGCCATACCGGCGACTTTACACTTATGAGGGTTTACAGCGGCCCCGATGGGAAACCGGCCGACTATAGCCCCGAAAATATTCCGCTAAAACCCAGGCACTACCTCCCCATTTCAATCAAAGGCGTAAAGGAAGGCGATTTTGCCATGGTTCTCGGATACCCTGGCAACACTCAGCGTTACCTTACCTCGCACGGCATTGAGTTTAACCTGGAGAAAATGTATCCGCCCCGTATCGAAATACGCCGGCGCAAGCTCGATATAATTGAAGCTGCAATGGCGCAAAACGATGCCAACCGCATTATGTACGCCTCGCGCCAGTCGGGTATATCAAACACCTGGAAAAACTTTATCGGCATGAGCCGCGCCTTGGTAAAACACAGTGTGGCCGACACCAAACGGGAGAAAGAAAAGCAGTTTATGAACTGGGTCAATGCCGATGCCGACCGCAAAGCCGGATATGGAAACCTCATGCAGGAGTATCAGGACATTTACGATGGCATGCGCCAGTTTAACTCGCACAACTTCATTTATATGGAAGCCATGGCCACAGGCCCCAGCAACCTTAGCCTGGCCTGGGCTTTTTCAGGCCTCCCTGAGCTGCTTCAGGACAAGAGCAAGGCCAAGGAAGCCGCCGACCTCATTGCGCGCCTCAGGGGCAATACCGAACGCGTATTCCGCAATTACAATGCCCAGGTAGAAGAACAGCTCTGGGCTGCCATGTTTCAGGAGTACTTTAACCGCATTCCCGCGCAAAATCTGCCCGATGTATTCCAGACCATAGCGCGCCGCTACCGAAACGATTTCAACCGCTATGCTGCCGATGTTTTTAAAAACAGCATTTTCGCCTCAGCCGAAAAACTTTCCCGTTTTTTGGACAAACCCAGCGCCAAAGTGCTTATAAACGACCCCTTGTTTGTGGCAGCCAGCTCAGTAAATAAAAACTTCCAGGAAGTCAATACCCGCCTACAGGAGTACAACAACCGCCTTGCACGCGCCGAACGGCTCTACATTAAAGGCCTGCGACAAATGAGCCCCGACCGAATGTTTTATCCCGATGCAAACTCTACAATGCGTCTTACCTTTGGCACCGTGGGTGGCTACCACCCGGCTGATGCCGTTTATTTTGCGCACTTGACCACACTTAGCGGGGTTATGGAAAAAGAAAACCCAAACCACCATGAGTTTGTGGTTGACCAAAAACTCAAACAGCTGTACTTCAATAAAGACTTTGGCCACTATGCCGAAGAAGGGGTAATGTATGTAAACTTTATTTCGAACAACGATATTACCGGAGGCAACTCAGGAAGCCCCGTTATTAACGGCGACGGCCATCTGATTGGTCTTGCTTTCGATGGCAATTGGGAGGCAATGAGCGGCGACATTCTCTTTGAAAAGGAAACCCAACGCACCATAAGCGTCGATGCCAGATACATCCTTTTCATTATCGAAAAATTTGCCGGTGCAAAGCACCTTATTGATGAAATGACAATAGTGAAATAATTTTGCTTACAAAGAATCACTATTGTCCGATAAAGTAAAAAAGGGTAGAATTTTATGCATGAGAT
>CAYGDW010000013.1:0-57741 GCA_964348755.1 uncultured Bacteroidales bacterium | reverse complement strand
ACCCGCGACCCCGACCTTGGCAAGGTCGTGCTCTACCAACTGAGCTATTTCCGCAGTTGGGTTTTGAGGCTGCAAATATACTAGCATTTTTTTTAAACAAAAAAAATTTTTTCAATGTGCTCCCGATTTTTTTGCCCTCTTCTTAAATGCTGTTAAAATGTAGTTTGGCATGATTTTTATATTTATTTTTGTGCACCAAACAAAAAGTATTAATCAACGCGAAATTAAATTAAATGAAAAAACTTCTTTTTCTCCCTCTTCTGGCCCTCCTATTTATGGGTGCCACAGCTACAGCCCAATCATTAAAAATTGGCCACATTAACGCAAACCAGCTTCTGAGTATTATGCCAGGGCGTCAGGAAGCTCAGACTCAGCTCGAAAAACATGCACGTGACCTTGAGACAAAATTTACTGAATTACAAACTGAGCTTCAGACCAAATACACTGATTATCTAGCAAATGAGTCAACCTTTTCTGATTTGATCAAAACTTCGAAGCAGCGCGAACTAACCAGCCTGCAAGAGCGTATTCAGGAGTTTCAGGAAATGGCCCAGCAAGACCTTGCGCAAACTGAAAGCCGTTTGCTCAGCCCAATTATGGAAGCCGCCCGCAAAGCCATTGAAGAAGTGGCCAGAGAAAATGGGTACTCGTATATTTTAGATACCAGTGCCGGCTCGGTTTTGTTCTCTCCTCCTGCTGACGATATTTTAGGCCTGGTTAGAGCAAAGTTAAAAATTAACTAACCCGAATTTGTGATTAACAAAGAAAGGCCCCTTTTCGAGGGGCTTTTTTTATTCTTCTGAATCAAGGTACCACCCACTGTATTTAACGTAGTTTTCCGAAATGCGCCGCAACAAACCGCTGGTAAGCTCCTGGCTTATATTCTTTATTTTTTTTGCCGGGATGCCTGCATACACGCTCCCTGGTTCTACTACAGTATTTTCAAGCACCACCGCACCTGCTGCAACAATAGAGTTTTTGCCAATCACGGCATTATCCATTACTATGGCATTCATGCCTATAAGCACATTGTCCTGAATGGTGCAGCCATGCACTATAGCTTTGTGAGCAATTGATACGTTGTTGCCAATAGTGGTTGGGGCGGTTTCAAATGTGCCGTGTATAATGGCCCCATCCTGAATGTTTACTTTGTTGCCTATGTGTATGTAGTTTACATCGCCTCGCACCACGGCATTGAACCACACACTGCAATTATCGCCCATTATCACATTGCCAATAATGGTGGAATTGTCGGCCAGGAAGCAGTCTTGTCCGAACCTGGGAGTAAAGCCCCTAATGGTTTTAATAAGTGCCATGACACAATATTTGGGTTTAACAATATTTTACAAACCCAGCAAGCCTGCCAGTGGGTCGTTGCCACCAAACAGCATTCGGTCTGGGTGCTCAATCATCTCCTTTACCTTTACCAAAAAACCTACCGATTCTTTGCCATCTATAATGCGGTGATCGTAGCTAAGGGCAACATACATTACAGGCCTTATTTCAACGCGGCCATTTATAGCCACCGGCCGCTCAACAATATTGTGCATACCCAGTATGGCGCTTTGCGGCGGATTAATAATTGGGGTCGATAGCATGGACCCAAACACCCCTCCATTGGTAATTGAAATTGTACCGCCTGTCAATTCTTCAATACTGATTTTATTTTCGCGGGCTTTTTGGGCCAATGCGGCAATTTTTATTTCGAGGCCGGCAATTGAAAGCATTTCTGCATTGCGTATTACCGGAACCATCAGTCCTTTGGCAGTGCTCACTGCAATGCCCAAATCTACGTAACCCGCAATAACAATATGGTTGTTTTCAATGCGGCCGTTTACCTGTGGAAACCAGGTAATGGCCTCGGTTATGGCTTTTGCAAATAACGACATATATCCAAGCCTAATACCATATTTCTCCTGAAATTTTTGTTGGTATTTTGTTCTGAGATTCTGAAGGGCCGACATATCCACCTCGTTAAATGTGGTAAGCATGGCGGTTTGATTTTTAACAGCCACCAGCCGCTCGGCCACTTTGCTTCTGAGGGTTGACATTTTTTTGCGCTCTTCGTTCCGGGTTCCGGTCCAGGAAGTAGCGGCCCCCGCTAAATTATCCTGGTTTTTTTGGCCAGATTCTTTTTGTGAGTGTGCTGCAATGGCCTCAAGTATGTCGTTGCGGGTAATGCGCCGGCCATCGGGGTTCAGGGCAATGCCAGGTTTTGGTATGCCAAGTTCGTTGAGCAGTTTTTGTGCCTGGGGCGAAAAGGTAAATGCCCCGGCTGGTTTAAGCTCTATGCCTTCGGGCATTTTTTGCTGGGTTTCGGTTAGTGCTGCTGGCCCGTCCGGTTTAACTTCTTTTTTCGCTTCCGCGGATACCACTGCGGGTTCTGTTTGGTTTATTGTTGGTACAGGAGCTGTTGATGCGGTATCAATCTTGCCAATAATCTTTCCTGGCTCGGTGGTGGTGCCTTCCTGTACCATAATATCTATCTTTCCGGCTTCCTGGGCGCTTATAGTCAGGGTGGCTTTATCAGAATCGATCTCGGCTATATCCTGATCCTTTTTCACGTAAGTGCCATTTTCTACCAGCCAGCGGGCAAGTTCAACCTGTGTAATCGATTCGCCCGCCCAGGGTACTCTTATTTCTATTAGCATTTTTGATCTGGTTTTAGTCTGTTTTAACTAATTGGCTTATGCAAAGTTGGCGGCATTCGCGGCAAACATCGTTGCAATTGCACTCTTCAAAGGCTTTTTCAATGATTTTTGATTGCTGCATCTGGTGGAATCTGCTTGACCCGCTTGCGGGACTTGCGCTTGGCGGGCGGGCAATAACACTTAGCCGAATGCCTTCGATGTTCAGTGCAAGGAAAGGCCAGGCACCCATATTTTGGGGCTCTTCCTGCACCCAAATTATCCGTTTGGCTTTCTTGTATTTTTTCAAATGCAATTTCAACTGCTTTTCGGGGAGCGGAAAAAGTTGCTCAATCCTAATAATGGCAGTATTATGGTATGCTTTACTTAGCTTTTCTTCGAGCAGTTCGTAATAAATTTTTCCGCTGCAAATTAAAACCCGTTCAATTATTTCCGGATTGGCATGGTTGTCATCAATTACTTCTATAAACTGGCCTTTGCAAAGGTCATTAAATGTTGAAACGCATTTAGGATGCCTGAGCAGGCTTTTTGGGGTGAAAATTACCATTGGTTTTCGAAACGGACGTAACATTTGCCGCCTTAATACATGAAAAAGGTTGCCAGGGGTGGTGCAGTTTACAACCTGAATATTGTTTCCGGCGCAAAGCGCCAGGAACCGTTCCATTCGGGCGCTCGAATGCTCGGGCCCCTGGCCCTCGAAGCCATGTGGCATATACATTACCAGGCCGTTCATTACTTTCCATTTCTCTTCGGCGCTGGCAATAAACTGATCAATAATAATTTGAGCCCCATTATTGAAATCGCCAAACTGAGCTTCCCAAATTACCAGGCTACCCGGGCTTGCCATTGCATAGCCATATTCAAAACCCAACACACCGTACTCAGAAAGCAACGAGTTGAAAATTTCAAAACGGGCTTGACTTTGGTCAATGTTATTAAGTGGAACATATTCTTCTTCAGAGTCTTCCATTTTTATAACAGCATGGCGGTGGCTGAAAGTACCCCGCTCCACGTCTTGCCCGCTAAAGCGTATATGCACTCCCTGGTTGAGCAATGAGGCGTAGGCCAGGGTTTCGCCCATGGCCCAGTCAATACCACTTCCATTGGCTATCATTTGCTTGCGCTCTTGCATCAATTTTATGGTCTTTTTGAAGAAAGGCTTATCGTCGGGCAAAAAGGTTACCATGTTGCCCAAAACTTTTAAGGTATCTTTTCCAACACCGGTATCAGCACTATGCCAAATATCCTCCTTGCTTGCTTTCTTATACCCTTTCCAGGTTTTTTCGAGAAAGGGGTCAATGTGTCCTTTTTCAATTTTCCGGGCTTTCTCAAGTGCACTTTCAAGCAAGCTTTCATAGCTTTTTCTGATTGCTTCGGCTTCCTGTTTCCAGGAAATGCTTTCTTTTTCCAGTTTTTCTAAATAAATGGTTGCCGGGTCAGGGTGTTTTTCAATTATTTTGTATAAAATTGGCTGGGTAAACCGGGGCTCGTCGCTTTCGTTGTGTCCGTGCTTGCGGTAACCGAGCAGGTCAATAAAGACGTCGCGCTGAAATCGCTGGCGGAACTCCATTGCCAATTCGATGGTAAAAGCCACCGCTTCCACATCATCGCTATTTACATGAAAAATGGGCGACTGTATTGTTTTGGCCACATCGGTGCAATAAGTGCTTGAGCGGGCATCGAGGTAATTTGTGGTAAACCCCAGTTGGTTGTTGATTATAAGGTGAAGGGTGCCGCCGGTTTTGTAGGCAGGGAGCTGCGACATTTGCAGCACCTCATAAACAATTCCCTGTCCGGCAATGGAAGCATCGCCATGAATTAAAATGGGCAGCAGCTTGCCATGATTTCCTTTATGTTTATGGTCGGCTTTTGCCCGTGCAATGCCTTCAACCACCGGGTTTACCGCTTCCAGGTGACTCGGGTTGGGCACTATGCTCAGGTTTATTGTATGTCCTTGCCTGGTTAAGGTTTCGAGGGTACAGCCCATGTGGTATTTAACATCGCCCAACAAGGTTTCATCGTCATACTCTTTGCCTTCAAATTCGTTGAATATATAATGAAATGGTTTCTTTAGGATATTAACCAGCACGTTGAGACGGCCCCTATGGGCCATACCAATAACTACCTCGCTTACGCCAAGTTCTGTGCCCTTTTCTATTACAACATCAAGGGCGGGAATCAGGGCTTCGCAGCCCTCGAGCGAAAAGCGTTTTTGCCCCGGGAAGCGCTTGCGCAAAAACTGCTCAAAGCCAACTGCTTCGGAAAGCTTTTGAAGTATCTGAAGTTTTTTGTTAGGGTCAAAAAACGGAGTGTTCTGGCTTGATTCCATACGGCCGCGAAGCCATTCTACAATTTCGGGAGTGCGAATGTACATGTATTCAACACCTATGCTTTGGCAATAGGTTTGCTGCAAATGCCCAATAATATTTTCGAGGGTACCAGGGCCAATGCCAATTTCATTGCCAGCCTGGAAAGTGATTTTAAGGTCTTCTGGGCTCAGTCCGAAATTTTCAGGGGCAAGGGTGGGGGAGTATTGGCGGCGGGAACGTACAGGGTTGGTTTTGGTAAAGAGATGACCACGCTCACGGTAGCCATTTATCAGGTCAATAACTTTAAATTCTTTACCAAATACCTGTGCTATTTTTTCGCTCAAAACGCTTTGCGGCTCGAAATTAGATCGTGCAAACTCAAAGCCTTCGAAAAACTGACGCCAGGTTGGTTCGACAGAGGCAGGGTCGGAGGTGTATTTTTGATACAATTCTTCAATGACCGAAAACTCGATATTTCCTAAATATGAAAATTTGTTCATATTGCTTTCTTGTCTGTAACGTGTTTTTAAATTCCTTTTATCCGGTAAAATTTACCAATTCAATTATTTTGGTTTTCATTTTTTCGTGTTTTTCGAAACACCAGGCATTTGCGTTTTAAGAGAGGCTTTTTTGTGGCCACCACCCTCAAAACTCCCTAAAATCTGCGAAAAGGTGTCGTTGTGAAAGTTAGGGCAGAAACTCGTTTTTTATCGGGCAAAATGGTAATTATACACAAAAGTAGCACAAAATTACTGAAAAACCGACCGGCAGATTTATAACAAAAGGAGTCAGTAGTTTCAAAAAAACTGAACCATTTCTTGTCCCGTAGAAAACTATCGGGTTATTAATGAATTTCGGTTTGTTAAAATGTAGTGTTAATACGCTTTTATGCAATGTTGCGCCTACTTACTTTTGAAAGGATAGTGTAAAAGGGGTGTATATGAAATAAATTTAGTTTAAGCGAAAGCATTTAAATACCGGGGGAAGGTTTTATTTGCCACGCTATGCTAAGAACAAAAAGCGTTTCATGGGCAAAACAAGACCATTATTACTGCTTTTGTTGCTTTTGTGTGGTTTGGGCCAAATCAGAGCCCAGACCGACACTGAATTTTGGTTTGTAGCCCCAAGGGTTACAATCGGGCATGGTTTTGATCCCTCCAATCCTGCATTTTTTGGCGGGAGGAAATTTTTCCTGCGATTTGCCAGCATGAGCCTGCCTGCTCAAATTAGAATTGAAATGCCTGCCAACCCTTTGTTTACTCCCATTGAAATTAACCTTCCGGCAAACTCGGCGCATACCGAAGACCTTTCAAACCTTCATGCCCAGATATGGCATGATATGCCAAACAACATCGAAAACCGTGGCATTCGTATTACTTCAACCACGCCGATTACTGCTTATTTTGAAGTTGGAACTTTTTACAATCCGGATATTTTTTCGCTCAAAGGTAAAAACGCCCTTGGCACCGAATTTTATGTGCCTTTTCAAAATACATATCGCAACGGAAACTACTGGCCACGTCCATTTTCGACCATTAATATAGTGGCAACGCACGACAATACCGTGGTAAGAATTGCCCCCACGCGAAATGCGTACAGTGGAGATCAGGCCAATCCGCATTTAGCCGGTTCGACCATTGTGGTTACTTTAAACCGGGGTCAGACTTATGCAGTAGCTCCAAACTGGATTTTTCCTGGCGGGTCATTCCCCCTTACAGGCCAGTTGCCTCAGAACAGACTTGCCGGAACTAAGGTTGTGGCTGATAAACCAATTGCCATTACTGTTAGCGACGATTCGGTTGATGCATATCCGAATGGTTCATGCCAGGACCTGGTTGGCGACCAGTTGGTTCCGGTTAATATTTTGGGAAGGGAGTACATAGTGATGCGCGGAAGGCTTAATGCCAATATGAATGAATCGGCCTATATTCTGGCAACTCAAAACAATACCGAAATATACATTGATGGGACGTATGTAGGGATGATTCACGAAGGCCAGCAACATCGTTTGCAACTGGCCAATCAGACCCACCACGTACAAACCACGCATCCATCGCTGGTTTTTCATGTGGCCGGATTTGGCTGCGAAATGGGTGGAGCTGTGCTGCCCCCGGTCGATTTTTGCAATGGCTCAAGCCAGATTTCATTTACCCGTTCTAAAGAAGGGGTAAATCAACTCGGAGTGGTTGAACGGTTTTTTCTGAACATAATGGTAAGGAGGGGTGCCGAAGATGGTTTTATATTAAACGGTAGCACCACCATGGTGCCTGCTTCGGCTTTTAATCCGGTGCCGGGTACCACACAGTGGCTGGCCGCCGAGTTCGAATTTACCAATGAAATATCAGCTGGGGTGGCCAGCTTTATCGAAAACACGAAAGATCTTTTTCACCTTGCCATAATCAACGGAGGCCACGTTTCAGGAACCATGTACGGTTATTTTTCCGATTTCAACCAGGTAAAAGCAACCAGTATGATAGTTGAGTCGGGCACCGATTTCGAAGCAATATGCTACGGACAGCGGGTTCAGTTAATTGCTGGCGGGGGTATTACTTATAAATGGAGCCCGCCCGATTTCCTTGATAACCCGTTCAGCCGGACCCCCATTGCTTTTCCTGACACCACCATGCACTATACTGTGGTGGCAAGCGGGGCCTGTGGTTTAATCGATTCGGCAAGCGTTACAGTAAGGGTAACTGATCCTTTGCACGCCCTTTTCAGTGTTGATAATTCAATTGGCTGTTCTCCCTTTGAAATTAACATTGTAAACGAATCTATTGGCGTAGAGCATTATGAGTGGCGCCTGGGCGACGGAACCGTTCTAAATATTGGCTTTAATACATTTACCCATACCTATATAAATAATTCTGACACAGCGCAACATTTGGTTATTTCGTTGATTGGCCGCAATGATTTCTTTTGTGTTGACACCATGGTTACAAGGCTAACCATTTACCCTGAAATTAAGGCATTGGCGGGTTTCAGCGCAAGCGGTTGTGCACCGCTAACTGTTAATTTTGAAAACTTCAGCCGGGGCGCTCAAACCTACTTATGGCAGTTTGGCGAGGGAGCATCGTCGGTTGAGGCCGCGCCCACTCACGTTTTTCAAAATTATACTGATAAGGAGATTACTTATAATGTTGTGCTTATGGCCCGCTCGCAATTCGGTTGCGAAGATTTTGACACCCTGCAGGTTGTTGTGAAACCATTTATTAAAGCAGCATTTGAATTTAATCCTCCCGAAAAATGCCATCCCTACAACCTCGAAATTACCAATAATTCTATTGGCGCTACTCACCACATCTGGAACTTTGACGACGGCCATCCGGTGCAGAATTATAATGCAGCCAGTTTTGTTTACGGGCTTGAAAATTTTTCGAACACCCCTAAGGTATTTAATATCAGTCTTACTGTTTCAAATAATTATGGTTGTTCTGATGTGGTTATGAGGCCTGTAACGGTTTACCCATTTGTAGAAGCAAGGTTTGTGCCCGATGCCACTGAAGGTTGTAACCCTCTTACTGTAAATTTTCAAAACCTTTCGGTGGGTGCAAGAAACTTTTTCTGGGATTTTGGCAATGGGGCAGGTACCTCTTCAGGCATAGCTCCTGTATTTGAGTTTAACAACCCCGATTCTGCCGTGCCGGCAATTTTCAATGTAAGCCTCATGGCTATTTCCGAATTTGGTTGTGTGGATAGTTCTGAAGTTCAGATTACGGTATATCCACGTATTGAAGCCGGTTTTGTTTTTGACTCGGCTGAGGTATGTGCACCCTACGAAGTTATTTTCTACAATCAGGCAATTGGTGCCACGAGCTTTGTCTGGAATTTTGGCGATGGTTTTGCATCCACTTCCAATGAAAGTCAGGTGCGCCATATTTATAATAATTCAGGTGCGCTTCCGCTAAATTATAATGTCTCATTGCTGGTACAAAACGACTTTAACTGCCAAAAACTGGTAACCCGCCAAATAACCATTTTGCCTCAGGTAATAGCTCAGTTTGCGATGGAACAATCGGGTTGCCACCCTCTCGAAGTGGTTTTCAGCAACTTGTCGGAAGGGGGAAGCAATTTTCTGTGGGACTTTGGCGATGGTGGAACTTCAACCAACATGAACCCCACCCGAACTTTTCTAAACCAAAGCCATACCACCCAGGCTTTGTTCGATGTTCAACTTTTGGCGGTTTCTCAATTCAATTGCCACGACACCTTTTCGCTACCAGTTACGGTGTTCCCAAAACCTCATGCAGCTTTTGAGATTCCACAAACCCAGGGATGTGCCCCATTTGAAGTGTCGCTGATTGACCATTCAATTGGCAATACCGCAAATATATGGAGTTTTGGTAATGGGCCTGCGCAAAATGCACCCCCGGGCAACCTGCTGCATACCTTTATGAACACTTCCGGCAACCTGCTCCAATTCAAACCCCACCTTTTGGTTTTAAACGACTTTGGTTGTCAGGATACCGTGTCATTGAACGTAATGGTATTTCCAATGGTTCAAGCCAAGGTAGAACTTCCGCTAATGGCTGGCTGCCACCCATTTAGCGCCCAGATCCAAAACCTTAGCCTGGGGGCTACTGCCACCATTCCTTACTCCTGGAATTATGGCGATGGCAGCTCTTCTGTAATTCAGGATGCCTTTCAAACCCATGTATTTAATAATTTCAGCCATACCCAATCGGCATTTTACACTACAAGCCTAAGAGCCGCTAATATATATGGTTGCCGCGATTCGGTTGAGGTTACAATAGAGGTCTTCCCCCGGCCTAAGGCTTTGTTTGATGCCCCCGGAGACCCGGCATGCAGCCCTTTCGCTGTGCGTTTTACCGATTTATCGGTGGGTGCCTCGAACTACAACTGGTCTTTTGGCGATGGAAACACTTCAAATGTTGCCGGGCCGGTGAGCAATATTTTTGTGCAGCCTGCCGGCCAGGGCATAGGCTGGTTTACAGTTTCGCTCGAAGTGCATAACCAATACGGATGCAATGATAATTTTGCGCGCCAGGTAGCTGCATATCCGGCAGTTGAGGCAAATTTTGGTGGCAATTTAGAGGGTTGCCACCCATTGAGTGTTGACTTTATAAACCATACCCAGGGCGGAAATTTATTTACATGGAATTTTGGCGATGGGGTATTTGCCAACGAAAATCAGCCCAGGCATGTTTTCATAAATAACAGCCAAACAAACCCTATGCACTACCCGGTAAGCCTGCTTGCACAGAATCAGTATGGTTGCCTGTCGCAAATCAGCCGCACCATTACCGTTTATCCCAAGCCTTCGTCAAATTTCAGTCTGAATACACTGCAAGGATGTTCGCCATTGGCCGTCGAAATTGAAAACATATCAACTGGAGCCACACAATTTGCCTGGACCTTTGGAGCAGAAGGCAACTCAAACGGCAATGCCAAATTCAACTGGACTTTCAAAAACCTTACCGATACCATTGCCACTTTACCTGTAACCCTGCGGGCATCGAACCAATGGGGATGCAGCCAAAATTTTACACGGACAGTGAGGGTTTTTCCTGAAGTTATGGCTGATTTTACTACGGCCAACGGGCAGTTTGCAGGATGCACTCCACTTGAACTCGGCTTTGTAAACAAAACCCTCAATGCCAACCGGTTTGAATGGGATTTTGACGACAATACCCAGTCTGTTGGGTTAAATCCGGGCCAGCATTTTTTTGCTTTCAACCAGCAAACTACAAATTATGACGTAAGGCTCACTGCATCTTCGCGTTTTGGTTGTCAGGATGTTATAACCAAACGGGTTACAGTTTATCCCCGACCAGTTGCCGACTTTTCGGCCAATCCTTATATTCAAACCTACCCCAGCACATCGGTGGCTTTTGCAAATCACTCACTGCCTGGCCAGTGGCGCTACACCTGGAATCTCGACGATGGCTCAGTAAGGAGTTTTGATCAGGACCCGGGAATCTTTACACATGCTTACCTGTGGACAAACAACGATTATTCGACCCGCATTTATAACGTAAACCTTAAGGTTGAAAACCAGTGGTGCAGCGACAATATTACCAGGCAGGTGGTTATTAAAGCTCCCAGACCTAAGGTTGAGTTTCAATCGGTTTCAAAGGGTTGCCCTCCTTTTGAAGTAAAATTTAACAACAAAAGTCTATACGGCCTTTCATACCATTGGGATTTTGGCAATGGCCAGACTTCTGATCAGGCAAGCCCGGTTCATATATTTAGAAAACCTGGCATGTACCAGGTAAAATTGCTTGTTTTTGGTCAGGGTGGGGTTGACTCAACCTTTCAAACCATTACTGTGCATCAGCCTCCAATTGCCGATTTCAGGATAACACCACAGTATGTTACCATACCTTATGAGCCAATTCAACTCATTAACCTGTCGAGTTTTGCTCATACATGGATATGGGATTTTGGCGATGGAAACCAAAGCAATGAGTTTGAACCATTGCATTATTATCAGCAAGCGGGGTCATACAATATTAAACTAACTGTTGGCAACAATACCGTACCGGTTTGCTACGATACCAGGATTACTGTTGGAGCGGCCGGGGCTGAGGAGGATTGCGTGCTGTTTTTTCCCAATGCATTTACCCCCGATGTAAATGGCCCTGGTGGAGGCTCTTACACACCAGGTGATGCCCGAAACCATGTTTTTTTTCCTGTTTATACTGGCATAGAAGACTATGTAATGGAAATATACACCCGTTGGGGTGAACTGATTTTTCGAACCGAAAACCTTGAAATTGGCTGGGATGGTTACTATCGTGGCAGGTTGTCGAAAATGGATGTGTATGTATGGAAGGTTTGGTACACCTGTGCCGGAACAGGCAGAAAAATGATAAAGGCAGGCGACGTTACATTAATCAGATAAATTTTATTCCGGGAAAAATTTACGCCTAAAGCAAAAAAAATGGACAAAAAGCGAAAAACATACCACCTTGGCCTAATGCCTGGAATCGTACTCCTGGCCTTGATGGCACACGGGCCGGGTGTTATTCCGTTGAAAGCACAGGATCCGCAGTTTTCGCAGTTCTATGCCGCGCCCCTGTACATAGCACCCTCATTTGCAGGAGGCACCGACGGCAGCCGGGTGGTAATGAACTACCGCAATCAATGGCCATCAATTCCCGGGGCATTCGTAACGTATGCTTTTTCCTTCGACCATTATTTCCACAATTACCGTAGCGGAGCAGGTATTCTGATTGCCCGCGACCAGGCCGGCACTGGGAGGTTAGCAAATAATACTGCCAGCCTGCTTTATTCCTACAACTTTCAGTTAGGCCACCGCTGGACCATGCGCCCCGGACTTGCTTTCAGCTATAGCGAGCGCACCATCGATTTTTACAGACTCACCTTTGGCGATCAGCTTCAACTAAGCGGAAACCATAACCCCTCTACATTTAACCCACTTATTAACGACCTTGCCATCGACAGGGTAGGCTATTTCGATGCCTCTTCATCCATAATGGCTTATTCGTCAAATGCCTGGGCCGGAATTACACTTGACCACCTGATGCGCCCCAATCAAAGTATGCTCAATGAGCAAAAAAGCAGAATCCCGGTTAAATACTCCATCTTTGGCGGATACCGGTTCGATTATGGCGGCAATTTAAGGGGCGATGTGGGCGAAAGCATTTCACTGGCTGTATTGTATCGCAACCAGGGTAAGTATAATCAGCTCGATGCCGGAGTTTACTGGAGTAGAAACCCTATTTCACTGGGCCTGCTCTACCGCGGAATTCCCATTTTTAATAACCATGTGCATGGCCTTTTCAACAACGATGCCATTGTGGCCATGGTAGGCCTTCGCACCAAAGATATACGGGTTGGTTACAGCTACGATATGACCATTTCGAGGCTGATAAACTCAACCGGCGGCTCGCATGAAATCTCAATCATTTACCATTTTAACCAGGGCCCGCCAAACCGCCGACCAAAAATGCTTCCTTGTCCCGACTAAGTTGAATAAACCCCCGGTTTTTGTTTTCAATGAAAAAGCCCCGGAGTGTTCCAGGGCTTTTTTTATTCAACATCATATCGCCACTCATAGAGGCCTTTGTGGTATTTAAGGCGCCCATCGGGCCATTCAATATATTCCCGGTTGCCAATGAAGCGGTCAACATTGCCGGTATTTATCATTTCCCGAAAAAGTTCTGAGCCTATTTCAAAAAGTTTTTCAGGTTTATGAACAGGTGTGTTGAAAATCTCCTCAAAATCGGTAATCTTTTGTTTCGCGAATCTGAATTTTCCGCCAACACCGCGGGTATTTCCATGGGTAGAGCGGGCAGGCCTGATAAGGTAATAAAAATGCTCGCCCTGGTCATTTACAAAAAAAAACACCATTTTAAATTGCCTGGCCTGCTGAACGTAAAACTGACGATACTGCGGCTCAAATCTGGTCTGGCTGGTAGCAATGCGGGGTTTTACTCCTATATAGGTGGCAAGGTCAGTCAAAAGGGTGTCAATTTGATCTGTGGCAATGTAATTTTCAATGCCGAAATCTTGAATGGCAGTCTCCTTGTTATCTTTTTGTATTGAAAAATTGCAGCCAGCCAATATTGTAGCCAAAAGTAAAATAATCTGAATAGGTTTATGGAACATGTCACGCAGTTTCTTTAAAAAGCAAAAGTCGGGATTATTGTCCCGACTTTTGCTTTTTCATTTTAAAGTTTTAAAAATATCTTACAATATGGCTATTCCATTCGGCCCATCCCTGGGTCCAGTTAGTTGTGCCGAAAGCACCAACAAAAGGTACCTGTTGAAAGAAACTGTCGGCTTTTGGTGTATTATCCCACTTTGCGGCATTTAACAACATTGAGTTGCTATTCAGGATCAGTGTTGGGGCACCCAGGTCGAACATACTTTCGTGAATTCCCAGGGTTTCCCATCGTGCAATTTGGTGGTTGTTAAAGGAAGCAGTATTGAACCAGGTTTCGTAAGCAGCTTGCCCTCCGGGGAAGTTTGAATGGCTTCGGAGTGCCACACCTCTTGGGTTGTTTGGGTGTTGAGCCCCCATTGAAGGAGCGCCTGTAAATAGTGTTCCGGCCGATCCGTAGCCATTTCCGCCCCAGTGTTCAACACCGGCAAGGTAAACATTGCGTATCTGAAGTTGCCCGTCCAGAGCAGCCTGTCCTGATCCCGGGCGGTCGTCGTCAATAAACAAACCGTTGGGGTACCCGGTCATGTATGAGTTGTATATGCTTATGCGTGAGTTTCTTCTAAGCTGAGCGGCATTCTGAAACTGAAGGCTGATAGGTGTATCGCGGTTTTTCTTGGGTCCAATTACACTAATATTAGCAAAAATTGCCGAAGTGAATGGTTCGGCTGTGCTTCCGGCACCATTGTTATCAACCTCAAAACCATTTGAACCCGACTGGTCGGCCAGGGCGGCGCCACGAATTGAAAGGCCAAACTGTACGCGGCCTGAATAGCCAAGATCCACATCAAAATCATCGTCTAGGTTGCGGTATGCTATCAAATATTTTGCATTTACTGTGCCCCCAAACCATTCGAAAGCATCGTCGAGGCCATGCGATGTCATTATGTATTCGATAATGGTTCCAGAGCCCACGCTTCCCATAGTGAGGCTGTTTACCTCTTCGTTTGGGTTTATAGGAATTCCGGCATACTCAATTCTAACATAGCGCAGAACGCCAGAGTTGTCGTTTGGTGTGGTTCCTCCGTGAAAAGCGCCGTAACCGCCTTCGAGTTCAACTGGCTGCCCGGTAACTGCCGTTACGTTGTTTGGGGCACGCCCGCAAATAACCAGCCCGCCCCAGTCGCCTGGCTCCCGAAATCCGGGTGCATTTTCTGAAGTCATTATTATAGGGTTGGTGGCTGTACCTTCGGCAAAGATCTGTCCACCCATCTGAACAATCAGCGTACCTTTCGATTGGCGGTCGCCTATAACAAGTGTACCTGGCTCAATATTAAGCCGGGCGCCAGTTGCTACCCTTACAAATCCATTCAGGCGGTAAATCTTATCTGCTGTCCAGGTTACAGTTCCGGTTATGTTGCCCTCGGCTACCTCTACTATTGGTTTTGATAAAACGGTAACACTGAAAATCTCAATGTCAGAAAGCCTGTCCTTGCTGTCAATTGCGGCAAACGAAAGGTTGATAACACTTCCGCTGGGCAATGCATCAACAGTATATTCAAAGTCATAATCAAGTGTGGTTTGTCCTGTAAAGGCAATGGGTGCCTGCGGCACTCCGTTTTTCAGTACCTGCAGTTCCTTGAGGCCTTCAGGAGCGCTGATCGAAATTTTGGTGGTTACCTTCTGGCCAGCAGCATTCATAGCACTCATTGGGTTTAAAGTTATTGTGGGCGCCGGCTTCAGTTCCTCAGTTTTGTCGCACGACCCAAGAAAAAGAGCTGCAAAAAATAGCAGTGCCACCCCCAAAGGTCTGAAACTCCTGAATGAAAAATTGCTTATTTGTGTGCGCATGTTTTTTGTTTTAAGTTTCTAATGAAATAAAAATTTATATTGACACAAAGTTATTCCGTGCCTTTTAATTCCATGTTAAGGCTTCATGACCATTTCGTTATCAATACTTTAAGGTATTATTAAATAAAAAAGCCAGGAGTCCTTTGTGTGGCCACCTGGCTTTATATGGGTAAGTAGGAATTGTTATCAGAGTTTATATGAAATTCCCAGAGAAAACCTTGTACCTGGGCGGAATCGCTGAATCACCTGATCGCCGGTTACGTCGAAAACCCCATCCAGGTTGGCATCTTGCATCAATACAATATTCTCATTGAGCAAGTCCCGGATGCCAAATTTAATTTCGAGTTTATTCCGGATTGCTTTCGAAATGGTAAGGTCGATGTGGTTGCGCGGCATTTCATAAATATCGGGGTAGCTGTGGTAACCAATAATAAATATGCGCTGACCCACAATGTTGTAAAGCAGGTTTACCTGCACGTCGCTTTTCTCGTTTCGGTAATACAGTCCAGCATTTACAATAAATGGCGATTGCCCCTGCATGGGCCTGTCGGTAACCAATTGGCCTTCGCCGGCTTTGCCCAGTTTTACGTTGCTTTTAATAAATGCCGCATTAAAAAGGAGGCTTAGGTCATCGATAAAGCGCAAGCCGGTAAAACCTGCAAGCGATTTGCGGACTTCGGTTTCTATACCCTGGCTTACTGCACTTGATGCATTTTCATAACTAAAGGTTTTTATACCTCCCGAGCCTCCACCGTCAATAAATTTTGATTCAATCGGATTAATGAAATACTTGTAAAAAACACCGAATGAAACCATTTCTCCGGCCGATGGGTAATATTCCCAGCGCAAATCGGCATTGTGTATATAAGCCGTTTGCAAAAATTCGTTCCCTTTTTTAACCAAGTTGAAGTTAAAATCGTAAAACCCAAATGGGGCAAGCTCCCGAAACTCAGGCCGGTTCAGGGTTTTGCCGTAGGCAGCCCTGACCAGCATCCGGTTTGTAAAATGGTATGAAAGGTTGACCGAAGGCAAAATGCTGGTTACCGGGTAAACCACATCAATGGGCTGATTGGTGAGCGAGAAACTATGCATACTTTGTGTATTGTTCTCAATACGAACTCCACTCACAAGCCTAATCTTTTGACTAATCGGGAGGTTGAGCATTAAATAACCTGCTTTGAGTAAATTATACGCCTGGTATGAATCTGATGGGTTGGTCTGTTCATCAATTTTTATTCCGGTGGTGTTATTTATATTTTGGGGCGAAAACAAATATTGTATCCCCTGATCGAGCAGGTCCTGGTTGAACTGAAGGGTGTTTGACCTTACATAGCCCAGGTTTCTGGCCTTAAAATACCGGTCTTTGTCTTCATAAAAAAAGCCGGCACTTATTTCAGGAACAAACCCTGGAAATCGGGTCAGGCTTATGCGGTGTGTAAGGTTAAGCGCGGCTGTAATGTTGTTTTCTTCCATTTGCGAGTAAAAGCGCCCTAAAAAGTAAGAGGCAGCTGCTCCAAACGGAACATAAAGAGTTAAATCGCGTGTGTTGGTGTCTAAATCGGAGCGGAACCTGCGGTAGTCGGGCTCATCGCGAAATGAATAGCCGTAGCCTGCCGTCCAGTTCATGCTGGTTTTTCCGTTAAAAAATTCGTGAGAGCCTGTAAGTTGCCCCGAATATATACCGCGGTAAACCTGGTGAAAGGAGTGGTTGAACGCATTGTAGTTAAAGTCGTAATGGGGGCCTGTACGCAATACATATTCGGAATTGCTGAGCTGATAAAACTGATTTTTCAATTCTATGGTGTGGCCCTTGCGCAACTCGGCCGACCAGTTGTGCATTATGCTGGTGCGGATGCTTTGGTTGTTTTTCTCATCATTAAAACGGTAAATAAATGATTTCCGACCGGTTTCCATGTCAAATGAATTAAAATCGGCCCGGTTTACATTATCTACAGATTTGCTGTTGTTGTATGAAATGGCTGAAATGTTTCCAATTCGAACACCGCCAAGCTTAAAAGTATATCCGCCAGATACATGCAGGCTGTGATTTAGTCCGCTGTTTCGGGTAGTAGGGACCCAGTTGTTGTTTAACGATTGCCCGGCCTTGTTTATGGCATTGGTGTTATTGGCAATTGAACGAAGGTTTTCAGGAAAACCATTTGGCAGTGCGTGGTGATTATTATTAAACCCTAGCCAGTGTAGTTTGCCGTTTTGCTGGGTGTTAAAGTTCTGAAAAGAAACTTCCGGGTCGTAACCACCAGAGTATGAAATTTGAAATCCGTTTTCTTCAGGAATACTTTTGGTATAAACCCTTATTACGCCACCTGCAAAGTCGCCCGGCAAATCGGCTGCGGGGCTTTTAAAAATCATAACGCGGTCAATCAGGTTGCTCGGAATAATGTCGAAAGAAAAGGAGCGCACATCGGTTTCCATGCTTGGCGCATAGGTTTGGTGCAGCATGCTGGCATTGTAGCGTTCACTCAGCCCGCGTATCATTACAAAGCGGTTGTCAACAAGGGTTACTCCCGGTATTCGCCTTACAACTGAAGCAGCGTCGCTATCCTGCGAACGGCTGATTTGTTGTGCCGATATGCCACTTACCAAAAGGTTGGCCGAGCGGATTGAAGTTATCAGCGACATTTCGGTGTGCGTAACCCGGCGGGCCGTAACCTGAACTCCCTCAATATTCAATTCGGTTTCGGCCAGGGTAAGATTTAGGCGCGTGGTGCGGCCGCCTTCTACCTGCACCCGCTCTACCACTACTGGCTCATACGAAATAAAACTTACCTGAATATTGTAAAAACCTGGCGAAAGGTTTTCTAAGCGGTAGCTCCCATTCAGGTCGGTGGCCCCTCCAATGGTGGTGCCTTCAATTACCACATTGGCACCAATTATGGTTTCTCCTGTTTTCTTGTCAACTACTGTGCCGCCAATACTTCCTTTGGTGGGGTCAAGATTAACTTCATTGGCAATAAGTTGATTGAAAATGCCCGAGAAGGCTGCGAAAACAATCAAAAAACCACCTAAATATTTGATCCTTAGCATATTTTATTTGTTAGGTTTTATCTAACAAAGCTAAGGGTCAGGGTTTACTAAAATGTTAAGCCGGGGTTAATCTTTTGTTATTAAATATTTAAAATGATGTTATGTTTTTCTTACCGGGTGGTTTAAGAGCCAGCGCTGCAATGCAATGAGAGCCCATACACGATTGTATAGGTAGTCTTTGCGTTTGTCGTAAAACAGGTTGAGCAGCTTTTTTACAGGTGCAGGGTTCAGCACTCCGGCTTTAATAATTGCTTGCTCGCTAAGGTAATCGTTGGCCAGAAACTTCAGATCGGATTTGAGCCATTTTCTTAGCGGGATGGAAAAGCCCCATTTTGGCCGTTCGAATAATTCGGGAGGCACAAATTTTTTGAGCAATTGCCGCATGAGCCATTTGGGTTGGCCGTTTTTAACCTTAAGCTTAAAATCAAGGTTTAAGGCAAACTCTATAATGCGGTAGTCAAGCAATGGGACCCTGGTTTCGAGGCTGCTTGCCATGGTGGCCCTGTCAACCTTAACTAGGAGGTCGTCGGGCAGGTAATAGTGCAAATCAAAAAGAGCTTGTTGTTCGGCTGGCCTTAATACGCGTGCCAGGTTTGGATAATTTTCGGGTATTGAAACAAAGGCTTCATTTTCGCCCAGTAATTTCTGCACCTCATTGCCTGTAAAAAAGTATTGTTCCTGACTGAAAATATGACTTTTAAAACTTTCCCTGTCAGGATATCGAAAAAGCAGTGCTGCCCGCTGGCTTCTTCTGCTACCCATTTCCAGCAAACCGGCTGCTGCATTTCGCAGAAAATTAGGATACTCGCGTCCCAGCCTTTCGGCCCATCGGTACGATCCATAACCCATAAACAGCTCATCGCCCCCATCGCCCGAAAGGGTCATGGTTACGTGGCGACGGGCCATGTGGGCAAGCAGCATTGTAGGAATTCCGGAAGAATCGGCAAATGGTTCGTCGAAAGTATCGAAAAATATGGGCAGCCAGTCAAGGGTTTCTTTTTCGGTAACAATAAACTCATGGTGGCGCGTGCCCAAATGTGATGCCATGGCTCGGGCATGGTCGGCTTCGTTGTATTTTGTTTCAGGAAAACCTATGGTAAAAGTATTTATTGGCCCTGAATTGATTTTTTGTGCCATGGCGGTTACAAGGCTCGAGTCAATTCCCCCGCTCAGAAAAGTACCGTAAGGAACATCCGAAATCAACCTGTATCTGACCGAGCTTTCAAGCAGCTTTTCAAATTCTTCAAGGGCTTCGCCCTGGTCAAAAATTACCGTGGGTTTAATCCTGGAATGAAGCTGCCACCAAGGCGATATACGCATACTGTCCTTATCGACAGTGGCAAGACTTCCTGCAGGAAATTTTCCAATTTCATTATAAACCGTATGCGGGGAAGGAATATAACCTAAATGAAGAAAAAGCGAAATGGCCTTTCGGTTTATGGAAAGCTCATTTTGAATGGTCGCCACGGCCACCAGCGCCTTAAGTTCCGAAGCAAAGGCAAATCGAACCCCATTGTAATAATAATAAAGGGGCTTAACACCAATGCGATCGCGAAAAAGAAAAAGTTTTGAGACTTTGCGGTCGTAAATGGCTATTGCAAACATACCGTTGAGCCTTGATGCAAATTCTTTTCCCCACAATATAAATGCCTGCAAAATAACTTCACTATCCGAAGCTGTTCGGGGCTCAAATCCTGGCATTTCCTTGCGGATATCGACAAGTATTTCGCGAAAGTTAAAAATTTCGCCATTAAATACCATTACGTACCTTTGGCAATGCGAATGCATGGGTTGGTTAGCGGCCTCAGACAGGTCGATGATACTTAGGCGCCTGTGCCCAAGACCAACAGGCCCTTCAATAAAAAAACCGCTGGCATCGGGGCCGCGGTGCACCAAAGTGTTGGCCATTTTCCGAAGGTCCGCCTCAGAAAATTTGTTCTTTTCACAAAAAAAACCTGAAATGCCGCACATAAACCTTTTTTTCAAAAGTAACAAAAACTCACCGCAATATCACCGAAATAATAGTACAATAAATATTCTGACTCCAGGTTTTAGTAAATTATTCATTATTTTTTTTGATTCTAATAATGATGATTAAATTTGAAGCAGCAAAATTTTCTAATTCGCCATTCTTTCAAGTGTTACTTTTGCTTTTTTCTTAAAGAAAGGCGTTTTATTTTTCAAACAACAAGATAAATTATCAAATGACCAGCACAACATCCGAAAATAAGGGTTTGGCGCACGAAAGGGCCTGGCAAAAGTTCTTTAAGCGCGATTTTGAGACGGCTCTTGATCTTTTCAATGAAATTTTAGACAACCACGAGGCTGACCCTGAGGCTTTGTATGGCCGGGCCTGTGCCGCATTTCGCTGCGACGATTTTGAAAGCGCGCACAAAGACCTCAATACTTTGGTTAAAATCAACGCTAAAGATCACCGGTTTTACCATGTCAGAGGGCTGTTGAGGGGGGCCGAAGAAAAATATAAAGACGCTGTAAAAGACCTTGAAAAGGCTATAAGCCTGTCAACCGACAATCATGAAGCATGGCTCGATTTGGGCGGGGCATTTATTATGCTCAATGACTATGATAGCGCGCAGGTTGCCTTCGAAAAAGCGATCGACATTGACAAAGCATGCCCCGAAGGCTGGTATGGCAAAGGGCTGATTGCTTTGCTGAAAAAAGAGCATAAAAAAGCCATAGAGTTTTTGAGCGCAGCAATAAAACTCGACCCCAGGCACCTCAATGCTATTCTTGCAAGGGCAGAGGTTTATCTTGATGCCAACCAAAAAGAAGAAGGGATGAAAGATATTTTAAAAGCCGTTTCTATAAAATCTGATATTTTTATCCCCAAAGGAACAGATGGGGATGATGATGAAGATCACGACAAAGAAGAATTCGATAGGGACGAAGATGACAATATTGACGAGGATGCCGAGATTGAAGAGCTAAGGCTCGATGACTAACAACCAGCCGGGCTACCATAATTGCTAAGTATTTGCTGATATTTATCTAATTTAGGGCCTGATTTTTTACCCTGAATAGATTGTTTTATGATAACACCTCGATCAATACTGCTTCTTCTGGCTTTTTGCCTTTGGGTTTCAACGGCATCTGCCCAGCAAAAAAAAAGCCTCTCGCATGATGATTATGCCAGTTGGAACACCCTTTCGGATCAGCAGGTTTCGCCCGATGGACAATGGCTTGTATATGAGGTTAACCCCCAGCAAGGCGACGGAACCCTCTACATCCGTCATTTCGAAAGTGGCAGCGAAGTTTTAATCCCACGCGGAGCAGGAGCTTTATTTTCGCCGGGTGGTGGCTATGTGGTTTTCAGCATTAAACCCCCAGCTGACCTTGTAAGGAGGGCCAAAGCCGAAAAGAAAAAGCCTGAGGAAATGCCAACAGACTCGCTTGGTATTTTTTTGTTTGCCCATCAAAGGCTCGAAAAAATTGCCGGTCCGGTTTCTTTTTCCCTGCCAGCAGAAAGCAGCCATTGGATGGTTTATCATATTGACCTGCCCACCGGCCGAAACAACCGGCCCACATCCCAGCAGCCTGGTTCAGAAGACCAACATACGCCCGCCGACACATTGAAAACGCAGCCTACTCCAAAAACCAGAAAACTATTCGTTTATAACCCCCTTACCGGATTTCGCCACCTTATTGAAAATATTGGCGAGTATGTTATTTCTGCAAATGGCAACCTGGTGGCCGGCGTGGCCGAAGTAAAACAAGGCGATACTCTGCAACTTCAGCAGTTGCTGGTTTATAAGCCATCAGAGCAAAGGCAAATCAGCATCGACAGCCGGCAGGGCGAAATTAGGCAACTAAATATCGATTTTGAAGGCATTCAGCTTGCCTGGCTTCACAGCCCCGATACTGGCAATGTAAAGGTTTACAGGTTATGGCACTGGGAGCACCAGCGAAACCGTATTTCTGAGGTAGTTTCTGCAGATACCCAGGGTATGCCCCCAGGGTTTAGCCCAAGCCATCACCGCAAACCCTATTTTTCGAAAAACGGCCAGCGATTATTTTTTGGCACAGGACCCAACCCAAAAACAGAACCCAAAGATACCCTGCTACCCGAAGAGAAATATTCATTGGATTTATGGCACTGGAATGAGCCTGTTTTACAATCGGTTCAGCTAAGCAACCTGCGCCGGGAGCGCAACCGCACCTTTATTGGAGTGTATCATATCCGCCAGCAAAAATTTGTTCAGCTTACCAATGAGCAATTTCCCGAAATATCCCTTGATGTTGACAACAATCTGCTTATGGCACTGGGTTCTACAAATATTCCATATCAACTTGAAACGGACTGGACAGGAAGCAATACACGAGACCTTTACACTGTAAACCTAAATGATGGAAACCGCAGGCTCATTCAGCAAGGAGTTAATTCGAGAACAATTTTATCGCCACACGGCAAATTTGTAACCTGGTTTGACACCGCCCAAAAACAATGGATGGTTTACGACCTGGCTACGGCCAGTCAAAGAAGCCTTACCGGATCAATACCTGTGGCCTTTTACAACCAGGAGCAGGACCAGCCACAAGAGGCCGGCCCTTATGGCTTTAGCGGTTGGACCGAAAACGATGCTTTTCTATTGCTCAACGACCGTTTCGACATTTGGAAAATTGACCCAACCGGCCGGCGCTCACCCGAAAACCTGACACAAGGATTTGGCCGCGAAAATCAGATAAGGTTTCGGATTCAAAACCTTAATTCAAAAGTACCTTTTTTCAGACTCAATGAAAGGCTGATCTTTGAAGCCTTTAACGTTGCCAACAAAAAAAGCGGTTTTTTTGCCCTGCAAAATGGCACTTTAAAAAGCCTGATAATTGAGGATGCCCTCTTTAGCCAACTACAAAAAGCATCGGGGGCCGACCGATTGGTTTGGCGACGCAGCACCTTTAACGATTTTTCCGACCTTTATACTGGAACGCCTGATTTTAAAGATATTGTGAAAATTTCTGATGCAAACCCCCAGCAAAATGAATTTTATTGGGGCATTGCGAAATTGGTAGAATGGCTCGATTTTGAAAACAAGAAACTACAAGGGCTGATGTACCTGCCCGAAGATTTCGATCAAACCAAAAAATATCCAATGCTGGTTTATTTTTATGAGCGTTCATCAGATGGCCTTCACCAACATGCCATACCATCTCCCAGCCGTTCTACCATAAACAGGGCTTATTGCACCAGCAACGGATACATTGTGTTTATACCCGACATTACTTATAAGGATGGTTTCCCGGGCGAAAGCGCCTACAATGCAATTGTAAGCGGCACCAAAGCCATGGTTGAGCGCTATGCGTTCATTGACCGCGAAAACATGGGTTTGCAGGGCCAGAGTTGGGGTGGCTATCAAATTGCTTACCTGGTAACCCGCACCAATATGTTTAAGGCAGCTATGGCCGGTGCCCCTGTAAGCAATATGGTAAGCGCCTATGGTGCTATTCGCTGGGAAAGCGGGCGAAGCAGGCAGTTTCAGTACGAACAAACCCAAAGTCGCATTGGAGGCACCCTTTGGCAAAAACCTCTGCGATATATCGAAAACTCACCCGTGTTTTTTGCCGACAAGATTGAAACCCCTTTACTGATAATGCACAACGATAACGACGGTGCTGTTCCATGGTATCAGGGCATAGAGTTGTTTATGGCCATGCGAAGGCTTTCAAAGCCGGTTTGGATGCTCGTTTATAATAATGAGGGCCACAACCTTACCCAATGGCCTGCCCGTATGGACCTGAGCGTGCGTATGTACCAGTTTTTCGATCATTTTCTGAAAGACGCTCCGGCTCCACATTGGATGATACATGGAATTCCAGCAGTTGACAAAGGGAAACACCATGGCTACGAATTGGCTAATTGAACTAAAACAATAAATAAAAACCAGATTAATGACAAAGAAAAAAAGCGGATTCGGAAGATTCCTCGGATTTGTAGAAAGGGCTGGTAATGCATTGCCACACCCTGCCAGCTTGTTTGCCATATTTGCTATACTGGCACTTGTTTTTTCAATGATTGGGCATTGGCTCGACTGGACGGCCATTCATCCCGCTACCGGCGAGGAAGTGAAGGCCGTAAACCTGCTTTCGAAAGAAGGCATACATCGCATAATTCTTGAAATGGTTGAAAACTACACCTCCTTTGCCCCTCTGGGCATAGTAATGGTAGCCTTGCTTGGCATAGGTATTGCCGAAAGCAGCGGCCTTCTCAGTGCTGCCATCAGGCTAATGGTACTGAAGGCGCCTGCTAAGTTGCTCACCTTTGTAATTGTGCTGGCAGGAATTCTTTCAAACATTGCGTCAGATTTAGGCTATGTACTTATAATCCCTCTTGGTGGTATTATTTTCCATTCGGTAGGCCGCCATCCAATTGCTGGTCTTGCAGCCGCCTTTGCAGGGGTTTCTGGAGGGTTCAGCGCCAACCTTTTTATTGGCACCATCGACCCGCTGCTGGCAGGTCTTTCGACCGAAGCAGCCCGGATTATCGACCCCGATTATTATGTGCTGCCAACAGCAAACTTTTACTTTATGTTTACTTCAACTTTTGTAATTGCATTTGCCGGAACATGGGTTACCGAGCGCTTTATTGAACCGCGTCTTGGGGCTTACCTGGGCGACGTAAAGCCCGATGTGATTGAATCGTTAAACCCAAAGGAGAAGAAGGCCCTTAACTGGGTGCTTGCCGTAATCGGTATTTGGATTCTTATTGTGGCGGCCGGCCTTATCCCTTCTGAAGGCTTTTTGCGAGGTCCTGAAAACTCATTGCTCAGGTCACCTTTACTCAAAGGGTTTATAGCATTCCTGTTTTTCTTTGCCGGTTCAATGGGAGTGGTTTACGGTTTTATTACCGGAAAGTTTAAATCGGATGCCGATGTGGTAAAAGGAATGGTCGAAAGTTTTAAAACACTGGCCGCATTTATGGTTTTGGTGTTTTTTGCAGCCCAGTTTGTGGCCTATTTTCGCTGGAGCAATCTTGGTCTCCTCATTGCAATTAATGGAGCCGCAGGCCTGCAGGCACTCGACCTGGGGCTTATACCGCTTTTGCTTATGTTTATAGTTTTGTCGGGCTTCATCAATTTGTTTATGGGCAGTGCCTCTGCCAAATGGGCAATTCTTGGGCCAGTTTTTATACCAATGTTTATGTTGCTGGGGTATTCGCCCGAACTTTCGCAAGCCGTATTTCGAATTGGCGACAGCGTAACCAACATCATTTCGCCAATGATGAGCTTTTTTGCACTGATAATTGTGTATTTCGAAAAATACGACAAGAAAGCCGGTATCGGAACGCTTATCTCAACCATGCTCCCTTATACCATAGCATTTACCTTGCTGTGGTCAGGCTTACTTGTAATTTGGGTTCTTTTAGGGTTGCCACTGGGGCCAGGCGCAGGTTTGTATTTTCCGGGCTAATGAAAATTAGCGTGTTACAAATTTTCGCGTAAGCTGCTTTATAAATTGCGTTTTACGAAACCGAAGGGCGCTCCAGTCACGATCAATTGCGACCTGGCTAACAGCAGTCAGGTCGTAACTTTTCATTATACCCTAACCGGTGTCGCGGTTAAAATCGCATTTGTAGGTTTTTGAAGTGCCCTTTGGATAGCACATCCAAAGGGTTGCATCGCCTTTGAGCTTGGGTGTAGTGGCCACAACAAAATGGTCAAGATCGTGCTTGTTGGTGGCAAATACAATAGCAAAATCTTCCTCAACGCCAACATTGTGCAAATCAAGGGTCGGCGCCAGTGTAATAAGCTCTTCCAAAACCTGTTTGAATGACTCAGGGGCATTCACTACAAGAACTTTTTGCTGCCCTTTGTATTGCAATTTCTTTAAAATATCATTCATGTTTAACCTATTTGGTTTTTTGCTTCGCAAATGGCTGAAACTTTAAATACGTCAGGCTTCTCCACAGCCATTCAAATGGTCCGAAATTAAACCTTTTCAGCCACCAGTGGCTAAATGGTATTTGTAAACCAAATATTGTAATGGTTAGCAACACGCCCTGAAAGGTGTTTATTTGCCCAAACAAACCAAATCCATACGAATAAAACAAGGTGGAGCAAATAATTGAATGAAGCAGGTAATTGGTAAGTGCCATTCGGCCCACGGGCGAAAGAAGTTTGCTAAAAGCATTTAACTTTCCCTGGTTGAAAAGTAACACTACTGACGAAATGTAAAACAGACTCAAAAAGAAGCCGCCAAGTGCAAGGCTTAGCGTGTTGATGGCCTGAAAAATATTCATTTGCTGCGGATCAGCGTAGAAATATGATACTGCGAACAATGCGCTGAAGGGAATACCAATAAGGGCTCCCAGGCGATTTGATTTTCTGAAAAAGGGAATGTGATCACTGTAATTTTCGACCAGGCCCTTGCGTGCAGCCAGGCTTCCCAGCAAAAACATGGCCAGCACTACCGGGTAGAAAAAAAGTACACCCGGCAGCAAAACCCTGTATTCGAGCAACCTGGTGCGGGCTATTTCGGCAAAAGTACCCGTCGAATAAGTTGCAGCCGCCTTTATTGTAAGCTCCCGCATTGACTCGGCCCCCTGACTCAGACCGGCCTCAATATGCGGGGCTGCTTCGGGTACACGCATCATAAGGCTGATAAATACAACCATAAGGGTTGTAATGGCTGCTGGGATTATTGTCAACCAAATCGCCCACCTCAATAAGCCCCTGTCAGAAACTTTGCGAAACAGCGGGAGCAAAAATCCGAACAGGGCATAAAAAACCAATATGTCGCCAGGCCAGAGCAAAACAACGTGTAATACTCCAAAAATCAGCAAAAAAACCAATCTTCGCAGATAAACTGGCAAAATGTTCTGGCCATCTGCCGCAGGCTTGTTCATGAAAATGAAAAAACCGTAACCAAAAAGCAACGAAAACATGATATAGAATTTTCCTTCAAATAAAAACTTAATTAAAAATGTAGAAACCAGGTTAAGCATGGTTTCGTCGCCCTGAAAGCCTGTGAGCATGTGCAGCATGGGTCTGAAAAATATTTGCATATTTACCATCAGAATGCCAAAAATGGCCAATCCACGCAGCAAGTCAAGCAGCTGTATTCTTTCCTTTGAGGTTACAGGTGAGGCAATAGTTCTCATAAAAGCGGATTATGAATTAATAATTGTTTTTAGTAAAGCATTTGAAGCACTTCAAGAATATGCTCGCGGCAGCGTGCGGTATTCAGTGATGCAGTAATGTGACCTGCTTCTGTGGTTTTGAGCGGAAATCCGTTGTAAACGGTTTTTTGTGTGTGATACATTACAAATTGATCGAACCTTGCAAGCACGGGGTAAAGGTTAAAGGTGGTGCGTTTGCAAAAAACTTCTTGAAAGTTGAGTTTTTGCCTCAATGCTTCCGGGTCATGAAGGGCCAACTCACCGGTAAGCCGGCTATAGCGCGATGTAATGAACACTTCGGCCAGTTTTGCCCCAGCCAACACCGGAATGTAGGCCTGTGCGCTGTTGTAGTGCGCCCTGTGCAAATTGGTTACCCAACCTCCAAGGCTAATGCCTGCAACAATAATCGGTTTTTGACTCCGGCGCCTGTATTGCCTTATTATCCATTCTGTAATTCTTGCCGGCACTGCAACCATGGTAATAAAGTTCTCAAGGTAAGTCATTTTTTCATTGAACTGCCTGAGCCTTCCCTGGTGAAATGGGGCCCTGACCACTATCAGGTTGGCAGGAATGCGCCTGGGCCAGCGTATGAAAATCTGGTAAAAAGTATTCTTTGCTTCCTCACTCAAATCAAAAGGCTGCTCATTTTTATCGTGATGATAGATAATGGTTGGGTAGTCGAAACCAAGCCACTGCACCAAATTAACAGCAGGATTAACATCCCCGCTGTATGTTTTGGCGCTTATCTCGTAAACGCCTTCCTGAATAAGCTCCGGTACCCGAAGTTCAATGTGTTGCAAATGCTCTTCAAATGAATGGGCCTCAAGGGTTTTCGAAAAATATTTTCTCTTCCCAGTAAGCAGGGAAGCCGTTGTCAGGGCCAGACGGTCAACCAAAATGTGCTTGTTCATTAGCCCGATATGATAATTTAACCGGTAAACCTTATTAGATATCTCAAATCTACGACGAATATAATTGTCTGAAAGAAAATTATCAAAAAAAACCGATAAAAATTTTCGATAAATTAACTAAGACTTTGGCCACCGTACATGCATAAATGGTAACTTTTGTCAAAATTGTATGGAGTATGGCGCCAATGGTAGTTGAGGGTTTAAATTTGCCATTACCAGCAAAGTTATGGCCAGGCTTTAAGAAGTTTAGTTGGTTTTTGTTAGATTTGCAAATGAAAATTCTCATCCTTTGCACCGGAAACTCCTGTCGAAGTCAAATGGCACACGGGTTTCTCCAATCATTCGATAAGCGTTTGATGGTTTTTTCGGCGGGCACCAAAGCAACCGGCAAGCTTAATGAAAATGCCATTACTGCCATGAAAGAAATTGGTATTGATATCAGCAACCACACTTCCGAATTAGTTGACAAATACCTATACGAGGAATGGGATTATGTGGTAACCGTTTGTGGGGGTGCCAACGAAAACTGCCTGGCATTTCCGGGCAAAGTAAAGCACCGCTTGCACATCGGATTCGATGATCCTTCGATTGCGACAGGTTCTGACAAGTTTATCCAGAGCGAGTTCCGCCGCGTGCGCGAGGAAATCCGGCAAAAATTCTTCAAACTTTACCAAGAGAAAATCCTGTCTCAGATTTAAGTATTGTAACAGCCCCTTAAAACAAAGGCTTAGTAAATATTTTTTTTGAATTTATGAACGAATTTTCGAAAAAAGTACTGGTATCGGTAATGCCCAAAAAAGCAATCGGGTTTTTTGAAAAATACCTTACCATTTGGGTTGGATTGTGTATTTTGGGAGGGATTTTATTGGGTTATCTTGCCGGTGATGGTATTAATATGATAAGCCGGCTGGAAATTGCCCGTGTAAATATCCCGGTAGCTGTTCTAATTTGGCTGATGATCTACCCAATGATGCTGCAGGTTGATTTTTCCAGTATTAAGAAGATACGTAATAAGCCACGCGGTGTAGTTTGGACGGTGGTCATCAACTGGCTGGTCAAGCCCTTTACAATGGCCTTCTTTGCATGGCTGTTTTTCTCCAGGCTTTATCAGGCATGGATCTCGCCCGAACTGGCAGGAGAATATATTGCCGGGGCTATTATTCTGGGCGCTGCTCCCTGCACGGCTATGGTGTTTGTTTGGTCGTACCTTTCTGATGGCGATCCAAATTACACCCTGGTGCAGGTTTCGGTAAACGACCTGATTATCCTGGTGGCATTTATTCCTATTGTGGGTTTGTTGCTGGGTATAACCCACGTGGTCATTCCATACGACACTCTGGTTGCCAGCGTAATCATTTTTGTGTTAGTTCCGCTAATTGCGGGGGTTATTTCTCAACGCATATTATTGCGCGCACGTGGCGAGAATTGGTTCAAAACCGTGTTTTTGTCTAAGCTCAAACCGGTTAGCATTGTTGCTCTGTTGGTAACTCTGGTGCTGCTGTTCGCCTTTCAGGGACAAAACATCCTGGCCAACCCCCTGATCATTTTGATGGCTGCCGTACCCCTGGTTATTCAGACTTATTTAATATTTTTTCTGGCATGGTACGGAGGCAGGAGGCTAAATCTTAACTACGCGGTTTGCGCTCCATCGGCCATGATAGGCGCCAGCAACTTTTTCGAGTTGGCTGTTGCCGTGGCCATTGCCCTATTTGGGTTGCAATCGCCTGCTGCACTGGTAACTGTGATTGGGGTTCTGGTGGAAGTGCCGGTTATGCTCTCGTTGGTAGCTTTTGCCAAAAGGAATAAATATTAGTAGTGGGTTTAGATTCCATTCTTGAAAATACTTGATATGCTGATCAAACTTACCCTCCTGTAGCAGGTTCAATCACACTTTTGGCAAGTGGGAAAAGGCAAAATCATGGCCAGGTAATGGCCTGCCACCAATTATCTGCGCCGCATATTCATTATAAATACCTCCACATCAAATTTGTTTTCCATAATTTGGTATGGCAAGTAAAAAATTATTTTAACACATTTTTTTTGAAAAGTCTATGCCTGGATGGGCATTTAACTTGCAAAACAAAAGTTTTCGAATGAAATTTTTACCAAAAACTTGTCATTTTTTACTTTTTTCTTACACCTGACTGTCTTCCGGCAGACATTTCCCCTTTTTTACGCACCTGTTCACTGCCGAACACCCATTGTACCACGCCGGACACTTCTTTACACAATTCAAACGGCAATATAATTATGCACATTGCTGTTTATTAAATCGTTAATTCAGTTGGCATAAAATTCGATTAATTCGGTTGGTTCTTTTTGTGTCGAACTAAAAATGTCTTCCTACCTTTATCAAAAATAATTGACATGACCGATGCTGATAAACGCACAGAATATATTGAAGAAGTAGGGCTCTTTTTCGAGACCCTGGGCCTTACCCGCATGGCCGGCCGCATTCACGGCTACATTATGGTAAACGAAAAGGAAATTGTTGGTTTTGATGAGCTGGTAGGCTCATTGCAGGCTTCAAAAAGCTCCATCAGCACCAACCTTAAATCGCTGCAGCAAATTCAATTTATAAAAGCCATTACTCTTCCCGGCGACCGCAAAACCTATTACTGCCTTTCGCCAGAACTTAGCTGGTCAAACTATTTTGATCAACGCATAAGAGCCATTGATGCCATGATAAATCTTTTCAGCCGTGGGCTCAATTTTCGCGAAAACAAGCAGGATAAGTCATCGATATGGTTGACCCAAACCCTTGAATTTTATGAATGGCTGACCGGTGAGGTTTCATACATGCTGAAAAGCTGGGAGGCCCACCAGTCGAAAAATGAAATATACAAGTAAAGATTCGTAATAAATTATAAAACCATTACCATGAAACCAATCATTTTAAGAAGCACCCTATTTCTTTCTGCAATAATATTCTTTTTTGTTGATGCCATGGCAGAGGATCCTCAGGAAATTCTTCGCCGGGTTGAAGACAATATGCGGGGCAATACCTCTTACACTGAACTGACCATGACCACCATAAGGCCCCGTTTCACCCGCGAAATTTCAATGAAGTCATGGAGCCTGGGCGAAGATTACGCAATAATCCTGATTACTGCTCCTGCACGCGATCAGGGCACTGCCTTTTTGAAGCGCGGCCGCGAGATATGGAACTTTGTGCCCAGCATTGAACGAACCGTAAAAATGCCCCCCAGCATGATGTCGCAGTCGTGGATGGGGTCAGACTTCTCAAATGACGATCTGGTGCGTGGCACATCCACTATCGATGATTTTACCCACCGCCTGCTGCGCTCTGAAAACATGAACGGCCTCGACTGCTGGGTTCTTGAACTGAAACCCAAACCCGATGCGCCCGTGGTTTACGATAAAGTGGTTTATTGGGTGGCAAAGCAATATTTCCTTCCGTTAAGGGTTGAGAATTACGATGAGTTTGGCAACCTGGCCAACACCATAAACTTTCGGGAAATAAAGCGAATGGGCGGCCGCGACTTTCCAACTATAATGGAAGTGATTCCGGCCACCCGCAGCGGACAAAGAACCATCCTTACCACCACCAAAGCTGACTTTGGCATCAGCCTTACCCCGGGTTTCTTTACCCTGCAAAATCTGACAAACATCAGGTAGCTCCAATACAATCCATTTATTAACCAGAAAATAATTTCACACATGAAACGAGCATGGTTCGTAAAACACAACCAAGGATGAACCGAAGTTCAGCGAAGCTAAAATTCATCATGCGAGTTCCATCCGACCTTAATTTAAAATATATTTACGATGAAAATGCTGATTATCCTGGCCTGGCGCAACCTGTGGCGTAACAAGAAACGTTCGCTGATCACCATCAGCTCGGTGCTTTTCGCGGTTTTCCTGGCCATTATGTCCGATTCGATGCAGCGGGGTTCTTATGAGCGCATGATCGACAGCATGGTGAAGTACAGCACTGGCTACATTCAGATACAGGATGTGCTTTATGAAGAAGAACCTTCCATTAACAACAGCCTACTTTTTGATGAGGCGCTCGAAGACCTGCTCCAAAAGCATGCTGACCAGATTGACTATTATGTACCCCGAATTCAAAACTTTGCCCTGGCTGCCACCGAGAGCCAGACCAGGGGGACCAATGTAATGGGCATTGACCCAGAGATTGAGTCAAAGCTTAATGAATTGCGCGACGACTTGATTGATGGAGAATTTATTACCAGCAATGACCAGGACATTATGCTTGCCGATGGACTTGCAGGGATTCTTGGCGTGAACGTTGGCGATTCAATTGTGTTGCTGGGGCAGGGTTTTCAGGGCTCAACGGCAGCGGGGCTTTACCGTGTTAAGGGCATTGTTGAACTCAAAGTTCCAGAAATGAGCAACAACACCATTTACATGTCGTTACCAGCGGCACAATGGTTTTATATGGCCGACGACCGCCTTACTTCGCTCATTGTAATGCCCCGCAACCCCCGCTACACTACCCAGCTTGCCCAAGGCCTCAGGGCAGGAATCGACCAGGAGTGGTACGCAGTGCTTACCTGGGAGCAAATGCTCAAAGACCTGCTTGCGCTGATGAAATTCGACATGGCAGGATCAATGGTCATGATGGGCATCCTTTACATTGTGATCGCCTTTGGCCTGTTCGGAACCATTCTAACTATGATGATAGAACGCCAGCGAGAGTTTGGAATGCTTATCTCACTGGGGATGAAACGATCGCGACTGGCATCGGTGGTATTTATGGAGTCAATATTCATATCCCTTTCGGGGATCATTGCCGGCGTTTTGCTGGCAATTCCCCTCGTGCTGTATTTCTATTATAACCCGGTTCCCCTTACGGGGGAAATGGCCGAAACCATGGCCGAGTATGGCTTTGAACCTATACTGCCCTTCTCGGCAAACCCTGCCCTGTTTTATAATCAGGCTAAGATCGTGTTGGTTCTGGCTTTTGTGGTTGGCATTTACCCCATTTTGAAGGTTTTCCAACTCGACATTATGAAAGTAAAAAAATAAAAAGCATGAAACGAACATGTTTGCGAATTAAACACAAACACCTCTGAACAGAAGGTCAGCCAAGCTAAACGAAGGTCAGCGAAGCTAAAATAGCAAACATGGAGTTCACTCGTCTGAGACGAGTCAGGCTATCCGACCTTAATCATAAAATTATTTACGGATGAAAACATTGTTAAAAATTTCGTGGAGAAACATCTGGCGCAACCCCAAGCGAAGCCTGGTAATGATCTTTGCCATTATCATAGGGCTTTGGGCGGGTATATTCGTCAGTTCGCTCATGTTTGGTTTGCTGCAGGCACGTTTCGAAACCAGCATTGAGCAGCAGTTTTCTCATATTCAGATGCACAACCCCGAATTCTTAAAGGACCGCCACCTTAAATACGGAATCGACCAATGGGAGAAACTCAGCAGCGCGCTGGTAGCAGACCCCCTGCTGAAAGCATTCTCGGGGCGTACCATAGCCAACGGTATGCTCGCAACCGCTACCATAACACGAGGTGTAAACATTATTGGCGTTGATCCGCAAGCGGAAGCCTCAACCACCAGGCTCGACAAAAACATAGTGGAAGGTAATTACCTTGAAGAAGGTGCACGCCACCCGATATTGGTAGGTAAGGCTTTGGCCGAAATTACTAAACTACAGAAACACTCACGCCTGGTATTGACTTTTCAGAATTTCGATGGCGAACTGGTATCGGCTTCCTTCAGGGTGGCAGGCATTTTTCAAACAGCCAACACCATGCTGGATGAAATGAACGTTTACGTGCTGAAATCCGATCTGAGCGCTTATGTTGGCCAGGAAATGGTAATCAATGAGATTGCCCTTGTGGCAAACGACCTGGATCAGCTTACCGATATTGCAGGAAACTACCGCGAATCATTCCCCGAACTGACCATCAGAACCTGGGCAGAGCTGTCTCCTGAGCTTGGTTACATACAAGAACTTGGGCAAACAATGTTGCTCGTTACTCTGGTCATAATCATGTTTGCCCTTGCTTTTGGGCTGGTTAACACCATGTTAATGTCGGTTTACGAGCGTATTCACGAGCTGGGTATGCTAATGGCCGTGGGCATGAACCGCAGAAGGGTGTTTGGAATGATTATGTTCGAAACGGCATTCCTGACTTTCCTGGGTGCTTTCGGGGGGATGGTATTAGGCATCATTTCGAACCTGGTAACTGGCCGCACCGGGATTGATCTGGCTGTGGTGGGTGGCGACAGTCTCAACGATTTCGGTTACCCATCATTGGTATATCCCTCACTTGGGCCTCATTTTTATGTGATGATTACCGGACTGGTAATCATTATGGTGTTTTTTACAGCCATTTTTCCCGCCGTAAAGGCGCTCCGGCTTAAACCAGCCGAAGCCGTCAGAAAAGAATAAAGCAACCAGTGTAAAACAACGTAAAATTTTTCACCATGACTATCATAAAAACAGAAAATCTTTCCAAAGTTTACGACGACCACTCACTTCCGGTAAGGGCGCTTAACCAGGTTGACCTTGAGTTTGAGCAGGGCGAGTTCACAGCCATAGTTGGTCCATCGGGCAGTGGAAAAACCACCTTCCTGAACATGATCGGGGGCCTTGACAAGCCCACCGAGGGTAAAATCACCATTAATGGCACCGAAATAACCAGGCTTTCCGACTCTAAGTTAATTGACTTCCGCCTGCACAATATCGGATTTGTGTTTCAGGCCTACAACCTTTTGCCGGTGCTTACGGCCAAGGAAAATGTTTCTTTTATCATGCTGCTTCAAAAGGCCGATCCCCAAAAAATGGAAGCCCGCGCCATGGAATTGCTAAAGCAGGTGGGACTCGAAGACAAAATGAACGTAAGGCCATCGAAGCTCAGCGGAGGGCAGCAGCAACGTGTGGCAGTAGCCAGGGCGCTGGCCTCAAAGCCCAGGTTTATTCTGGCCGATGAACCAACAGCCAACCTTGATACCGCATCGGCCTTCAACCTGCTCGATATTATGGCAAGGCTCAATAAGGAAGAAAATGTAACCCTGATCTTCTCTACCCACGACCAGCGCGTGATTGAGCGCGCCCGCCGCGTAATTACACTGGTAGATGGTTCCGTGGCTAAGGATGAAAGGTTTTGATTGACGATTAACCCCGTCTGACAGTTTTCACACCTGAAGCAGGCGGGCAGGGATAAACGATTTGCGATTTAAGAATTTATATGGCCATGAACAACAAGTTGTCATTTTTCATTTTTCTTTTCTCACTGTTCATTTTTAATGGGGTTATTGCGCAGGATGCTTATGCAGGCGCCAGCCCAATCTCATTCAAAGGCTACATTAAGGAAATGCCCTCCGTAATGGTTGATCGCGATTTCTCCGAAACGCAGTTCAGCAACATGCTACACAACCGGCTGAATTTCCGCTGGAATATAACCTCAGGGCTGAATTTCGTTGCCGAAGGCCGCAACCGCCTGTATTACAACTCACTACTGAAGGACTTTCCTCAATTTGCCCTCCTTATGGCACATGACGATGGCCTTTTGGACCTTTCATGGGTTTGGCTTTCGGATGGCGGATGGATGGGCCACAGCATGATCGACAGGCTTTTCCTCGACTGGCAGCATGGCAACTGGCGCATACGTGCCGGCCGGCAGCGCATTAACTGGGGTGTAAACATGGTGTCGAACCCCAATGACCTTTTCAACACTTATTCATTTTTTGATTTCGACTACCCTGAGCGCCCGGGTGCCGATGCGTTGCGTATGCAGTATTTTGGAGGAGACCTTTCGCGTTTTGAGCTGGCTTACAAACCTGCTCGCAATGCACGTGAGTGTGTTGGAGGTATGCTTTATTCATTCAATACCAATGGTTTTGACATACAGACCATAGCTGGTTACTACCGCCACCGGGCCGCCCTGGGTCTTGGCCTGGCCGGACACATTGGCGGCGCTGGTTTAAAGGGCGAAGTAACCTGGTTTAATTACCTGGAGGACATCCCCGGAAGGAAATCAGGCACCCTTGTTGCAGCCATTGGCGCTGACTACATGTTTGCCGGCAGCACTTTTGCGGTGGCCGAAGTGCTCTATAACGGCGGTTACCAGGCTGTTGATGGCAACATCTTCACGATTACCCAGCCTCTTAGACCCGATAATATAATGTTCTCTGAGTTTGCTGTTACCATTAGCGCAACCCATTCCATTTCACCGGTTCTGAATGGCGGATTGTCTATAATGGCATTGCCCGACATAAAGGCTTTTTTCCTATCGCCAAACATTAAATACTCTTTGGTAACCAACCTCGACCTGGAGTTTGTAGCACAGATTTTTGCCGGTGGCAGGAGTTCCATCTTCGAACAGGTTGGATCGTCGGTGTTTGTTTCGCTACAGTATTCGTATTGAATTTTTATCCTTAGCAATCCCCCGATAATATTTAAAAAGAAGATGAGCCTCCAGCTCCTTTTCAATGCCTTGCCAGGCTAAACACTAAACCTACTTCCGCCAATGACACCACTAGCTTTCAATAGGGGGAAAGTGTAATCAAAAAATTTTTCAGGTGGATTTTCGCAAATTCATTATAGCCTGCTGCAGGCAGGTAAGCATGCAGTGGGGTTCGGGGGTTCAAAAACCTGAACCGGGCAAGGCGAGCTTAAAAGCGATGAGCCTTAACCTATTCTTCTTCAAGCAACTTTCGCAGCGCTATAAGCTCAAGCGGATGAAATGGTTTCCCCGGAAGGGATTCAATGAACTCCTTGTTTATCAGGTAAAGGCGGCTGTTAAATTTATCCTGCGGAAAGGTATTCCGGGAGGTAAATTTTTTGAAATCATACTTTGTGAAATTAAGTTCGCAAGCCGAAACCTCCCAATCTTCTTCGCCTATGAAAAGCAGCGGAAGTCCCTGTGTGCGGCAAATAATGGGGCGGGCAAAATAAATTACGCATCGGTGGTCAACCAAAAATGGACAGGCCATTTCGGAACCTGGGAGTTGGCCTTCCTTTAACTCAGACCCTGCCTGCTGCTTTATTACGAAAAACTCTACGGGGAAAATGCCGAAATCCATGCAGCAATGATCGCGCCCTTTGCGGCAATTCAAATGCGGGCTGTGAAGCTTATTAAGGCGGGTGCAATACGAATCCAACTCATTGCGCAGGGCTCGGTATTTGGTAATGGCTTCTGAATTTTGCATCGTTAAAATAACCCTCCAATTTGAGGTTTTGGACAAATAGTCTATCTTTCCTCCATAAATAATTTTATGAATAAGGTCGGATGGAACTCCATGTTTGCTATTTTAACTTCGCTGACTCCGTTTAGCTTCGCTGACCTTCGGTTCATAGGAGTTTGTCATTTGGGGGCACTTAAAACCCACTGATTTTTGGTTGTTTGCCAAAATGTTCTTTGACATCTTGGTAATCGCATTTTGTAAGTACCTCTCTGACAGGTGTTTTGTACAAAAGAGAAATGCTGAGGATTTGTAAAATTCCGTAGATTGGACGCCAAACTTTGAGTGTATTTCCGATAATGACCACCAGGCAATAAGCAATAATGGCACAATAGATTTGGATTTTCACAGCATTCATTGTGGTTCCCCAAAACGATTTGATCTTCAGATGTTGTTTAAGCCACTTGATGAATATTTCAACTTCCCAGCGTTTTTTGCAAAGCAAGGCAATTTCACTTGCATTCAATGCCGTGTTGTTTGTCAGAAATATTGATTCTTTCCAATGCCTCTGATCGAAGAATTTGATCCTTCGAAGGTTAGCGGGATAATATTTGCTTGAGTGATAACCTTCAAGTTTTCCCATCTGATTAACCAGTACCCCGATTGATTGGTAAACGCTCTGATAGTTGTGCGAAAAGATATTTCCCTTGGTTAATGAATTTTTGCTTTTTTAAAAGGAAAAATCCACAATTCAATTCAAATCGTCACGCACCAGAAATACGCTACATTTGCGATATAACAAGGATTTCAAAGAAGGTTAGTTTAAATTAAGTAGCCACTATTGAATCAAAATTTAAAACTACAATAATAGGCTGAATTTTGTGTATTTGTTCAAATTTAGTTGCTTTATTCGACTTCAGAATGCATTAAAAAACCTAAATTGCCTCTTTGTTACATAGATAAATTTGCATCATAGGGAAATAAAATACGTAAAACACTTCTTCTTTGAAATTTTGTATTACTAAGAAGGTATAAATGAATCATTTAATCTATACCATGCTGTATTATCATTACTGGCATTTGACCTGGTGGTGGTTTTCAGTAGTTTCAGGTTGATTGCATTTGGCTTTAACCCATCAGTTATGGATAATGGCAGCCGAATGTAGTATCCCGATCTTTTATATTTTGCCTTCAACCGAAACAAATAAGGCCTGTAAGCCACCCGAACAAATACTCAATTGCTAAACAATGGAGCGACTGCGGACGCAACGGCATTGACGAGTTGTTTAAAATGCTGGGATTTGGAGCAGGCAATTGCAGCTACCATTTCAAAACAATTGGCCACTGGTTTTCTCCTGAAATAAGAAAACTTTTGCAGAACTTGCCGGGTATGGTTAATAGGCTGGCTAAAAAAACAAAAAGGGAACGAATCTTTGCAGAATCGTTCCCTTTCACTTTCGTTGGCTTGCGCCTTCGAATGCGCCAGGTTACTGTTATTGCGGCCGGCTCGTAATGATTGGTCCGAAGACTTTTTCAATTGACGAACCCTTGGCCATTGGGCTGCACCACCTAAGGTACCACCTTTTGGCTGTCCGCTCGAAGTTCCCGAAGGTACTCCTTTCCGGACGAAGTGTCGTGTATAAGGACCTAAAAGGGGCTTTCGGGCATGTGCTATATTTGCATCTGTCCTTTCCTTTCGGTCTGGCTTCCAGCATTTATAGTCATTATCAGAATCCTGTCTTTAAGATAAATTATTATAGCCCAAAGGCCTTTATAATTTCAGTAACCTGCCTTTTGCCTAAGCAAAGAGCCGTTTTACTGCCTTCGACTCAATCATTTAAAGAACGCTGGGCGATCTTTGAGTGACTGACCTTGCCTTTCGAGACATGCCTTGCAGCATGGTTTCAGGGTTCGGACTTCGGTTCCTAAAACTGGCAAACCTCTCGGTTTGTTCGATTGGGAATGGTACTCACCTAAGAACACCAACCTTCTCCCGGTTTTTTGGAACGGCCTTTTATCGCTCGCCTGGTTCAACAAATATACAACCCTATTTTGCTATAAAGCAAATTTTTTCTTCGGTTTTAATTAACATTTTATCCACTAACGATTTCAACAATTTGTTAATAAACTAAAAGGCCCGCCTGGCGCTGCACCCAGGCCTATTATTGCATGGCCTAATCTTGGTTATTAACAAAACTTCCAATTTTTGATTAACATTTTATCGTTTTAGTAGTATATTTTTTGCAAAAAATAATGACTACCTTATTAAGTTTTGTGCTGCTAAAAGATTCAATTTATAAAGGAGGGGGTAGTAGTTTTTTGCTTCTTATGTTGGGCTTGTTTGCAAAGCCTCTCCAGGGGCAAATTTGGAATTGTAGCTTTTACAGCTGCTTTAATTGAAATTCTAATTGGTTGGTTAACAAGGTTGATTAATTATGCAGAAGTATTGGTTTAACCAAAAAAAATTGTAAATTCGAACACGTTTTATAGATTATAAAATTATAATATATGCCTAAGCCCGACCATACCTGCATCTTTGTTGTTGAGGACGATCTTATGTACTCAAGAGGCATTCTTCACGCGCTCGAAGCAAGAAATTTTATGAACGTGAGGCTTTTCTCGCACGGGGAGGAGTGCCTGGAACAATTGCATTTGCAACCCGATGTTATTTTGCTCGACTATTGGCTTGGCGATGGAAAAATGAATGGAAAAGAGGTAATGGAAGCAATAAGTAAAAGATCAATGGCCACAAAGGTTATTTTTCTTACCGCCATGGATAACCTGAAAGTGGCGCGCGAAACTATGGCCATGGGCGCTTATGATTATGTGGTAAAAAGCGAAAGCGCAATGGAGCGTATTAAAAACCTGCTTCGGCGAATCGTTTTCGAAAAACAGCTGCAAAATGAAAACCTCATGCTCAGAAAAAGCCGAAGTATAATTTTTATATTATTGTTGCTAATTGGAATAGCCCTGGCAGGTGTATTTCTATTGCGTTATATTTAACTTTATCATTTCTCTTTGGCCCGGTAAATACTCGTGTTTCAAGGCCACCTCTAAAATTGAGAAGTACCCAATTTACTTTTAAAATTTGAGGGCGGTTGCCTGACAAATGCCACCAAACCACTAAACCTAAATACCTAAGCAACTGTCATTGCGAATGGAGCAGGAAATCCCGTCCATTTCATCCGTAAATAATTTTTAAATTAAGGTCAGACAGCCTGAATCGTCTCAGACGAGTGAACTCCATGGTTGCCATTTTAGCTTCGCTGACCTTCGGCTCTTAGGAGTTTGTGTTTAATTCGCAAACATGTTTGTTTCATCGGACAATAGTGATTTTAAATAATTTTTTTATTCCTTGTAAAAAACATTCGAAGAATTTATATAACTTTATAAGTATGGTTAATAAATTAATTTAACGTAAAAATTTCCACTATGAACAGGTTTTTTCTTTTTCGCGGGTTTTTAAAACTGGCTTTGTCATTTACATTGATTTTAACAGCCAGCAGCGTTTTCTCACAAAAGGCCTTGCAACCTATGGATGAATGGGCTATACAGGTTTACAATCAATTCAGGATTTACCAGGGCCAACTTGACCTGAGCAACCAATCGCACGAGATTGTAACCGGGCGGCTTGATGACGGTGGCAGTGACTGGGTAAACATTGAAATCCCAGCGGGAAACACTTACTACATTCTGGGAGTTTGCGATAACGATTGCCTTGACCTCGACCTTGAATTATACTCCGCTAACAATGAGCAGCTTAGCAAGGATAATGAATCCGATGACTATCCCCTGGTTTCGGTAACTCCAACTGAACGAACGGTGTATAGGGTAAAAGTTGTAATGGCAAATTGTTCTGAAGCGCCTTGCAGGTATGGTGTGGCGGTTTACAGAAGCGAATAATTGACTTGCTTGGCTGGGCATACCAAAAAATAACCCAAAAGGGCGGTTTCCGAATATCGGAACCGCCTTTTTAATTTTAGTAATGTTTGCATTGAATTTTAAAAAACCAGGATGTTTCGCCTTAGGTTTGCCATTGCACTTTAAAAGAAAGATGCTATATTGCTTTTCAATTGAAAAACTATAAAATCAATGATTAGAAAAAAATTGGTTGTATTGAGTGGTGCCGGAATAAGCGCCGAGAGCGGCATTCGAACATTTCGCGAAACCGGAGGCTTGTGGGAAGAATATGATATAATGGAAGTGGCCACCCCAGAAGCTTGGGAAAACAACATGGATCTGGTGCTTGAATTTTATAACCAAAGGCGAAAGCAACTGTACGCAGTGCATCCTAACCCTGCCCATTATTTGCTTGCCAAACTCGAACAACATTTTGATATCCATATCATTACTCAGAATGTTGACGACCTGCACGAAAGGGCTGGCTCAACCAGGATAATGCATTTGCATGGCGAGCTGAAAAAAGTTAGGAGCACCCAGAATTGTAACCTTGTTTATGACCTTAATGGGTGGGAACTGAAAAAGGGCGACCTTTGCAGCTTGGGTTCACAGCTACGCCCCCACATAGTTTGGTTTGGCGAAGAAGTGCCCCTTATACCCGAAGCCGCCAAGCTTACAGCAACCGCCGATATTTTTGTTATTGTTGGCACATCGCTCAACGTGTATCCCGCGGCAGGGCTGGTGGATCATGTGCCAGCACAAGTGCCGGTTTTCCTTGTTGATCCCGGGCCTTTGGCAGTATCGCATATACCAAACCTTACATTTATTAAGGAAAAAGCCACCCTGGGTATTATGAAGCTGCAGGAAATTCTGCTCGAAAAATACGCCAATCAGCAATAAAACAATGAAAAAACTTTCAATGGCCGAATTGGGTCGAAAATCTGCCGAAGATTTTCAAAAATCTGAAAAATTTGCACTTGTGTTGGTGCTCGACAACATTCGCAGCATGATGAATATTGGCTCGGTATTTCGCACGGCCGATGCCTTTTTGTTAGAGGAGATTTTGCTTTGTGGTATTACTGCAACCCCGCCTCATCGCGAAATACAAAAAACGGCACTTGGTGCCACCGAATCAATGCATTGGCGTTATTATGAGCAAACTACCTCTGCAATCAAACATCTGAAAGAAAAAGGATATATGGTGCTGGCTGTAGAGCAGGCTCGTGAAAGCCAAAACCTGAAAGAATTTTTGCCCCTAAAGAACCAGCCCTATGCCCTGGTTTTTGGCAATGAGGTAAAAGGAGTAAGTCAGGAGGTTCTTGACTTGTGCGATGCTTGCCTCGAAATACCCCAGTTTGGCACTAAGCACTCGTTAAATGTGGCCGTAACAGCCGGCATTGTTATCTGGGATTTTTTTGTAAAAACCCGCTAATGGGCTAATTTTTTTGCTGGTCGTGATCGGCCTGAAACTTAAAACCCATCCGCTTGGCCGTTTTTGTTTTCATAAAAACCGAATTTTCAAGGACATCGGCCACGGTGGTTTCTTTTACCAAATCGTAAGGCGGAACCAAAAGGTCGAAATCGAGGCTATAGCTCATAGCGGCTTCAATAATTTTGCGCATTGATTGCTGATCAATGGGAAAACCCATAAACTGGTTGTAATAAAAAGCATTTTGGTGCTTGCCCTCAACCAAAAAGAATTTCTCCTTGTTTACAAACACCCTGGCAACCAGGTAACCCGCATCATTCATACGGTTGTATTTAAACGAATCGGTAAGGAAATTAAATATGTTAATAACCCCGCAATAGCTTCTTTGGGGGTCATCTTTTACATATTGCGTTTTCATTACATCGTGCACTCTCGAAAATTCAAACACATTGGTATGCATATTAAAAACCAGGGTGTCGCCCGCAAACCTAAGCTCTGCTTCAAACTCGCCCTTGTCCCTGAACTCAACCCGTATGGGGTGTCCATCGCTTGTCAGGCGGCTGTCGGCCTCAAACCTAACAAGGTCGGCCACCATTTTAAATTCCTGAAAAATCTCGATGGTGGTCTTATATACTTTTTTTTTGAGCAATGACTTGCCTACCAGTTTTTTGTAAATTGTGTCGTTGTTAATATCCATCTCAATCAGGGTTGGTTCTGGATGGGTTTACGCATTTTTGGTAGCAATGGTTGCGGCTATTTTAAAAAACCAGAAGTAATATGAACCAACTGGCTTATTCGAACAGAAAAGAAACCATTATTATTTTAGAATTGAGGCGGTCGATAGAGTTTGTAAAAATAGGATTTGACTCGCCTGCAATAATAAGATTGCGCAATCCGAACGAGGCCTTGATTTCAGTGGAGAATTTAAAGAATTCGAAATAATGGTCAAAGCCAAACCCAAGTTCGTAGTGAAAATCGTTTTTAAGTGTACGGGCGTAAATGATGCCCTCATCGCTTTCGTCTTTGTGTTGATTTGAAGATAGGTCGGTGCTGAATTTAAAGCCACCGAGTAAATAAGCCCTTGAGTTGCCGATTCTAACTGATTTGTATTTCAAATGAAGGGGGAAATCGATAAATGTGGCCTCGAATTGCTGTGTAACAGAACTGCCCGGTAGCCCCCCTGCCTCTGAAAATTGATAATCGATAAACCTGTCGCCAAACGAAAGGGTAGGCAAAAACCTCAAATCGAACATTGGCGATATCTTAAGGTTTGCTACAATGCCAATATGGAATCCAAAATCTGACCTCGGCAATACGGTTTGCATAGGTCTGATGTTTTCGGTAAGCGGTTGGTTTTGGTTTAGCTGGTAAAGAGACTCAACAGGGCGCAACGAAAAATCCATTTTGTTAAAACCCAGGGCAAATCCGAAATGATAGAGCTTGTAATCATAATTGCCTAAGTTTTGATGGGTAAACAACCTTCGCTGGGCAACCAAATCATGAGTGCCAATGCCCAAAAATGTAGCCATCAGGGTAAGTGCTGCAAGTATTTTCCGGTAACTCACTCCAGATAAAAATAATTTTGTATTAGTTGAAACGCCAAAGGATTTAGGTTATTGTTTTCAGGGGGCCAGTCTTTTTATTGTCCAATGCTTTTCCGAAAGTTCATAAAGCAGCCGGTCGTGCAGCCTGCTTTGCCTTCCCTGCCAAAATTCAACCCTTTCGGGAATAAGCCTGAAACCGCCCCAGTATGCAGGCCTTTCAATAGGTTTGCCCGAGTATTCCTTTTCAAGTTGCCACAGCCTGTCCTCCAGATACTGCCGGTTGGGGATTATTTGGCTTTGTGGCGAAGCCAAAGCTCCAAGCTGGCTCTGGCGTGGCCTGCTTAAAAAATAAGCCTCAGATTCGGCTTCAGAAACCATTTCTACACGACCTTCTACACGCACCTGTCTTTGCAATTGGAGCCAAAGGAAAACAAGGCTTGCGTACGGGTTCAATGCCAACTCCTTAGCTTTGTTGCTTTGATAGTTGGTAAAAAACACAAAGCCCCTTTCGTCGAGTGCCTTAAGTAACACAACCCTCGCATGGGGCCTTCCACCGGCATCTGAAGTGCTCAGGGTCATGGCGTTAGGCTCGGGTATGTGGCTTTGCATGGCCTGGTCGAACCATTTACCAAACTGTATGAATGGATGAGGGTGGGCATGCGACTCGTCAAAAGTAGCACCTGCGTATTCCTGTCTAAGTCCTGCCAACTCCTTTTTCATTCTGAAACTCCATTGGATTATGGCATTTATTTTAATGCCGAAAGTGCTTTCTTAATCCGTACTACAGCCTCTACAAGCAATTCGTTCGAGGTGGCATAAGAAATCCTGATGCATTCGGGGTCGCCAAAAGCGTCGCCGGGTACCAAAGCCACGTGGGCTTTGTTTATCAGATACATGCAGAGGTCCGAAACATTTTCAATGCTTGTATGACCATCGGTTTTTCCCAAATAATATTTTGCATTGGGAAACAAGTAAAATGCCCCATCTGGCTTGTTGGTAACCAGGCCTGGTATTTCTTTCATTAATCCGAGCATCAGGTTGCGACGTTCCATAAACTTGTGAAGCATGGCATGTGTAATCTCGGGTTGAACTTCGAGGGCAGCAATAGCTGCGCGCTGTGCTATGGAATTGGTGCCCGATGTAAACTGCCCCTGCAGTTTGGTGCATGCATTTGCAATATCGGGGTGGGCGGCAAGGTATCCAAGGCGCCAGCCAGTCATTGCAAACCCTTTCGAAACCCCGTTTATGATAATAACCCTTTGGCGAATATTTTCAAACTGGGCAATGCTCTCGTGCTTGCCCATAAAATTTATAAGCTCATAAATTTCATCAGAAAGGATATAAATATTGGGGTGCTTTTCCAAAACATCAGCAATTGCTTTTAACTCCTGGCGGGAATAAACCGAGCCGGTAGGGTTGCAGGGGCTCGAAAACAAAAACACCCTGGATTTTGGGGTAATGGCGGCCTCAAGTTGCCCGGGGGTTATTTTAAAATCATTTTCAATGCCCGCACTTATGTACACCGCCTCGCCCTGGGCCAGTTTAGTCATGTCGCGGTAGCTTACCCAGTAAGGGGCCGGAATGATTACTTCATCGCCCGGATTGACAAGGCAAAGAAGGGCATTGATCAGAGCTTGCTTTGCACCCGTGGTAACCACAACCTGATCAGGTACAAAATCGAGTTGGTTGTCGCGCTTCAATTTGTTGCAAATGGTTTGTCTGAGTTCCTGATAGCCATTTACAGGGGTGTAAAATGAATAGTTTTCATCAATAGCCTTTTTTGCTGCCTCCTTAATAAAATCAGGGGTAAAAAAGTCTGGCTCGCCCAGGCTTAGGTTTATTACATCAATACCCTGTGCTTTCAATTCGCGGCTCTTGCGGGCCATGGCAAGGGTTTCTGATTCCGATAGCTGAGAAATGCGCTGTGAAAGTGTAATCATAATGGAAGTCGTTTATCATGGTTTATTTATGAACAGCAGTAAACGGGTAAATTTATAAATTAAAAAAAGCCTTTGCTTGCATTCTGAGCGATGGCAAAAAAATATCCTGTTTTAACCCGTAAGCACTGATTTATTAGTTTGATTTTGTGAATACTAATCGCCCGCAAAGCGGCAAAATTAACAAATAAACAAATTATGCTCAATATTGTAGGATATTTTTGCAAGGGGTATAAAATCAGCCCAAATACGTTTCGGGCAAAAACCTGTATCTTTACACAAAATTTTAAACCATGAATCAAATTTTTGAAGTGATAATGTACACCCTGCCTGCTGTGGTGGTTTTTCTTGCAGCATACTTTTTACTTAAAGAGTTTTTTTATCAGGAAAGCAAAAAGCGAGAAATAGACATCAAGCTCGAAAAAGTAAAGATTGCAATGCCAATACGGCTTCAGGCCTACGAGCGGATCATCCTGTTTTTAGAGCGTATTTCGCCGGCAAACCTGGTAATGCGGGTACACCAACAGGGCGTTTCCTCGGCCGAATTTCAAAGGGTGCTCGTGCAAACCATTCGCGAAGAATATTCGCACAACCTATCGCAACAGCTTTATATTTCGCCCAAAGCCTGGGAAATGGTAAAAACTGCCAGAGAAGAAATGATTAGGCAGATCAACACTTCTGCGGCACAGTTGACCGCCGAAGCCACTTCGACCGACCTTAGCAACAAACTGCTCGAAATGAGCATTGAAAAACTTGCCACACAAAAAGCCCTTGACTTTTTGAAGGAAGAAGCAAGGAAGAATTTTTAATTTTTGATAAGAATGAAAATTACGCTTAATAACCGTCCCGAGGAAATTAACGGATACACTAAGCTTACTGTTAGCGAATTGTTAATTGAGAGAAACTTCACTTTTAAGTTTCTGGCAATACGCATTAATGGAAAACCGGTGTTGCCCTCAGAGTTTCATACTGCAGTTATTAATGAAGGCGACCAGGTTATTGTTATGCACCTCATTAGCGGGGGCTGATTTCTCTTGCCGATGAATTTAAATGCCTCAGTCCAACAAGCCTGTCATAAATATCGCCCGGCCTGCGGTGATAAACAAAAATGGTATATTCATTTTCTGTTTCAGAGTGGCTTCCTTCAATATCGGCTAATCGGGCCTGGGTATTGCCCTTGTTTTTTATTGCAAACAAATAATTGTACAATCCCTGTTTGAGCAATAAGTTTATTTCGTATTTGCGAAGCCGCTGATTGTAGGTCAATTCATTTTCGGGTGTCATTGCCCAATCGGTAAGCGCACCCAATAAATGTACTGATGCATTATTTACCGGCTCGGGCATTGCAAGGCTAAAGTGAACCCAGGCGTAGTCGGTTTCGAGCATATCGTCGCGGGCATCGTTGGTTTTTATCGAAAACCGCCCGTTTATATCGCTATCGCTTGTATAGCGGCGCGAAGCCCTAACTTCATCCGGAATCAAAAAAACCTCCCAATGGCGGTGTGTAGAGCTTATGTCGGCCACACGCTCAGTTACATACCTTAGGCTCCTTGTGTCGAATCGCCTGAACTCATTGCCTCCTTCGAAAAGCAGTTCGCGCTCGTAATCAAAAATAAAACGGCTCCCTTGAATGATTCTTGGCTGAATCCCCACAATGGCGTTGTCCCAGCGGCCATTTTGGGTAATAACCAGTTTCAAATCGCGGTGAGGATTTGATATAGAGTAATTTAGCGTATTTATGCTGAAACCCAGTTGCTGATGAGTTTCACGAAACATTACCAGATTGGCCTGCATAACGTTGCCTTCAATTACCACCTGTTGCTCATAAATCATAAACCGACGGGTAAAAACCACATTGTCGGGGTTTCCATTGAGATAAACCTTTAAAATGTAGTTTCCTGACAAGCGGGGGCGAAGGTTAGCAGTCGGAAATTCCAAAGAATATTGAGTATATGGAACAACCGTATTGACCGAATGCGCGTAATCGCGAATCTGGTCTTCGTAAAAACCATCAATGTATTCAAACTCTTGCAAAGGAGAAGGTTTCCAGTAAGCATCGCAATGTATTATAGTGTAATTGTAGTTTTTAAAGTCCGCATCCAGGTCGTCAAACCTTAAAAAAAGCTTTTCATCAGAATTGAACCTGATTTGGGCAGGTGCCATTTCCCAACCCTTTCTGAAAAGAAGGACAGTGCGTATGTTGTTTGAGTAAATGTAATCGCCGTGAAGAAAGAAATTGCCTTCACGGCCGGCCCTGTTTAAAAAATTTCTGTTAAATTCGTTATTTAGATAACCAGAATTTATGCTGCTTCCAAAATTTTTTATTGCTAAAGCAGGCCAAAAATCGGTGAGAAGAAAAATTACAACAGACACAATCAGGCATTTATTTACCTGAATATTTATATTTTTAAATGGAAAAAAACCAAAGACCATATAAGTATTTTTAGTTGTCTGTTAAAGAGTAGATTTCTTTCTTTGAAACAAAGCTAATTAAAAAACTATACAGGGGCAAAAACATTTAAACTATTTGAAATTATGAATAATTTTGCCCCTCAAAAGCAACCTCAAATTTAAGTCCAAAAAATGCCAAAAACGATTAAGATCACAAAAGGGCTGAACATTCCATTGCTTGGAAGTGCAGAAAGGATTCTTCAATCGGCTCCTGAGGCTGATATTTATGCTATTAAGCCGCCCGATTTTTATGGATTGACCCCAAAGTTACTTGTTAAGGAAGGTGATTTGGTGAAGGCCGGCACGCCCTTGTTTTTCGACAAGTACAATGAGCGGATTGTGTTTACATCGCCTGTGAGCGGTACTTTTACCGAGGACGTCAGGGGCGAAAAACGGCGGATTCTTGAGGTACACATTAAACCAGATGGCAAAGACGAATACGTTGATTTTGGCAAGGCCGATCCTGCAGGTTTAAGCCGTCAGGAAATTATTGACAGTTTGCTAAATAGTGGTGTTTGGCCAATGATAAGGCAACGGCCATACTCAATAATAGCAAGCCCTAATCAAACTCCAAAGTCCATTTTTATTTCGGCATTCAATTCGGCCCCACTTGCAGCCGACAACGATTTTGTGGTGAACGGTGAAGAGCAGTTTTTTCATACCGGGCTTAGGGCCATTTCAAAACTTACCGATGGCCCGCTACACTTGAGCGTTGATGCCAGGAACACTTTATCAAAGGCGTTTCTGGAGGCCAAGGGTGTGCAACTGCATGCTTTTGAAGGCCCTCATCCTGCCGGTAATGTTGGTGTTCAGATACACCATATCGACCCCATAAACAAAGGCGATATTGTTTGGTATGTAGATGTGGCAAGCATAATTATCATTGGAAGGCTTTTCGAAAAAGGTATTTATGATGCCACAAAAGTGGTTGCCCTTACCGGGTCTGAAGTTTTGAATCCGCGCTATTACCGGATGAAGAACGGTGCTAGCATTCAGTCTGTTGCAGGCAACATCTTAAAATCAACAGAAGGCATCAAAACAAGAATTATCAGTGGCGATGTGCTTACAGGCATCTCGGTGGGCAAAAATGGATACCTTGGTTTTTATGATAACCAAATAACTGTGATACCCGAAGGTTTTGACCCTGAGTTTCTCGGATGGCTTATTCCTAACCCATCGCGCTTTAGTTTTTCGCGCACCATGCCCTCGTTTCTTATGCCATGGAAAAAATACAAACACGACACCAATATAAGGAGTGGCGAACGCCCATTTGTAATTACCGGGCTATATGAAAAGGTGCTTCCGATGGATGTACTGCCAATGCAGTTGCTAAAGGCTATCCTGGTAAACGATATTGATAAAATGGAGCAGCTTGGCATTTATGAAGTAGCACCCGAAGACTTTGCGCTTTGTGAGTATGTTTGCCCCTCGAAAATTGAGATCCAGGCATTAATTCGCCAGGGACTGGATTCAATAAAACAGGAATTTGCCTGATGTTTTCAACCTTGATAATGAATAATATTAAACCGATATACATTGAAAGCATTAATTGAATTTGTTGAAAAGAAATTGCAGCCCAATTTTGAAAAAGGGGGTAAGTTTCATAAATTCCACCGGAGTTTTGAAGCATTTCAAACATTTCTTTATGTAAAAGGCGATGTAACCCACAAGGGAAGCCATATACGCGATGCCATAGATATGAAAAGAACCATGTTTCAGGTAATCATTGCCCTGACTCCGGTTTTGTTGTTTGGTATGTGGAACGTGGGTTTGCAGCACTACCGTGCCATTGGACTTGAGGTAGGTTTTTTTGATCAGTTTCTGTTCGGCCTGGTTAAAGTGTTGCCGCTGGTTGTGGTAAGCTACGTTTCGGGGCTTGCTGTGGAATTTATAGTTGCCGAGATTAAAAACCATGAGGTTAACGAAGGTTTTCTGGTTTCTGGCATGCTTATTCCGCTTATAATTCCGGTTACCACCCCACTCTGGATGGTAGCCCTTGCCACCATTTTTGCGGTGGTTATTGGCAAGGAAGCCTTTGGGGGTACAGGTATGAATATATTAAACCCGGCCCTTTTGGCCAGGGCATTTTTGTTTTTTGCCTATCCGGCATATCTGTCGGGCGAGGTTTGGATTGAAACCAGCCTCAGGGAAGGCCAGCAACTTGTCGATGCATTTTCGGGCGCCACACCTCTTGCCCTGCTTGCAGGAAATGAAGCACAGTACCTTCCCTCGGCACTCGAAATGTTTTTGGGAACCATTCCCGGTTCTGTTGGCGAAACTTCAACCTTAGCAATTTTGCTTGGCGCCATGGTGCTTATTGCCACTGGAGTTGGAAGCTTGCGAATCATGGCTTCGGTGGTTATTGGAGGATTGTTTATGGGGGGCATTCTTAATCTTTTTGCCGTAAATGAATTTATGGCCATCCCGCCATACTACCACTTAATAATGGGTGGATTTGCTTTCGGGGCCGTGTTCATGGCTACCGACCCGGTTACCGCCTCGCAAACATCAAAAGGCAAATACATTTATGGCTTTCTTATAGGTGTTGTTACTGTGCTTATCAGGGTGGTCAATCCGGCCTACCCGGAAGGCATGATGCTGGCAATTTTGCTCATGAATGTGTTTGCGCCCCTGATTGATCACTACGTGATTGAAGCAAACATTAAACGCCGCCTTAAAAGGCTGAAAGCATCACAGGTAAAAGTATAAGCTTAACTTAGTAAAAATTGAAAAAATGAGTAACAGGTATATTTTTATTTACGCCTCTGTAATGGTTATTATAGTTGCTCTTGTGCTTTCATCGGCGGCTATGTTTTTGGGCCCTCTTCAGGAAAGAAACATGCGCATAGAAAAAATGCAGAACATTCTTTCCTCTATCAACGTGGAAGCATCAAAGGCCGAAGCCGAGCAAAAATTCAATAAGTATATTGTTGAATCCAAACTGGTAAACACTAACGGAGAAGCCGTTGATGGCGATGCGTTTGCCATTGATCTGCGCGATGAAAACAGAAAACCCATTGAGCAGAGGAGGCTGCCAATGTTTCTTGGCAATGTTGATGGAAAAACTTACTACATAGTCCCGCTTCGTGGCAAAGGACTGTGGGGTGCCATTTGGGGCTACCTTAGCCTGGAGGCAGATCTTGTTACCATTGCCGGGGTAAACCTCGATCATGCCAGCGAAACCCCTGGTCTGGGTGCCGAGATTGCCGACCGTGGTTTTGAGCAACAATTTTCTGGTAAACGCATTTTTGATGAAAACGGGGTTTTTAAGCCCGTTATGGTTATTAGGGGAGGAGCCCCGGCTGATGACCTGCACGGCGTTGATGCCATTAGCGGAGGTACCATTACATCAAATGGGGTTTCAAATATGATGCAAAGTGGCCTCGAAGGATATGTGTCTTACTTTAAAAAGCTGAAATCATTATGAGCGAAAACACAAATAAACCCAAACGGGAAGACCTCTTCTCTGCAAAAAACAAAAAACTAATTATAAACCCCCTGAGCAAGGACAACCCAATTACCGTGCAGGTGCTCGGTATATGCTCAGTGCTTGCAGTAACCGTTCAGTTACGGCCATCGCTGGTTATGGCAGTTTCTGTAGCTGTAGTTTTGGCTTTTTCAAATGTTGTCATTTCTTTGCTGCGAAAAACAATTCCTTCGCGCATTCGAATCATCGTTCAGCTTACTGTTATTGCTTCAATGGTAATCCTGGTTGATCAGGTACTTAAGGCTTATGTTTACGACATCAGTCGCCAACTTTCGGTATTTGTAGGGTTAATCATTACCAACTGTATTATTATGGGCCGCCTCGAAGCTTTTGCCCTTACCAACAAGCCCTGGGCTTCGTTTCTCGATGGAATTGGCAATGCCGCCGGGTACGGTGCTGTGCTTATCATTGTTGCTTTTTTTCGCGAATTGCTGGGCTCTGGCACCTTGTTCGGGTACCAGGTTATCCCAAACTTTTTATACGACCTGGGCTATGTCAATAATGGCTTTATGATTTTGCCGCCAATGGCCCTCATTACCTTGGGAGTCATTATCTGGGTGCAACGTCATCGAAATCCAGAACTGGTTGATGTTAGTTAACACATTGATTTGAAAACACAAAACATTCAAAAAAATGGAAGAATACTTAAACATATTTGTCAGGTCTATATTTATTGACAACATGGTATTTGCCTACTTTTTAGGCATGTGTTCATACCTGGCTGTGTCGCGTACTGTCAAAACCAGCGTGGGGCTGGGTTTAGCAGTTATTTTTGTACTGGGCATAACTATTCCCATAAATTACCTGCTTATTAAATATGTGCTGGGTAAGGGAGCCCTTGTTTGGCTGGGGTCTCAGTTTGCAAATGTTGACCTGAGTTTTCTCACCTTTATAATGTTTATAGCCATTATAGCCGCCATGGTGCAACTTGTTGAAATGGTCATTGAAAAATTCAGCCCCGCATTGTATTCTTCATTAGGCATATTTTTGCCTCTTATTGCAGTAAACTGCGCTATTTTGGGCGGGGCGCTTTTTATGCAGGAGCGAAATTATGCCAGCCTGGGTCAGGCTACCATTTTCGGGCTGGGCAGCGGTGTGGGCTGGTTCCTTGCTATTATTGGCATTGCAGCCATCCGCGAAAAAATGCAATATTCTAATGTTCCGGCACCTTTGCGTGGCCTGGGAATAACTTTTATTATTACCGGTCTCATGGGTATCGCATTCATGAGTTTCTTGGGAATAGAATTGTAAAAAAATCACTCAGAAAATTAGTACAGTCATGATATTGTTAGAAGTAGGCAGCCTCTGGGTCATCTCGCTTAGCGTAATATTTTTCCTGGTAATAATGCTAATGCTGGTTGGCGTATTGCTTTATGCCCGCGCAAAACTAGTGCCCAGTGGCCCCGTTAAAATAACTATTAATAAAGAAAAGCAACTGACCGTTGATTCGGGCAGTACCCTTCTTAACACCCTAATGCATGAGGGGATTTATTTGCCCAGCGCCTGTGGCGGTGGCGGTACCTGCGCTATGTGCAAGTGCCAGGTACTCGATGGCGCCGGCGAAATTCTTCCTACCGAAGTAGGGTATTTTTCGCGCAAGGAAGTGCAGGACAAATGGCGCCTCAGTTGCCAGGTTAAAGTTAAGGCCGACCTGGATATTAGGGTACCCAAAGAAATTTTTGGAATCAAAAAGTGGGAATGCGAAGTTATTTCCAACCACAATGTTGCCACCTTTATTAAAGAATTTGTGGTCAGGCTTCCTGAAGGCGAATCCCTCGATTTTAAATCTGGAGGATACATTCAGATTGATGTGCCCGAAGTTGAGGTTGATTATAAAGATATTGAAGTTGAAACTGAATATAGTGGCGATTGGGACAAATTCAAAATGTGGGATTTGAAAATGCGCAATCCTGAACCAATTTTTCGCGCTTATTCAATGGCCAACCACCCGGCCGAAGGCAATATCATTATGCTCAATATCCGAATTGCCACCCCGCCATGGGATTCTAAAAAGAATGCCTTTATGAATGTAAACCCCGGGATATGCTCATCGTATATTTTTTCGCGAAAGCCTGGCGATAAAGTGATTATCTCTGGCCCCTATGGCGAGTTTCATATTAAAAACACCGAACGCGAAATGGTTTACATTGGTGGCGGCGCCGGAATGGCTCCCCTGCGCTCGCATATTTTCCACCTGTTTCACACCATGAAAACCAATCGCAAGGTTACATACTGGTATGGTGCACGCTCAAAACGCGAGGTTTTCTATGAAGAGCATTTCCGCAATATTGAAAAGGAATTCCCGAATTTTAAATTTAATATTGCCCTATCCGAACCTCTCCCAGAAGATAATTGGAATGGGTACAAGGGATTCATTCACCAAGTGGTGCTCGATAATTACCTGAGCAAGCATCCCGAACCCGAAGAAATGGAATACTACCTCTGTGGTCCCCCAATTATGAACGAGTCAGTACTTAAAATGCTCGACAGCCTGGGAATTCCAAAGGAGAACATCGACCTTGACGACTTTGGCGGTTAGAACCAAGCCCCTGAACAAGGGCTTTATTTGCCCAGCACCCAAATCACCATGAATAAAAATCAAAGAAAGGAAGCAAACAGGATAACCTGGATTGGGTTTTTCGCAAACCTGATACTTACCATTTTTAAACTAATTGCCGGGTTGGTTGGGCAATCGGCAGCTATGATTGCCGATGCTGCTCACTCATTGAGCGATTTTGCCACCGACTTGGTGGTAGTGGGTAGCCTTAGAATTTCTACACGCCCCAAAGATGGCAACCACAAATATGGCCACGGAAAAGTGGAAACACTCGCTACTGCTTTTGTTGGAGGAGTGCTGTTGCTGGTTGGAATTGGCATTTTGTTTTCGGGTGCAAGCAGTATTTATAACCATTACTTTGTAATACCTATTGAGCAACCAGGATATATTGCACTTGTTGCGGCAATTGTATCTATTTTGGTAAAAGAAGTTCTTTATCGCTACACCATAGAAGTTGGAAACCGCATTAACAGCAAAGTGGTTTTGGCCAATGCATGGCACCACCGCAGCGACGCTTTTTCATCAATAGGAACCGTGGCCGGAATTGGCGGAGCAATATTTCTTGGCCCGGCATGGGCTGTTCTCGACCCCCTGGCTGCTATGGTTGTAAGTTTTTTTATTTTGCGCATTGCCATAAGAATTACTTGGGATTCGGTGGCCGAACTGGTCGAAACCTCGCTTCCTAAGCATGTAGAAAATGAAATAATTGAACTGACACAAGGCATTGACGGGGTGCATAACCCCCACGATTTAAAAACCAGGAAAATTGGCAATGACATTGCCATTGACCTGCATATTTACGTTCATCGCGATCTTAACATTGAGCAAGCACATGAAATTACTGTTGACCTCGAAAATTGTCTTCGAAATAAATTCGGAGAAGATACCCACATTTCAATTCATACTGAACCCCTTGTTGAACCCAATTAAATCACGCCCTTCATGAAAACCCGTGTTTTTGTTTTTTTTGTTTTATCCGCCTTGCTTTTTGGTTCGTGCCAGGTGCGCGAACCACAGCTTGTAAATATTCGTGGGGTGGTATTCGGAACCTACTATTCAGTTTCTTATTTTTCTGACGAAGGCAAGGTTTATCAGCAGCAAATTGACAGCCTTTTTGAGGTTTTCAACCAATCAATGTCGTATTACCTGCCTCAATCACTTATTTCGAGAATCAATAACAACGAAACCGATACCGTTGATGATTTTTTCAGGGTGGTTTACCTGCGCTCAGAAGAAATTTATCTAAGCACCCAGGGTGCTTTCGATCCGACTGTGTCGCCCCTGGTAAATGCATGGGGATTTGGGTTTGCTCAAAAGGAAAATATGACCTCCCAAATGGTCGATAGCCTTTTGGGTTTGGTTGGCTTTAGCCGCACCAGGCTCGAAAACAATAGAATTATTAAAGAAGATCCGCGCATCCAGTTCGACTTTAACGCCATAGCCAAAGGATATGCTGCCGATGTAGTTGGGGCCTTCCTCGCATCGAATGGAATTACCGCCTATCTGGTTGAAATTGGGGGCGATCTTACGGCTCGCGGTCATAAGCCAGATGGAAGCAAGTGGAAAATCGGCCTTGAACGACCTGCCCTCAATATCGATGACCCCCAACACTACGACTTTTATGTGGAGCTCGAAGACCGGGCTGTGGCTACTTCGGGCAATTACCGCAGATTTTATGAGCAGGATGGTCAACGACTCTCGCATACAATTGACCCTTTTAAGGGTTACCCTGTAACACATAACCTGCTGAGTGTATCGGTTTTTGCCCACGACGGTATCACAGCCGATGCCTTTGCCACGGCATTTATGGTTATGGGTTTTGAAAAGGCAAAAGAGTTTGTGGAAAACAGAAAAGACATTGATGCTTTCTTTGTGTATTCAAACGGCATCGATGGTTTTGAAACCTATGCTACACCCGGAATTAAGCTAAACAAACGATAAAGAAGGTGCTTGTGCGTACCTTGTCTTAAAAATTAATTAATTTCAGGAAGCGATCCCTGATAGGCTTTAGTTTTTCAACATCCATGTATTCTTTGTAGATTCGTATTAGATTAACAATTTGCCTCTTTTCATAGAAAAAGGCAGTTGCAGCATCAAAAAACAACAGGTCAGTTTGGTATTTAACCCTTATGGTAAGGTCCTTGAATGCATCCCAGGCAATATAGCCGGGGGTGGTAAAGTAAGCCACATTTTTTTCCTGATCATCTTCATACATCCCTTCGCCAAGCGGTACGAGATAAAAAAACTTTTCAAGTCTGATAAGAACCATTTCTCCTTTTAGCATGGCAAATTGTTTCTTAAATAATATGCCCTCCTGCTGAAACAACCACTGCAGGTGGCTAATCTGGCAATACTTCTTAACCTGTTTTACCCTGATTACCTGGCAGGTGCGGGTGTGCATACTGGTAGTACCCGGGGTGCAGTCAAGGGTGTAATTTACTTTTTTCTGTACGTTATGAATGGCCCTTAAAACAGTTTCGAAAGAATGAGGACCGTCTAACACAAAATACAGGTAAGCGCTGATTTGGGATAGTGGCCCATCGTTGTAGTATCCAAAAAATGGGGTTTTCGACTCCATGACCTGTGTGTTGGCCAGCACCAAATCATTGCCAAGGGTGGTTAGCGGCTCTTCTTTGGTTACCCCGCCAAATCTTTCAATAACAATTTGATTTTCCATTACGTTTGGGATTGGTGTGCACCTTTAAAGGTACAAAAATTTGTATCCCAATGCAATGGGTTGCACCAGAACCGGTCAGGAAATAAAACTAAAGGTAAGTTCTAAAAATTCAATTTTCAACTGCGTTTGTCACAAGCTGTGTCAAA
>CAYGDW010000012.1:0-60355 GCA_964348755.1 uncultured Bacteroidales bacterium | reverse complement strand
GCCAAAATCATTGTAAACCCTGTCATTTCGGGCGGAGCGAGAAATCACGTAATTTTTGTCTACCAGTTGTGTATTTATATAAAAGTTTCCGTATGAAAAAAATATTTATATCGCTATCATTACTGATTGTATTGGGCGGATCAGATACATGGGCCCAATCGCCCGAAATCATCCAAAAACTCGATCAGTATTACTCCCGGGTGCTTACTGATTGGGACCTCCCGGGCATGGCCATAGGTATTGTGTACGATGGGCAGCTTGTATTCAGCAAGGGCTATGGGGTGATTGAAGTGGGCAAAGGCGCAGTCCCCGACCAGAACACCTTGTTTGCCATAGCATCTAACACAAAGGCCATTACGGCGGCCATGCTGGCCATGCTGGTACAGGAAGGCCGGATACAATGGAACGACAGGGTGCAGAAGCATTTGCCCTGGTTTGAGGTGTACGACCCCTGGGTAAGCAGCCAGGCCAATATTCGCGATTTACTTAGCCACCGCATTGGATTAGGAACTTTTAGCGGCGATGTGGTATGGTATAAATCAAACCTTAAGGCAAAAGAAATTGTGCTGGTGGCCAGGCACTTGCCAAAGGCATTTGACTTCAGAAATGGTTACGGTTACTCAAACCTGATGTATCTGGCGGCTGGACTAATAATTGAAGAGGTTACCGGCAAAAGCTGGTACGAAAATGTAAAGGAGCGCATACTCGAACCCCTGGGTATGGACCGCACCATTGTAAGCCCGGCAGAGCTGCCCACAAAAGGCAACTTTGCCACTCCGCATGCCCGTTACAATGAAAAAAATATTGCCATTGCCTGGGAAGACTGGACTGAGGTGGCACCCATGGGCGGTCTTATTTCGAGCGTTAAAGATGTGGCCCAGTGGATGATCCTGAATATGAACAAAGGCATTAGGGGTGCCGACACCCTGCTAAGCCCTGCATCAATAAACCTAATGTGGACTCCACACAGCAACTTTGTGGTAAACCACACTCAGGCTCGTGACTTTAACCGCCATTTCAGCAGTTATGGACTGGGCTGGGGTGTGAGCGACTACCACGGGTGCCTAAGCATAGGCCATACCGGAGGCTACGATGGAATGATCTCCGAAATACGTATGCTGCCCCACCAGAAGATGGGCGTAGTGGTGCTTACCAATGGCATAAACAGCCCCATTACAGCCATTACAAACTACACCCTCGAAACCCTGCTTGGCCTTGAAGCCCGCGACTGGTCGGCCGAATTACTTGAACGCCAGGCCCGCCGCCCAGTTCAGGACCCTCGCATTGCGGCAATTAAAAACGCAAGGGTAATGCGCACAAAACCCACCCTCGACCTCAAAGATTATGCAGGTACATACAATTCGGCCATTTATGGAAACATTACCGTAAGCATAGACAACAACAAACTCAGGCTTGGGTTTGAACGTTCGCCCGAACTTTCGGCTACACTCAGCCACTGGCATTATGATGTTTGGGAAATAAAATGGGACAGGCTCCACGCCTGGTTTGACTTCGGGGTGGTAAAATTTAACACCGACAATAAACAAAAAGTTATCGCTTTGGACTTTGAAGTGCCAAATGCAGATATTTTCTTTGAGGAACTGAAGCCCTTGCGCATAAAGTGAAAGCAAACGCTTAATTTTGCCACAGCAAAAAAAATGTTATGGATAAACTGACAAAAATTGTAGCAACCATTTCTGACCTGCGCAGCGACCCGGAATTTTTATCCCGTTTGCACGAGGCAGGTATGGATGTGGTGCGCCTCAATACGGCCCATCAAACACCTGAGCAGGCCTTGAAGCTGATTGAAAACGTGCGCAAGGTTTCTGCCCGTATCCCGTTAATGTTAGACACCAAAGGCCCTGAAATACGAACCAATGCCTCGCCCGTTAACCTCGAGGTGCAAAAAGACCAGTTATTGGTTGTTAAAGGTGGCAAAGGCATACCAAGCGAAGCAGGTTGTTTGTTTGTCAACTACGACGATTTTGTCAGCCACCTTCAGGTAGGGGAAAAAATAATGATTGATGACGGCGAAATTGAGCTGGTGGTCATTGAAAAACACCCCGACCACCTGGTATGTAAGGTTTGCAACCCGGGAATTATAAAAGGCCGAAAAAGCATTAACCTTCCTGGAGTTTCAATAAACCTCCCTTCGCTAAACCAAAAAGACATTGAATTTATTGAATGGGGCATAAAAAACCAAATCGATTTTATTGCCCATTCGTTTGTTAGAAACAAGCAGGATGTACTGGACATTCAGCAGATTTTAGACAGGCACCACAGCCCCATAAAAATTATTGCAAAGATTGAAAACCAGCAGGGAGTTGACAATATTGACGAGATTCTTGAGCATGTTTATGGCATTATGGTAGCCCGTGGCGACCTGGCCATTGAAGTACCAGCCGAGCGCATACCAGTAATTCAGGCCATGCTCATCAGAAAAGGCATCAGGCAGAAAAAAGCAGTAATTATTGCCACCCAAATGCTGCATTCTATGATACACAGCCCCAGGCCTACCCGTGCCGAGGTAAGCGATATTGCCACAGCCATTTTTTCGGGGGCTGATGCCATTATGCTCAGTGGCGAAACTGCTTTTGGAGATTATCCGCTCGAAGCGGTTCAAATTATGACCAAAACCGCCAGAGAAACAGAAGAACACAAACCATTTTTGATTGATAGCGAAGTATTGCCGCACGACAACGATATTTCGGTATTTCTATCAAAAACGGCAGCCCGCTCGGTGCAGGAACTCAATACCAAAGCCATAATTACCGATACCGATACCGGCAAAACAGCCAGGTATTTGTCGGCTTTCCGCGGTAAAACGCCCATATATGCCCAGTGTTACGACAAGCGGGTCGTGCGCGAACTGGCGCTGAACTACGGGGTATATGCCGATTTTATGGAAGTGGAAACTTCCAAGAAACAGTTTTCAAAAGCCACCCTGACCAAACTCCTTAATAAGGAAGAAATTAAACCCGACGACCTGATTGCTGTAATGGCCGGAAACTTTGGCAAAAAATCGGGCCCGAGTTATGTCGAAATCAGCACGGTAAGTAATATGCTTTCGTCTGAAAAAAACTAAAAAATACATTATGGATTAAAAAGAGTGCTTACTTCTAATACGGGCATCAAATGAGCATTAAAGTAAAGAATATCACCATCGAAAGCATCCGCGATGCCATCAAAAACAAGCATAACGACTACCTGCACGGAGTAATCAACGAGTTATATGCGGCCGACATTGCCGAGGTTATGGACGAGCTTAACCTTGAGGAGGCCAAATATTTATATACCCTTTTGGAAAAAGAGGAGGCTGCCGATGTGCTCATGGAGCTTGAAGATGATGTTCGTGAGCGCTTTCTGGCTTCTTTCTCAACCCAGGAAATTGCCCACGAGTTTATCGATAATCTCGACTCGGACGACGCTGCCGACCTCATCAGCGAACTTCCCGACACCCGGCAGGGCGAGGTGCTTGCCCATATTGAAGACCGCCAACAAGCCCAGGACATTGCCGACCTGCTTATTTTCCCGCCAAACAGCGCTGGTGGCCTCATGGCAAAAGAGCTGATAAAGGTGCATGCAAGCTGGCATGTGGTAACCTGCATTCGCGAAATGCGCCGTCAGGCCGAGGAGGTTGAAAAAGTTTATACCGTGTATGTTGTTGACGACCAGGAGAGACTGGTCGGAATGCTTTCGCTCGAAAAGTTGCTTATCGCCTCCCCGCGCGACAAGATTGAAAAACTGTTTAACCCCGATGTGATTTCGGTAATTGCCACCCAGAAAGGCGAAGAGGTAGCCCAGATCATGAATAAGTATGACCTTGTGGTCTTGCCCGTTATTGACCAGATTGGAAGGCTCATTGGACGAATTACCATCGATGACGTGGTTGACTTTATTAAAGATGAAGCTGAACGCGACTACCAGTTGCTATCGGGTATTACACAAGACATTGAATCGACCGACAAAATTTGGGAGATTACCCAGGGGCGGCTCTTTTGGCTGATAATAGCACTGTTTGGAGGTATTTTGGGCTCGCGCGTTTTAGCCAATTACGAAGATCAGATAAGCATAAACCCCGAAATGGCCTTTTTTATGCCGCTGATTGCCGCCATGGGAGGCAATGTGGGCGTGCAGTCTTCGGCCCTCATTGTGCAAGGATTGGCCAATCACACACTTACCGGAAGCATTTTCTCAAAACTCCTGAAAGAATTTTCGGTAGGAGCACTCAATGGGCTGGTTTGTTCTGCCTTGCTCATGATATACAGTTTTTTCTTTGCCCCTTCGCTCGCACTTGGCCTTACTGTAAGTGCAGCCCTGATGACAGTAATTTTGTTTGCATCAATTTTTGGATCGTTTGTGCCCTTAATGCTCAACAAATTTAAGATTGACCCTGCCCTAGCCACAGGGCCTTTTATAACCACCTCAAACGACATAATCGGCCTATTCATTTATTTTTCGATAGGCAGATTGATGTATGGCCTTTTCTGATTTTACCTGCCGGGGCTTTGCCACTTTAGTGTGCGAAATATGTGCCTTATGTCTTCTTCCAAAAAATCGATGACTGGCGCCAGTGAGTCGTTGTTGGGTGTAACCTTGAAGTAAAGCGCCCCGCGCAAAAAATGGTGCAGGCTGTCGGTTGCAAAAAACTGAATGGGCGAGGCCGCTTCCCGGCCTTTTATCTGGTATAGCACCCCATAAACCCGGCGCTGTTGGTCAACATAAGGTTCTTCAAAAATTGCCGTTGCCTTCGGAATATGCTTTTGGGCAAAACGCCGGGCATCCTCCACGTAAGACACTAGGCTGGCAGAACCATCCACACGTTTATAGCTCAAATGAAGGGTGCCTTTAAAGCCCGGGAAAACCAGGTCGGCCCAGTATGGCTCAGCTCCGGGCCGCAAATCGGGCACAAACTGGCTGTAAACAGGGTGCTCAAAACTATACGGAAAGGCATTTTCAGTCATTACGTATTCTCTGGATGGCAAATGAATCCTGAAAAAACCCCGGGGCTTGGGTGTGTATTTATCCTGGCACGAAACCAGAATAAGAACCACAACAAGAGAAAAATACTTTTTCATTTTAAAAATTATAATGCTGCAGCTTTTGGCTTTATTACAACCCGTATTCTTTTTATGCGCCGGTTGTCAACCCCTTCGACCTGAAACTCAAAGTTGTCGAAACCGATCTTCTCTCCCTTTACAGGCAATTCCTTTTTTATTTCGAGCAACAATCCGGCAAGGGTGTCGGCTTCGCCTTTTATATCGGCAAACAGATCGTAATCAGTGGCAGTAATTTTGCAAAAGTCTTTCAATAGGGTTTTGCCTTCAAACACAAAGGTGCTGGCATCAAGTTTAGAGTAGGTGCCTTCGTCGGTATCGAACTCATCGTTAATTTCGCCTACAATTTCTTCAAGAATGTCTTCCAGGGTAACAATGCCAGAGGTGCCTCCGTATTCATCTACAACCACGGCCAAATGTATCTTCTTCTCCTGAAATTCCTTCAGAAGGTCGTTGATTTTTTTTGTTTCGGGCACAAAAAAACAAGGCCTTACAAGTTTTTGCCAGTAAAAATCATCGCCCTTTTCAAGGTAAGGCAACAGGTCTTTGATGTAAAGAATGCCTTCTACATTGTCAAAGCTGTTTCGATATACCGGCATACGGCTGTAACCAGCATCAATAATAATTTTGAGCAGTTTCAGGAAAGGGGTGTTAATTTCAACGGCTACCACATCAACCCTTGATCGCATTATTTCGCGGGCGTAAATATTTCCGAAACGCACAATGCCCCTCAGTATGTTTTTGTCCTCCTCGGAGGTCGAATCAGCTGAGGTAATTTCGAGTGCGTGCGAAAGCTCGTTCATACTCAGGTTGGGGCGCTTTTTTGACATTCTGGCATCAATCAGATTGGTCGATTTTACCAGTAATGTGCTGAGGGGCCAAAATACTTTGCGCAAGGCCAATAGTGGCGAAGCCATAAAAAAAGAAAATTTCAAAGTATGTTGCGAAGCATAAACTTTAGGAAGCACTTCGCCAAAAACAAGGATAAGAAAGGTAATGAAAACCACCTGAACAACAAACTCCAGAACCGGATGCCCACCAAAATCAAACAGGACGCCCATAACCATTGCCGAAATAATAATAATGGCAATATTTACCACATTATTAGCAATAAGAATGGTGGCAAGCAACCGCTTGGGCCTTTCAAGCAGTCTTATTACACTCTGACTTTTTGGGGTGTTTTTTTTTCGCAGGCCATCAATCTGATTGTGAGTCAGAGAAAAATAAGCCACCTCAGAGCCTGAAATAAGTGCCGAAAATAAAAGAAGGGCTAATATTGCCATGATTCCGGGCACAGCGTTGGCCGGAATAGTTTCGGTTAAAAAAAGCTGGATTGAGAGTAAGTGGGAATAAGGGTCGGGTGAGTCTTCCAAGGTTGAATAAAAGCTTTATTTCATTACAAAATTAATACAAATTTTGGCTCGTCTGCAAAATTTTTATACTACAGGGTTTCATATCTGCCTCCCAAAACCTTACAGCCAATGCAAAGCCAATTTTTACTATTTTTAAACCCTGATTTTTTACACCTTCTGTTGCCCAAAAATGCTGATGCCAAATGCCTTGAGAAGTTTGCGGTTTTTTTTGCCGTTGTTTATTTTTATGCAGCTTCATTTACCTTTGCTCATAGCGCAAAGTTTTGTTGTTGCGGGCAGGGTTGTTGATAGTGCAACGCTTGAGCCGCTTGCATTTGTAAACATTCAGATTATTGATACCCGAAGTGGGGGTGTAACCGATATCGACGGATTTTTCAGGCTGGAGCACCATGGCCCCTTTGAGGTTTTAAACATGAGTTATGTTGGTTACTACAGCCAACTGCATGAAGTTGACCTAAGCACTGAACTGCAATTAATAAAAATGACTCGCAAGCCTGTTGACTTGGCTGTGGTCGAAATCTTTCCGCGCGAAAACCCGGCCCATCGAATTATCGAAAATGTCATAGCCAACCGCCATGGCAACGATCCTGAAAAGATGGGGTCGTTTATCTATGAATCGTACAATAAATTTGTGTTTACCGGCGATTTTGAAGCAGCCGACCAACCCCGGCCTACAGGGCCGCGAATGGGCGTTTCAATAAGGGGCAACCCTGCCGAATTCCTTGAAAAGAGGCACTTTATGATAATGGAAACCGTAACGCAAAGGCTGTTCCGGTATCCTGCCCTAAATAATGAAACAGTGCTTGCTTCAAGGATTTCCGGATTTGAAAATCCAGTTTTAGCATTAATGGCCACACAATTTCAGTCGTTTTCGTTTTACCGCGATCACATTTCTATTTCGGGGCGCGAATATTTGAGCCCGATCAGTAAGGGCAGCACCGACCGCTATTTCTTTTTGCTCGAAGACACCACTTTGGTGCAAAACGACACGGTTTTTACCATCTCATTTCGCCCTATGCGCGGGCGAAATTTCGAAGGACTTACAGGCCTGCTATATATTAACACCCATGGCTGGGCCATACAGAATGTAATAGCCCGACCTGCAGACCAACAGGGACAGTCCAGGATAAAAATCCAGCAAATGTACGAGCTGATTGATGGCAGGCAATGGTTTCCCACGCAGCTTAACACCGATGTGGAAATTATAAACATTAGCAACATAAACAATTTTAGATTGATGGGCCTGGGCCGCACATACATAAAGAATATTCAACTGGAACCTGAGTTGAGGCGGCGTAATTTTTCTCCGTTTGCCATCGAGTTTTCGCCCAATACCATTGTCCGCGACCCGGAATTCTGGCTGCGGTACCGGCCCGACAGCCTCACCCCTCGCGAAGAAAATACATACTTATACTTAGACAGCATTGGCCGGGAGCAAAACCTCGATCGCCGGCTCGAAAGAATAGAAGCCCTGATGAGCGGGGCCTTACGTAGAGGGGTTTTTGATATTGAGCTAAAGCACCTTTTGGGCTATAACGAACAGGATGGATTTTTGCCCGGATTCGGATTTCGAACAAACTCCCGCCTGTCAAACAGGTTCAGCTTTCACGCGAATGTTGAATATGGCCTCAGAAGCCATAAAGTCAGGTATGGATGGGGGGGGCAGGTGCTAGCACACAGGCTTACAAACCTCAGGTTTGGTTACGACTTTACATGGGGCTTAATAGAAAGGGGTGGTTCAGTATTTTTAGAAAACAACTCACTATTCAGCCCTTACAACATCAGGCGTTTTTTTCTGCGCGACATGGATTTGCTCCGCCAGCACCAGGTATGGCTCGAATTCAGAACGTTAAGAAACTACCTTACCTTAAGGGGTTACCTTAGCCACCAGCAACAGACCACAAACCCAAATTATATTTTTTCTCCTTCATCGCTTTATGAAACCTCGCCTGCTAACCAATTCAGGTTTTTTGAAACCGGATTGAAGGTGCGACTGGCCGTGGGCGAGCAATTTGTGCTTACACCTACCCGTACCCTGGCATTTGGCACCAACTTGCCGATACTTTACTTAAATTTAGCCAGGGGATGGAACAATCTACTCAATGGCGAACACAGCTACTGGCGTACCGAAATGAAGCTTGAGCGGCAGTTCAGAATAAAAATGGCTGGCAAGCAAAAGTGGGTGCTGCAGGCAGGATACGTGCACGGGCAAACTCCCTGGCCAAAGTTGTTTACGGCCCAGGCCTCCTACAGGCAATTTGCCGTATCTGCCCCGCAAAGTTTCGCCACCATGCGAATGGCCGAATTTGTATCAGACCGGTACGTGGCCCTTTTCTTTTATCACAACTTCGAAAAACTGCTGATGAATACCAAGGGGTTTGCTCCTGGTCTTGTGCTGCTTACAAACGTGGGCTTCGGATCAATAAAAAACCCCTCCCGTCACCTGGGCTACAACCTCAAAAGCATGAACAAGGGCTTCTTCGAATCAGGTTTGGCTATTACCAACTTAATTGGCTCAGGCATAAGCAGCCTGGGAATAGAATTTATGTACCGCTATGGGCCCTATGCCTTCCCTGACTTCAGCGATAATTACTCCCTAAGACTCACATATTCGTTTATGTTCAGATAACGATATAAATGATGTGCATAGATACATTCATGGCTGCTTATAGCTAAAACCTGTTTGCCAAAGCCTGTTGAACAGCATTTGACAATTGAAAATAATTCAGCCCGCGCATTACAAAAATAGGCCATAGTGAACTTGCGGCATCAATTATAATCTGAAACAAGCCCGGATTTCACTGCTTGTAACTTTTCCCAATGGCTAAATACCGTTATCCGATGCATGCCACTCTGCAAATGAGGTGGAGGTTTCGTGGAGGCAAAGCGAGTGCAGGCTTATATTTGGAGAAAGTTGCATTTGAATTCGGGCAGCAAAGTCAACAATCATGTTTTCGCAAGTAGGCTGGTATGGCAATGTAACCACCCGGCCAAACAATTGATCAGCCCCTGCAAGTTCCTTCAGCGGGGTGTTTGCATTAAGCATCAGCGAATGATCGAGCGGGCCTGTAATGGTGTCCTGAATAATTTGCTTCAATTGCGAAAAGTCCATCACCATACCACATTTGGGGCTTGTGGGGTCGGCCATGGGGCTACCTTTTATGGTAACAGAAAGCATATAACTGTGCCCGTGAATGTGGCTGCAAAGGCCATCGTAATTCAGCAGGGCATGGGCAGCTTCGAACCGAAACTGTTTGGTAATTCTTACTACAGGCAATTTTCCCATATCAATGGCTGTTTCTTAGAATTAAAACTTAAGGGTAATCAAATAGGTTTCAGGCTTTTTTTCGAATGCCAATACATTGACCTGGGTTTTAAACCCTTTGGTTGAAGTTTTATACACCATATTAATTTTTGGCGGTTTGGTTTTTGGCTTTAGCCTGAAAGGTATTTTAATGCGGCTGTTGCCGGTAACGCTCCCTCTCTGGTGTTTTGCAGCTTCGTATTTTGGAAGGCTTGCCAGGCGAAGGGTTTCCTGGTTGCAGCTGTAACCAATTCTGTGCTCAAACGCCGCATCAAATACCTCGCCCTGGGCCATAACTTTTATTTTTACAACCACATCGCCTTTCACATTGTTTTCAATTACCGCAAACGGGTACTGCAGGTTGTCAACCATTATTTTTTTAAGAATAGCTCCCCCTCCTTCAAGCCTGGATATTTTAATGTATTTCCATTTCTTTTCCATACTTTAAAGTTACTCAAAATACAATTTGCTTTGGGTTGCAAAATTTTTTAACAAGTGAGCCTCATTAGCCTGGGAGGTTCAAAAACAAGCGAAACACGACCTTTAAGACCAAAGCCGGAGATTTAGTTTGTGTTTATGGGTTTTGTCAGGTCAAAAACAGCTTCGAACCGCATTATGCCATTGCGGGTAAGTTTGTAAGTGAGGGTTGATAAGTCCTCTGTAATTTCAACAATCCATTCGTTGGTGCTGGCATAAGGTATTAGCTGGCAAGTGTAATCGTCGGCCGGGAAGTACTGTACAAATGGTGTTCCGCGCCGGCTTGCATAGCCTCCATACAATGTAATCTCTTCAGGGGTTCCGTTCTGGTGGCGGTGGTCGTGGCGAAACCGTAGCCTGCCTTCTTCCCAAAGAAACATCCAGGTACGCGAGTGGTCTTCGGAAAGGTGAAAGGGTATATGTACCTTTTCATTGTCGCACACAGCAACATGAATTACAAAGTTGAGGTGGCTCCAGCTCTCGTTTTCAGGAATCATGTAAACCTGGCGACCGGCAAAAGATTTTCCGCAAAGGCGGGCCAGGTTGTTGAAAAACGCCTGCTGATTGGCATCGACCGTTACTTCTGCATCCATTTCATTGCTTTCGGAAACCTGCCTGCGCTGACCGCATCCAGCAGCCATTAGCAATACAACTAATAAAGGCAATACTTTTTTAAACATCGATTTAATTTTTTGAGTTTATCTTTTTGAAATTGATACCTGTTTGGGGCGCAATCGAAAAACAAAGTTAGGGAATCTGCAAAAATGCAAGAATTTTTGCAACTTGCAGTAGCTGTTTATTTTACAAAAATCGGGTAGGATTTGGTAATTCTATTATTTTTGCAAGCACAACACAAAAACCATAACCATTTTAAAATATGACCAGATTTCTTCCACTAACGGTATTTTTACTTTTGGCCCTGTTGCCAGGGTTTGACCGCCCGGCCCAGGCCTGCACCAATGTGCTCGTTTCGCGCGGGGCCAGTGCCGATGGTAGCGTTATGATCAGCTATCTTGCCGATGCCGGGGGGTTTATGGACCCCCTGTACTTTAAACCTGCCATGCAGCATGCCCCTGGCGACTCACTTGACATTATTGAATGGGATACCGGAAAATTTCTGGGGCGCATAGCCCAGGTGCCATACACCTACAAGGTTATTGGCAACATGAACGAGCATCAGGTAGCCATTGGCGAAACCACTTTTACCGGCCGCAGCGAACTTTCGACACCCAACGGCATTGTTGATTATGGAAGCCTGAAGTATATCGCCCTTCAGCGAGCAAAAACTGCCCGCGAAGTCATAAAAGTTATGACCGACCTGGTGGCTCAGTATGGCTATGCCAGCACTGGCGAGTCATTTTCGATTGCCGACAAGGAAGAGGCCTGGATTTTGGAGCTGATAGGCAAGGGCGAGTATGGCAAGGGAGCTGTATGGGTTGCTGCCCGCGTGCCCGAAGGCTATATTGCGGCACATGCCAACATGGCGCGCATACGCCGCATTGACTGGCGCGACACCAACAACTGGATGTGGAGCCCGGATGTGGTAAGTTTTGCCCACGAAAGGGGCTGGTTTACCGGGCGCGACCGCGACTTCAGCTTTGCCGATACCTATAACCCTGCCAACTGCCGCTCGCTGCTGTTTTGCGAAGGCCGCGTGTGGAGCATATACCGAAGGGCTGCCCCTTCCCAAAACTTCTCTGACGAGTTCTGGCGCTGTGTTGAAGGAGCTGAGGCCTACCCACTATTTATTAAGCCCGACAACAAAATCACTCTCCAGGGAATGATTGACCTGGTACGCGACCACTTTCAGGGAACCCCCTACGACCTTACCAAAGGCGTGGCCGCGGGCCCCCACGGAGTACCATACCGCTGGCGCCCCCTCACTTTTAAACTCGAAGGCGACCCTGCCGATTATGCTTACCAAAGACCCATCTCGCAGCAGCAAACCGGATTCTCTTTCGTGTCGCAAAGCCGCAACTGGCTGCCAAACGAAATTGGAGGAATAATGTGGTATGGCGTTGACGACACTTACTCTACCTGCTATATGCCGCTATATATGGGAATGGAAAAAGCACCTGTTAGCCTTACTACCGGCGACATAAACCGCTTCGACTGGAACTCGGCCTTTTGGGTTTTTAACCTGGTTGCAAACTATGCCTATGGTCTTTACGACCACATGATTGTTGATATTCAAAAGGAGCAAAAGGAGCTCGAAGAACGCTCAATGGCCATGACAAAAGCTGTTGACCAGGGAGCCCTTTTTCTAAAAGACAACCCTGAGCTAATGCGCAGCTACCTTACCGATTTTTCGGTAAATAATGCCGAGTTTGTTGTAAATCGCTGGCGCGAGCTGGGTTATTATCTTTTTACAAAATACAACGACCGCTACATTAACGACAAGGGCGGAGTAAGGCCATATCCGCGCGGAGTGGGTTATCCTGAATGGTTTAACCGCCAATCTGTTAAAGACCGCCCCGGATTTTACGATGTGAGATGGCGCAAACCCGGCGAACCTACACACTAACAATTTGTTTTTTAGGTTTGCCCCAGAATTATTCTGATGCTTCCAAAACCATTACTTAAGGTAGAAAACCTTTCGGTAGAATTTTTTACCGATCAGGGCATTGTAAGGGCTGTTGACCATGTGAGCTTCGATCTTATGGCCGGGCAAACACTGGGCCTTGTTGGTGAGTCGGGTTCAGGCAAGTCCGTTACGGCCCTTGCCATAATGGGGCTATTGAGCAAATCGTCGGCAAAAATTACTTCTGGCCACATTTGGTTTGACCATCCTGATTTAGGCCCAACCGACCTGCTAAGCCTTAGCGAACAAGCCCTGCAAAAAATTAGAGGGCGCTACCTGGGTATGATTTTTCAGGAGCCCATGACCTCGCTCAACCCCGTGAAGCGCTGCGGGGAGCAGACCCAAGAAATGCTGCTCTGGTACAAGCTGGCCACTAGTGCCGATGCCAGGAAAAGGGCGCTAAAACTTTTTGAAGAAGTAAGGCTGCCTGATCCCGAAAGGGTTCTGAAGGCATACCCCCATCAACTTTCGGGTGGCCAGCGACAACGGGTAATGATTGCAATGGCCATGGCCTGCAACCCAAGCCTGCTTATTGCCGATGAGCCAACCACGGCCCTTGATGTAACGGTGCAAAAAAGCATTCTTGAGCTTATGGGGCAGTTACAGCAAAGCCATGGAATGTCAATTATTTTTATTACCCACGACCTGGGTGTGGTGGCCAGCATTGCTAGTAAGGCAGTAGTAATGCTAAAGGGGGAAGTCGTTGAACAAGGGCCGGTTGAATGTATTTTCAGAAATCCCATCCATCCTTATACTGCGGCGCTCATTTCATGCCGCCCCGGCACCGCTACACGCCCTTTGCGCTTGCCCGTGGTTGACGATTTTCTGAATGCCGGCCAGTATTTTCCCGGTGTCGCTACTGAGCCAGTCGCAAACCGCCAGGGCCGGCACCAGAAAATTTACTCCAAAGAACCCTTGCTCGAAGTAACCCAACTAAGCACAGCTTTTGTAACCCGTCGAAGCCTTTTGGGCAAGCCCCTTAAGCACCACCAGGCCGTTGACCAGATCAGCTTCAGCGTGTATGAGGGCGAAACCTTAGGACTGGTAGGCGAGTCGGGCTGCGGAAAAACCACCCTTGGTCGAAGCATTATGCGGCTGGTGGAGCCTACGGCCGGAAAAGTCTTTTACAAAGGTAAAGACCTGTCGGCCCTAACCCAGGCAGAGCTACAAAAATTTCGCAGGCGTATGCAAATTATTTTCCAGGATCCATACTCCTCGCTGACTCCGGGCCTGGCCATTGGAAAAGCAATAATGGAACCTATGCAGGTGCATGGTTTGTATGGAAACCACCAGCAACGAAAGGCCAAAACAATTGAAATTCTCGAAAAGGTTGGTCTGGAAGAAAAACATTTTAACCGGTATCCGCACGAATTTTCGGGCGGACAGCGCCAACGGGTAGCCATCGCACGGGCTCTGGCCCTCGAACCCGAATTTATCATTTGCGATGAGGCCGTATCGGCTCTCGATGTGTCGGTACAGGCACAAGTTCTTAACCTGCTCAACGAGTTAAAAGAAAATTTTGGCCTGACCTACATTTTTATTTCGCACGACCTTTCGGTGGTAAAATACATGGCCGATCGAATTATGGTTATGAAAAACGGTAAAATGGTAGAAATGGACGAAGCCGACGCCTTAATTCAAAACCCAAAACAACATTATACAAAAGTGCTGATTGAGGCAGTACCGCAACCTTTTTTTTAATAAACCACCTCCAGTTTCGTTTCAGATTTTACCCAAAAGCACCTAAACGGGTTATTTGCAAGGGCAAAAAACCACGTATTTCACCTGCTTATTTAAGGTAAATACCGTATTGGCCCCCTAATTGGCGGACTGTATATTTGTTTCAGTTCAATTACTAATTAAAGCGAAGATTGCATGCAACAACTTATACTTTCGTAAAAAACGATGAAGCTGTTTGCAGCAATCCGGTAACCCTCCCAGGCTTAGTCCGGTGCTGATAACAAAAACATCAAAAAAAAATCATGAAATCTCCCCAAAAAAAGACAAACCCTAAAAAGAGAATTGAAATGTTGTCCGACAAAGAGTTGAAGTACTTGGAAGATCTTGAAAAAAACAAAGATGTAATCTATTTACTGAACACGCGCGAATGCGAATTGATTTCGCGCTTAATCAGAAGCTACAAGGAGATAAAGCGGCAGTTGTCGGCTATGCAAATTACAAGGGATTAGTAAGGTGGTCAATGCCAATTTTTATATTACAAAGATGACCTACAAAGACATTATCCTGAAACTGCTGAATAGCAGGGAAGACTTGGTTTGCATGGAGGATCACCTGATGAATGACTTCAGAGAAAACGGCAAATCAAATATCAGTTTTGATGACTGGTGCCAAAAGCATAAGATTGTTTGCCTCCGGGTTTGCGAGGGTGGTCCTCAAAAACTCAGACTTAAAAAAGCCGAATTGCTTTTAAAATAATCTTAAGCAGAACATACGTTACATATTACCAAATTGTTGCACCATTAAGTTAAGGTGCGCCTACCTCCCCTGCTCCCTCAGAAAAACAAAGAGGGTGTCTGAAAAGTCAACTGTGGAACTCAGCGAGGGTCTCTGTTAAGTTTTTAATTTGCTGTTGCACAGAGCATCACAGAGTAATCAACACATTCTAAAGATTTTTTTGGACACCCTCTTGTTCTTTATTATTACCCTGCACAAATTCAGGCCATTATGGCTTCAATTTCGGCCACGGTTTTGGGTATGGGTTTACCGAGCACCCTGTGGCCGTTTTCGGTTACAAGCACATCGTCTTCAATGCGTATTCCTCCAAAGCCAATGTACTCTATTACTTTGTCGTAATTAATGAATTCGGTAAACTTTCTTTCTTTTTTCCATTTTTCTATTAGCTCAGGAATAAAGTATATGCCAGGCTCAACGGTGAGCACAAATCCGGGTTTGAGCCTTTTGCCAAGCCTCAGGTAAGCTGTTCCGAACAGGTCTGAACGCTTCACCTCGTCGTCGTATCCAACAAAGTTTTCGCCAAGGTCTTCCATATCGTGCACATCGAGCCCAAGCATGTGACCTAATCCGTGAGGCATAAACAGGGCTGTGGCAGCCTGCTCAATGGCCTGGTCAATATTGCCTTTCATCAGGCCAAGATTTTTAAGACCCTCTCCAATAGTTTTTATGGCCAGCATATGTATGCTTTTAAAAGTAAGGCCGGGCCTAATGGCTTCAATGGCATTGATATTGGCCTGCAGCACAATTTCATAAATCTCTTTTTGCTGCTGGCTAAATTTTCCTCCTACGGGTACGGTTCGGGTATGGTCGCTGCAATAGCACATGGGGGTTTCACATCCACCATCGATAAGTAAGAGGTCGCCGGCCTTAAGTTTATTACTATGGTCGTGGTTGTGAAGTGTTTCGCCATGCTTGCTCAGAATTAGCGGAAAAGAGAGTGTACCTCCGGCCCCCAATGCAATGCCTTCGACTACTCCGGCAATTTCGCGCTCATATACACCAGGCTTTGCCATTTTCATGGCGGTGGTATGCATAATCCAGGCTGTATCAATGGCATTTTCAATTTCGGCAACCTCTTCATGCTCCTTAATTTCGCGCAAAGCTACAACCGCCTTTATAAGCTCAACCGAAGCTTCGGCCTTAAGCTGGTCAATGGGTATTCCTAACAGTTTTTCCATTAGTATTTTATTCTCGGCTCTGTAAGGCGGCAAAAAATGAATCTTGCGGCCCTTTTGCGCGTTTTTCAAAAAACCCGCCAGTTCGCCAAATGGCATGCTGTTGGCTACCCCTATCCGGGAAGCCTTGTCTTTTACCAAGGGCTGCGGCCCCATCCAAATTATGCTTTCCAACGACACATCGTTGCCAAAAAGGTACTCAATGTCATTGTCAATATCCACAACCCCTGCCATGCCTTGATGATTGATGCCAAAAAAATACAGGAAATTGCTGTCTTGCCTGAAATGGTATGTGTTGGCTGCATAATTCATGGGCACATCAACATTGCCCATAATCAGCACAAGGCCGTCCTTGAGGCTTTCCCTGAGTTTCTTCCGGCGGTTTACGTAAGTTTTTGTTTCAAACATGATATTTAAAATTTAGTGATTGTTTAATAGTTGTTAAAGTAGTTTTCTGGTTATCAGGTTGCGAGGTTGAAGTGTTGTCCTGGTTGTTATTGATGTAAATGTTGATTTAATTAACGCCAAGCAGGCAACCTGACAACCCTTTTTAGCTGTTCATAATCTCCTCGATCTCTTCCACTTCAACGGGCACATTTGCTGTAAGGTCTTTTGGGCCGTTTTCGGCAATAAGTACGTTGTTTTCGATACGAATGCCGATTCCTTCTTCTTTGATATATATACCTGGCTCGCACGAAAGGAGCATTCCGGGTTTGAAGGTTTCAAACCGGTGTCCTTCGTCGTGCACATCGAGCCCCATAAAATGCGAGGTTCCGTGGGGAAAATATTTTTTCAGTGCGGGGTTTGCCGGATCTTGTTTTTCAATATCGCGGCGGGTAATAAGTCCAAGTCCGAGCAGTTCGCTTTCCATAATCTTCATTACCTCTTTATGGTAGGAATCGATATTGGTGCCAGCCATTAGCATTTTACGTGCCTCTTTCATTACCCGAAGGCAGGCGTTATAAATTTCTTTCTGCCGGGGCGAAAAGCGACCGTTTACGGGGAAAGTACGGGTCATATCGCCGGCATAATTGGCATATTCGGCCCCGCTATCCAGCAGCAATAGATCGCCATTGCGGCAAACCTGATTGTTCGAAACGTAGTGCAGCACGCAGGCATTGGCGCCCGAAGCCACAATAGGGTAAAACGAATGCCCGGTGGCGCGGTTTCGAATATATTCGTGCACTACCTCGGCTTCAATTTCATACTCGGCAACTCCAGGTTTCACAAATTTCAGCACCCTTAAATAAGCCCCCGTAGTAATATCGATAGCCTTTTGAATAATTTCAATTTCGGCAGGCGATTTAATTAGCCTAAGTGAAGTAACAATGGGTGTTGCCCTTCGGTAGTTGTGCATGGGGTAGTTTTCCTTTAGCCCGCGCGCAAACCGAATGCTTCGGTAATGGTGTTCGCCCGGGTAGCGTGGGTTTTCGAGAGTGTTTACATACACGTTGTTGGCATAAAGCATAGCTTCCTTCATCATGGCTTCGAATGCCGGCAGCCATAGCACCGACTCTATGCCCGAAACCGCAGTAGCTTCCTCCCGGGTGTATTTGTGGCCCTCCCAAATGGAAATGTGTTCGTTGGTCTCGAGCAAAAAAAGTGCCTCTCGCAATGCAGGGTTTGGGCTGTCGGGGAAAAGCATGAGGATGCTTTTTTCCTGGTCAATGCCTGTGAGATAAAAAAAATCCGGATGCTGACGAAATGGGAAAAACTGATCGGCGCTGCGGGGTTGCTCATCGTTTGAGTGGAAAAAAGCAACCGAACCCGGCTCCATTCGCTTTATGAAATTATTTCGGTGATCAGTAAATAATTGACTGTCTAAAGGCAGGTACTTCATGCTGAGGGGTTATTATTGGTGTTAAACTACAGGTATGTTGTTATTTAAAAAGATTACAAATAAGCAGATTGTTTGTAAAAAATGCCCGCATAATCTACATTTGTTTCCGAAAAGAATTAGGCACAAGCATTTTTTTGCCATGCACAATCTTTTCGAATTTGCGTCATTACAAATAAACTAATTTTTTAACTGAAAAGAAGGTAGTTTTTAAAATTATTTGACAACCCGAATAGATTCAGCATAGACTAGTGCCTTTCCCCGGAATCAAAAATGCTTTCAATGTTTCTGAATTAAAAACACACCTCATGAAGTCACCAAAACCAAAGTTTTCTTCACTAAGCCACAAATACATTGTGTCGTTGGCAGGTCTGTTTCTGATGTTGTTCCTGTGCTTTCACCTGTTTACCAATCTATTGATGCTAAAAGGCGATGGAGAATCGTTTAAGCAGGCGGTGGCATTTCTAAGCTCAAACCCCTTGATCAAAATTATGGAGTATGTTCTTTTTGCCGGCTTTATCATTCATATATTATTTGGGATTATAGTATGGATAAACAACAGCCGGGCAAGGCCGGTAAAATACCATGTAGCCCAGAGTTCTGAAACTTCTTACTTTTCGAAATTCATGATTCATACCGGCCTTATCATTCTTGCATTTTTGATTATTCACCTCAACAGTTTCTTTTTTATAAAGCTGGGTTGGGCTCCCCTGCCCAATAATGTTGCCGACCAGTACGATTTCTTTTCAATGGCAGTGGTGAAGTTTCAAAACCCCCTTTACTCTCTGGTTTACCTTGTTTCCTTTGTTTTTTTAGGTTTCCACCTTAACCATGCCTTTCAGTCGGCCTTTCAAACACTTGGATTGAACCACGCCAAATATTTTGGGGTTGTAAAAATTATTGGCACCCTGTACGCCCTGACCATCAGCTTGGGGTTCAGCATAATTCCCGTTTATTTTCTTTTCTTTTATTAGGACCAACTCAAGAAAAACCTGACCGCTATGATAAAGCTTGACTCAAAAATACCGGAAGGACCGATAGCCGAAAAATGGACCAATTACAAAAATTCGCTTCGGCTGGTTAACCCTGCCAACAAAAAAAATCTGGAGGTAATTATTGTTGGCACAGGTTTGGCCGGGGCCTCGGCGGCCAGCGCCCTTGGCGAGCTTGGCTACAAGGTAAAGGTGTTTTGTTTTCAGGATTCGCCCCGCCGTGCCCATTCTGTGGCTGCACAAGGCGGAATAAATGCTGCAAAGAATTACAAAAACGATGGGGACTCGGTTTACCGTCTGTTTTACGATATGATAAAGGGAGGCGACTACCGTGCGCGCGAGGGCAATGTTTACCGGGCAGCCGAGGTAAGCAACCAGGTTATTGACCATTTTACGGCGCTTGGAGTACCTTTTGCGCGCGATTATGGCGGGGCTTTAGACAACCGCTCCTTTGGTGGGGTGCAGGTGTCGCGCACTTTTTATGCCAAGGGCCAAACCGGCCAGCAATGCCTGCTGGGCACGTACTCTTCGCTCAACAGGCAAATTGCAAAGGGCCGTGTAAAGATTTATCCCCGGCGCGATATGCTCGATGTGGTGGTTATTGATGGGAAGGCCCGTGGCATTATTACCCGCAACCTTGTTACAGGCGAAATTGAGCGCCATGGAGCCCATGCTGTTGTGATTGCAAGTGGTGGGTATGGCACCGTTTATTACCTTTCTACGCTTGCCCTTGGCAGCAATGCCTCGGCAGCCTGGGCAGCCCACAAAAAGGGCGCCCTGTTTGCCAACCCCAGCTTTATACAGATACACCCCACAAGCATACCAGTGCTCAATGACTACCAGTGCAAGCTTACGCTAATGTCGGAATCGCTTCGCAACGACGGCCGCGTATGGGTGCCAAAAGAAAAAGGCGACAAACGCCACCCCGCCCAAATTCCCGAAAACCAGCGCGACTATTACCTGGAACGCCGCTACCCGGCCTTTGGCAACCTGGTGCCTCGCGATGTGGCCTCAAGGGCAGCAAAAGAACGCTGCGATGCTGGGTATGGCGTGGGCGAAACAGGCCTGTCGGTTTATCTCGACTTTAAAGATGCCATTGCCAAACAAGGCAGAAAGACTATTGAAGACAAATACGGCAACCTTTTTGAAATGTACGCAAAAATTACGGGAACAGACCCCTATACCGAACCCATGCGCATATATCCGGCAGGCCATTACACCATGGGTGGGCTGTGGGTTGACTATAACCTGATGACCACCATAGCGGGCCTTTATGCCATTGGCGAAAGCAACTTCTCCGATCATGGTGCAAACCGCCTGGGGGCAAGCTCGCTTATGCAATGCTCGGGCGATGGCTATTTCATTTTGCCCTACACCATTGGCGATTATATGGCTGATGAGATTAAAACGCCAACAACAGATATCAACCACCCCGAATTTGAAAAAGCCGAAAAAGAAGTAGCGGATCGCATTAACCGCCTGATTGCAGTAAACGGAACCCAAACAGCTTCCTCATTCCACAAACGACTCGGAAAGATTTTGTGGGATTATTGCGGCATGTTTCGCAATGCCGAAGGCCTTAAAAAAGGCATGGAGCTTATTTACCAACTTGAGGAGGAGTTTTGGAAGGAGATCAAGATACCGGGCACTGGAGCCGGGCTCAACCAGGAATTGGAAAAGGCCATAAGGGTTGCCGATTTTTTTGAGGTGGGCAGGCTCATGTGTTTAGATGCATTAGATCGCAATGAGTCGTGCGGGGCGCACTTTCGCGAAGAGCACCAAACACCGCAGGGCGAGGCCCGGCGCGACGACGCCAATTACTCTTATGTGGCGGCATGGCAGTATCAGGGCCAGGGCCAAAAACCACTGATGCATAAAGAACCCCTAAAGTTCGAATTTGTCGAACTCAAAGAAAGAAGTTATAAATAAGCCTCAAACCAAATTGGGCCATGGATATTAAACTCAAAATATGGCGACAGAAAAACGCCAGCACCAAAGGAAAGTTCGAAAATTACGACCTAAGGGGTGTATCGCCCGAAATGTCGTTTTTAGAAATGCTCGACTACCTCAACAAGCAATTGATTGAAAGCGGCCAAGAGCCTGTTGCCTTTGAGCACGATTGCCGGGAAGGTATTTGCGGGGCTTGTGGGCTATACATAAACGGAAGACCACACGGGCCACAAACCCACACCACCACCTGCGAACTGCGAATGCGCTTTTTTAAGCACGGACAAACAATTGTGATAGAGCCCTGGCGCTCAAAAGCCTTTCAGGTAATAAAAGACCTGGCAGTTGACCGAAGCTCTTTTGACAAAATAATGCTGGCCGGAGGCTTCGTAAATATTGACACCGGCTCGGCCACCGAAGCTAACAACATACCCATAAACAAAAAAATTGCCGACAGGGCATTCGATGCAGCCGTTTGCATTGGATGCGGAGCCTGCGTGGCAGCATGCAAAAACTCTTCGGCAATGTTGTTTGTTGCAGCTAAAGTTTCGCAATTTGCAATGCTGCCCCAGGGAAAAACCGAAGCAACCGAAAGGGTGCTGCAAATGGTTGAAAAAATGGATGAACTCGGCTTCGGATTTTGCTCAAACACTTACGCCTGCGAGTTTGATTGCCCTAAGGGAATTTCAGTGGAGTTCATAGCACAAATGAACAGGGAGTTTCTTGCAGCAAAACTCTGCCCGGGCAAAAACCACTGAGCCAGGTTTGTTAAAAATTCAAAAAAGCACTAAACAGTTGTTTAGCGTTTTTTTTATTATTTTCCTACGCCTGTCAATTAAATTGGCTAATTTATCTAATGAATGATAAATAAAAATTACATGAAAGGCTTGTAACTTTCAAAATATATTCATATATTTGCTACATTTGTAACAAAAAAATATTAACTAAAAATATCCAAACTATGGCAACCCAAAAACTTGACCCCAAAAAGCTGGAAGAAGCAGCCAGCAAGCTCAGGGCTATTGCCCACCCAATGCGCATCGCTATTATTGGCCTTCTCGAAAAAAAGGAGCAAATGAATGTAACTGAGTTATACGAAACCCTGAAGATAGAACAAGCCTCTGCATCTCACCATTTAAATATTTTGAAAACAAAGGGCGTGCTCGATTCGCGCCGTGCCGGCAAAAACACCTTCTACTTCCTTAAGCACGATGCCCTTAGTCAGATTATTGATTGTATAAACCGCTGCCATTAATACAGGTTTTTTAAAAAAAAGGAAAAGAGCTGCCCAAAAGGTGGCTTTTTTTTTGAATGTTAAAAATGTGTAAACCACTGCATTTTTTTAAGGGAAACACCTGAAAAAAATCCTGCATATTTGTTATATTTGTCAATTATGCCACAAATTGAATGTATTCACGTATGAAACAGGCGTAATCTCGTAAAACACAACTTCGGAAAATAAAGCAGAACGCGAGTAACATATTTCCAAAATTTTAAAATATTTACAAATGAGAAAGTCAATGATTATCTCAATCCTAATGCTGGTGGTCATTTTATCTGGCTATGCCCAAACCGGCAAAAGCCCCGTTTTGAAATTTTCTCAGGAGCGTCACGATTTGGGTACACTTTTTTCTGACGAAATTGCCGAGACCAAGCTGGCCATTGAGTTTTCGAACACAGGCGAAGCCCCCCTATTGCTTAGCGGGGTAAGGGCCTGTTGCGGCACCAGGGTTGTAAGCTGGCCCCGCGAGCCCATTATGCCCGGGCAAAAAGGCAAAATAAATATCGAGTTCAGGCTGGCTCCACGCCCACACAAAATAAGCCGAACGGTAACGGTCTCATCAAACGACTCTGCAAACCCTACCACAATTTTCAGGATTATTGGGCAGGTTGCTGACCGCGAGGCCACACCGCCCCGATAATTCCTTTTCCGGCCGGGAGCTTAACCTGGTATTGGTATAATTGTTGATAAATCTTCCTTCAGTTCTCATTATAAAACACCCAAAGAAAGAATGCCATGCAAAAGATCTCTGTTCTTTTTTGCATTCTGGTGCTAAGCACCACCATGCTTTTGGGCCAGGCTGCCGGTCCAAAATTTGAATTTGTTAAAGAATCTATTGACCTGGGCACCTATTACACCGACAAGCTCGATGTAATAAAGGTTGATATTGAATTTAAAAACACAGGCGACCAGCCCCTGGTGGTTACTGCCGTAAGGGGTTGTTGCGGCACTCGCATTACTTCATACACTACTGAACCCGTGAAGCCCGGCCAAAAAGGTACCATTACAGCCGAAATAAGGCCCGCCCCACGCCCACATGCAATCAGCCGCACTATCACTGCCGTTTCTAACGACCAGTCGGGGCAAAAGCTTATCTACGTTCGCGGAAAAGTAGAAGATCCAACCACCGGATTCATTTTACAGCCAGCCAACAAAGCTCCAACTGCCAGATAATGACCGGCCTCGGACAATTAATATCCCTGTAATATTTTAAAAATCATTGCAGGGATGTTTTTATGTGAACCAAATCTAAATTTTTTTTACCTCGGATTGCGTTAAAATAAAAATGATGTAAAATGAAGGTTTTGCTTTGGATTGCACGCGTTATTTTCGGATTGGTTTTTATGTTTTCGGGATTTGTAAAAGCCATCGACCCGCTGGGTTCTACTTACAAATTTCAGGATTACTTCCTTGCGTTTGGGCTCGACTGGCTCTTTTCGCTGGCCCTGCCACTGGCCATAGCTCTTAGCACCTTAGAATTTCTGATTGGGTTAAACATTTTGCTGGGCATAAAAATGCGGCAAAGCGCCTGGGGTGGCCTTATTTTCATGCTCTTTTTTACCCCGCTAACCCTATATATGGCCATTTACAACCCGGTGCCCGACTGTGGCTGCTTTGGCGACGCCATAATTATAAGCAACTGGCAAACCTTTTACAAAAACATTGTATTTCTGGCCGCAGCAGTATTCATATTTATTAAACGCAAGGAAATAAGGCCGTTTTGGTCTGAGCGCAACGACTGGAATCTTTCGGGAGCAATAGCCCTGGCAGGCATACTTTTGTCGGTTTATTGCCTTCGCAACCTGCCCATTATCGACTTCCGCCCCTGGAAAACTGGCAACAATGTGCCCGCCCTCATGATCCCTCAGCCCGAAGAGGCAGAAGTGTTCCTTATTTTCGAAAACCAACAAACCGGCGAGCTGGCCGAATACCCGGCAAACGACTATCCCTGGGACGACGCCGCGTGGAACGAGCTTTGGAAGTTTAAAGATCAAAGGCGGCAAATTATCAGGCCATACGTTGCTGCACCCATCGACGATTTCAGAATCCTTGACGAATTTGGCAATGATCAAACCGAAACCTACATTGCAAACCCCGGTTATCAATTAATTATTGTGGCTTACGACCTGCTGAAAACCAACCGGCAGGCATTTGAGCGCCGCATTACCCCCCTTGCCAGGGCTGCCGAAGAGTATGGCTATGAGCTGATAGTGCTTTCTGGCTCGACCTGGGAGGTGATAGATGCCTTTAGGCACCAGCTGCAAACCCCATATAAATTTTACCAGGCCGATGCCGTTAAGCTTAAAACCATAATTCGTTCAAACCCGGGTCTTACGCTTATGAAAAACGGAATAGTGCTTGGCCACTGGGCGCACCGCAACATTCCCGATTTCGATAGCCTTCGAAAAAAATATATGCCTTAATTTCGGCGGGCTTGCGGATTACCTTTTTTTACTGAAAAAATCTGTCAACAAGGCTGCGCATTCTGCAGCCCTGATTCCGCTTTGGACATTGGTTTTTGGGTGAAACGGATTTTTATGAAATTTTGAGAAGCCCTTTTTGGGGTCGCTGGCACCATAAACCACTTTGTCCACCTGAGCCCAGTTTAGCGCACCAGCACACATAAGGCAAGGCTCCAAGGTTACGTACAGGGTGCATCCGGAAAGGTATTTCCCTCCCAAAAAATTTGCAGCAGCGGTTATGGCCTGCATTTCGGCATGGGCGGTTACATCGGTAAGCCTTTCGGCAAGGTTATGTGCCCGGGCAATGATGCGATCGTTGCAAACCACCACTGCGCCAACAGGCACTTCATCAGCCTCGAAAGCTTTTTGCGCCTCTTTAAGCGCCTCGCCTATAAAATACTCGTCAGAAAAAACGGCAAGCCCCATTTGGTTGTTGTTATGAGGCAAAGGTAATTGAAAGCAGTTTAAATACCGTTTAAATGGTGCTTAATCCAGCACCTTACAAGCAGTTGCATTTTAGTTATGCCGCTTACGCGGAAACGCTTCGAAATAAGACTTTGGGCCGAAGCAGTTTCGATCTGCATAAGCAGCTCCTGGTAGTAACGATAAGCCAAAAGAACCCCAAGGCGAACATCCTTTTTCAGAACTCTAATCCCCGGAAGGGATTCGGCAAAATCTGCCCTTAAGTCCTCTTCAATTTCACGCTTCTCCTTTCCTGAAAAGGTATTGTAATTCACATTGGGAAAATATACGCGACCGCGTTCTTCAAAGTCAGATTTCAAATCGCGCAAAAAGTTCACTTTCTGAAAGGCTTCGCCCAGTTTGCGGGCTGGAGGCACCAGACGTTGGTAAGCAGCCTCTTCGCCATGGTAAAACACCCTGAGGCACATAAGCCCTACCACTTCGGCCGAACCGTAAATATACTCCTGGTATTCGGCACGGTTAAAAGTCTTTTTGTAAAGGTCCATGTCCATGCTTTTCAGGAAAGCCTCAATGAGATCATGCCCGATATTGTAAAGGTTTACCACCCATTGAAAACTGTGCAGTATGGGGTTGGGGCTCATTTGCTTTTCTATGGCTTCGAAAGTCTCTGTGCGGAATCGGTCTAGCAGTGTCCTTTTTTCCTGATCGTGAAATGTGTCAACAATCTCATCGGCAAAACGCACAAAACCATAAATGGCATAAATGGCCGGGCGGTATTTCTTTCGCAACAGCCAAACCCCCATCGAAAAGGAGGTGCTGTAATTTTTTGTTGTTACCTCGCTGCAGTGCAGGGCGTTACTGGTGTATAGATTCATTTTTCCTATCTATTCGATCTACTACCAGTTTTGAACTGATTACGGCCATGGGCAGGCCGGTGCCAGGTACCGTTGATGCCCCAACATAAAACAGGTTTCCAAACTCTTCGTCGAAGTTCTTTGGCCTGAAGCCGCCTATTTGACTGAGGTTGTGGCCAAGACCCAGGCCGCTTCCCCTGTACAGGTTAAAATTCTTTTCCCACTCAATGGGTGTAAGCACTGTTTTAGAAACAATATGTTTGTTCAGGTCAATGCCAATTCGCTTTCCCAAATCCATCAAAATATTGCTGGCCACTTGCTCGCGGTCGCTCCAGTCGGGTTTAAACCTCAGGTCGGGCACCGGGCAAAGGATAAACAAACTTTCACAACCATCGGGAGCTGCTTCGGGATCGGATTTGGAAACCACGTTTACATAATAATAAGGCTGATCGAGTTTTACCGAATTTTTAAACACATTGCCAGAGTATTCCTTAAAATTCGTTCCGAGAAAATAATTGTGCAGGGGCACATCGGGCAGCTTGGTGTCGAGGCCAATATACAATGTAAAAGGGGCCATGGTCCATTGCAGTTTATCCATTTTCTTTTGGTTAAACTCTTGCCGCCTTAAAATTTTGTGCCTAAACAGGGCAGCATCGGCATTTATCACAAAAATATCGGCCTCCCACTCTTTTCCGTTCTGGTCAATAAGGGCTTTAAGTTTTCCTGAGTTTTTGTTTTCAAAATCTACAATCTCGGTATTGTAATAAATTGGGATTTCTGCTTTATCAAGTTCATTTTTTAGTCCTTCCACAATTTTGTACATTCCTCCGTGCACGTTGTGGTAACCATCGTGCACCAGTTCGGTGTACGAAAGTATGGTATAAATGGCAGGTGTATTGAATGGCGTTGCGCCCAGGAAAAAGGCCACAAGAGAGAATATTTCCTTTACCTCCCGCGATTCGAAATGGCGTTCCATTTCCTGCCAGACGGTGCGTATCATTCGGGGTGAGTATTTTATCGGCACGCGTGTAAGGGTAAGCAGGTATTGCCACACCGAGTCGTAATTTCTTTTTAGCACAAGGTACTCCACTTCATGAAAAAACCGGGCAGCCGAGTCAAGGAAGCGGTTCATTTTTTCCCTGAAGTTAGGCTCTATATCTTCAAATTCGAGGGCCAGCCTGTCGAGGTCGCGATATATTACGTATCGTTTGTCTGACCCCCTGAAATTAACCGAGTAAAGGCGGTCAAGTTCCCTGAACTCGAAGGGCATTATTTCGAGTCCGGCATCTTCAAAAAACTCCTTAAATTCGTAAGTCATACTGAAAAAGGTAGGACCCATATCCCATGTAAAGCCATCTTTTTTCAATTGGTTAAGCCTGCCACCAGCCTGATGGTACTTCTCGACAATAGCAACATTGTAGCCTCGCCTGCGAAGGCGCAGGGCGGTGGTAAGGCCTCCCAACCCGCTGCCAACAATTATAACTTTTTTTTCTATGTTCATAAATTTAGCAGATAATTATTTTATTTATAGTTTAAACATCAAAAACACTATTTTCAGAAGTAAACAAAATGTATAGGTTAATGTTTGGATTATAGCATTAATTTTAGGTTAAAAATAGGAAAAAATCAATGAAGCGACCTGCGGCAGTAATTGGATCGGGAATTGGCGGACTGGCTTCGGCAATAAGGCTCGCGGCCAAGGGGTACCAAGTAAGTGTTTATGAGCAATCATGGCAGGCAGGAGGCAAAATCAGAGAGTTGCACCTGGAGGGCTTTCGGTTCGATACTGGCCCCTCGCTGCTTACATTCCCTTCGCTGGTCGATGAGTTATATACTTTATGCGGCGAAAATCCAATTGACTATTTTGGTTACCGCCCGGTAAAAGTTACCTGCAAATATTTTTGGGAAGATGGCACAATGCTGAATGCCTGGCAGGAGCCTGAGCAATTTGCTGCCGAAATTCAAAAGGTTACCGGCCTTGAGGCTGCTAAGGTTTTGGCTTACCTGAGGGAAAGCAATGAGCTTTTTGATCTCACAGGCGATGCTTTTCTTTTTCATTCTTTACACAAACTTTCGAATTTTGTTACACCCATTTTCAGAAAAACCCTTCTGAATGCCCATAAGCTCGACGCATTTTGCACCCTGCATAAAAGAAACAACCGCTGGTTAAGCCACCATAAGGTTGTGCAGATATTTGACCGGTACGCTACATACAACGGCTCTAGTCCGTATAAGGCCCCGGCCACACTACGTATAATTGCCCATCTTGAACACAATACCGGTGCCTTTTTCCCCGAAAGGGGTATGTACGACATTGTAATAAGCCTTACAACTCTGGCTGAAAGGCAGGGCGTGGATTTCCACTTCAACGCCCAGGTCGAAAAGGTGAATATTGTTGCTGGCGGCGTAGCGGGTTTGAGAGTAAATGGCGAAGATTTGGCCTTTGACCTTGTGGTAAGCAACGTAGATTCAGTAAACTTTTATAGACATCTTCTTCCAGAAATTAAGATGCCCCGAAAACAACTGAGCCTTGATAGGTCGTCGTCGGCCATAATTTTTTACTGGGGAATAAACCGCACTTTTCCAAATATTGAGTTGCATAATGTTCTTTTCTCAGAAAACTATTCCGGCGAGTTTAACCATTTGTTTAACACCAAAACAGTAAGCAACGACCCCACGGTTTACCTTTTTGTCAGTTCTAAAATGGTGAAGACCGATGCACCAGCGGGTTGCGAAAACTGGTATGCTATGATTAACGCACCTGCAAACGTAGGGCAGGACTGGGATGCCATGATAACCAAAGTTCGCCGGGATATTATTGAAAAAATCAAACGCACCCTAAAAGTGGATATTGAGCCTCATATTGTTTGCGAAGCGGTAGCCGACCCCCGAACCAACGAACGCGACACGGGATCATTTCGTGGTTCCCTTTACGGGCTGAGTTCAAACAATATGCTAGCCGCCTTTAACCGCCATCCCAACTTTCACAAAAAAATTAGAAACCTTTATTTTGCAGGAGGCAGCGTGCATCCGGGCGGGGGGATTCCATTATGTCTGGCTTCGGCAAAAATCATTGATAAGGAAATCCCACAATTGAAATGAAAGAACTATTAAAAAAGAGGGTTTTTATCACCAAATTATTCCTTGTAATATATTTTACTGTGGGTGCTTTCGGGCTTATATGGCCGGTAACCGCAAACATTTTCAGACAACTTATACCACTAACCCTTTTGGCAAGCCTGGCTGTTTTACTGGCCTTTCACCAAAAATGGGAGCGCACCCACGTTTGGGTTTTCGGTCTCATTGCCCTGCTGGGCTACATGGTTGAGGTGGCTGGCGTACTCACAGGATTGGTGTTTGGCGAGTATCAGTACCACAATACCCTGGGTGTTAAGATATTAGGCACTCCGCCCATTATTGGCATTAACTGGCTATTTCTTATTTATGCGGTGTATGGTATTTTTGAACACCAGCAGTTGCCTTCGTGGTTAAAGGTAGTGGGTGGTGCATTGCTCATGGTGGCCTTCGATATTATTCTTGAGCCGGCTGCCATTGCCCTGAATATGTGGAGTTGGGGCGGGAGCGAAATTCCAATACAGAATTATGTGGCTTGGTTTGTAATATCGGTGGTTTTTCTTACCATAATGCAGGTTGCAAAAATACGCACCAATAACCCCATTTCAAAGCACATGTTTATGGTGCAACTGGTGTTTTTTATGTTTCTCAACATTTATTTCCGCATATCATGATCAGGGCAAGTCATCACTGGTTTTACCAGTTTTTTTTCGGCTTGTTTATCAGGCTGCTTATGAGGTTGCAGTTTCGCAAAATCAGCATCCTCGGCAGCGTAAAAGCCACGGGCAAGTCGCTGCTGGTAATCGGCAACCACTTTAGCTGGTGGGATGGTTTTTTTGCTTTGATAATCAGGGAAAAAATTTTTGGCCGCAAGCTGCATGTAATGATTCTGGAAGTAGAACTGAGCAAACGACCCTTTCTGTCGCGAATGGGAGCCTTCTCCATTAGAAAAAACAGCCGCAGCACCGTGGAATCAATAAATTATGCAGCGGAGCTTCTCAATGATCCCGCCAACATGGTGCTGCTATTCCCGCAAGGAAAGTTTCAGTCGCACCACCAGCATCCGCTCAGTTTTGAAAAAGGCTGGCTGCGCATTCCGCAAAAAGCCAAAGGGCCTTTCCAGGTTGTGTTCATGGCATACCTGACTGATTATTTTGCGCACCCCAGGCCCGAGCTCAGCATATATCTCGCTAACTTTAATCCAGCAGAAAACTTCGACAACCAGGACTTTGAAGATGCCTATAACGCATTCTTGCACCATTGCATACAGCAACAAAACATGAAAGCATGATTTGGCTGGCTTATTTTGTTCTTGGTTTTTTGGCGCTGCGGCTTCTGGTGGCTTTGGTCAATATTGCCACCCGGCAATGGCTCAAGTCGGGCAAACCGCTTGGCAGAGCACTGATTTCCGTTCTAATTCCGGCCCGCAACGAAGAACATAATATTCAAAACCTGATTCGCGGCCTGCAAAAGCAAGATTATCAAAACCTTGAGATACTAGTTTATGATGACCTTTCGGATGACCGCACCGTTGAGCGGGTCAATGAACTGGCTGTAACCGATAGGCGCATCAAAATAATACGGGGCCTTTCGTTGCCACAAGGCTGGCTGGGCAAAAACTACGCCTGCCATCAGCTTTCCCAACTTGCAAAGGGCGAGTACCTGATCTTTATGGATGCAGATGTAACTGCCGGGCCACAACTGGTCAGTCAGGCGATGGCACATTTGCAAAAACACAAGCTGTCACTGCTCTCCATCTTCCCGCAGCAAATCATGAAAAGTTTTGGCGAGCGCATTACCGTGCCCATGATGAACTGGATTCTGGTTAGCCTGCTGCCCCTTATCCTGACACGCGTTTCCCAACGGCCATCTTTCTCGGCGGCCAACGGGCAGTTTATGCTTTTTGATGCTGAAGTGTATAATAAACACCTTTTTCACCAAATGGTTAAAGGTAGTAAGGTAGAAGACATTATCATATTCCGCAACATAAAGAGGTTGGGGCTGAAGGGGCATACCCTGTTAAGCAACGGGCAAGTGAAGTGCCGTATGTATAACAACTTCAGGGAAGCCACTAGCGGCTTTTCCAAAAATGTTTTTGAGTTTTTCGGAAACAGCATTTTTCTTACGGTTTTTATGGCATTGCTTACCACCTTTGGCTTTATTCCGGTTTACCTTGCTCTTGGCGCGGGGTTTGCAACAGCCTGGCTGGCAGGTGTGTTTCTATTAAGAGCCTTGGTGGCTTTTGCCAGCCGTCAGAATGTGATCCACAATTTGGTCCTTCTGCCTTTTCAACAATTGGCGTTTTTTTTGGTTATTCTTGAAGCCGTTCGGGTGCGAATACGCGGCCAAAATACCTGGAAAGGAAGGACGGTGTAAAAGTTAGTCATCTGTTGCTGGTTGTTAGCCAAAAGCCAAAATGCAATTTGAAAATTGCAACCTGCAACCTAAAACCTAAAATCTCAAACCTAAACCAAACAATGTTTCTCAAACTTTCCATATTTCTTATTTTATCCACTTCTTGTCTGCTTTTAACATCACAAGGGTCGGCTTCGCTTGAGAATTGGCGCGGGCAGATTTACGAAGCCTATGTGCTGAACAATATGCCCCAGTGGGACCGCACGGTCAGAGCCATGGAAGCAGCGTACTTGCGCAATCCTTCAAGCGAACTGCTTTACGATTTGCTATTGACCCAATACGGACTTATTGGCTATTACCTTGGCAACAAACAGAATGGCAAAGCTGAACCCATACTCAGCCGGGCAGAACAGCTGCTTGAAGAGCTGAGAAGGATTCCCGGACGCCAGGCCGAAGCCCATGCATTCGAATCGGCCTTTATAGGGTATCGCATAGGCTTGCGACCTATACGTGCTGTGGTATTAGGCCCACGCAGTTCGCGCGCAGCCGACCGTGCCCGGGAGGCCAATCCCCAATATGCACGTGCCTGGGTTGAGAGAGGCAACATTATGTTTTTTGCCCCGGTGCCTTTTGGCAATAAAGGCCAAGCTATTAAAGAATACCAAAAAGCAATAGAACTTATGGAGGCCGGGATGCACCCCTCGCACAGGTGGCTTTATCTGAGCACCTTGGTTTCGCTGGCCGGTGCCTACGAAAAAACCGGCGATTTGCCACAAGCCATTCAGACCCTTGAAAAAGCACTTCGTAAGGAGCCCCGTTTCAAATGGGTAAATGAAGAAATGCTTCCAAAAACCAGGGCGCAGCAGGCAGCCAAATAAAAACCTTTTGCATTATCCGGAGATTTTTTGTAAATTACATAACATAACCCATAATATGTTGTGCCATGAAGAAAGCCATACTTGCAACCGATCTATCTAAAGCATCAGATTTGCTCTTTGATTGCGCTTCACAATTCAAAAACCTGGGAATTGAGCAAATAACCCTGTTTCATGCCCCCATTGTGAGTTTTAACTATATGGAATACAGTGGTTATTCGATGATGGTACATATTGAAGCCCGTATGATAAATATGCGCAATAAACTCAAAGACCTTGGTTTTAAGGCCGACTTTGTGCTAAAAGAGGGGCTTCCTTCGCAGGAAATAACCGACTTTGCGGCACAAAGGCCCGATGCCTTGGTAATTATGGGCAGCAAAGGTTTTGGCTTTGCTAAACGCAACCTGATTGGCAGCACCACCTTGCGGGTTATTCAGCAGAGCGCCAACCCAGTGCTAATGATTCGGATAAAAAATATGGGAAAAAACTCAGGCGGGCAAGACGAATGCGCCCTGGAGTATAAAGACCTGATGAGCCATGGCTTATTGCTTACCGACTTTTCGGCAAATGCCGGCCAAACATACAATTATCTCAAGCAAAACCTTTCCTCGTCCTTTGAGCAGCTCAGCATTATGCATGTGCAGGATAGCGTGGCCCTCAGACATCATCATAAAGAAACAATTTCAAGGTTTAACCAGATTGACACTGCGCGTCTTCAAGAAATGGCCGAAGAAATCGGCGAAAAAACCAAAACAAAGCCCGCAATAATTCTGGTTGAAGGAGCTGTGGTTCCTGAAATTATGCGCGAGGTAAAACTAAACCAGGTGTCGATGATTGTAATGGGCACCCATGGCCGCACACATTTCTCAGACTTTGTACTTGGAAGCACAGTGTTTTCGCTTATTCAACTGGCAGAATCAAATTGCCTGCTAATCCCTTTCAGGGAAGCCGAATAGCCCTGGCCGAAATTTCCGGCGAAGCTAAACGGTGTTCAGCGAAGCTAAAATTCATCAATCTAGTTCCCTCGTCCCGCCTTTGGCGGGACGAGTCAGGCTATCCGACCTTAATTTAAAAATTATTGCGAATGAAAATTGAAAATTTTTGGGGAAGTCTTTGGGCTGCCATGGAGTTTGGATACCTGGTTTGGGTCTGTTTGGAGTTGGCAAAACGATCCAAAACCAATTCATTCCCGCTTATTTTTACCTAACCATACAGTAAATCACTATTGTCCGGTAAAGCAAAAAGGGCAGAACTTTATGGAAGAGATTCCTCACTACGTTCGGAATAACAGTCAGTTTGCTTTTTATTAAGGGGGGTAGGTGGCGGCTTCGCTGCCACCTACCCCCCAAATTGCCAAAATCATCGAAAACCCTTTCATTTCGAGCGGAGCGAGAAATCACGTAATTTTTGTCGGCCAGTTTAGTAGAATAGATGGAGGCAATAACAATGAAACTTCGCCTAACCCATAGCGCGCTACCTCTAAAGCCCACAAAAAAAGCCAGGCGACTGATGCTGGTCCGTTGGTTGCTAATTCGCAGCGGCTTTATTTGGCTATTTTTTTTTGCAGGTGTTAATGCCAAAAGACAGGTACAATGGGCAAATGCCTACCAGGCTGGTTAGTGCAAAAATTACGGAAATAAGTGATAAAACAACGCCAGCTGTTCCAGTCAGTACTTTTGTGTAAATCAAAATAGCTACAACAATGGCTATCAGAATCCTAATGGCCTTGTCGGCGGGGCCCATGTTTTGCTTCATAACATAAGTTTTTTATGTAATTGTCAATGTTTAATCCTGGAGAATAAATTTACCATTTTTTGTGTTTGGTAACCATCAGAATTGTTAATAAAGGTTATAACACTTGAAAAAGCGGCGGGTTTTTTATAAATTTGCAATTAGTGTAACAAGGGTTACCAGGCAATGGTGCCTTTTCAAAATAAAACCCGAAGATTATGAAGTCTGCTATTTGTGTTTTTTCAGCCATTCTGGGCCTTGTTTTTTTTACTTCAATGCCCCTGCATGCACAGCAAAGTTCGACTTTTGGCGCTCAGGGCCAACCGGTTTTACATACACCCAATACTGATTTTGGGCTTCAGGTAGGTTCGTCGTTTGCCACTGGATTTGCAGGAAGTTCGCTTTTTACCCAGTCTGTTTCACCCCATTTTCAATGGCACCCCACCCAACGCTTTAGTCTGGTTGTTGGAAGTGTATTTTCAAGCGGGCAGCTGTCGGGTAGCATGGGCTTTTCGCCCCTTACATTTTCGGGATCAGAGATGAGAAATAGTATAGCCGCCCCACAAAATCTGTTCAGCGCCACAGTTTATGCCATGGGGGCGTATCAGGCCAATCCGCGCCTGACTATTTTTGGCGGGAGTTGGTTTGAGCGCAGCAATGTGCAGGCTTTTCAGCCCCAAATGAACCCGAATGCGTTTAATTTAAACCCACGCGGGCTAATGATGGGATTCGATTACAGAATCTCCGAAAATTTCAGTTTTGGTGCCCAGGTCAATGTTTCGCAAGGTTATAATCCTTTCAATCCCTTTTTTAATCAGGGTGGTTTTCACCGCAGTGGCTTCCCATCTTCCCCGTTTCATCGAAGCCCGGTTTGGTAATCCGTTAATTTAAACCCATGGAGTCATACCCAATTTACGCTGGGGGAACGTTTGTTACAACCTTTCGCGAGCTTGAAGTTTCAAATCCGTACAATGGCCATGTCTTTGCCCGCACCTGGCTTGCCGGCAACCAAGAGTACGAAGGGGCGGTTCAGAGCGCATTGAGTGCTTTTGATCACACAAAAAACATGGGGGCATTTGAGCGAAGCCACATTTTGCTCCAAATTTCGCAAAAGGTTACCGCGGCAGAAAATATTTTTGCCTCGCTTATTGCCCGCGAAGCCGCCAAGCCCTGGCGATATGCGGTTGCTGAGGCAAAGCGCGCAGCCCACACCTTTTTTGTTGCCTCGGAGGAGGCCCGGCGCCTTCCTAAAGAGTATATTTCCTTAGACTGGACCCCCGATGCAGCCGGGCGCGAAGGGCTGGTAAGGTATTTTCCGGTAGGCCCGGTGGCTGGTATCAGCCCTTTTAACTTTCCCCTAAACCTGGCAGTGCACAAAATTGCCCCGGCCATTGCTGCTGGTTGCCCAATTGTTTTAAAACCTGCTTCTGCAACCCCTTTGTCAACACTTTACCTGGCAAAATTAATTGATGAAACCACCTTGCCAAAGGGCGCGGTTTCAATTTTGCCAATGGATAGAATTACCGGAAACCGCCTGGTAACCGATGAGCGCTTCAGGTTGCTAACTTTTACCGGATCGCCCGAGGTAGGCTGGCGCATGAAAGAGCAGGCCGGAAAGAAAAAAGTGGTGCTCGAGCTGGGCGGAAATGCCGGAACCATTGTGGCTGAATCGGCCAATCTTGACTTTGCTGTAAAGCGTTGCCTGGTAGGAGGTTTTGCATACCAGGGCCAGGTGTGCATACATGCCCAGCGCATTTTTGTTCATCATAGCCTTTATGAGGCATTTTCCGAGAAACTTGTGGCCGGAGCAAAAGCCCTTAAATATGGAGACCCAATACTGCCCGAAACCGAATTTTCAGCAATGATTGATCAGGCGAATGCTGTCAGGGTCGAAGAATGGATAAATGAATCGGTAAAACAGGGGGCAAATTTGCTCTGCGGCGGAACAAGAGAGGGCAATTTTGTTGAACCTGCCATTATTACCGGTGCATGCCCAGGTATGAAAGTGTTTGATGAAGAAGTTTTCGGCCCGGTAGTTACTATCAACAAATTTGAAAATTTTGAACAGGCCGTGGCTATGGTCAACAACAGTCGTTATGGGCTGCAGGCCGGCGTGTTTACCAATTATATAAGGGAGTTGGAATATGCCTTCAAACACCTTGAAGTGGGCGGGGTGATTCATAACGACACCCCTATTTTTCGCACCGACCACATGCCTTATGGTGGGCTTAAAGACAGTGGCCTGGGCCGGGAAGGAGTAAAATACGCCATGCACGATATGCTCGAACCACGGATATTGGTAAAAGGTTTTTGATACTATTGCTTATTTTATCTTGAACTTTTTTTTTGAAGCAGCCTCCTAAAATGGCCAAAGGCTACTTGTGCAAAAAAATAATATCGGATAAGAAAAAGGCCGAAAATTTCTTGCTTTATTTTAAAAGTTTGTTTAAATTGCTGTGCTGTTTAAGCAGAACCAGCTTCAAAAAGTTTTGCATGGTTTTAGTTGTTTTTTTTGGTTAATGTTGTTTTGTTTTGGTGGTTAAAAAGAGCAGGAGGTGGATTACCGTGCCACCTCCTGCTGTATTTTCTTTCCTGAAGTATTTTTTTTTGGATTCTAGGATCTCATTTGCAGCCTCAAATTGCTAAGGCCGGCCCTGCGGGCAGCAGTTACCGCATGATTGTATTCGGCAACGGTTATTCTTCTGGCAATTTCAGGAAACTCGCCCGCACGAAACATTGGCGTGTATTGCGACATTATATTTACATAAGTTTCTTTGGGCAGGTTGGCGGCAATCCATTGCATTACCCTGTCGCTTTGCGCCACATTGTTGGGCATTACAAGGTGGCGTATCATTAATCCACGGTTTATAAGCCCGGTTCTTTTATCGGCAATGGCCAGCCCAACCTGCCGGTGCATCTCGAGCAATGCCCGTTGGGTTATTTCGGGGTAGTTTTTTGCACCCGGCGAATATTTATTGGCAGCCACCCCATCGGCATATTTATAATCGGCAAGATATACGTCAACGACCCCTTCGAGCATTTGCAATATTTCAATGTTTTCCCAGCTGCAGGTATTGTAAACCACAGGCAAACGAAGGCCACGGGCAGCGGCATTGTCGAGTGCCAGTAAAATGTGCGGGGCATAGTGGGTTGGGGTAACAAGGTTTAGGTTATGGCAGCCTTGTCGTTGCAACAGCAGCATCATGTTTGCCAACTCGCGTATGCTATAAGTGCGCCCGTGCCCAAGGTGGCTCACCTCGTAATTTATGCAGAAAACGCAAAGCAGCGAGCAGTTTGTAAAAAATACTGTGCCCGAACCGTGGCTGCCCACCAGCTCGGTTTCTTCGCCAAAATGGGGATGAGCCGACGAAATCTCAAGGCTCGAGTTCGACTTGCAATCGCCCCGACGCCCACGAAGCCTGTTGGTTTCGCTCTTGCGCGGGCAAATGGTACAACGGCTCATCTTTTCCCACATAATGTCTCCGCGGGCTTTCAACTCCCCGCTTCGGTGAAGCTTTAAAAAACCTGGTTCGTAATCGCTTCTGTTCATGGCTGAGGTTTGGTTTTGAAACCCCCTGAATAATAATGGCGGAACAAGGCTCAGACCCGACAGGGCTAAGGCCGAACGCAAAAACAGTCGCCTGCTCTTCTTTTCCATAATTAAATCGATTATGTTGATTAAATATTTGATTATCAGCCATTAGAATTTTATAAAGATAGCAAAAAACAATAAATAGCCGCCAAATGCCTCCTTGTATTTCTTCTGATTTAACAATATTTAGCCAAAAGCTAAATTTCCGTAAAATCTAATTATTTTGGAACGATAATTTGCATTCCTGAGATTTAATTTATAAATTTAACATACAATAAACTTAACCGGAGGAAAATTATGACAAATTTGAAAACGACTTATATGGGTTTGAAGCTGAAAAACCCGATTATTTTAGGTGCCTGCAACCTTGCGTTCGACCTCGATGCTGTGCGCAAACTTGAAGATGCTGGTATTGCAGCCATTGTTTTCAAGTCATTGTTCGAGGAGCAAATCAGCCTTGAGTCCATTCAATTGGACGAAAACTTAAAAGAGTACAACGAGCGCAATGCTGAAATGCTGAAAATTTTCCCAAGCCTTGCCCATGCTGGGCCAGCTGAGCACCTCGAAAAACTGAGTGGGTTGAAAAAGGCAGTAGGCATTCCGGTGGTTGGCAGCCTGAATTGTATTAATTATTCAACATGGCTTGAGTACGCCCTTGAAATGGAAAAAACCGGAATCGACGCCCTTGAACTGAATTTCTTCAACACCCAGGTCGATTTTAACCTTGATCCTTCAAAAATTGAGGAAGAGCAGATTCAGGTTTTAAAAACCATAAAGGGGAAAGTAAAAATTCCGGTGAGTGTTAAACTAAGCCCTTTTTATACAAATCCCCTAAATCTTATCAAAAAAATGGATCAGGCCGGAGCCAATGGTTTTGTGCTTTTTAACAATTTATATCAGCCCGAAATTGATGTTGAAAAAGTGGGGCTTACATTCCCTTTTAACCTAAGCCAAACTGGTAGCTACCGCCTGCCGTTGCGCTATGCCGGTTTGTTGCACAAAAACATAAAAGGGAGTATTTGCAGCAATACTGGAATTTATACTGGCCATGATGTTGTTCGACTTTTGCTTGCCGGGGCCGATGCAGTACAGATTGTTAGTGCAATTTATCGCAACAAGGCCGAACATGTTACGCAAATGCTCGGCGAAATTGAGGCCTGGATGAGCAACAAGGGCTTTTCGACAGTTGACGATTTTAAGGGCAAGCTTGCAAAAGTTAACAGCAAAGACCCTTACGCATTTCAGCGGGCACAATATGTCGATTTGCTAATGAGGCCTTTCGATATTTTGAAAAAATATCCTCAGGTTTAGAGTATTCTTTGCTTGCTTAAACTAAAAAAGGGGCCGAAACCCCTTTTTTAGTGGTTTAAAACATGACTGTTATTCAATAATTATATCGTAGGGCAAACGGGTTAAAATGCCGGTCATTTCGTTCACTTTATTAACCTGCTCATAATACCTGAAAGCTTCGCCAAGTTTGCGTTTTACGAAGGTTTCCTGCATACTGCCAAAATTCTCCATGAGTCTTGCAACAAAGTCTTTGCGTTTAGGGTACTCAACAATGCGGTAGCTTTCGAGCCCGGCTTTTTCTGCAGCTTTTTCAATGGCCAGGCTAATCCCCCCAAACTCATCAACCAGGCCTATTTGCCTGGCCTCAGCACCACTCCATACCCGGCCCTGGCCAATGCTGTCAACCTGTTCTGGGCTAAGGTTGCGCCCCTTCGAAACATGGCCAATAAAGGTAGTGTAAACATTTTCAACGGTTTCCTGTATCAAAGCCTTTTCATTGTTGGTTAGAGGCCTCGAAACCGTCATAAGGTCGGCATATTCATTGGTTTTTACATTGTCGAAAGTAATGCCCAGTTTTTGGTTAAAGAAATTCTGCATATTCGGAATCAGTCCAAAAACCCCGATTGACCCGGTAATTGTGTTTGGGCTGGCAATAATCATATCGGCTGCGCAAGCTACATAATACCCCCCCGAAGCAGCCACATCGCCCATCGACGCTATTACAGGTTTTACCTGGCTGGCAAGAATAACTTCGCGCAGTATAACCTCTGAGGCAAGTGCGCTTCCCCCTGGCGAGTTAATTCGAAACACTATTGCTTTTACGGTGGTGTCTTGCCGAGCCTCGCGCAAGGCTGCAGCAATCCTGTCAGAGCCCATGCTGGTTTCGGTGCCCTGCCCCGAAATAATGGGGCCTGTGCCGTAAACCACCGCGATTTTGTCGCGGCTGCGCGGCGATTTGCGGTTTGTGTTTTCCGGCACCCTATGGTATTTCCCAAGTTCAACAAATTCTATGTCAGTGGTGTTCTTCACGTCGAGGCGCGCGCGCAACTCCTCGAGCAATTCATCGCGGTGCATTATGCCATCAATCATCTGCCACTCGAGGGCCAGGTCGGCACTTCTGGTATTAAAGCCATCGGCTACTTTGTTCAGGTGCTCTATGGTCAAGCCCCTGCTGTCGGAAATGCCTTGAAGCACACTGTTCCAGATACTACCTACATAAGCCAGTACCTGCTCGCGGTTTTCAGCACTCATTTTTTCAAGAAAAAATGGCTCTGCAGCGCTTTTGTATTTACCGTGCCTAATTACCTGAGGCTCAATCCCAAGCTTTTCAAGCATATTCCTGAAAAAAGTCAATTCGGAGTTCAACCCTCTGAAATCGATAATGCCTTCTGGGTTCAGATAAACCTTGTCGGCTACCGTAGCAAGGTAATAAGCGTTTTGTGTGTAATTCTCGCCATAAGCAACAATAAATTTATCTGTTTTTTTAAACTCAATAAGGGCCTGGCGTATCTCGTCTATTGTGCCCCAGCCAGCCAGTACAAGGCTCATATCTAAAAACACACCTTCAATGTTGGGGTCTTTGCCCGCTTTTTTCAAATTCGCTAAAATGTCATTCAAACCTGTGGCCGAGCCCACTTCAAAACTCATAAAATTGAATGAGTCGAAGGGATCAGCGCCACCGCGGTCAACAATCTGGTTATTGAGCGTTAGGTGTAAAACCGATTTGGGTTTTACCTGCACTACCTCCCTTTTCGAAAAAGAAGCCACCGAGGCCAACATTCCTGCAAAAAGAAAGAAAAGGATAATGCACGAAATCAAAAAACCCAGCATGGAAGCCAGCATAAACTTAAAGAACTGTTTCATGGTTTTGTCGAATTAAATGCTTGAAATAGAAAATTATTGCAATATTAATAAATCCGGCCTTTCCTTCGTTGGTATCAAAGCAATTATTTGTTTTGGTTTCACAATATTTTTGATGAATTTTGCCGGATATTAGCAAAAGTATTGCAAGGTGGCAACGAATAAGGTTTTTCTTCTGCTAGGCGGTAACCAGGGCGATGTGATTAATACCTTTAACTATGCCCGCCAAAGCATTGTTCTAAGGGTTGGAAGCATCTTAAATTCCAGTTCGGTTTACCAAACTGAACCATGGGGTTTTAAGTCCGAAAATCATTTTCTAAATCAGGCGCTTATGGTCGAAACAAGGCTGAACCCGGCCGAATTGCTCGAATCACTTTTGAAGATTGAATCTTTGCTGGGGCGGGTGCGAAAAGTAAAATGCCTTGAATCTCGCCCTTTAGATATTGATATTTTGTTTTATAACGATCAGGTTATTGTAAGTAAAATCCTTGAGATTCCGCATCCGCGCCTTCATTTAAGGCGTTTTACATTGTTGCCCCTTGTTGAAATTGCTCCCGAAATGGTTCACCCGGTTTTTGGAAAAACATTGTACGAGCTTCTTGGAATTTGCCCCGACAAGCTTGCGGTTGTTAAACTGGGCCACACAGGCAGCACTCAAAATTAAAACAGTTTAAAATGTTGTATAACTACATAGCCATTGAAGGCAATATTGGCGCTGGCAAAACCACCCTTGCCACCAAAATTGCAAATAAGTATAATGGCAAACTTATTCTTGAGCAATTTGAAGGCAACCCTTTTCTGGCAAAGTTTTATGAAAACCAGGAAAAATATGCATTCCCCCTCGAACTTTCGTTTTTGGCCGAGCGCTATCAGCAGCTTAAGCGCGAGCTGGCCAACCAGGAATTGTTTGCCAACTTTACCATTTCAGATTATTTCTTGAACAAATCGCTCATCTTTGCGCGTAAAACGCTCAATGACGACGAATATCAGCTGTTTCTTACCCTTTTCAACATAATGAACGCCAACCTGCCACGGCCCGATTTGCTGGTACATTTGTTTGTTTCTACCTCGAGGCTGCAAAACAACATAAAAATGCGGGGAAGGGAGTATGAGCAACGAATACCCGATGAGTATCTCGATAAAATACAGGAAAGCTATCTCGATTACCTAAAGCAGCAACCCCAGCTCAGAATTCTCCTTTTAGATGTTAATGATGCTGATTTTGTAGCCAGCCCAACGGATTTTGCAAAAATTGTGGGTGCTATAAACCAGGAATACCCCAAAGGGATAAGCCGGATTAAGATTGTATAAAAAAAGCCAGCCGAAAAGGCTGGCTTTTTTATGTGTGCCATTGCAGAATTATCTTACGATTTCCTGAAATTCGGTGCGAGTGAAAAAGCGGATGAATTCGCGGTCTTTCTTTGCAATTTCTTTATAGCCAGGCTCTGCAGCAATGGCTTTCTTAAGGTTGTCAAAAAGCAGGTTGGCATCGTTGCGACGAGCGCCGATAATGGCTTTGAGGTAGAATACCTGCGGAGTTTCAGGCGTGCAGTTAAGGGTGTTGAGAGCTGCCTGCTGATTTCCGGTCATAAGCTGGGTCATAGCCAGGTTGTAAGTGCAGGTAGCAGTTGCCAGATTGGTAGCTGCTGCCTGATAATCGCCCTTGAGTAGATTCATTACGCCAATGTTGGAAGCAGTGTTTAGATCTCTTGTGTTGGCGGTTGTAAAAAGATTCTTGGCATTAACATAGTCGCCCTTAACAGAGGCCACAATGCCGAGGTTGTTCTGAATAGAGGGATTGCCAGGGGCCAGCTGATTAGCAGTTTCGAGATCTTTTGCAGCTGCATCAATATTGCCTAATTTAATGTTAACAGCAGCAGCATTGTTGAAAAATCTTGCACATCTTGGGAAAAGCTGCTGGCCGGCTTTGTAAATAGCCAGTTTTGTTTTCAGGTCGTTGGTAAGGGTGGCAGCATAAAGCAGTTCTTCCATGGTAAGCTTCGAAGGGTCGGCTGTAGAAAGCCTGGCTATTTCGCTGTCGGTTTTCTTGGGCTCCAGCAAACTTATAACAAATTCGGCACGACGCAGTGGGGCCAGGATTTTTTCAATTTCTGCATAAATCAGGGTCATGTCCTTAATCCTTCTTTCCCTTTCGGAAGGAGCTACCTGGGCGTTAATTACATTGGCAATGGCCTGCTTGTCGGGGAGGTTGCTGGCGTTGAGGGCAGCCATAAAACCATCGAAATCTTCGCCTTTGGCTGTAACCTTAAATGCAGGTCGTGCAATAGTAGTTTTAGTTGCTTTTTCAATTCTTGTAAAGAAATCTGTCAGGTATTTATTACCAGTTTTAGAGCGGTTTTCAGCAAGCTTTTCGTTAAAGGCCACCTCGCCTTCGGGCGAAGCCCATGCATTTACTTCAATTGAATGAAACTGCCAGCCTTTCTTAATGTGGTTTTCGAGAGCAGTAAGTTTAGCCTGGGCAGCTGCATCGCGGTTCAGAGCAAGGCGCGGGTCATTATTATGCCTCATATAAGCAAAATACAGGTCAGCTTTTTCGGTATGAATAACAACTTTTTCGTACCTGTCGGGCAAAAAGGCAACGGTAAAGCCAGTCTTGTCAACCCGCTGTGAAGTGTTAATTGTACCATCGGCAACTTTTCTCTCGGGAAGAATTGAAGCGCGGTGCTCGCGGCCTTCGCGGTAAATCCTGGTTCTGAGAACAAGTTCCGATTCAAGCATTTCAGGCTTGAAGTTAATGGTGTTGTTTAGGTCGAAACTGCTGGCCAGGTCGCGGTTAATCATGGTGCCAGCCGAAGTGGTGCGCGTGCCCCTGAGAGTAACTGTTGGCATTTCCTGTTCGCCACCATTAAACTTCAATACTGGGGTTACTTCCATAATGGCCCTGCGACGGAAATAATTCTCGCTGATATTACCTTTTACATTGGCAGCAACTTTTCCGCCATGGTTCTCAAGGGGATTGGTAGCAGGGGTGAAATTTACCTGGCTTTCGTAGTTTTTAACCATTTTGCTTATACCGCAGCCGCTAAAAACAGTGGCAGCAAGCAACATTAAAGCTAAAATTCTGAAGTTGACACTTTTCATAGGGTTTCTCATTTTTATTTATTAGGAAATTAAGATTTTTTGTTTCCGATTATACTTTATTTGACAGTACAAATATATTAAAAAATGGTATTGAAAGCAGTAAACCACCTATTTGCAAGTTTGACCAATTTCAAAATTTTAATATTTTATTAGACTAAAGAATGATATTTTAAAACACAGTGTAGTTTATAGCACCTTTAATTTAATAATATATCATTGAAAATTGACTTCGCCTGAATCCTTTTTTGGTTCCAGTCTTTGATTTATGAAATGTGGTTAAAGGCATTTTTTGTTCCCTTTTTCAATAAAATAATCATTGGCTTTTGCAGAATCAGAAAAATGTTTTACATTTGCACTCCTTTTTTGGGAAAAAATGGCCCGTTCGTCTAGGGGTTAGGACGCAAGGTTTTCATCCTTGTAACAGGGGTTCGAATCCCCTACGGGCTACAACATTAATTTATACAGAAACAACCGCTTATCATGGCCAACCATAAGTCAGCTCAAAAACGAATCAGGTCGAACAATGCCAAACGGCTTAGAAACCGATACTACGCAAAAACCACCCGCAATGCCGTAAAAAGGCTTCGCAATACTACCGACAAACAAGAAGCCCTTGAAAAGCTTCCGAAGGTTTTGTCGCTTGTCGATAAGCTGGCCAAGCGTCAGGTGATTCACAAGAACAAGGCATCGAACCTCAAGTCGAGCCTTATGCGCCAGATTAATAAAATGCAGTAATTTAAACCTGCAAAAATTAATAATGGCCCGTTCGTCTAGGGGTTAGGACGCAAGGTTTTCATCCTTGTAACAGGGGTTCGAATCCCCTACGGGCTACCATTGAAGGCTTTCCTTAATCGGAAGGTCTTTTTTTTTGTGATTATTTCTTTGTATATTGGCCGCAATAATTAGTGCTTTTTGCCAAACTTTTTCGGCCTGGTCAGAAATCATTGTGTCAACAAAGCATCGTATAATGGATGAACATAAAAGTTTTCAGGTAAAAGATCCTGTTGTTCGCTTAAAAAGCATTAAGGAGTGGGCCGAGCACGACAGGCCTCGCGAAAAGCTGCTCGAAAAAAGCCCATCAGCGCTTTCTGATGCCGAGTTGCTTGCAATTATTATTGGTTCAGGCTCGGCAAGCGAGTCGGCAGTTGACCTTTCAATGCGGATTCTGGCCAGTGTTTCAAACAATCTTTCGGAACTTTCGCGTCTTGGCATTTCCGACTTTTTGCGCTTTAGGGGAATTGGCCATGCCAAAGCCATAAACATAATAGCTACACTTGAGCTGGGCCGCAGAAGGCGGCAAAGCGAAAGCTTGCAGCGAAAGTCAATTACCACAAGTCGCGAAGCTTATGAACTCATGCAGCCTATACTTGGCGATTTGGCCTACGAAGAGTTCTGGCTAATTACCTTAAACCGCTCGAATAAGGTAAAACGAACCATCTGCATTAGCGAAGGCGGAGTTGAAGGCACCGTGGCCGATCCGAAAAAAATTTTTAAAATGGCCCTTGAAGACAATGCCTCGGCAGTAATTTTGTGCCACAACCACCCAAGCGGGGCGCCAAAACCAAGCGAAAGCGATAAAATGATTACCCGGAAATGCAAAGAAGCTGGCGCTTTTCTTGAACTGCCTGTAATTGACCACATTATCATTGCCCACGAAAAATATTTCAGCTTTGCCGATGAAGGCCTGCTTTAAACCATATTGTGCAACTTAATGCAGATTTATACAGGGCTTGAATCTGATTGAAAAACAGATTTTTTATATTGCTGGCTGCCGTGCCATAGAAACATCTTAAAAATTATTGCCCCTGCCAACCTGACGTTTTTTGCCTTAATACCTTTATCTTTACATACCGCTGATTTGTTATCCCGATATATTTATGATTCTGGTTTACGCTCCCAAAATTACAAGCAGGTTGAGATACACCCTCGATCTGATTTTCGACAATTTACTGGGCCAACAATGGGAGGTTAGCTCTGACAAGGATTCATATTTGGCATTTGATGGCTGCCGGATAAACTATAGCTCACAACCTATTGGCAGAAGTGAGTTTAGAATTATCCCATCGGGTTTTTTAGAAAAAAGAGGGGTGCAGCCTTTCGTGCCCCAAATAAAGAAAATACATGATCTGCCCTGCTTGTTTCCTGATGCTGAAAAGAATTGTAAACTCGGCTTCGATGTGTTTTCGGCGGTTTTTTATCTTGTTAGCCGCTACGAAGAATATTTGCCCCACCAGGCCGATAACCATGGCAGATTTAAGGCCGAAGACAGCTTGGCATTTAAACATGGCTTCCTCGAAATTCCGCTTGTTGACCATTATGCACTGCTGTTGCAAAAAGAACTTGCATGCAAATTTAATAAAACCATTGCCAGTAACAGGGAATTTAAGTTTTACGCTACCTACGATATCGATGTGGCTTATGCATACCATGGGCGGGGAATTTTAAGGGGAACGGGCGCTACCCTGCAGTCGTTGCTAAAACTGCAACCGGGCAAAATAATAGAAAGAGCCGTGGTTTTGACAGGCAAAAAAAAGGACCCATTCGATACATACGATTATCAGCTTGCCTTGCATAAAAAGCATAATCTGAAAGCTTTTTATTTTTTTCTGTGTGGCGATTACAGTCCTTTCGACAAAAACATTTCTGTATTTTCGGGTGCGTTTCATACCCTTGTCAAAAAAATTGGCGACTACTCCTTTACCGGTATTCATCCATCATATTACACCAGCAATAACTCCAAAAGGCTTTCCACGGAAGTGGCCAGGCTATCAAAAATTATGAATCGCGAAATAAGGTTTAGCCGCCAGCATTACCTCAAAATGCACTTGCCGCAAACCTACCGCAACCTTATCAATATCAACATAAACAATGATTTTTCAATGGGCTATGCAGCCAGGCCGGGTTTCAGGGCTTCTATTGCAAACCCGTTTGTATTTTATGATGTGCCCAGAGAGGAAATTACCAATCTGAAGGTTTTCCCTTTTATGATTATGGATGGCACGCTAAGGGACTATCTGGGCCTGAATCCTTTGGAAGCCATGCAGAAAATTGAAAAAATTATAAATGCAGTGCAACTGGTAAACGGAACCTTTATTAGCCTCTGGCACAACGACTCGCTTTGCGAGTGCAATGGCTGGCAGGGATGGAGGCAGGTATATGAACACCTGGTACTTTTGGCCACAGCAAACAGATGCACAATATGATTCGATATGTGCCTCATAATGAAGTTGATTTTGAAAAGTGGGACCACTGCATTGACCACTCAGTTAATGGAATTTTTTATGCATATTCCTGGTACCTTAACATGGCCGCACCCGGCTGGGATGCCCTGGTTGAAGGCGATTACCTCTCGGTAATGCCACTGCCAAAAAGGGTTAAATTCGGAATCCAATATGTTTTTCAGCCCTATTTTATTCAACAGCTGGGCGTTTTTAGCACCAGAAGCATATCTGGCGAGGTGGTAGGGCGCTTTATAAAGGCCATCCCTGAAAAATTCAGATTTGTTGATTACAACCTCAATACCTTTAACCAGCTATTCCCGTCAGCCCTTTGTGAGCAAAAACATAAAACCACCCATCACCTCGATTTAATTGAATCTTATGATGCTATCAGCCACAGATATTCGACAAATACCCGGCGCAATATTGGCAAAGCCCGCAAGATGGGTGTGTTTGTGACCGAACATGGAAGCCCCGACGAAATTATAACAGCCTTCAGGCTTAACCGCGGAAGGAGATTAAGGTCGTTTGGCAAAAATGACTACCAGTTGTTGAAGCGCCTTATTTATTCGGGGCTTCACCGGGGATTTGCCAAAATTTTTACTGCTTACTCTTCCCGGAATTCTTTTTGTGGCGGTGCCGTTTTTTTTCACAGCCATAATAAAAGCGTTTTGCTTTTTACTGCAAGCACCGTACTTTCGCGCGAAAATGGCGCCATGTTTTTGATTATTGACGAGTATATCAGGAAAATGGCAGGCCAGAAAGTTGTGCTTGATTTTGAAGGCTCGGAAAACCCGCAACTTGCTCGGTTTTATAAAGGATTTGATTCGAAAGAATGTATATTTTTACAAATCAAAGTGAATCGGATGCCCTGGGGTATAAAAACTCTCTCAAACCTTTATCTAAATTGGAAAAATGGTAAAAGAAAAAGTACCGACTAATACTAAATCGCTATGATACATGTTCTTGGAAAGGAAAGTTCGCTTTTGAAACATTATATTGCCGAAGTACGCGATATAGAAATTCAAAGGGACAGCCTGCGTTTTCGGCGAAATATGGAACGCATTGGCGAAATTTTCGCTTACGAGATTAGTAAAACCCTCAACTGGAAGCCACAGGAGGTGGTTACCCCTCTTGGCACAGCGCAATGCGAGGTGCTGGCCGATCAACCTGTGATAGCTACCATTCTTAGGGCAGGTTTGCCTATACACCAGGGCATTTTGGGCTTTTTCGACAGGGCCGAAAATGCATTCATTTCGGCTTACCGAAAGCACCATAAAAACGGCCGGTTCGACATCAAAATCGAATACATTTCCTGCCCCAGCATTGAGGGTAAGTCGTTGATTATTAGCGACCCAATGCTTGCCACAGGGGCTTCAATGGTGTTGACATATAAGGAGCTGCTCAGCAAGGGACAGCCTGTTCACACTCATTTTGTATCGGTTTTGGCAAGCGTGCAGGGGGTCGAATATATTAAAAAAAACCTCCCCACTAAAAATTACACCCTTTGGCTTGGCGAGGTTGACGACGAACTCACAGCAAAAGCCTATATAGTACCCGGACTTGGCGATGCCGGCGATCTGGCATTTGGCAGCAAACTTTAGAAGAAATTACGTAATTATAACCTAAGCCTATCGGGGTTTTACTAAATTTGTTTTAGGTATTTTACTTAAAGATGCATAATTTAATTTTATTTTTTTTAAATTTGTCGGTAAGCTTACCAAATTTGTATAATAGAACCCCTGTGGTGTAGAAATTATGGAAAAAATTAACGTACTGGTTGTTGATGACCATGACCTGATAATCCTGGCTATCCGTCAGGTTTTTTCCAAGATGCCTGATATAAAACTTGCCGGAATTGCAAAAGACGGAGAAGAGGCCCTCAATAAAATTTCTGAAACACGGCCCGATGTGGTAATTATTGATATTGGCCTGCCGGGAATTAACGGCCTTGAGCTCACGCGCAAGGTAATTAGAGATTTTCCTGAAACAAGGGTTGTGCTTCATTCGGCAACCATAAGTGAAGATACTATCGTTATGGGTTTTGAAGCCGGAGCTATGGGTTATGTTCCTAAAAATTTCAAGCCGGGTCAATTGGTCGAAGCCATACGAACCGTAATGCGGGGCGAGCATTTTATCAAGGGTTTTGTTTCTGAAATTCTGATTGAGAATTTTCTGAAAGACAAAAGCAAAAAAAGCGTTGGCTCAAACCTAACCGGCAGGGAGCTGGAGGTATTGCGGGCCATTGCCCAAGGGCAGTCAAACCAGCTAATGGCAGGGCAGTTTTGCATAAGCGTGCGAACTGTAGAAGCCCACAAGGCCCATATCATGAAAAAGCTAAAACTCAACAATACGGCCGAGCTTGTGGTTTATGCCATTAAAAATAATATTGTTAAACTCTGATTAGTTTTCCCACCTGCGCTCAAAAGACTCAAGCTCAAGGTGCAACTGCTCCCAATGCTTCTCGGCCTTTAACAGGAGGCCTTTTAGTTTTTCATACTTTTCAAATACTCGTCCACCTTCAATAAGTTCGGGGTTCAGCCCGGGGTTGGCAATAATTTTTTCGAGTATTGCCATTTCCTTTTCGCAGTTTTCTATTTCTTTTTCTGTCTTTTCAATGGAGTGCTGAAGTTTGCGCAATTCGCGCTCATTTTGCTTTTTCTGCTCCCAGCTCTGGCGGCTTGGCGAACCCACCGTTTCTTTATCGGCCTTTTCATTGGCATCGCTTTTTCTTCCGGCTTCCAGCTGCCTGAGCGACTCTATATTCCGGTGGTCAATAAAATCATACACATCTCCAATAAATTCCCTGATCCTTTTGTTTCGAAACTCGAACACTTTTCCGGTTAGGCCTTGGAGGAAATCGCGATCGTGCGACACCACAATGATTGCACCGTTGAATTGCAGCAGTGCGCTTTTCAGGATGTCTTTGGAGCGCATGTCCAGGTGGTTGGTAGGCTCGTCTAAAACCAGCAGGTTTACAGGCTCCAGAAGCAAGCGGGCTATTGCCAGGCGCGATTTTTCGCCGCCCGATAGCACCTTTACCTTTTTGTCAATATCGTCGCCTCCAAAAAGAAATCCTCCGAGAATGTTGCGGGTTTGCTTGCGAACCTCGCCCGTGGCCACATCGTCGAGGGTCTGGAAAACTGTTTTTTCCCCATCGAGGTACTCGGCCTGATTTTGGGCGTAGTATCCAATTTTAACGTTGTGTCCAAGCATGATTTGCCCCTGGTGCATTAGCTCGCCAATAATAATCCGCGAGAGGGTAGTTTTGCCTTCGCCATTGCGGCCTACAAAAGCAATGCGCTCGCCGCGGGCAATCATAAAGTTCAGATCATGGAGCACTTCTTTGTTTGCAAAACTTTTCGAAACATTTACTGCCTCCATGGCTACCTTACCCGAAGGGGGTGCTTCCGGAAAACGAAAATGAATGCTGCTTTTGTCAAGTTCTTCAACCTCCACCTTTTCCATTTTTTCGAGCATCTTTATTTTGCTCTTTACCTGGCGGGCCTTGGTGTTTTTTGCGCGAAAGCGTGTAATAAAAAGTTCTACCTGTGCAATCTGCCGTTGCTGGTTGCTAAAGGCTGCCAACTCCTGCTCCAGGCGTTCCTGGCGCAGCATCTCGTAATCTGTATAGCAGGCTTTATAATCATAAGCCTTGCCCATACTTATTTCTATGGTGCGAGTGGTTACATTGTCGAGGAAGGCGCGGTCGTGTGATACCACCACCACTGCGCCAGGGTAGTCGATCAGAAAATTCTCCAGCCATTGAATAGACTCAATATCCAGGTGGTTGGTAGGCTCGTCGAGCATAATAAGTTCCGGGCTTTGCAATAGAATTTTAGCAAGCTCCACGCGCATCTGCCAGCCACCGCTGAACTCAGTGAGCGGCCGGTCCAGGTCGCTGCGTTCAAAACCAAGCCCAAGCAGCACTTTCTCGGCACGGGCATGCTGGGTGGCACCTCCCAAAATATCATATCGTTCATTGGCCTCGGCAAGTTTTTGGCTTAGCTTATGGTAGTGATCGCTATGGTAATCGGTGCGATAGGTAAGCTCATTGTTGAGGCGTTCGATCCTTTTCTCAAGCTCCTTTATTTCCGCGAAAGCATTTAGTGCCTCGTCAATAACCATTTGGGTACTGGTAAACTGCATTTCCTGAGGGAGGTAGCCTATGGTGCTGCCCGATGGGCTGGCCACCCGGCCTGAGGCAGGCTCCATTTTTCCGCCAATAATGCGCATTAGGGTAGTCTTTCCAGCCCCGTTTCTGCCCACAAGCCCTATTCGGTCGCGCCGGTTAATAATAAACGAGATGTCATTAAACAGTGGCGTGCCAGCAAAGTGCACAGATATGTTGTTAAGTGAGATCAAAAGGGTTTCTGGTTCAATGGTTTTTCGCTTCGCTCAAGAGCCGCCTTGGCTCGGGTGCAGGTTCTGACTTCCTCTTTGGAGGGGGTTGGGGGCTGTTTTTTTGGTGCTTGTTTTAGGTTGCGACTAAGTGCTCAGGGTTTAGGGGTCGTTGATTTGGAAAATGATTTTTGAGTTTCTGACCTGCCTGCAGGCAGGCTCTTGGCCTTCGACTTACTTCCTGATTTTCTCTCAGCCACTCTGTCCCTTAGTTCTTTCCAGTCTAAGATGAAGTTCCTTCAGCTGCTTCTGGTCCACCGGGCTGGGGCTGTCGATCATTACATCGCGGGCGGCGTTGTTTTTTGGGAAGGCTATGAAGTCGCGTATGGAGTCGGAGCCACCAAAAAGGGCGCACCAACGATCGAAGCCGAAGGCTATGCCACCATGTGGAGGCGCACCGTACCTGAAAGCATCCAGCAAAAAGCCAAATTGGCTTTGGGCTTCTTCGGGGGTGAAGCCCAGCACTTCAAACATCTTCTCCTGCAGGGTTCGGTCAAAGATACGAATGGATCCTCCGCCAATCTCCACCCCATTGATCACCATGTCGTAGGCATTGGCACGTACCTTGCCGGGGTCGGTGCTAAGCAGTTCGATATCTTCGGGCAGGGGCGAGGTGAAGGGGTGGTGCATGGCAAAGAATCGCTGGACTTCTTCGTCCCATTCGAGCAGGGGGAAGTCAACCACCCAAAAGCAAGAAAACTTGTTTGGGTCGCGCAGTTCGAGCCGCTTGCCCATTTCAAGGCGCAATTCGCCCAGAGCCTTGCGTGTGGCATTGGTTTCGCCGGCCAGTATCAACAGCAGGTCGCCGGGTTTGGCCTCAAATGCTTCGGCCCAGCCAAGTAACTGCTCCTGGTCAAAGAATTTATCGACCGACGATTTAATGCTGCCATCGGCATTGTATTTAACATAAACCATGCCTTTGGCGCCTATTTGCGGACGGCGCATCCAGTCGGTGAGTTCATCCAGTTGTTTGCGGGTATATTCGGCGCAGCCATGTGCATTGATGCCCACTACAAGTTCGGCATCATCAAATACCTGGAAGCCCTTGTTCTTAGCCAGTTCATTCAACTCGGCAAAGCGCATCCCGAAACGGGTGTCGGGCTTGTCGCTGCCATAATATTTCATGGCATCGGCATAGCTGATGCGGTCAAAAATCACATTTTCTACCCCTTTCACTGCATTAAAAAGGTGTTTTGCCAGGCCTTCGAAGGTGTCGAGCACATCGTCGCGGGTTACGAACGACATTTCGCAGTCGATCTGCGTGAATTCGGGCTGGCGGTCGGCGCGCAGGTCTTCGTCGCGGAAGCATTTCACAATCTGGAAATAGCGGTCGATGCCGGCCACCATCAGCAGCTGCTTAAAGGTTTGGGGCGACTGGGGCAGGGCATAAAACTGCCCTTCATGAATACGCGAGGGCACCAGAAAGTCGCGTGCCCCTTCGGGGGTGCTTTTGATCAGCACCGGGGTTTCTACTTCCAGGAAGCCATGAACGCTAAGGTAGTTGCGCGTTTCCACGGCCATACGGTGGCGCAACTCCAGGTTGCTTCGCACACTGTTGCGGCGAATATCAAGGTATCGGTATTTCATGCGCAGTTCATCGCCGCCATCAGTGTTTTCCTCAATGGTAAAGGGGGGCGTTTGGGCAGGGTTAAGCACTACGATCTCCGTAACGATGATCTCTATATCGCCGGTGGGCATTTTGGGGTTTTTGTTGCTGCGTTCGGCTACCGTGCCTTTAACCTGCAGCACGTACTCACGACCCAATTGGCGAGCCTGCCCGCACAATGCGGCATTGGTTTCCATATTAAAAGCCAGCTGGGTGAGGCCGTAACGATCGCGCAGGTCGATGAAGGTCATGCCGCCCAAATCGCGCGAGCGCTGCAACCAGCCCGCAAGGGCCACTACTTTTCCAACCTCTTCAATGCGCAACTCGCCGCAGGTATGTGTTCTAAGCATATTATCAGGATTTTTTTTCAGTATGCAAAGGTAATCATTGCAAATGAAAAGTTAGAAATGAACTGATTTGGTACTTGAATTAATCTGTTCTTACAGAATGGATTTAAATCCATAGTGAAATAATTAAATCTTTTCCAGCCACTTCGAAAAGAATAAATCGTAAACATAAAAAACTCCCTTTTCCTCATATATCATTTCCTTTTCAATAAGGGCTTTGAGCGATCGGTTTATTGAACTTGGCTGACCAAGTCGGTGTTTTTCAATAAACTCTTTGGAGGTAGGCTGACTTACCTTTTCTTCCTTAGCAATTGCCTGAAGCAAAGCAAATTGATTAAGAGTTAAAAGGTTGCGGTAATCGTAAAATACGAATTCGCGCTCCTTTAATATCTTTTCCAACAAAGTTTTCAAATCTTTCCGATCTGGTTTTTTTATTCCACTCTCATACAGTCTGTTAAAAAAGAACTGAACATAGAAAGTATGGTGCCGGAGTTGATCCAGAGAATTTGCCACCAATTCTGGGTCAACCTGCTGTTTATTAGCCAAAAGATGACCTCTGATAAACCAGGAATATTCAGTTGGTTCAATTGGTTCAAGTTGCATCATCTCCGTGCTTTGAAAAAATGGCCTTCCTGAATCACTGAAAATTGAACTTAGCAGGTGTTTGTGACTCCCTGAAAAAATAAATTTTGCATTCTTTATTGTTTGAACCTGTGAACGCAGGATTGCTTCAATGTTTTTTTCGGGGAAATTGACAATTTGCTGAAACTCATCAAATGCAATCAGGTACTCCTGGCTTTGTAAACCAATATAATTGAAAAGCTGTTCCAGGTCCTGCATGCTTTCATAAGTGCTGCGGTAAGCGAATTCCATTTCAGGCATTCCTGAATGCGGACTTAAGGTTAATTTCACTTGCAATCCGGCCAAAAGCCGCCCAAGTTTTTTTAGGTAATTACCTGGGCGTCGCTGCTCTTCCAAAACCAGTGCTTTAGCAAATATCCTAATTACATCGGACAGGTTTTGGGCTGGAAGGATATCGAGGTAAAGTAGTCGAAGATCCTTTTTCTTGTTTAAAAGGTGAAACACATGCTGAATCAGTCCGGTTTTTCCCATTCGCCTGATTGACATTAAAGTTAAGTTTCTGCCATTTTCGCAGGCTGATATAATTTTTGAGGTTTCTTCTTCGCGGTTACAAAACAACTGGGGACCTTCATATCCGCTTACTATAAAAGGATTTTTAGGGGTTTTCATTTTTTCATATTTTGCGTAACGCATTTTGCGTAATAAAAGTAAGAAAAATTCCCTAATTATTTTAAGATTTTACTTAAATCAAGTTGTTTGTCAAAAATTGATTTCGGACGAGCCTTCCTTGCAAAGCGGGCGGAATTACCTATTCAAACAGGTAGTTCTCATGCAAAACGAAATTGGCTTAGTGATTTTAAATTACAATAAAAGTACGCAGCTGACAACAACAACAACCCTTACAACCCTTAAAAACTAAACCTCACCGAAAGGAAAACCTGCGAGGGGCGCAGGATGTAGGTTGTTTCAGTAACCGAAAAAGAGCTGGCCTGAAATGTGGTGTAATTGTCTGTGCCCAGGATGTTTAGCCATCGGGCTTCAATGTCGATACGGTGTTTGCGAATGTTGTAGCGGTACAGCAGGTCAACAAAAAAGTTTTCATTGTTGCGGTGGCGGTAGTATTCTGTAGTAAGGCCAATGTAGTTCCCCCTTTTGGGAAAGGCATGAAAATCGATAAAATGCCTTAACATGCTGATGTTGCTGCTTCGATTCGAGTCGATATAGGTTTGTATGTAGCTCAGGTTGGCGCGGTATTCGCCCCTGAGCCATTCGGTTATTCGGGTGTTGATTTGGGGGCTGATGTTAATGAATTGATTTGATGTTTCGAACAGCTGCTGATTGAGCAGCGATTGCCTGCGGTTGTGGTTGTAACTGGCCCGCAGGCTCAGGGTGCTTTTGGCTGCGCTGAAGTACTTGCTGGTTTGCCCGCTAAGGTTGTGACTGTAGCCGGTGTTGGGTTGCTCAAAAGCCTGCAAAATGGTGGTGCCGTCGGGCTGCACCTGGTTGCTGTAAATGAGGTTGTAATTGCTGATGCTGTAAAAGTAATTGAGCGAGTTGAAGAAGGAGGTAATGGGATTGCGGTAGCTTACAAAGGCCGAGAGGTTATGGCGTTTGGTTTCCGAAAGGGGGGCGGCATTCTGCTGAAGGCTGCGATGGTTTCGCAGGATATATCCATAATGCACCCCGTCCATGTCGCCCAGGCTGTTGCTGTAGCTCCACGAACCCCTCACTCGCCAGAACCCGCTGATGCGGTAGTCGGCCGAAAGCCTGGGGTCGAACATCAGGCGGCTGAGTTGCTGGCCTTGTTGCAAGATTTCATCTTCCATGTTTAGATGTTGCCAGCTAAGGGGCAGGCCTGCCGAAAGGGTCAGGTCGTTTTTGCGGTAACTCATTTCGGTTTGCAGGTAAGTGCGGGCATGGCTTCCGTCAAGATGGTTGGCAAAGATTTCAGCACTTTCAATCCATTGCACTTGTTGCTGCTGCCAAAGGCGGCTTACAAGTTGCTGGTTCCGGTATGAAAATCCCAGGCGCGGGCTTATGCTTATGCCTTTCCATCCAAGGGTAAAGCCAGCCGAATGATCGGCAAAAAACCGCCTTAGGTCAAGTTCCTGGCGCAAGCTTTCTATCTCACTTCCGGGGTTGAGCACCTGCTCAAAACGGCCGGGACTTACCTGTAGTTGCTGGGGGCTGTGGTCATACGAAAGGAAGGACATAAACTCCACAAGATGCCTGCCCACAGGTTTTATGGAACGGAGATCATTTGACAGATTCCGGAAAGGAAGTTTCAGCGATTGGCCGAGGTCGTCGTTGTTAATGGCAAGCAAGCCACTGCGGCTGTCCCAGCGAGCATTGAAACGCAACTTGTTGTCAAGGTAGTTTTCCTTTACGTTGCGGTTCAGTGTAAATTCGCCCTGAAAGTAATTGTCGTGCAGGCGGTTTTCGATGGTCTCGGCAAAAAACAAGGTGTCGGCAGGCGAGTAGAGCGTGCGAAAGGTAAGGCCTTGCTGTTGCTGGCTGTCGTTTATGTAATGAATATTTGCCCTTAGCTGTAAATTGTTGCTGAGGCTCAGCAGGGCATTGCTGTTGAGTAGGTGTATGTTGTTGTGGAGGTAGCGGCTTTCGTTGAAATCGGGTGGTGCCAGCCCTTGTATGCCCAGCATTTCGGGGTTTTCGCGCGGGCGATCCATACTGCGGCGCAAATCCTGCAGGGTAAGGGCGCTGAGCTGTTTGGCGGCATCCTGGCCTGCGTTATTGGCCTGGTACGAGTTTACCACCTGAAACTGTTTGGTAAAGGTCATGGGTGTAATGTTGGCATCCCACAGCAGCGGGCTGAGGCCTGTGCCCAGTTTTGATGTGCCGGTGGTGGTAATCTCGCGCTTTAGCCTGAGATTAAGAGCAGCCTGGTGCGAAGGCACACGCTCTTCGAGTATGCGTATGGGCTGGTGGTTTTCTATGATCTCAACGGTGGCCACCGAGCGGTGAGGCAAATTGCGGCTCACCATGCCGTAGCGGCCGCCCATAAGGTCGAGCCCCTCTACGTAAAAGCGGTTGATAGGCTCGCCCTGGTAAAGAATGCGGCCCGAAGGCTCCACTTCAATGCCGGGCATGTTTTGCAGCACATCGGCAATGGAGCGGTTGTGCTCGCGCGCAAAGGAGCTTACCAGGTAGCTTAGGGTGTCGCCCCTCTGTTCAATTTCGGGGGCCTTAATGGTGAAGCTCCTTAGCTCCTTAACCTCATTAACCAGCTCAAACAGCACTGTCTGGCTGCGGTTGGCAATGCGGCGGTGCTCGTTGCGGTAATGAACGGAACTGGTTTCAATATAGAGGCTGTCGGAAGCGCTGTTTACGGTGGTGCGCCAGCGGCCCTGCGGGTCGGTAACGGCAAAGGCAATAAGCACAATGCTTTCGGGTCTGTATATCAAAATGTTGATGTTGTGAAGCGCCTCGCCCTGGGTGCTTACCACGCGCCCTTCGAGGGTAACCTGGCCAAGCAGAACCGGAAGGGGCAGCAGGAAAAAACAAACAAACCAGGAATACCTCATGCGAAAATTCAGATTTCTGGTAAACATTTAATCATTTTTACTATCAAAAATCGTGCTATTCTGCCTTTAACTCTATGGGGTTGTTTCGGCGGCGCATGTTCTCCTGAGCTCTGTCTAAATTCGTGTTCTCATGAATGGGCATTCCGGTTGATAGTAGTCCTCCAACAAAATCTTGCCGGAACCTTTCGCGCAATTGAAAGAAAACTGATTTAGTTGTTTCAATGTAACGAAAATCACGGAAGTAAATTGGTTTGCTTCCTGGTTCAAGGTAATGAATCGATTGGAGTTCAAAACAATAGTGTTTTTTTGTGTCGCAAATGCTCAAAATAAGCCCGGGCAATCCGTTAAACTTGTATGGTCCATCATTGAATGGAATTTCTGGTGCAAACCATGCCTCCCAGGTTCTTCCACCAAAATCTGCAATGGCTTTTAGAACTTCATAACCTAGAATTTCTGACTTTTCATTCAATAACATCCAATTAAACAAATCAAGGTCTTCCTGGTATTTGTAAGAGTAGGGCAGAACGTAATCAATGGTTGTTATCTTACCTTCAGGAAAAGCCTTGAAAATTTGCCAATGATGTGAGAATCTTGGCCTGTTTCTAATAAGATCCGAAAAATCCAAATTCGGATTTGAAACAAGTGCCGAATCCCTATACAGATTCCCGATGCTGATAAATCGGCTAACTTGTTTTCCTATTTGCAATACAAATATTTCTGTGCGAATGCTTTCCTTATCGGTTGAGTCTCTTTGAAAAGTAAGCTTATAGTGAAGTTCGAGAACAGCCTCATCTATTGGTTTAATGTTACCTTGGCCTTTAATCAAGCCTGGAAAAGAAAAAATTAATATTGTTAAAAATGCAGCAAGGTGTTTCATTTTTTTTTGTTTTTTAAGCCCCAAAAAAGCAAAAGAAAAAACTTTTTGCTTTTTTGGGCTGGTTTCTAAAGGGTCATCTAAAACATTAAAATCCGTAGCAGCCCCAGATCTCATACCACTCTAAAAGCATTTCATCCTGTTGAATGAATAGCTCGGTGCCTTCGCCATCACCGCAAATAAGTGCATACCCAAAACAATCATCTTGCACAGTAATGCATTTCCAGTCATTACTCCCGGCGGTCTTTGCCAAGCCCATACTCATTGCCGCCACAAAAACCAAAGCAAAAATTTTCTTCTACATGATTTTTTCTGATTTAGGTTAAAAATTATAAATAACATACAAATTAAAAAAAAACGACAAAAGCAACAAAATTCGACCAAAAGCAAAAATTTAGAATGCTACTAAATAACATGTGTCAGCTAAAGTTCTTTATTTACAGGTAACTGCTTTTCTCTTCAGGTTGCTAATCGGCGGTGAGTTCAATGGGGTTGTTTCGGCGCTGGCTTTGGCGTCTTCTGATTTCCATTTCTCTTGGGTCGGCCTGGATGCCTCCAGCCTGAAAAGGATCTTGCATTAAACGCATCCAGGCTTCATGAAAAGCTTTCCTGGAAATTTCCTGTGAGCGGAGATCAGAACGCAAATCGACAAATCCTGGTTCTTCAGGCTTGCTGAAAACTGTCATTACAAAATGATAATGCTTTTTCTCGTCATATATTTCTACAATCAGGCCAGGCAGCCCGGCAAATTTGTATGGTCCTTCGTTAATTGGCAGTTCTGGGGCAAACCAAGCTATCCAGTTGCGGCCTCCGTAATATGTAGTGGCTTTCTGCAAGGTGTAGCCATGGGCAACTTTTGTTTCAGGGTCCATCACCCAGCAAAAACCTTTATAGGCCTCCGTAATATGTAGTGGCTTTCTGCAAGGTGTAGCCATGGGCAACTTTTGTTTCAGGGTCCATCACCCAGCAAAAACCTTTATAGGCCTCCGTATAATGGTAAAACTCGGGTGGTATCATTTGAATAAAAGTAACCTTGCCATTAGGGTGATTCTTGTAAAGGGTGTATAAAACCCTTGGCATGGGATTGTTGTGATGATAAGTTGTGAGAAATAGATTGTATTCAGCTTGCGATTGGATAGCCCGTGATGCAGCATCCCTTTTAAGTTTATTATAGCTCATAAAGGAACTGATATGATCGCCTGCCAACAGCACCATTGGTTCGATTAATGTTCTGGTGGATGTGGAGTCTTCCTGGTACCTTAACTCATACTGAATAATATATCGTAAGGTGTCAAGATTCTCAACCGGAATAGGGTCTCGCATCTGGGACATTAAAAAATGGCCGGTGGAAATGAATAAAATTATGAAAAACAGAGATTTCATTGTTCTTTGTTTTGAGGCTGACTCAAAAGCAAATTTCTACTTTTGAGTCAGCCTAATTTTAAAACTACTAATCCGGACATTCTTCATCGTAGATACCCGAGCAATATTGCCACCAATAATAAGATAGTTGTTCTTCTCTTTCAAGGTCGGTGCCACATAGCATTGCTGTAAAACCCTGACCGCTCCCGGGTGAACATTCATAAGAAATGGTTCCACACGGCCAGTCATTACTCCCTGCGGTCTTTGCCAGGCCCATGCTCATTGCCGCCACAAAAGCCAAAGC
>CAYGDW010000011.1:0-61458 GCA_964348755.1 uncultured Bacteroidales bacterium | reverse complement strand
TACCCTCTGATTAATCCCGCATGTGCGGGACTCTAACCGACTGAGCTAAGGAGGAATTTTGCAAAAGCATGGTTAACTTTTGGAGTTGCAAAATTAACAAAAAATCAATTATGCAAAAAAATTCCACAGCAAAAAATTTTTTATTTTGGTGCTCTTATCTTGTTTTGTTTCGAATAAAAAATCGTTCTTTGTAATTTTGCGGGTTTAATACCACACCCGCATGTTTGAACGTTTAATAAAAGTTCTGAATAATAAAATAGCACGGGTAGGTTACCATTTTAAAATTGATATTGTTAGTATGTTAAAAGGTTTTTTAGTTTTGTCGCTTCTTTTTGCGCTTTCGTTTATTTCGTACAATGCTGTTAAGCCAGGTGTTTCGGGGCGGGGCATTCACAATTTTGAATTGGAAGAGGAAAAAATTTATGTTTTTTCGGAAGAGGAGATGCAGTTTTTCGATGATGAAATCACGAATCTTCTAATACGAACTGGCTTTAACGGACAAATGTTGGTGGCGCGCCATGGCACCATTCTTTATAACCGCTGTTTTGGTTTTTCCGATTTTCGCACCTCAACACCTGTTACCCCTGAAACTCCTTTCCAGACTGCCAGCATTAGCAAAACCTTTACTGCTACTGCGGTTTTACTTCTTCATCAGGAGGGGGGGCTTCATATCGATAGTTTGGTTGTAAAATACATACCTGAGTTCCCTTATCCGCGCGTTACGGTTCGTCATTTGCTTAATCATACTTCTGGCCTTCAGAATTATATGTGGGTAATGGAGCGCTCCTGGACCCAGCCGCGCAAGCCCACCAACCAGGATATGTTTCAAACCTTTATTCGCCAGCGCCGGCCACTCGATTTTGCTCCTGGCACCCGGTTTGCTTACTCCAATACGGGCTATGCCATGCTTGGCCTGCTTGTAGAAAGGGTTTCGGGCCAGCGTTTTCCCGACTTTTTGCGTATCCGAATTTTTGAGCCTCTCGGCATGGTCAATACTTTTGTTTATGATTTGCACAATAACCTAAAACCAGAGGTAAGGGCATTTGGCTTCAGGCCTAACAGGGGTCGCTATGCCTTGATTAACGATGTGAGCCACGATGGCATTATGGGCGACAAGGGAATTTTCTCAACCGTTTCCGATCTGTATAAATGGGATCAGGCTATTTATCGCAATCTAATACTTTTGCCCGAGGTTTGGGAAAAGGCTTTTGAGAAAACCACCCTCCAAAATGCAAATACTGTAAACTACGGGCTTGGATGGCGCCTTCAAACTTTTTTAGATCAGCGCATAGTGCATCATCCGGGCCGTTGGAGCGGCTTCCGCACCTCATTCAAGCGTTTTATTGACAATGGTGTTACCCTTATAATCCTTTCCAACACCAACATGAATATTGCCACCCTGGTTGACAGCATGCAGAAAATCATTTTTCACAAAGAGTTGAGTATGACCCCTGATGCCATCCTCCCTTCGGAAGAAGAAAGCGGTGGTTTTAACGCCCAGGAAAATTAAAAAAAAAACAGGGCCTCCCTTTTTGGGAGGCCCTGATACTTTTGAATCGGGTCTAAGCTATTGGCCTGCAGGTTTGCTTACTTTGCTGCCGGCAAGGGCATAATACAAAATATACAAGTAGCAGATAACCGGAATAATAAAGCTAAACTGAATACCATAACGGTCGCTTACCATACCCATTAGCAACGGAATAATTGCACCCCCTACAATTAGCGTATTGATAATACCAGCGGCAAGACTAACCTCGCTCTGGTCAAGTCCTTTGATTGCCAACGAAAAAATATTGGGAAACATTACCGAATTGAACATACCAATTGAAACAATTGTCCATAGTGCAATCTGGCCAGTTGAAAATATTGAAACAATGGCCATAATGGCTGCAATAGCTGCAAAAATTGACAGCACCACGTTGGTTTTGCCTTTACCCAACTGCATAAGCAAATAGTTCACTACTGCAAATCCTAGGAATGTAAGTGCTTTTGCAACGCTATATTCGAGGGTTATAAAACCAACGATGAATGCCCAAACCATAACCAAAACCGCAAATATTAGCCGGGTTTGAGATTTTTGTATCCCCGAAAGGGATATGGCTCCGAAGAAACGGCCAATCATGGCGCCCGCCCAATACAGTCCCACGAATTTAATAGCCAGTTCGCGGCTTATTCCGCCCATTTCTGGAAGCACTATATATGAAGAAATGGCTGTACCAATACCAACTTCGGCCCCAACATAGCAAAAAATGCCAATTGCACCCAGTATGGTGTGCCGGTGCTTAAAAACGGTTCTATAGTTTCCGGCACCCTCCTGGCTCAGGCTTGGCAGCTTAATAACCTTAACAGCTATGGCTATTATAAACACAATTATAGCAATAAGGATAAATGGAAGGAGCAGGTCGGCCGGTTGCACTTTTGTGGTTGTTTGTAAAATTAGGGCCACAATGAGCAGTGGGGCAATCCAGGTTGCAATAGAGTTTAGGGCCTGGGTAAGGTTAAGGCGGCCTGAGGCGGTTTCGGCTGGCCCAAGCACAGCAACATAAGGATTGGCTGCCGTTTGCAGCAGCACCACTCCAATCGACAAAACAAAGATGGCTCCCAAAAATAATGGGTACGACTCAATGCGAATGGCCGGAAAAAACAAAAAGCCTGCAACAGATATGAACAGCAAGCCCGAAACTATTGCATTTTTGTATCCGATCTTTTTTACGAACCCGCCTGCCGGAATAGAGAAAATGGCATAGGAGATAAAAAAGGCACTGTTTACCAAAAATGCCTGGGTGTAGCTAAGGTTAAAGGCCTCTTTTACCGGATCGCTCAGGCTAATGATAAAAGTGGTAACAAACCCGAAAATGAAAAAGATCATTGAGATGAATATCATCCCAACCTTTAGTGTGTTGTTTTGACTTGTCATCGGTTTATAGGAATAGGTTAAGAAATAGTTGAATTATCAGCAGGAACGATTGCAGTATCCTGATTTTAAAAAATTTTCCAAATAAGTGCCCCGGAGCCCAATATGGCTGCGTTTTTGTCCATTAAACCCGAAGGCAGCAGTTTTACCTTGTTGCGGAAGGTGCCCATCATGCTTTCTTCCATATACTTTTTTGTAGGTACAAAAATGAAATCGCCTGCTTTGGCAAGTCCGCCAAACAGGAAGATTGCTTCGGGGCTGGTATGTGCGATGGTGTCGGCCAGCTTAGTGCCCAATATTTTTGCTGTTGCATCAAAGGCCTTAAGAGCAATAGGGTCATTATTTTTGGCAGCTTCGTAAATCATTTCGCTGTTCAGTTCGTTAAAACTGTAGTTGGCCAGGTCTGAACCAAGAGTATCGATGGCCAGGAGCTCGAAAACCGTTCGTTTTATGCCCGGAGCCGACACATAGGTTTCGAGGCAGCCATAATTGCCGCAGCCGCACTTTCGTCCGTTTTTCTGCACGTTTACGTGCCCCAACTCGCCTGCAAAGCCGTCGTGCCCATAAACCAGGTCGCCATTTACCACAATTCCGCTTCCGAGGCCAGTACCAAGTGTAATCATAATAAAGTCGCGCATTCCTTGCGCCCCGCCATAAATCATTTCGCCAAGCGCTGCAGCATTGGCATCATTGGTGAGTTTAACAGGTACATCATAATATTTTTTGAACAATTCGGCAAAAGGGACAATCCCACGCCACTTCAGGTTGGTGGCATTCTCGACGGTGCCTTTGTGGTAGTTGCCGTTGGGCGCCCCAATACCCGCACCCACAATCTGGTAAGGAACCTTTATGGTTTTTTCTGCCCGTTTAAGTTCGGCACCAAGATCGGCAAGGTAATCATCAACATTATCGAAGGCCTCCGTTTGTGTGTATCCTTCACCGTAAAAGTTTCCTTCGCGGTCAACAAAACCAAACTTGGTTAGTGTGCCGCCAATGTCAATGCCAATAACAAGTTCTTTCATCAGTATATAATTTTAAAATTAAAGCCGGAAATTGCTCGCATGATGAGTTTCTTTCCGTATAGGTGCTTTGCGAATCATGCTCGTTTTTATGATTAACCGTTTTTTACCGTAACAAAACAAGTTGTTAAAGTAATACTTTTGTTTCAATAACCTTATAATTGTGGCTAAAAATATGATGCCGTGCTACATGGAAAATTGCATTGCACCAACGCTGAAGTTTTTTGACTGAATTATTAATACAGATAAACAATAAAACAATACAAATTTTCTTAATTTTGACCTAAGCCAAAATACGTACAATGTTAAGGGTGCTTTCCAAATCAACTTTTTTGCTTCTTGCTGGGGGTTTAACTGTGGCAATAATGCTGGGCGGATGTAGCAAATCGCTCTTTGAAGAGCGTATTGAGGGGCTTTGGAGCTTTGTGAATGTGGTCGACATTAATCCAGCTAAGGGCGAATTATGGGAAATGCAGAACAACAACCTGAACATTTACCAGTACAATAAGGCAACTCCCGAAAACAGATGGCTTGTACAGCAGGGGAAATACGTAATTGTTCGAAGGGGTACCAAGCTTTTCCTTAGCCTGGCCAACCTCAACTATTCTACCTACAACACAAGTTGGGAGATTTTCAAACTTAACAACAGGGAATTGATTATAAGCATGGAGGTACCCGGCGGAATTTTTTACAAAGAATTTGTAAAGAAAACAGGCAATTAAATATTTGTTTGTAACTTTATGCACTTGTTTTCATGGTTGCAGAGGGAAAACCGCTAATCCTTGGTGATTGGGTTTTCCCTTTCTTTTTGTTGCGAACTCCATTATTTTAAACAAGTTGAATTTGATATGGGTGCCAAAGTAAAGACCGGTTTTTTTTGCAGCAACTGTGGGGCCCAATCGGCCAAATGGATTGGCCGCTGCCCTTCGTGTGGGGAGTGGAACACCTACCATGAAGAAGTTATTTCTAAGGCACCCTCGGGTAAAATGCATGTATCGATACGCGAGGGTGGCAGCCGCCCCAAGCTCATTCAGGAAGTAGAGGCCGGCAATGAGAAGCGCACCTCAACCGGAAGTGGCGAATTAGACCGGGTGCTTGGCGGCGGTCTTGTGCCGGGGGCGCTTATGCTGGTTGGTGGCGAACCTGGTATTGGCAAATCCACGCTCATGTTACAGATTGCCCTTCAAATTAAAAACACTCGGGTGCTGTATATCTCGGGAGAAGAGAGCGAACTTCAGCTTCGTATGCGCGCAAACCGTCTTGGGCTTAGCCAGGCAGAGTGCTACATACTAACAGAAACCGATACTTCGGGCATTTTTCAGCACATTAACGGGCTCAACCCAGGCATGGTAATTATAGACTCAATTCAAACCCTCACCACGGCAAACATCGATTCTTCTGCCGGGAGCATTTCGCAAATCAGAGAATGTGCAGCAGAGTTTCAGCGGTATGCAAAGGGTACAGCGGTGCCGGTTTTTCTCATTGGTCACATTACCAAGGACGGGTCTATTGCCGGCCCAAAGATACTTGAGCACATGGTTGACACGGTTTTGCAGTTTGAAGGCGACAACCACCATGCGTATCGTATTTTGCGTGCTGTAAAAAACCGCTTTGGCAGCACCAGCGAACTAGGTATTTTCGAAATGCGCAGCAGCGGCCTGCGCGAGGTGATAAACCCCTCAGAAATATTGCTGTCGCAACGCGACGAGCAGGTAAGCGGTGTTACCATATCGGCCACTATCGAAGGCCAACGGCCCATTCTTATTGAAGCCCAGGCCCTGGTAAGCAGCGCAGCCTACGGAACCCCACAACGCTCATCAAACGGCTTCGACCTCAGGCGGCTAAATATGCTCCTTGCCGTACTCGAAAAACGCAATGGCTTCCGTATTTCTTCAAAAGATGTGTTCCTTAATATTACGGGCGGAATAAAAGTTGATGACCCCGCCATTGATCTGGGTGTGATTTGTGCCGTGCTTTCTTCAAACGAAGACATACCTATAGGAGAAAAGACCTGCTTTGCTGCCGAGGTGGGCCTTACCGGCGAAATACGGCCGGTTACACGCATTGAGCAGCGCATTGCCGAAGCAGCAAAGCTTGGATTTGAAGAAATATTTGTGTCCAAATACAATATGAAAGGTTTGGAAAAGAAGAACTTCTCCCTTAAGGTTCATCCGGTAAGCCGCATCGATCAGGTGTTCAGAGTGCTTTTTGGATAAAAACCACCTCGGAAATCGCTCTTCAGGTTGTGCCTTTTTTAAGCAAATCTTCAAGTGCTTTACTAAGTTCGGGAAACCCAAACTGATACCCTGCCTCGCTGAGCTTTTTTGGTATGGCTGCCTGGCCTTGGGTAAGCACCATGGCGCCTTTGCCAAGCGCAATTTTTAAAATGAAGGCAGGGACCTGAAGCCAGGCCGGCCTGTTCAGAGTTTTTGCCAGGGTTTTTGTTAGCACTGTATTGGTAACCACCTGTGGGGCTACAATATTAACGGGGCCATTAACAAACTGGTTTTCAATGACAAACCTGAAAATGTTTTTCAGGTCCTGAATATGAACCCACGACACCATTTGTTTGCCCGAGGCAATGCGGCCACCGGCAAAAAACCTGAATGGGAGCACAAGGGTTGGCAAGGCCCCACCATTGCTCCCAAGCACTATTCCGAACCTGAAGTTCAAAACCCGCGTGCCCGAAGGTGCATTTGCGGCTTCAAGTTCCCAGTCCCGGCAAACTTTTCCTAAAAAGGTATCTGCAATTTTTGTTTCTTTTTCAGAATAAATACCCTCGCTTGGATAAACGCCTACCCCTGAAGCGCAAATAAATATGCCAGGCTTTTCTGTGGTCAAATGCATAGCTCTTACCAGGTTTCGCGTAGTTTCTATGCGACTTTCGTAAATTTTATGCTGATATTTTTGGGTCCACCGGCCTATTATTGGCGCTCCGGCCAGGTGTATTATCAAGCTGGTTTTATTGAGTTTTTTACACAAATCTTCAGGGTGGCCATACAAATCATTCCGCGAAAGCGAAACAATTTCATAACCCATATTTACAAGCAATTTGCTTACCTCCGAACCTATAAAACCCTTGCCACCGCTTATAGCTGCTTTCATTTTTCATTGTATATTATAAAAATAAAAACAAATTTTTCTGATTTGTTCAAATCATTAGCCGAATGTTAATTTTCGTCGAAAAACAGGTTCACAAAATTGACCCCAGGAATTTCTTTTATCTGGGCTACCAAAGCCTTCCCTTTTTCTCGTTCTTTGAGCGAAAGGTAATACGAAAATTCTAATTCATTGCTGCTTTCATCGCCAATGGTTTTCACATTCACCAGCTTAAAATTGCTGCATTGTTTTTTTAGCACCTCTGCAAAAGGGTTTTCGGGCAATGAGGGGTTGTGCACATTTATTTGAATCAGATACTCTCTGCTTACGGGCAATGACAGGTTAAACCTCATTACAATGATATAAACCAGGCTCACAAACAAGGTTCCGATAATTGCAATGGAATACAGTTTAACACCGGCTGCCAAGCCAATGGATAAGGCAAAAAAGATAAACATAATATCTGAAGCATCTTTTACTGCTGTTCGGAAGCGAATAATAGACATGGCGCCCACCATGCCGAAGGCCCGGGCCAGGTTGTTTCCAATAACCATTATTACAAGGGCTGTTACCATGGTTAGCAAAATAATAGATATGGTAAATGTGGCCGAATAATTGAGCCCCCTGTAGGTGTAGCGGTAAACCATGGCAATGATTATCCCGCAAAGAAGAGCCACTAGCAAATTTGCCAGAACGTCCCAAACGGAAATTGTAAATACAAAAACATCTGGTATATCAGTTATCATAGCTTTTAAAGGTCATTAACCGGCTTTTGTAATTCCGTTTGATAAATGGGTGTCGATGCCCAGTGTATATTTTGAAAGGGCTTCGTGTCTTAGTCCGAATTCCTGAACAAGTGAGCGTGCCCAGCTGGGCATGGTTTCAGAAAAATACTTTATTTCAAGAATAAAATGACCTGGAAAAAATTTTTTTAGCCTTTCCTCGGCAAACAGTCCGGTGGTGGGAGGAAACATTCGGCTGCGCAAATTCTTGTCGAAGGTAATTCTTACTCCGGGATCAAATAATCCGTGGTACGCCTCTCTTTCGTATGCAATTAGGCAGGCGGGGATTAATTGCTTTAATCCATAATAAAACAAAAACCGGCCGGCTTCAATTTTGGCATTCTGGTCTTTCCCGTTGTTAGCCACATACATGTCGATATTGCCTGTAGAAAACAAATCGTTAAGGTTTTCGTATTTAACAATAGCGCGGTTTTTCTTTACCCTGTTCCCAATTTTCCGTTTTATTTCGAGCACTACATTTACCTGTGGTTGTTGGCAGTTATAACCCCGCACCCTGAATTTTTTTCGCAAAAAAACACCACTATGTTTTTCATGGTAAGCATCGAGCGCCCTGTTGTCGAAATAAATGCTTCGTACGGTATATTGGCTGAAGCCTTCGGGTTTGGAGCAAACGAAAACATCTGGCTGTACAAAAACTGAAAGCCTGCTCCGAAGTTTATCTAAATAATAATTGGGAACAAGGTATTTTATTTCGTTGCGTAGCATGGGTTTAGTTTGCATAAATGGTTTTGATAATGCGGGATGCAAACTCCCTGATTGTAATATTGCCTGTTCTGATTTGGGCCAGAAGCATCATTCGCGGTAGGATATGGGGTGGAATATCGTCGAGAATAACAGTTACAAAAACATTTTGCCGGCGGTTTATCAGGTGTACCGAGTTTCCTGTTGAGGCAATGGTACCCAGAACCGGGTTTGATCGGTTTTGGGGCATAAGGGTTACTTTCTGGCCAGCTTTAAGGTAGGGCAGTTGAAATGTTTCTACAGGAATAAGCACAATATATAATGAAATATCTGCAATACGCAGAATGTTTTCGGTACCGACAGGATTATGTCCTTCGCGCAGTATTATTCCATCAAAAGGAGCCCGAATGGTAAAAGCATCAAGGCGCGCCCGGAGTTGTTTTATCTGGTTTTCGAATAAACGGATTTCTGCCTGCACTACCTCTAATTGCTGGGGTTTGACTCCGGCTTGGATGGCCTGATATTCAGAGCGGGCAATTTGCATTGTCAAAAGCTTTATTGAATAATCATTTTGGGCAAGCTCATACTCTTGCAAAGAAATGATTTCTTGTTCAAAAAGCTTTTCGGAGCGCTCCCTGAGTTTCCTTTGGGTTTCGTATTCTTTTTCGGCCAAAGCAAGGCGTTCGCGGGCAACAGCTACATCCTCGGCCCGCTCACCTGCAGCAAATGACGCTAGCAAGCGGCGGTTCACTTCCAGTTGTCCCTGAAGATGAATCAGCTGGCGCTGCTCTTCGTTCGACCGTAAATAGCCGATGGTATCGTATTTCGAAATATTTTCGTTCAGAAAAATGTTTTGATTCAGAACAAACTCGCCATGGTCGCCCCGCTGAAACTCGGTTACAGAATGATGGGCCAAAGTGTTATTGATGTGGTCATGAAGCGTGTGAGCCAACAGCCCAACAGCAGATTTGGCCAAAACCCATTCTCTAACCGGATAAACAACTCCCTGACTGCGAATGTTGTATGGAATAAATACCACAGGAGCAAAATACAACCCGGCAATTAGCACCAATAATAACGGAATCAAAAAAAACCTTAGCTTCATTTTAATTAAAACAACAGAGAGTTCTAAACTCAATCAGTTTCCAACGCTAGTTAATAAAATGTTAATTTATCGCAAAGGTATAAATCCTGAATTACCCTCGCTTTGATTGCGAAATAAATCTTAACAAACTATTTTGGGGCTTTTTGCTGCTTAGGCCGGGTGTTGTGCACATAAATTTCAATGATTAGCATCGTTTTTTCATTATGATTACCTTTGTACAAGGCCCAAAACTTTGTCTTCTGAAGCAAGCACGTTAGTTTTTGTGGAGGGTGTTTATTGAGAAGTGCTTGATTTTGTTGGCAGGTGCTAGCCATTAACAAACGGTTAAGGCATTAAGTATTGGGCACCCTGAAAAACAAATGAATTAAAACTTTGGCAAACATTTTATTGATAGAAACATCCACCCGTGTATGTTCGGTAGGAATTGCAAGTGGTGGGAAGTTGCTGGCCCTTCGCGAGGACAATAGCTCCAATTATTCGCATTCGGCATTGCTTACCAGGTTTATTGAAGCAAGCCTTGACCAAGCTGGTTTAATGGCCAAAAACCTTGATGCTGTGGGGGTAAGCATGGGTCCCGGATCATATACTGGCTTGCGCATTGGCATATCGGCCGCCAAAGGTATTTGCTATGCGCTGGATTTGCCGCTTATTGCTATTGACACCATTAGGGCAATGGCGGGGGAGTGTCTCGAACAAAAAGGGGATGTTTTGGCAAAAATGAGCCCAAACAAACCCTCCATGCTGCTGTGCCCCATGATAGATGCCCGACGCATGGAGGTGTACTACGCCATATATGATGCACAACTGAATAATGTTGAGCCTACCCAGGCCAAAATTATTGCCGAAGGCTCTTTTTCAGAGCTGCTAATGCAGTACCACATGGTTTTTTTTGGAGATGGCGCCCAAAAATGCAAAGCAATATTGCGGCATGAAAATTCAACTGTTTTTCACGATGTTTTTCCTTCGGCCAGAGGTATGACCTCATTGGCATTTGAAAAATTTTCGGCCGGGCAATTTGCAGATGTGGCATATTTTGAGCCTTTTTACCTGAAAGATTTTATTGCAGGGGCACCCAAAGTGAAAGGTCTGAACATCTAATTTTTTACCTTTGCAAAAACCAGCCTCATGCAGCTCAACATTCCACCGTTTTTAAAAAACAAATACATTATTGCCAGCGTGGTGGCGCTGGTTTGGCTGGCCTTTCTCGATAATAACAACCTGATACACCAGTGGAGGTTGCGCCGGCAAATTAATGAACTTCGGCGAGACAAGCAATATTATATGGACGAGATTGAGCGCGACAGTACGGCCATTCGCGAGTTGAAGGAAAACGCCGAAGCCCTTGAACGTTATGCCCGCGAAAACTACCTTATGAAAAAGGAAGGCGAGGATATTTTTATAATTGTTGAAGACTGATCAGGCCGGGTCAACATCAAGTATTATCCTTATACTTTTAAATGCCTGATCGGCTTTGAAAAGGTCCACAATTTCAGTTATTTTTTGTTTGGCAATTGCCAGGCTGGGATTTCGCTCCAGTTTAATCATCATGTTTTTAATATACTGGTTGCGGATTCGGGATACGGGTGGGTATTCCGGTCCTAACACATTTTTGGCAAAATGATTTCTGAGCCTTTGACTAAGTTCTGCAGCGGCCTTATTTACTATTTCGGGGTCGGTATTAAGTACGGCAATTTGAATAAGCCTATAATATGGAGGGTAATGAAACCGCTGACGTTCCGCGAGTTGCGAATTATACATTGACACATAGTCGTTGTCAACAACCTGTTGAATAATTTGATTCGCCGGGCTCCATGTTTGAATTATCACTTTTCCGCGTTTGAGGTTTCTTCCGGCACGCCCCGCCACCTGGGCCATTAGCTGAAAAGCGCGCTCATAAGCCCTGAAGTCAGGAAAATTGAGCATATTGTCGGCATTTAATATGCCCACCACGTTTACATTGTCGAAGTCGAGCCCTTTGCTAACCATTTGTGTGCCAACCAGTACATCAATTTTTCGCTCTTCAAAATTGGCAATAATATTGCGGTACGCATTTTTTGATCGGGTTGTGTCAAGGTCCATTCGGGCCACCCTGGCTTCCGGAAAAAATACCGGAAGTTCCTCTTCTATTTTTTCTGTTCCGAAGCCCTTCAGCTTTAGGGCGGTTGAATTGCATACCGGGCAATTTGAAGGAGGCGATGCGCTATATCCGCAGTAATGACATTTTAGTTTGTTAATTTTTTTATGATAGACAAGGCTTACATCGCATTGCTTGCACTGTGGTATCCAGTTGCATGCCTCGCACTCGAGGCGAAGGGAAAAACCGCGCCTGTTTTGAAAAAGAATGACTTGTTCCTTGTTCTCGAGGGCGACCTTTATGCTCTCGAAAAGCAGGGGCGAAAAATTCGACTTCATTCGCCTGTGGAGGGTTTCGGATTTAAGGTCGGCTATATTGATTTCGGGCATAAGCACCCCGCCATGTCGGTAGTTCAGGTTTACGTATCCAAATTTACCTGTTTGGGCGTTGAAGAAGGTTTCGAGCGAGGGTGTTGCCGAGCCCATCAACACTTTAGCGCCATGCATTTTTGCCAGGAATATGGCTGCATCGCGCGCATGATATCGCGGGGCTGGGTTATGCTGCTTGAAGCTGGGTTCATGCTCCTCGTCAATAATTATCAGCCCCAGGTTGTTAAAAGGCAGAAACATGGCCGAGCGCGGGCCCAGCACCAGGTCATAACTAATAACCCGGCCCTTCGACTCTATGCCTCCATACAGCAGGTTGTTCCAAACTTCAATGCGCTCGGCCGGGCCGAAACGCGAATGATACACCCCAGCCCTTTCTCCAAAATGTCGCTGGAGCCGGTTAATAATTTGAGCCGTAAGGGCTATTTCGGGCAATAAATAAAGTACCTGCATTCCCTTGTCAAGGTATTCGCGTATGAGTTTGATGTAGATCTCGGTCTTGCCGCTTGAGGTAACCCCGTGAAGCAATACCACCTCGTGTTTTTCGAAGCAGTGCTGCATCTCGCTCCAAGCCGTCTCCTGATGGTTGTTAAATAAAATAGCCTCGTTTTTTGCCTGCCCATGGTCAAACCGACTTACCTGTTGTGTGTATGTTTCAAAAACACCCTTTTTTAACATTGCCTTAAGGGCTGTGTTTCCGCCCTGAACGGCGGCAGTCAACTCTTTCAGTAGCACTTCTGCCGGGGCCGGTTCGTATCTTTTTGAAAGACGTACAAAATTTATGAGGAGTTCAAGTTGGCGCGATGCTCTTTTTTCGGCATGTTCAAATGCTTGCTTCAGGGCCTCCTCGGTTTGGTATCCGGGGGTTAACTTCACAAGGGTTTCGGTGCGGGGCAACCATGGGTCTTCGAGGCTGTCGTGTAGCAGTATCAAGCCTTTTTCTATCATCCCTTTAAGCAGAGGAAGCACCTTTGGCAAGCCTGCAATTTGGCCGGCTTCGCCCAGGGTTAGCTCCTTTTTGTTTTTAAGGGCATTGAGCAGGGCAAATTCCTTTTCGGTAATTTCTTCTGAACCAATATCTGCAAGTGGGTGCAGCACAATTTTTGTTTCGCCGGCCAACTTCATGGCCGGAGGGAGGGCAGCGTTCATTACCTCGCCTTCGTTGCAAAGGTAGTATTGGGCCAACCACTGCCAAAACTCAAACTGCCCGGGCTTTACCACCGGATGCTGGTCTAGTATGGAAATAATGTATTTTGCCTGAAAATCGCGCGGAGGCTGGGTGTGTATTTTTTTTACCAGGCCGGCATACACTTTTCGGGTTCCGAATTGCACCACGGCGCGCTGTCCGGGCGCTATGCATTCATTCATTGCCTGTGGCACACGATAGGTAAAGCACCCTTTTAGCGGGAGGGGTAGCAATATGTCGGCAAACAGGGTGGTGCGATCCATAAAAAAGAAGTAATCCGGAAAGCCCGAAGGCCATCAAAATTACTTCTTTTTGGAGATACTATCTGTTAGAAAGAGATGCCATTTAATCGCCCATGCAAATACCTATTCCTCGGGCTGTTTTTACGAGGTCGGAGTTTGGGTCAACGAAGTTATACTGGCTTATGGCTTCGCCAAAAGGCACCGACACAATGTTTGGATGCCGGTATGCCACCATTCTTCCAAATTCCTGTTTCATAACCATATCAAAGGCTTTTACGCCAAACTGTGTTGCCAGCACCCGGTCGTAAGCAATGGGTGTGCCTCCGCGTTGCAGGTGTCCAAGCACGGTTTCGCGCATGTCTGTTTCGAGGCCGGCGGTTTTCAAGTCGTGAATCAGCTTGGATGCCACCCCACCAAGTCGAACATTTTCGTAGCCTATTTCGGTGCTTTCCTCAAAATACATTTCACCGCCCACAGGCTTGGCTCCTTCGGCAATAACTATAATTGCATAACCGCGGCCACGGTGAAAACGGCTGTAAATTTTATCCATTACCTCATTAAGGTCGTAAGGTATTTCGGGTATGAGGCAAACATCGGCACCACCGGCAACGGCACTGTGCAAGGCAATCCAACCGGCATAGCGACCCATTACCTCCAACACAAGCACGCGGTTGTGGCTGGCTGCTGTGGTTACAAGTTTGTCAACAGCTGTGGTTGCCTCCTGCACGGCAGTTTGGAAGCCGAATGTAAAATCGGTTGCCGAAAGGTCGTTATCAATTGTTTTGGGCACCCCGATAATGTTAAGGCCTTTTTCATAAAGCGCCTGGGAGATGCGCTGGGAGCCATCGCCCCCAATGTTTATCACAGCATCTACTCCAAGAAACTGAAGCCGGCGCAGCATTTCGTCAGAGCGGTCGGCTTCGCCCCAACTGCCATCGGGGTTTTTGATGGGCCAGGCAAAGGGGCCGCCTTTGTTGGTTGTGCCAATAATTGTGCCCCCGCGAATATGTACGCCCGACACCTCTTTTTCGGTAAGCACTACTATTTCGTTGGGTTCGTTCAAAATGCCATCAAAGGCGTTGATGCTCCCAACCACTTCCCAGTCGCGTTCTTTGGCTGCACGCAATACAATGGCCCTTATGACCGCGTTCAAACCGGGGCAGTCGCCACCACCGGTGGCTACCAATACTCGTTTTCTCATGGATTTATTAAATAAAAATTAAAGGCTGTAAAAAGGTTTCAAAAAATTCCGCATCATGCGGCCATTTCCCGGGTCGCAAAGATACGAAAAATGCAGCATTGTTGTGAAACGAAACTGCCTGGCTACTCTATTCTTTTTCGTTTTGGACGGGTGGCAATAACATGGTCTTTGTGCGAGCCGCTAAAGAGATCGAACATCATAAATTTGCACTCGAGGGCCCCATTAAACACGGTGGTTCTTGAGGTTGCCTTCAGACCTATTGACTTCATTGCCGGCACATCAGAAGTAATTATGCCTGCCCGGTATCCCGGATAGTTTTTTTTGAGGGTGTCGCCTACCGATTTGTAGTAATCGGTAATGTTTTCCTGTTTAAGTCTTAGCCCATAAGGGGGGTTAAGCAAAACCCAGCCCCCTCCTTCGGGAGGGGTAAAGTTAAAAAACTCCTGGCGTTGAAGTTTTATTTGGCCCATTAGGCCTGCTTCCATAATATTTTTTCGGGCAATATCAAGGGCTTTGGGGTTTAGGTCTGAAGCCATTATGTTTGCCATGTTTCTGATTTTACGGCTCACAGCTTCCTGGCGGATTTCACTCCAAAGCTCGGCTTCAAAATCGTTCCAGTTTTCAAAGCTGAATTGCTTTCGCAAACTTCCGGGGGCAATATTATTTGCCATTAATCCGGCCTCTATCGAAAATGTGGCGCTTCCGCACATCGGATCAATAAAGTTTGATTGCTTGTCCCAGCCCGATATCATAATCAGCCCTGCAGCCAGCACCTCATTTAGGGGAGCGCCACCGCCTTCGCGCCTGTAGCCCCTTTTAAACAGGGGGTCGCCGCTGCTGTCCAGAGAAACCACACAGCGATCATTGTTCACATAAATGTTCAGTCTTATCTGGGCTTCCTCGCGGTCAACATTTGGCCTCTTGCCAGTTTTTTCACGAAAGTGATCGGCCACGGCATCTTTTGTTAACTGCGAAAGAAACAGAGTGTTTGAAAAAACCTCGCTTCGGGTGGCAACCGAATAAATAACAATTGATTTTTCAACCCCAAAATGAAGCCCCCAGTCAATTTGAGCCATATTCCGGTAAAAATCATCGCGGTCGGAAAAGGTGAAAGAACCAATTTCGCGCAACACGCTTATAGCGGTGCGGCAATACATATTGGCTCGATAAACCTGTTCAATACTGCCCTCAAAAGCCACGCCTCTCCTAAGGAGTTTAGTGTTTTCAATTCCGAGGGCCTGCAGCTCTGCTTCCAGCAGTTCTTCAAGGCCCGAAAGTGTTTTTGCAACAATTGGAAATCGGACTTCGCTCATTGGATTTTTCCGTTAATGATTACCTTTTCAACCTTGTTGCTACCAAAGGCATAAGGCATAAAAGCGAAAGTGGGTATGGGTTTGGTAATAAAAACATTTGCCTTTTTGCCTATTGCAATTGATCCGAGCTGGTCTTCAACTCCCATTGCGTAGGCTCCGTTTATGGTTACAGCATTTATAATTTCTTCGGGCATCATTTTAAACATTATGGCGCCAAGCGACATAATAAACTGCATATTGCCCGATGGCGATGAGCCGGGATTGTAGTCGCTAGCCATAGCCACGGGCAGCCCGGCATCTATCATTTTGCGTGCGGGAGGGGGCACCATTCCCAAAAAGAAGGCGGCTCCGGGAAGCAAGGTGGGCATGGTGTCGCTTTTGAGCAAAACATCAATTTCTTCATCGCCTGTAAACTCCAGGTGGTCAACCGAAAGGGCGTTATATTTTACTCCAACCTGAATGCCTCCCGAAAAGTCGAGCTCGTTGGCGTGAATCTTTGGTTGAAGGCCGTGCTTAAGGCCAGCCATGAGCAGGCGTTCGGTTTCTTGCGGTGTAAAAAACCCTCGGTCGCAAAACACATCAATGAAGTCAGCTAGGCCTTCGCCGGCCACCATCGGAATCATTTCATTGATAACCAGGTCAACGTATTCGCTTTGCCGTTGTTTGTAAACGGCCGGCACAGCGTGGGCGCCAAGAAAAGTAGCTTTAATGGTAAGCGGACTTAGGTCTTTGAGTTGCCTGATTACGCGAAGCATTTTCAACTCGCTTTCGGTAGTAAGGCCGTATCCGCTTTTTATCTCTACGGCTCCCGTTCCCAAAAGCATAATCTCTTCTAGCCTCTGCATTGCCTGCTCAATCAGTTCTTCTTCGCTGGCCTGATGAAGCCTTTGGGCCGAGTTTAGAATGCCGCCTCCTCGTTTTGCAATTTCCTCATAGGTAAGCCCACGCAGCTTGTCAAGGTATTCAATTTCGCGGCTTCCGGCATACACAATATGTGTGTGCGAGTCGCAAAATGCGGGAAACACCATTTTGCCCGTAGCATCAATGGTGGTAACTTCGCGGTTGCCCGAAAGGGGAGTAACCTTGCTGTCGGAAAGCGCATCCATACTGCCAAAGCCGCTTATTAACCCGTCTTTAATGTATAACCAGGCTTTTTCGATGGAGGGCAAAACGGCCATTTCGCTCCCAGCCGCTTTGTTGCGGGGCATTACTTCGGCCTGAATCAACTCTTTGATATTTGTGATAAGGATCTTCATTTCAACAGGAAATTTAAAAAAATTACTGCCCGGGGGCAGCAATTTATTCAATACGCAAAGGTAAGCAAACTTTTGCTCATTGATATTTCTAATAAATTGCCAAAAAAAACCGGAACAGGATGGTTACGATCCTGTTCCGGCAAAAATTAGGGAGGAAAGGGGTGTTATGGTTTTTGTTGTTGTTTTGGCCTCAATGGCAAAGTAATTTCTTTTGTTTCGCCATTTACAGTAACGGTTGCAATGTTGTCGCATTCGCCCTGACCGTAGTTTATTACAACAAGGTTGTTGCCATTTTGCATTTCAATGGTTCCTGCAACCAACCACAGGCAAGCCATTTTTTTATGCAATGGCTCTACAATGGTATGGCTAAATGTTATGCCCCGGCGGTTAACCCCGCTGCTGAATCCGCTGATCAGAAATTCATCATCCCATACAAAGAAAGGAGTATTGGTGCCAGCAATCCATTTGCGGTTACGTTCCATTTGGCGCAAAATAAATGTGCCGTCCTCAAAGGTAATTTTACCTCCTTCGAGCTTAATGGTGAAGTTTATTCCATCAATGTTCGAAATGGTCTTTTTTCCTTCGGTAAGATTGCCATCAATAGTATAATTTTCAAATGTAATTATACGAGTTGTATTAGGCAGGCGAAGTGGGCCGGTTACATAAATTTTGATTATGCCGTTTTTAACCCTGCCTTGTCCTACCTGATAGTTGTTAAACTGAATGGTAATGAGTTTTGGAAATCCAGGATATTCCGACTGGCCTTCGGCAGGAGTAATGGTGATGGTGCGTTCGCCAGAAACCGGTGGGGCGCCGGGCTGACTTGGTTGCCCTGCCGTGCTTTTGAGGTTCTGGTAAAAGTTTAAATGGGCAAGGTTTCCAGCATCATCGGCATCGTTTAGCACCTCGGCAAAAAGAGCCTCAGCAATCGCTTCTTCTTCGGCCATTCGAAGGTCTGGCTCAGTAATTTCGGCAGTTTTGTTGCAACCAGCAATTGCAATCAGAAAGGCCATTGATAAAGACATCAACACGAAAAGATTTTTTGTTCTCATTTGGAAGGGATTTTTGAATTAGTTTTCGAAAAGTCTTTATTATACAATTTTAGGCAAACAAGATCAAAATTAAATGCCGCCAAATGAATTTTGTATGAAAATTGAAACAAATTGCATGTTTTATTTGCGAAAGTGTTTTATCAAGACTTAGTTTGCTGGCATTTCTACTGTATTCACATCCACGGTAATTTCCTGCAGGCGTTTTGCAACCTCATCGGTCATGCTTTCCTGGAAGCGGCCTCCTACATGTTTAGCCAGAAATTTTTCCATTGCTGCCACAAACGCCATATTGTTTACCGGGCGAGCAAAGCCATGGCCTTCGTCGGGTGCGTTTAGGTACTCTACGGCGAATCCTCGGTCGCGCAATGCAACTACAATCTGGTCAGACTCTGCTTTTTTTACGCGAGGGTCGTTTTGTCCCTGAACAACCAGCAGAGGTGCAACAATCTTGTCGGCCGAAAACAGTGGGGATTGGCTTATAAGTCGCTTTTCGGCTTCTGGTATTGAAGGGTCGCCCATGCGTTTGTGCAGCACAATTCTGAAGGCTTCCCAATAAGGCGGAATTGAGTTAAGCAGTGTAATCAGGTTGCTTGGTCCAACAAACGAAACCCCGGCGGCATATAGCTCTGGAGTAAAGGCAACTCCTGCCAGGGTGGCATAGCCACCGTATGATCCACCAAAAATGGCTACCCTTTCCGGGTCCGCAATTCCTTTTTCAACAAGGTGTTTTACTCCCCATGTTATGTCGTCCTGCATCAGCTCGCCCCATTGGTGGTTGCCTGCATTCAGGAAGTTTTTCCCAAAGCCTGTCGATCCCCTGAAATTGGGCATAAGCACGGCATAGCCCCGGTTGGCCAGAAACTGGGCATAGGCATTATAGCCCCAGTAATCTCTTGCCCATGGCCCTCCATGCGGATGAACTACCAGTGGCAGGTTTTTTCTGCCAAATCCTTTTGGCAAAACCAGATAGGCCTGTATTTCAAGCCCATCGCTCGAGGGGTACCGAATGCTTGTCATTGGCGACAAATGCTCCTTAGGAATATTTGGCCGGGGGCTGTACTGATAAGTAAGTTTCTTTGTTTCAGTATCATAAAGATAAACAGACCCTGGGTCGGTATCGGCGCTTGCGCTGATGAGCCAGAACCTCTCATCGCTGGTGGCGCTGAAAAATGAAAGCTCCTTGTCGCCAAGTTCGGTTTTAGCAGTATTGAAATGGTTTTCGAACGCTTCGTTTTTAAAATAGTAGCGGGTTCGCTCGTCGGTATAGGTGGTGAGCAGCACTTCAAGGGTTTTGTCAGAAATGCCCAATCCGCCGAAATCAGCCTTACCCTCGGGGTCCTTCTCAACAAACTCCAATTCAGCGGTTTCAATATTCATCAGGTAAAGTTGGGTCAGGTCAACGCCCTCTCCTACGTTCGACACCAGGAAAAAATGCTGGTTATCTTTTCGAAATGCTACCGGGTATGCCGTTTCGAGTACCGACCAGGAGTAAATTAGGGTTTCCCCGGAAGGGTCCATTCTGAAAAGCTCATTGCTGCCATCGATGTTTGACCGGGTAGCCATTCGCAGTTTATCTTCATAGTCGAAGATCCAGGAAGTATAGCGGTTGTTGTTTTGGCGAAGCAATGTGAGCTCCCCTGTTGATATTTTAAGGCTGTAGAGGTCGTGCCAGGCGGGGTCTCGGTCGTTTAGGCCAACAAACATTAAGTCGGGGTCAACCCTTGAAATGTGATAAATGGCTGCCCTTACTCCTTCTTTGTTGGTAATGTTGCGTGCTTGCGGAATAACTCCTGCATCGGCCTCGCGGGGGTCAACGGCATAAATGTTGAAGTTTTCATCGCCGCCTTTGTCCATAACGTACAGCAAAAAGCGCCCATCGCGCGACCAGAAGTAGTTCATTATGGGCCTTTCGGTAACATTCGTTACCGGAATGGCTTCTTCAAATGATGCAGCAAGGGTTTTTACGAAAATATTTCGCGTGCCTTCATAGGGGCTTAGAAATGAAATGTATGATCCGTCGGGCGATAGCCTTCCGCCCGAAATTACCGGGTCATCAAAGAAAACCTCCCTGTCAATCAAAGGGGGAATGTTTTGTTTTTGCCTTCCGCACGAAAACGAAACGGCTGCTACAACAAGCAGCAAGATGAAAAGATTTTTGTTCATGACTGCAAATTTTTAAAGTTGAGAGGTAAAGTTATGAAACCTAGCGGGGAAATAAAAAAAAACATTCTTTTTGCCAGAATTTTTAAAGAGCCTTTCCCGGGTTTCTGAAAAATAAAAACCCTCGACGAGGAGGGCTTGATTGGGTTTGAGGCAGGTTATCTTTTTCTGATCAGTAGCCATGCGTCATTGTAATCGGGATAATTGCTGCGGATACGTGTAATCCTGATCCTTGCCACTGCTTCATCGGCAAAAGAGTCCACGCTTACCCGGTGAAGTCCGGATTCAGAGACCAAAATTATGGGTTCAAACCCTTGTTCTTCGAGTTGTTGTTTAAACCGGTTGGCGTTTTCGGCACTTCTGAAGCTTCCCATGATTACAAAAAACTGGTTGGTATCGTGTGCCCTCCGGTCGTGTTCCTGGGTAAATGTAAATCGCTCCTCGCGCACGGTTACAGGTTCTTCGGGCTCTCTGATAACAGAGGGAGCAGCCACAGGGGCCTCTGTAATTGTGCCCCTGGGCGCAGGTGAAGGGGCTTGCGGGATATTCATTCTTTTAGAACGGCAGCCCGAAACGGCTACAATTGCCACCACTGCAACAACAACAAATAGGGTTCTAATTTGGATCATTTCAGTTTTTTTTGTTCTCCGGATTTGTTATCATTGTTTGCTGCAGGCAGTGAACGAGTGCAAAAGAATTCAAATCCGGTAAAAAATCCTAATAACAAATATCGAGCAGAACGCCTTTGATTTGAATGGCTATAAAGATAATTGTTTTTTATTTGCTACGCAAACTGTTTTTAAAGGCTTAGGGGTGGCTTACGAAACACTCCTGACAAAATTAAAAATTGCACAGGGGCAATTTTATTACTGCCCCTGTGCAAAGCATTTGCCAGCGATGTGGGTTCAGGGCTTATTATTCCCTTCGGCTTTCGAGCAAAATGCTGAGCATTTTAATGGCTGCATCAGCAATAACTGTTCCGGGTCCAAACACGCCCACCACGCCGGCATCGTACAGAAACTGATAGTCTTGCGGAGGTATTACCCCACCCACGATTACCATAATGTCGTCGCGACCCAGCGTTTTGAGCTCCTGGATAATTTGAGGGGCAAGCGTTTTGTGCCCGGCGGCGAGGCTCGAAACGCCAACAATATGCACATCGTTTTCAACTGCCTGTCGTGCAGCTTCTTTAGGTGTTTGAAACAATGGGCCCATATCCACATCAAAACCCATATCGGCATAACCTGTAGCTACTACTTTTGCCCCACGGTCGTGGCCATCCTGCCCCATTTTTGCAATCATAATCCGGGGTCGGCGGCCTTCTATGGCTGCAAATTCGTCGGCCATTTGGCGTGCTTTTGCAAAACTGTCGTTGTTTTCTATTTCCATGGAATATACTCCTGAAATTGAACGTATTACGGCTTGGTAACGGCCAAACACCTTTTCGCAAGCCATGCTTATTTCGCCCAGAGAGGCGCGTTTACGTGCGGCATCCACCGCCAGTTCGAGCAAATTACCTTCGCCGGATTGGCAGGCAATGGTTATGGCATCAAGTGCTTGTTGCACCTGCGCGTCGTTGCGTTCACCCCGTAGCATTTCAAGTCGCCTAATCTGAGCGGCACGCACGGCGGTATTGTCAACATCGAGTATATCGATAGGGTCTTCTTTTTCGAGGCGGTATTTGTTTACGCCCACAATAATGTCTTTTCCGGAGTCGATACGGGCTTGCTTTCTTGCGGCGGCTTCTTCGATGCGCATTTTTGGCAAACCGGTTTCGATAGCTTTTGCCATGCCACCGAGGCTTTCAATTTCCTGTATGTGGCTCCAGGCCCGGTGTGCAATTTCGTGTGTAAGGGTTTCAACATAATAAGAGCCTGCCCATGGGTCTATGGCCTTGCAAACGTTGGTTTCTTCCTGAATGAAAAGCTGAGTGTTGCGGGCAATGCGTGCAGAGAAGTCTGTTGGCAGGGCAATGGCCTCGTCAAGGGCATTGGTGTGAAGGCTTTGGGTGTGCCCCAATACGGCGCCCATTGCTTCTATGGCAGTGCGTGCCACATTGTTAAATGGGTCTTGCTCGGTAAGGCTCCAGCCCGATGTTTGCGAGTGTGTGCGCAATGCCAGCGACTTGGGGTTTTTTGGGTTGAACTGCTTCACAATTTTGGCCCATAGCAAACGGGCTGCACGCATTTTGGCAATTTCCATAAAATGGTTCATGCCTACTGCCCAGAAAAACGAAAGACGTGGGGCAAACGAATCAATATCCATACCGGCTGCAACCCCGGTTCGCAGATACTCAAGACCATCGGCCAGGGTATAAGCCAACTCAATGTCGCAGGTGGCTCCTGCCTCCTGCATGTGGTAGCCGCTGATTGAAATGGAATTGAACCTAGGCATATTTTTCGAAGCAAACCCGAAGATGTCGGCAATGATGCGCATTGAAGGCAAGGGCGGGTATATGTAAGTATTGCGCACCATAAACTCCTTCAGAATGTCGTTCTGAATCGTTCCGCTTAGTTTTTCCATTGGCACTCCCTGTTCTTCGGCCGCCACAATATAAAAGGCCATAATTGGCAGCACGGCACCATTCATGGTCATTGACACCGACATTTTGTCGAGGGGTATTTGGTCGAAGAGTATCTTCATGTCTAAAATGGAGTCAATGGCCACACCGGCTTTGCCCACATCGCCCATTACTCGTTCGTGGTCGGAGTCGTAGCCGCGGTGAGTGGCCAGGTCGAATGCCACCGAAAGGCCTTTTTGGCCGGCTGCCAGATTGCGGCGGTAAAAGGCGTTTGACTCTTCGGCGGTGCTGAAACCTGCATACTGGCGTATAGTCCAGGGTTTCATTACATACATGGTGCTATATGGGCCCCGAAGATAAGGTTCAATGCCTGCAGCATAGTTTAAATGCTCCATTGCAAGCAGGTCGTCGGCGCCATATACTGGCTTAACTTCAATCTGTTCTGCTGTTAGCCAGCTTTTGCCTGGCTGATTTTGTTTTTCCCATTCGGCAAATGACGGCGTGGGAGTGATATCAAACTGCAAGGAAATATTTTTGAAATCTGGTCTCATAATAAAAAAGCTTTTGGTTCAACTTATGGCCTTTAGGCAATACCCATCAATTCGTTGAATCGGGTAAGGGCATCGAGCAGGTTTGTGCGCAGGTGTATGTAGTGATCAACGCCTGCCTGGCCCAGTTGCTCAAGCAGCTCTTTTGGGTAGCCTGCCACCCCAATCTGGGTTTTAGGCTGCTTTTCTTTAATTATGGAGGCTGCAAGCGCCAATTCGGCATATTCTTCGTCGCTGCTGCATAGTACAACAATGCCAGCGCCGGAATTTATTGCTGCAAAGGCACCTTCTTCAATACCGCCAAATGCAGGGTTGTCAATAATATTGTAGCCGGCCACGCCAAAAAAGTTTGTTGTGAAACCTGCGCGGGCTTTGAGCATAGTAAGGTTTCCGTATGTAAGCAAAAACACTTTTGGAACCTCAAAGCCTTTCTTTTTATGATTTTCGACAGCCAGCCTCAAGGCTTCCAGTGCCTTTACTCCGCGGTACGGCTTTAGGCCGGCAATGTCTGTAAGCCTTGCAACGGGCTGAAGTTTGTCAATCATTTCTTCGCTCAGGTTGGGGTATTGGTTTACGCCAACAAAAACCTGCCTGCGCATTGCAATGTCCATATCGCGCTGCTGGCAGGTTTGCTGAATGTGGTGGTGTATGAATCTGTTTTCAACGCAAGTGATAAAACCGCCCATTTCCTCAACTTCCACGAAAAGTTTCCATGCCTCATCTGCAATAGCGTGGGTAAGGTTTTCGATGTAATATGATCCGGCTGCAGGGTCAGCCACCTGATTGAAGTACGACTCGTGCTTGAGGATGATTTGTTGGTTGCGGGCAATGCGTTCTGAGAAGTCGTCAGATTTTTTGAAGGTGTTGTCGAATGGGAGCACAGTTATGCTGTCGGCCCCTCCAATAGCCGCAGCCATGGCTTCGGTTGTAGTGCGAAGCATGTTTACATAAGGGTCGTAAATGCTCTTATTCCATGTTGAAGTAACGGCATGAATGTTCATTTGCATACTTTGGGGGCTGGCGAGCTTGTATTGCTCAACAATTTTTGCCCAAAGAAGTCGTGCGGCGCGCAGCCTGGCAATTTCCATAAAATAATTTGACCCAATGGCCAGCGTAAACTGTATGCGAGTAGCTGCTTCATCAATGCTGAACACCTTTTGGGTAAGCGTAGCCAAATATTCATTGCCCTGAGCCAGCGCAAAAGCAAGCTCCTGCACCAGGCTGGCACCGGCATTATGAAAATGTTGGCCGTTAACAGCGATGGTTCTGAAATTCGGAAGTTTTTGCTGGCCAAGTTTCAGCAGTTCTGCTGCCTGCTCTATATTTACCTGCCAGTTTTGGTAAAAGGTGTTGTAAAGCACAAAATAACCCAGGGGGTCGAAGTTTAATGAGCCGCGCGCATCGTACTTAACCAAATTGGCCAGCCAACCGGCAATATGCACAAAGTTTTTGGCATGGCTAAAGTGGATTGGTGTTTTTGCCGGATCAATGTTTTGGATTAATTTGGCTAGGTCGCCTGCCGACTCAACACCTGTGGCATTAAAGGCAACAGCCTCGGCACCTTTCGACAGCGCGTTTAGGGCAAGAGTGTTTGCCTGGGCAGGGTCTTCAAGATTAATTTCCTGCCTTATTTCCCAATTATTGTTGTGGGTTTTGCCGCCCCGGACAAATGGGGCCTGGCCCGGAAGGGCAAACATGTGCTCCAGCTTTTCAAGGTCTTCGGCACGATAATAGGGTCGAATGTTCAGCCCTTCAACAGTTTTCCAAATAAGCTTCTTGTAATCGGCCCCCTTGAGGTCTTCCAGAATTTTTTCCTCCCATTGCTGGGTCGTTACCGGCGGAAATTCATTGAAAAGGCCGATCTCGCTTTCCTGATCCATATCGTTATGTTTAGGTTTAACATGGTGATTTAAAGCGCTGCAAAATTACATTAAAAATGCCAAATTGTAATAAAATTAATGGCTGCAGGCTCTTTCATAAAGCATTTGGGCACTCAAATAAAATCCGGCAACTGTTTGTGTTACATTTAGTAATTTCGCAGTTCGAAAAATATTAACCTCAGGCATTGATATGGATTACAATTTCAGGGAAGTTGAAAGGAAGTGGCAGGGTTTCTGGAGCCGGAACAAAACCTACAAAACCGACATCGACAAACAAAAGCCCAAATTTTATGTGCTCGATATGTTTCCTTACCCATCGGGTGCAGGGTTGCACGTGGGTCATCCGCTTGGCTATATTGCTTCAGATATTTATGCACGCTACAAAAGGCAAAAGGGCTTCAATGTTTTGCATCCAATGGGTTACGATGCCTATGGCCTTCCGGCCGAGCAATATGCCATCCAAACTGGCCAACACCCTGCTATAACCACAAAGCACAACATAAACCGCTACCGCGAGCAACTCGACAAGATTGGCTTCTCGTACGACTGGGAGCGCGAGGTGCGCACCTGCGACCCGGCCTATTACAAATGGACTCAATGGACATTTATTCAGCTTTTCAGCCATTTTTACAATATCAAAACCCAAAAGGCAGAGCCAATAAGCAGGCTAGTTGCCGAGTTTGAAGTGAGCGGCAATATGCTTACCGATGCAGCCTGCGACCCTGTTCATGCATTTGACTCAAATGAATGGGTGCAAATGACCGAGGCTGTGCAGCAGCAAGTATTAATGAATTACCGCCTCGCCTATCTGTCTGATACCATGGTAAACTGGTGCCCTGCCCTGGGTACGGTGCTTGCCAATGATGAGGTAAAGGAAGGTTTTTCGGTAAGGGGTGGCCACCCTGTTGAACGCAAAAAGATGCAACAATGGTTTTTGCGCATTACAGCCTATTGCGACCGCCTGCTTGAAGGGCTTGAGCAAATAGATTGGAGCGACTCAATCAAAGAAATTCAGCGAAACTGGATCGGGCGATCTGAAGGGGCCACTATTTTTTTTGGGGTTAAAAATCACCAGTTAAGTATTGAGGTGTTTACAACCCGTCCCGACACAATTTTTGGTGCCACTTTTATGGTGCTTGCGCCAGAACATGACCTGGTTAGGCATATTACCACCCCCGAATTTGCTGCCGCCGTTGACAAGTATGCCACTTTGGCCGGGCAGCGCTCAGAGCGCGAGCGCATGGCCGAGGTAAAAACCATTTCGGGTCAGTTTACCGGTGCTTTCGCGATTCATCCCTTTTCGGGTAAACCCATGCCCATATTCATAGCCGATTATGTGCTGGCAGGTTACGGCACAGGTGCAATAATGGCAGTGCCGGCCCACGACAGCCGCGATTATGCCTTTGCCATACACTTTGGCCTCGACATAGTTGAAGTGGTTTCGGGCGGAAACATTGAAGAGGCATCATACGATGCCAAAGAGGGCATCATAATTAACAGCGACTTTATTAATGGCCTTGAAGTTAAACAGGCCATCCAGGCTGTGATATCGCAACTTGAGGGAAAAGGCATTGGCAAGGGGCGTGTAAACTTTCGCCTGCGCGATGCCATTTTTAGCCGGCAGCGTTACTGGGGCGAACCTTTTCCGGTATATTACAAAAACGGTATCCCTTGCGTTTTGAATGATTGGGAGCTGCCGCTCGAGCTTCCCGAAGTTGACAAGTACCTTCCTACCGAAACCGGCGAGCCCCCCCTGGCACGTGCTATTGGCTGGCAAACCAAAGAGGGGTATCCCCTTGAGCGAAATACCATGCCCGGGTTTGCCGGCTCCAGCGCATATTACCTGCGCTACATGGATCCGCACAACAGCCAGCAGCTAGTATCGAAAGAAGCTGTTGGATATTGGGAAAACGTTGACCTTTATGTGGGTGGGGCCGAACATGCCACCGGGCACCTGATTTATGCACGGTTCTGGAACAAATTTCTGTATGATATAGGCGTGGTTGTAAAGGACGAACCCTTTAAAAAACTGATAAACCAGGGAATGATTCAGGGGCGGTCGAACTTTGTTTACCGAATAAAAGGAACCAACACATTTGTGTCGTACAACCTGCGTCATCAGCACCAGGCTACTCCCATACACGTTGATGTTAACATAGTGCAGCACGATGTGCTCAATATTGAAGCCTTTCGCAACTGGAACCCCGAATACCGCAATGCTGAATTTATTCTGGAAGATGGAAAATACATTTGCGGGTATGAAATAGAAAAAATGTCAAAATCGTTTCACAATGTGCAAAACCCCGACGACCTGATTGAGCGCTATGGTGCCGATACACTGCGCCTGTACGAAATGTTTCTGGGGCCTGTTGAGCAAGCCAAACCCTGGGATACAAATGGAATTGAAGGCGTGTTCAGGTTTATTCGAAAGCTATGGCGTCTTTACCACGGAAAAACAAACCAATGGTTTGTTTCTGACAGCCTGGCCAATGAACAGGAATTGAGGATACTACACAAAACAATAAAAAAAGTTGGCGAGGATATAGAAAAGTTTTCGTTTAATACAGCCGTTAGCACCTTTATGATTTGTGTAAATGAGTTGACTGAGCTGGGATGCAATAAACGCATGGTGCTTGAACCCCTTGCTATAATTATTTCACCGTTTGCCCCACATCTTGGCGAAGAGCTGTGGCAGTTGCTTGGTCATAGTCAAAGTGTAACCATGGCCGATTTTCCCGGGTGGGAAGAACAATATGTGGCAGACCAAACCATAACCTATCCTGTTTCTTTCAACGGGAAGACGCGTTTTAAAATTGAAATGCCTTCAGACAGCAGTCTTGAGGCCGTTGAAGCCGCCGTACTGGCAGCTCCCGATGCCACCAAATGGCTGCAGGGCAGCCCACCAAAAAGAGTAATAGTGGTAAAAGGCAAAATTGTAAACGTGGTTGTTTAAACTTCTTTTTTATTATCACGTACTGTTTTTCAGCTTTTTTATGTTTTTGGAATGTTTTTTGAAAACTTATTTTCTGGCCGCGGCAAGTGGCCCCAATAAAAGTTGCTAAAACAAAAACTCACCAGATTATGACCATACAGAAATACAAATTCAATTTGTTGGGTGTTGGCCTCCTGGTTTTATTAATTTTGGAAGGCAGGCTGGTTTCAGCTCAGGTAGCAGGACAAGGGTTGCGCGAGGTTGAAAACACGGCTTTTTCGCCTGGCGAAAGGCTGGTTTTCAGGGCTTTTTACAGCAGCGCATTAACCGGGAATGTTACAGCCGGCGATGCGAGTCTTGAAATACTTGAAACCCCGCGCGCAATTGGCGGACGCACCACAATGCCTGTAATTGGACTTATGCGCACCCGTGGGGTATTTAACCTGTTTTTCAGGGTAAACAATCGCTTCGAATCATATATTGACCACTCGGCAATTGCCCCCCTATTGTTTATCAGAAGGGTAGAAGAAGGCAAATACCGCAAAAGCGAGGATGTAATGTTTAACCATTTCAACCGGCTTGCCATAAGCAATACCGCAACCGTGCCCATTCCGGCCTATGTGCAGGATATCATTTCGGCATTTTACTTTGCCCGCACTTATAAATTCGAAAATCCAAAAATTGGCGACGAGTTTAAGGTGGACTTTTTTTTGAGTGACTCCGTTTATGTTACCCGCATAGTTTTCGATGGCTATGAGCGTATAAAAACACGCCTGGGCACATTCAACACCCTCAGGTTTAAGCCCATGGTGCTCAGGGGTAAAGTGTTTTCGCAACCTTACCCTATGACGCTCTGGATCTCGGACGACAAAAACCGGGTACCTCTCCTGGTAGAATCTGGCCTGGTTGTGGGTAGTGTAAAGCTTGAACTTTCAGAATACAAAGGATTGAGAAACCCACTTACATCAAAAATCAGGTAGTAGCTGTTTGGCTATAACCCGGGCAAGGAAAATCAATAAACACCACAGCCATGAAAACAAAAGTAAAAATGTCAGCACTGCTTGTTGTGCTGCTTTTGTTTTTTTCAGCCTGCGAAAAAATTGAGTTTGATGCCAGGAGTAAATTTACGGGGCGCTATGCTGTTGAAGAATTTAGCAAAACAGATGGAAGCTTGTCGTATTACAATGTTCGCATCAGAAAGGTTTCGGAATCGGGGGATGAAATTGTTTTTGAGAACTTTTTTAATACCGGAATAAATGTATTCGGAATTGTAGCTGGCCACAGGGTGTATATTGAAGCCCAGACTGCTGGCCGGTATTGGGTTGAAGGCCAGGGCACACTATCGGGCAGTATATTGAGTATGAGTTATTTTGTGGAAGCCACCATTGGCCAGTCAGTCTTTGGCCATGATTTGGCCGCCACCTTAACAAAGTATTAATTTTTAAAAACTATTAAAATGTTGACTGCAGAAATCAAAACAGGGAAGGGTATAATGAAAGTTCAATTTTATGAAAAGGATGCACCCAACACGGTAAAAAACTTCGTTGACCTTTCGCGCAAAGGTTTTTACGATGGATTGACATTTCACAGGGTTATTCCCGATTTTGTAATACAGGGCGGCTGCCCCAACGGCACCGGCATGGGTGGGCCGGGCTACCGCATTGACTGTGAGCTTAGCGGCAACAACCAGTATCATGACCGCGGGGTTCTTTCAATGGCTCATTCCGGGTGCAATACTGGAGGCTCGCAATTTTTTATTTGTCATAACCGCCAGAACACCGCCCACCTTGATGGCAACCACACCTGTTTTGCAAAAGTTGTTGATGGTGTTGAAGTAATCGATCTGATTAGGGCAGGCGACCGTATAGAAAAAATTACTATTGCCGAGGCCAATGAGTAAATCCCTGGGTTTTGTCATACGCGGCGAGTACATTGAGCTTTTTCAATTGCTCAAGGCTCTGAACCTGGCCGAAAGCGGTGGGCAGGCCAAAGTTTTTATTGAAGAAGGCCTGGTAAAGCTGAATGGGCAGGTTGAGGTGCGCAAGCGCGCTAAACTACGCCCTGGCGACCGCGTGGAGTTTCAAAACCACAGGGTGGTTTTGGAATAGAAGCCTAATTTGGCATTAAAGGTTTTTCCCGAAAGGAAAAATAAAAAGCCGCCTCAAAATTTGGGGCGGCTTTTTTATTTATGAGGAGGGGTATTTTACATCATACCGCCCATGCCTCCCATGCCTGGGTTCATTGGCATTTCGGCTTTGTCTTCTTTAATTTCGGCAAGCACGCACTCGGTAGTAAGTAGCATACCGGCAATTGAAGCAGCATTTTCTAAAGCTATGCGGGTAACTTTGGTTGGGTCAATTACGCCTGACTCATAGAGGTTTTCGTAGCGTTCGGTATAGGCATTGTATCCATAGTCTTCTTTGCCTTCTTTTACGTTCTGAACCACGATTGAACCTTCTATCCCTGCATTTTCAACAATCATACGCAATGGTTCTTCGAGGGCGCGGCGAATAATGGCCACACCTGTGGTTTCGTCTTCGTTGTCGCCTTTGAGGTTTTCGAGGGCGTTAATGGCCCGTATAAAAGCCACACCACCTCCAGGAACAATGCCTTCTTCAACGGCAGCACGGGTTGCGTGCAATGCATCGTCAAAGCGGTCTTTCTTTTCTTTCATTTCTACCTCGCTGGCAGCACCAACATAAAGAACAGCCACACCGCCTGCCAGTTTGGCAAGACGCTCCTGCAACTTTTCACGGTCGTAGTCGCTGGTGGTGTTTTCCATTTGCGACTTAATCTGGTTAATGCGGGCCTTAATCATATCCTTATCGCCTTTCCCGCTTACAATAGTGGTATTGTCTTTGTCAATGGTAATTTTTTCGACGCGGCCAAGGTGCGAAAGGTCTGCATTTTCGAGTTTGTAGCCTTGCTCTTCGCTAATTACGGTACCACCGGTAAGTATGGCAATGTCTTCGAGCATGGCCTTGCGGCGATCTCCAAAACCTGGAGCCTTCACGGCAACAATTTTAAGTGAGCCGCGCAGCTTGTTTACAACAAGGGTAGCAAGGGCTTCCCCATCAACATCTTCGGAAATAATAAGCAGGGGTTTGCCAGTCTGAACAACTTTTTCAAGAATTGGCAGAAAATCCTTCATAGTGCTGATTTTTTTGTCGTAAATCAGAATGAAAGGATCTTCGTAAACCGCTTCCATTTTGTCGGTATCGGTAATGAAGTATGGGCTAATGTAGCCACGGTCGAACTGCATACCTTCAACAACCTTAACGCTGGTTTCGGTTCCTTTGGCTTCTTCAATGGTAATAACGCCTTCTTTCTTAACTTTGCTCATTGCCTCGGCAATCAGTTTGCCAATGGAGCTGTCGTTGTTTGCCGAAATAGTGGCTACTTGTTCAACTTTTTCGGTGCTGTCGCCAACTTCTTTCGATTGCTCGCGCAGGTTTTGCACAACCCTCCCAACGGCCTTGTCAATACCACGCTTGAGATCCATAGGATTTGCACCTGCAGTTACGTTTTTAAGACCGTTATTGAAAATGGCCTGGGCCAAAACGGTTGCAGTGGTGGTGCCATCGCCAGCCGCATCGGCGGTTTTGCTGGCCACTTCTTTTACCATTTGGGCTCCCATGTTTTCAATGGGGTTTGGCAATTCAATTTCTTTTGCAACAGTAACCCCGTCTTTTGTAATGATAGGTGCGCCAAACTTCTTGTCGATAATTACATTGCGGCCTTTGGGGCCAAGCGTAATTTTTACGGCATTCGAAAGTTTGTCAACACCAACTTTGAGCGATGCCCTCGCTTCAATTCCAAAAATAATTTCTTTTGCCATATTTTTAAATTTTTGTTTTTTTAGGTTTGCTTGGTTTAATTGTATTAAATGATGGCCAGAATATCTGACTCACGCATAATAAGGTACTCTTTTCCTTCAAAAGCCAGTTCGGTGCCGGCATACTTGCCATATAGCACCAGGTCGCCCACTTTTACGGTCATTGGTTCATCTTTTTTTCCGCTGCCAACAGCAATTATGGTACCTTTTTGTGGTTTTTCCTTGGCTGTGTCAGGAATGATAATACCACCCGAAGTTTTTTCTTCGGCTTGAGCGGGTTCTACCAAAACGCGGTCTGCTAAAGGTTTGATTCTAATGTCTGCCATTTTTTCCAATTTTAATTAGTTAAACAATATGTTGTATTTTTTGTGGCTTAAATAAACTTGCACTCGGCATTTTCATATACCGTGCCAAAGAAGTTTTCCTTGCCTTTTCAGGACATTTTTGCGAAAAAACGACATTGTCAAAAAAAAATGTCAGAATGGTCTGCCATTCTGACATTTTAAAATTTGTATGAAAACGCTTTAGTTTTCTACTTCTTGTGTGCCTGGTGAAGCGGGGGGCTGTTCGCCTTGTGTGGCTTCGGGTTGTTGGCCTGGGGTGGCGGGCATTTGGAAGTCGGCCGGTGGCAACTGCTGTTGTGCCGGAATTCTGTCGATAATTTCGCTTTGCTGAACCTCGCTATTGCCTGAGCGGGGAATAACAAACGTGGATACCAGGGTCAGAACGACCAGGATTATTGCCAGAGTCCAGGTAGATTTTTCAAGAAAGTCAGTGGTTTTCCTCACACCCATTACCTGATTGCTCGAGGTGAAGTTTGAGGCCAGACCTCCACCTTTTGAGTTCTGAACCAAAACAATAAGCACCAGCAGAACACAGGTAATCAGGATAAGGACAGAAATTAAAACATACGCACCCATGGGTTACTTCTTTAAATTGATTTCGATTTTAATGCTGTTGATTTTTTCTGCAAAGTAACGGCTTTTTTCCGGAAATTTCAAGGATAATTTTTGATAGATATCCAGGGCCTTTTGGTGCTGTCCTTGTTTAAGCAAAATCACGGCAAGGGTTTCGGTACCTATGTCCTGTGGGTCCATCTGGTTTTTTGCAGCCAGGTTTTCATTGATAATGTTTTCGCGCCTGGGTATTATTCGTGGCTCCTCGAGGATAAATCTGTCAATAAGGGCCTTGTGCTTGCTGTTGGCTTTAATAGGAGTTACCTCAATGTTTGCAACCGGGGTTTCAGGTTCTGAGATTTTTTGAGGTTTGCTGCTTCCTGCCGCCGGCTCAAGAGCTGCCTTGTTAATTTTGGTTGCGAGGGCAGGTTTTTTATTTTTTGAAAACAATATCAGCAACAACGCTTGGATGAAAGTTGGTTTTTTATTTTTTGCGGTTTTATTTTTTGCGGCAGCAATGCCTTTGGTGGGAGCAATTGGCTTGGTGCGTCCTGAAATAAATATCTGAAACTTTCGGCGGTCGGTGGCGCAGGCGGCCGCCTGGTTTACCTCCATTTCAAAATCGGGGCGTTGCATTTGCAGCAGATTTTTGGCAAACAAAATGCGAATGGGCTGGCTATACGGAAACTTTTCGGCAAGCAGCCGGAGTTTTTCTTCACTACCATGGTCGAGCCGGTCGGGGCGGCCTATCATTTCAACAAAATTCTCGGATTGCATTTTTCGCGAATAAGTTTACCAGTTAACCACAGCCTGATTGAAAATATCTTCGACAAGGGCTTCGGTAATTACATTAATGGCTTCGTCTTCGATTTCGGCAAGCGAACGGTTGCTGGGATAGTCCCAAAAGCGGGAGAAGGTTTGTTCGAAGTCATTGTCGGGTTCTAACTCGTTTATAAACTTTACCCTAACACTGATTGTGAGCCTGTTGAGTGCCGCACGGTCGTCGCCTCCAATGGCTGTAGGGGCTGTAGCATAGTTTATTATGCTTCCTTCAAAATGCAGGTCGCCCCCGGCCGATACCAGCCTGAGGTTTGTTTGTTTCTGAAATTTATCCTGTAGGGATTCGGTAAAGCGCGAGCTAAGGGTTGGCTGCACCATTTGGGCATTATTTGGGAAATGGCTTACAGAAAAAGTTTTTGCCTGGGGCGGAATGCTTGCACCCGTAAAAGAGTAAACCCCGCAAGAGAAAAGCCCCGCCAAAATGGTGGCAGCAAGCAGTAACTTAATGATCCAAAAAAGTCGATGCATTTGATTTTAAATCTTTGACAGCCAACAAAAGTACAAAAATTGTCATCATCAAATATTATATTCCTTGATTTTGCGGTAGAGCGTTCGCTCTGAAATGCCCAGCTCCTTAGCGGCTTTTTTGCGGCGGCCGTTATGTTTTTGAATGGCCTTAATAATCAGGTCTCTTTCTTTATGAACAATTAGGAGGCTCTCTTCAACCTCTTCGTGTTGGGCTTCCTCGTATGTTTCGACCTCCTGGGGCAAGGCTTGCTCATTGATTTGAATAGCCTGGCTATCGGTGTAAACCTGGGGCAGGTCGGTTTTTTCGTAAAGTTTTTGCAGAAGCTGGGTGTGGTCTTCATCGAATGAGGCAGAAACCTGCCCCGTTTCAACCATTTTGCTCACCACTTTTTTCAACTCATTAAGGTCGCGTTTCATGTCAAAAAGCACCTTGTAAAGGAGATCGCGGTCGCTCAGGTCGGGTGAAAACTGACCCGCCCCGGTCATTAGCACTGGAAGCCTGCTGTCGGTCTCTGCTGGAAAATATTTTGCCAGGGTGCCCGCGCTAACCGTTCGGCTGCTTTCAATAACAGAAATTTGCTCGGCAAGGTTTTTAAGCTGGCGTACGTTTCCCGACCAGCGCTGCCTTAAAAGGAAGTCTTCGGCATCGGTGGTAAGCTGCAGGGGAGGCATTCGGTATTTTTCGGCAAAATCGGCCGAGAATTTTCTGAAAAGCAATACTATGTCTTCTTGCCGTTCGCGCAAGGGGGGCATATTAATAGGCACAGTATTGAGCCTGTAAAAGAGGTCTTCGCGGAAGCGACCCGATGCTATGGCATTCTGAAGGTTTACATTGGTAGCTGCCACCACTCTTACATCTGTTTTTTGCACCTTCGATGAGCCCACCCTGATAAACTCTCCCGACTCTAACACGCGCAGCAGGCGCACCTGGGTAAGAAGGGGTAGCTCGGCCACTTCATCCAAAAATATTGTGCCACCGTTTACAACTTCAAAATACCCTTTGCGGGCATCGTGTGCACCTGTAAAAGCACCTTTTTCGTGGCCAAAAAGCTCTGAATCGATAGTACCCTCGGGAATGGCGCCGCAGTTTACAGCAATGTAGGGGCCATGCTTTCGCGAACTTAGCTGATGAATAATCTTTGGGAAAACTTCCTTCCCCGTTCCGCTTTCGCCAGTAATCAGCACAGTAATGTCGGTGCCAGCAACCTGCCTTGCCACATCAATGGCCCGGTCGAGGCGGGGCGAAAACCCTATGACTCCAAATCGTTGCTTTATAGATTGTATATCGTTCATCTCTTATTGTATTTTTAAAACAACCGCCCTGGGATGTTTTTCAGCAAGTCTTCAAAAGCTCCCCATTGTCGATGGGTTTCAAACTTCTTAAAATATTTCGAAACGCCAAAGTCTGACTTAATTACAAGAGCCGGGTCAGTTCCCGGGTAGCTGCCCATAATAAGGCCAATAGCGCCAGGCAAAAACGATTTGGCTGGGTCCACTATTTGGCAGCACATAAAAAATTGCCAGGCCATTTCGCCAAAAAACCCAACAGAATTAGCAATGCCCATGCTCCACCCAAAACCCGTACAAACAATTGCCGGCTTTTCTTTACAATCGGGAACAAAAACATATTTGTGCCATTTAGTCAGTTTATTTATGCAAAGTTAATGTTTTAGCGATGTTTAATTGAATTTTTTTGCAATAGGGTTTTTAATGGTCAAATGACAAAAATTTTTTTGATTGGGTTTTTTAAATTCTAATCTCAAAAACCCTACCTTTAATGAGCAAATAATTAGAGCACTATTTTGTGGCAATTATAAAAACTTCAAATTATGAACCCGGGCATTGAGCTGCATAAAACCATAAACGCAGCCAAAGAATTAATGAAGAGCATTGTTGATTTGCCATCCTCTCAAAAAGTTAAAATTGAAAAGGCGCTGCTGCTAATAGACAACTTGAATGCCAAAGCAGAAAAGATGGAACAAGAAAACAGGGCGTTGGTAATCGAGAGCAATCGAATAAACAAGGAACTTACCCGTTTTGTGAAATTGTTTGATGCTTCCCCAATGCCTCAAATGATTGTAAACCGCCAGGGAGATGTAAAAAGGGTTAACAAAAGTATATGCCGAATATTCGGGAGGAGTCAGCGGGAAATGGCAGGAAATTCCTTTTTAAATTTTATAAACCCCTCGTTTTATAGTGTTTTGAGAAACAGCTTGCAGTATGTACTTGACAATCAGCAAGAACACACCTGCGAGCTAAAGGTTAACATTCGTGATGCTGGCCAATTATGGATTCAGGTAATCAGTGAGCCGCATTATACTGGCACTTTTGACGAAGAGCTTATACACTCAGTAATACACAACATAACTGCCAGCAAAACACGCGAAGCTGAGTTACTGCTGTTTTCGGCGGCATTTGAACAAAGTGCAAACTCGATTTTAATTACCGACACCAACGGCATTATTCAGTATGCCAATCCAAGGTTTTTCGAAACCACTGGCTTTGAGCCGGCAGAAGTATTAGGGCAAAATCCCCGGATGTTGAAACATGAAAACTCGGTAATTAAATACGGGGATATGTGGCAGGCCATTAGCGGCGGCAAAACCTGGTCGGGCGAGTTTCTCAATAAAACCAAATCAGGTAAACCTTTTTGGGAAATAGTAACTATAACGCCAGTAAAAGACGCCCAGGGAAACATTATTAATTACCTGGCAATAAAGGAAGACATTACCCTGCGCAAGGAGGCCGAAACCAACCTGGCCAATTCAGAGCAAAAATTCAGGGCATTGTTCGACAGATCGCATGACGCTATACTTATACTTGATGGGGCCAATATTGTTGATTGCAACCTGAAGGCAGGCGTTTTATTTCAAACATCCTGTTCAAAAATTCAAAGCGCTAAACTATTTGATTTTTGCCCTGAAAAACAATACAATGGAGAGGGGAGCCAGGCTTTAATTAGCGAGCAAATGAAAACAGCCCTTGAAGGAAGCCCTGTTACTGCCAATATGCTTTTTTTGCATGGCGGCAATGCATTTGATGCCGAGGTGAGTTTTACACGCATATTTATTAACCACAAGGCAAAGATTCAGGCCATTATAAGAGATGTAAGCGAAAAACGATTGGCCGAAAAACAGATTATGAACGCAAAAGAAGATGCCGAAAAAGCCCGCAAAGCCCAGTCAGAATTTCTTTCGCTAATGAGCCATGAAATACGCACCCCCCTCAATGCGGTGGTGTCGCTCACTGATTTGCTGTTGCAAGAAGACCTGAGCCTTGAACAACTCGAAAACCTTCAGTCTGTCAAGGTTTCGTCAAGGCACTTATTGAGCATTATTGACGACATTCTTGACTATAATAAAATTGAATCGGGAAACATACAATTCGAAAGCCATAACTTTGACATTAGGCAGAATGTAAATGAATTGCATCAGGCGCTCAAGGTAAAAGCAAAGGAAAAAAACGTTAAATTTTCGGTTTGTGTTGACAATAGTGTGCCAGAAATAGTCATTGGCGATGCCCTCAGGCTTAAACAGGTGCTCTTCAATTTGCTTTCGAATGGCATTAAATTTACCGAAAGGGGTTTTGTAAGCCTGAAGGTAAAAGCCCTTGGGGGCGAAATAAAAGGGAAAATACAGTTTGAGGTTGAAGATACCGGCATAGGCATAAAGAAGGACCGACTTGAGGCCATTTTTGAGAAATTCACTCAGGCCGAAACCAGTACAACCCGTAAATACGGCGGAAGCGGGCTGGGCTTGACGGTAAGCAAGAAGCTTATAGAACTTCAGGGGGGCGAAATTTTTGCGCGAAGCAAGCCCGGTAAAGGGTCGGTGTTTACTTTCTTTTTGTATTTACCCAAAGGCGTCGGAAGAATTGAATCCCAAAACGGATATGCTGAAACAAGCGGCTCAGGAACCCTTCAAGGTATGCGAATTCTTTTGGTTGAAGATGATAAAATGAATCAGTTTGTAGGAAAAAAAATACTTGAGGGGAAAGGAGGAGCCAGCCTCACCGTAGCTTCTACAGGAGAGCAAGCACTTAACATACTGCAAAACCACGAATTTGACATGATACTTATGGACCTGCTACTGCCATATATTGATGGGTACCAGCTTACCCGTATCATAAGAAATAACGAAGCCGGACAAATAAAAAACCCCAAAGTGCCCATTATTGCCTTTACCGCCGATGCTTTTCTCGAAACAAAGAGAAAAGCATTTGAAGCCGGCGTTGATGACTTCGTTACCAAACCATTTGATTTTATTAAGCTTTTTAATCGGATAATAAAATACCGGCCCGACTGAAACTCTACATTAAACCTGGCTGGCAACAGCATTGTTTCATGGAGCATATTGCTCAACGGCAGCTGGTTGTGTATTGTTTTCTGAACGTGACTCATAGCCTCCTCTTCAATTTTATCAGGTTTTGTATTTCATTTTAATAACTTTGCAAATTGCATTCAAACCTTATATGGCCCTACAATTCAAAACAAATTTAAAGTGAATAACCCTTCTAAAAAAACAGAAGCAAAGTTTAAAAGATATACGGTAACCTCTGCATTGCCTTATGCCAACGGCCCGGTTCACATTGGCCATTTGGCTGGGGTTTATATTCCGGCCGATATTTACGCCCGCTATCTTCGCCTTAAGGGCGAGAATGTAGTTTTTATTGGAGGGAGCGATGAGCATGGGGTTCCTATTACCATAAAGGCTCGCCAGGAAGGGATAGGCCCCCAGCAGGTGGTTGACAAGTACCACCACATGATAAAGGACTCTTTCGGCAAGTTTGGCATTTCATTCGATGTTTACAGCCGCACCTCGGCGCCTATTCATCACCAAACCGCATCTGACTTTTTTCGCAAACTTTATGAGAATGGCCGCTTTATTGAAAAGGAGAGCGAGCAGTATTACGATGAAGAAACCAGGCATTTTCTGGCAGATCGCTATATAACCGGAACCTGTCCGCATTGTGGGTTTGATCGTGCCTATGGCGACCAGTGCGAAAATTGCGGCACCTCACTCAGCCCAACCGACCTGATAAACCCCAAATCAGTGCTCAGCGGAAATCTACCGGTAATGAAACTAACAAGGCACTGGTACCTCCCCCTTGATCAGTACGAAAGCTGGTTGCGCGAGTGGATTCTCGAAGGCCATAAACACGACTGGAAGTCCAATGTTTACGGGCAGTGCAAGTCGTGGATCGATCAGGGCCTGCAACCCAGGGCCGTAACGCGCGATCTCGACTGGGGTGTTAAGGTACCCATTGAAGGCACCGATGGAAAGGTGCTTTATGTGTGGTTCGATGCTCCAATAGGATATATATCGGCCACCCGCGAGTGGGGCCAGACCACCGGCAATGACTGGGAGAAATACTGGAAAAGCCCCGACAGTAAGCTGGTGCATTTTATTGGCAAAGACAATATTGTTTTTCACTGCATCATTTTCCCGGCCATGCTCAAGGCCGAAGGCAGCTACATTTTGCCCGACAATGTGCCTGCAAACGAATTTCTAAACCTTGAAGGCGACAAAATTTCGACCTCGCGCAACTGGGCAGTGTGGCTTCATGAATATCTTGAGGAGTTTCCGGGTAAGCAGGATGTACTTAGGTATGTGCTTTGCGCTGCCGCACCCGAAACAAAAGACAACGATTTTACCTGGAAAGACTTTCAGGCACGCAACAACAATGAGTTGCTTGCCATTTTCGGAAATTTTGTAAACCGCACCCTGGTTCTTACCCACAAATATTTCGATGGCAAAGTGCCGGCTGCCATTCGCCTAATTGATGAGGACAAAAAAGCACTTGAAGCCCTGGCCGGTTTCCCGGAAAAAATTTCGCAAAGCCTCGAAAACTACCGCTTCAGAGAAGCCCTTGCAGAATTAATGAATGTGGCACGGCTTGGAAACAAGTTCCTTACAGATGCCGAGCCTTGGAAGATTTTTAAAACCGAACCCGACCGAGTAGCCACCATCTTAAATATTAGCTTGCAGATTTGTGCAAGCCTGGCCATTTTGTCAGAACCGTTTTTGCCATTTACCGCTCAAAAACTCCGCGCCCTCCTTAATCTTAATCAAAATCTTTGGAGGCAGGCCGGAGCAAGCAATGTGCTGGATGCAGGTCATGACATAAATGAGCCATTTTTTTTGTTCGAAAAAATTGAGGATTCGCAGATTGAAGCCCAGGTCGAAAAACTCAATCAAACCCGCATTAACAATGCAAAACCAGCTATTGCTGAAACCCCGTCAAAAAGCCCGGTAAGTTTCGATGATTTCTTAAAAATGGACATAAGGGTTTCTACGATAGTTTCGGCAGAAAAAATGTCAAAAACAAAAAAATTGCTTAAACTTGAGGTAGATACCGGCCTGGGCTTGCGCACTATTGTTTCGGGAATCGCCGGGTTTTATGACCCCGACGCAATTGCAGGAAAAAAAGTTTTGGTATTGCTAAACCTTGAACCTAAGACCATTAAAGGAGTTTCTTCGCATGGAATGCTGCTGATGACTGAGGATAAAAATGGCAATTTGTGCTTTGTAGTTCCTGAAAAAAGCATGGAAAACGGCAGCTCAGTTTGTTAAAAACATAGCTATTTTTGGTCATGCTATTTTTTTAAAAAAGTTACAAAATAATGTCAATAAGGATTTGAGAGAGGAAAATAATATTTATATTTGCCGCGGTTTGGCCCCGTAGTTCAATGGATAGAACGGAAGTTTCCTAAACTTTAAATACAGGTTCGATTCCTGTCGGGGCTACATAATTGTTTTATTCAGAATTACGTTTTATAACAGCATATAATATAGCGACACTGGTCGCAATTAAAAAAAAACAGCATCCATGAACAGAAAAGACGAAAGGCCGAGTAAAATTTCTTACGAACGTCACCTTAACCAGGTTGGTATTCCTGAAGACCAGAAGAAGTCTAATGGCGGTATCATTCCAGATTATGTAAAGTTTGGCACCTGGCTAAGAGTAAACAACATCGAGTTGTTTGAAAAGGGTTACCGTGAGTGGCAAATCAAGGTCAGGGCAGACGAAAGCAAAAAAAGGTAGTGTAATTTCAAAAAAGAGCTCTTGCCACAAGGCTTCGGTTTTTTCAATGCCTGCTACAGGTATAAACTTCTGTTAACCAATCCGGTGTTCAACAACTAAGTTTTTATAAGCTGGCCTTACCGCAGTGCAGGTGCATATCTTTTGTCTCAACAACCAGCGAATCTTCCAGTTCAAAAAATTTAATATAAAAGCACGTTACTAGCCGACAAAGATTGCGAGATTTCTCTCTCCGCCCGAAATGACAGGGCTTTTAATGGTTTTGGCAATTAAGGGTGATAGGAGGCGGCGAAGCCGCCTCCTATCACCCTTAATAAAATGCAAACCGACCGTCATTCCGAAAGCAGTGAGGAATCTCATGCATAAAACTCAACCCTTTTTTAATTTATCGGACAATTGTGTTAAACGCCCTTCTTTTTATTATGTCTGAGGGGTGTTTCCTGCCTTTGCGGGCTGTAAAGGCTGTTCCCATTTTTGAATTATGCCCACAATAGTCGGTAACATCCTGGCTGGCTTGGGCTTCCCGGTCTTTAAAACCAAAAATCTTTGTTTGGATGAACCTGTTTTAAAGTGCACCTACCATTGCATCCAGTCTTAAAAGGTAATGCCGCTGTATTGTTGCTTAAAGAAAAATGAGTTGGCTGGCTAATTGAAATAATTTTGCAAATTTGCATGAAAAAGACCATGGCGGTGAACCCTATAAAACGCCTGGCCGGTCAAACGGTCATTTACGGACTGAGCAGCATCGTTGGCCGCTTGCTCAATTACCTTTTGGTACCCCTTTACACCCACCTGATATTTGCAACCCACGAGTACGGAGTTATTACCTTAATGTATTCGTACGTTGCCTTTTTGCTGGTGATTCTTACCTATGGCATGGAAACGGCTTTTTTCCGGTTTTACGAAAACAACCCCGGGCAGCGGCAAACCGTTTTTAGCACAACCCTGATTTCGGTACTTAGCACCAGCACACTTTTTATTTTAATTATCACTTTTTTCAGGCAGCGCATTGCCGGCTTCCTGGGTTTTGATGGTCACCCTGAGTATGTTGTGTGGCTGGGTCTAATTGTAGGCTTAGATGCTGTGGCAGCCATTCCTTTCGCAAGTCTGCGCGCCGAAAACAAACCACTGAAGTTTGCTGTCATTAAGTTAGTCAATATCGGGGTAAACATTGGCCTCAACCTGTTTTTTCTGTTGCTTTGCCCCTGGATCCTTGAAAACGGCCCCGAATCAACCAGACTAATTGTCAACAGCATTTACAATCCGGCAATTGGGGTGGGCTATGTGTTTATTTCAAACCTGGTGGCAACCTGTGTAACTCTGCTAATGTTGCTGCCAGTTATTCTGCGCAGCAACTTCGGGTTTTCGGGCAAGCTGCTGCGCAAAATGCTGGTGTATGCCCTTCCGCTGATGGTAGCAGGCCTTGCAGGCGTTGTAAATGAGTCGCTCGACAAAATCCTGCTTAAACATTTGCTGCCAGCCAATGTGGCTATGAGTCAGGTCGGCATTTATGGGGCCTGCTACAAAATTTCAATCATGATGACCATTTTTATTCAGGCATTCCGCTTTGCCGCCGAACCCTTTTTCTTTTCGCAGGTCTCGAATCAGAACGCCCGCGAATTATATGCCCGGGTTATGAAGTATTTTGTAATTGCATGCCTGTTTATTTTTCTGGGTATTATGCTGTTTATTGACATAGTGCAGCATTTTATTGGTGAGGCTTATCGCGAAGGGCTTGGAGTGGTGCCAATATTGCTGGTTGCAAATATGTTTCTGGGGATTTATTTTAACCTGTCAATCTGGTATAAACTTACGGGACAAACACGATTTGGCGCAATAATCGCCATTATTGGAGCAACAATTACAATCTTGCTCAACATCTGGCTAATTCCGGTTATTGGGTATTATGGCTCGGCCTGGGCAACACTGGTGTGTTATATTTGCATGACAGTTCTGTCTTTTGTTTGGGGGCAAAAACACTTCCCCGTTGAATATGACCTGAAACGCATAGGCCTATTTATTACTGCCGCTTTGTTGGTGTATTTTCTTAGCCTTTTTACGCAAGGGCTACATTATGGTTTAAATTACCTTTTTGCCCTCGTACTGCTTGGGGTTTTTGCCTTTTCATTATTGCTTATTGACAAATCATTGCTGGGCTTACTAAAAAGAAAGACTCAATGAAAGCAGAGGCCATCAAATAAATCATTCACCCAAAAACAACGAAAAGTTTGGCCCCACCACAATGTTTTGTAAGAACAACTTATAATAAAATACTTCCAGCTTTATCCCGCCAACCTCTTTGGGTCCGAACTTAGGCAATTTCGCAAAAAACTGATGATTAGGTTGACAACATTGATTCGCTGTGTTTTCAAGAAGTTAGACCTGTTTTGGAGGCAGACCCTTGTAGGCTGACCTTGCTCGACATTAGGCCGGAACAAATATGTTTTACCCCGACATGGTCAATACCATAAATTTGATATAAAGCTCACAGACTTCGGGCAATGATTTATTCGCTTTCTCCAACATTATTCACATTTCAACGACTCAACAGGGTTTGCCTTGGCCACTTTCCAGGCATTGTATATTATGGTTAATAAAGCAACAACCCAAACCGCCGCAAAGGCCATGGCAAAATGCCACCAACTCATCTCAATTCGATAGGCAAAATTGTAGAGCCAGTTTTTCATAAGCAGCCATGCCAGGGGGGCCGAAAGCATAAAGGCAAGAAACACCAGCGGCATAAAGTCTTTTTGCAGATAAAGAACAATATCGGCAATTGTGGCACCATGAACTTTTCTTATGCCAATTTCTCTGCGTTTTAGTTCGGCAACAAATGCTGTAAGCCCAAACAGACCCAGGGCAGAAATAATAATACAGAGCCATGAGAAATATCTGAAAACCCTCATGGTATTGGCCTCGGCTCGGTATTGGCGCACAATGTTTTGGGTGGCAAACTCCGGCTCAAAAGGCAACCGTGGGAAGAACTCGGTCCAGACCTGCCGCGCGTGGATCAAAGCCTCGTCCTTTTGTTTTTGATTGTAACGAACAATAATGGTACGCAACCGTTCGGGATGCGAAAAGAAAAAGGCTGGCTCAATGGAGCCGTGAAGCGAAAAAAAATTATAATCGCGCACCACCCCCAATACCATTAGGTGTTCTTCGGGGTTAAATGGGCTTTCGAACTTTCGCCCCACTGCATTGGTCCAGTTAAGTGCATTTGCAGCAGCCTGGTTTAGCATCACACCCAGGGCCTGATCGGCTTGGTTATCTTTACTGAAATTACGGCCCTGAACCACCGGGATCTCCATTGCCGGGAAAAAATCATGGTCAACAAATCCGAATCGGACCATCAATGGGGTTTTAACACTATCGATAGCAATTACCGGGCCCTGGCTTCCGGCCACACCATTGGTGCCGCTGGCCATGGCCACATTAATAATGGCCGGGCTGGAAAGGAGCCTTGCTTTCAAACTATCCATTTCTGCCTCAGATGGATTGCCCATCCTGATATGAAGCGAAATAATGTTTTGATAATTAATGCCAAGGTCTTTGTCTGTCATAAATCGCCATTGGTTAGAAATGACCAGTGTGCTGAATATAAGCACAACCGAAGTTGCAAATTGAAAAACAACCAAAATTTTTCGAAGCATCCATGCAGAGGATACCCTTGCCAGATGTAAGTTTTTTAACACATTGGCCGGCTGAAAACGGTTCAGGTAAAAAGCAGGATAAGTACCGGCCAGAAGCCCCACCATAAGAAGCAATCCTAAAAGGCCCACATTAAACAAACGGTTGGAGGTAAAATCAACACTTAACTGTGTGCCAAGAAGCGCATTAAAATCTGGCAGTATAATTTCGACAAGGCTAATTGCAATAATCAGCGAAACAAATGCAAGGATTACAGATTCGCCAATAAACTGTAAAACCAAATTGCCCGGCTCTGCCCCAAGCACTTTGCGTATGCCTACTTCTTTGGCTCGCTGAGCCGATCGTGCGGTTGAAAGATTAATGTAGTTGATGCAGGCTATGACAAGGATCAGAAACGCCACCACCGAAAAAAGGTAAATTAGCCTTATATCGCCCCGGGTATTGTAAATGCTAAATTTAATATGCCCCGATTGCAGATGAATCTCGCGCATAGCCTGAAGGTACATATCGGGCCTTGTTGCATCGGGCATGCCAGCCTCATTCAGGTGCAGGTCAATCAGTGCTTGCAAATTGTCTTCGGCATCTGCTTTCAAAACCCCCTCTTGAAGCAACAAATAGGTCGACAAAAAATTTGAGTCCCAGAGCTTTAGGTCGGGAATTAATTCTTCGGCACTTTTATAGCTTAAAATGATATCAAAATTAAGATGCGAGTTTTCTGTCTGATTCTTAATTAAACCCGTAATTGTGTATGGCTGGTTGCCGTAGCGAAGTGTTTCGCCTACTACATTAAGGGTGTTGAAATAGGTTGCGGCAATGCGCTCAGAAACAACAGCCGTATGCAATTCGGAAAGCGCATTTTCAGGCTGGCCGGCCAATACTTCCAAATTAAAAAACCTGAACACTTCATCTTCTGAAAAGTAGGCATTGTTTTCGGCAAACACTCTGCCATTTGCCTCGTATAAACCGCCCCAGACCGGCATTACTCTCAGCGCTGCAACAATACCTGGAAAACCCCTTCTTATTTGAGCAGCCCATGGCCCACTTGTTAATGCCACATGCTGCACATCAATGCCAGCAGGTCGCTGAATTTCAACAAGCCGGTAAATGCGCCCCGAGTCAGCAATGTGCTGCTCATAACTCAGCTCGTTTTGCAAAAAAAGAAGTATCAGAATAAAACTGGCAAGACCGGTGCTTAGACCCAAAATGTTTATCAAAGCATAAACCGGCTGACGGTAAAGGGTGCGAAATCCTGTTTTCAGGTAATGATGAAGCATTTGATGCAGCCGTTTTTTATATGTAAAATAACCATAAAATTATGCCATTTTCTATATCTGAATGCGAATCAGGCACTTAATTTATTTTGTCCGGGCGTTTCGTGTTAATTCGTTCGGTGGCGAACAACCATCTGTTCGATAACGAACAATTTCATTTTGTGAAATTAAAAAACTATTAAGGTTTTCGCAGTTTTCCAAATAAACTCTGCCTTTTTCAAACACCTGTCAGGCCTGAATTATTACCTTTGACAAAAAAAATAAAATAAATTGTAGGCAGCAAAAAACAAACAGGCACAATATTTGTTAAGACTGTCATTCTATTTTCGCCTATGGACTCCCGGACAAGAATTATTGAAGAAACTGCATCCTTGTTTTTAAAGCAAGGTATCAGGGGAATTACCATGAGCGAAATTGCCCGCTCCATGGGCATTTCCAAACGCACTCTTTACGAACACTTCTCGAACAAGGAACAACTCCTGGCGGCTTGTATGGACTACTGGCACGAAGACAGCTGCCGTATGTACGAAAAAGTTAAGGATTCGGACGCCAACCCAATGGAGGTAATCCACCATCAATTCAGGCAGGCAGTAATAGCCCTGGGGCAGATTCACCCAAGCCTTGTATCCGACATTAGAAAACACCATCCTTTAATCTGGAAAAAGCAGTACAAGCAAATGCAGGAAAACCGGCTGGCCTTTACCATTGAATTTTTTGAAAAGGGCAAAAAGCAGGGTTTTTTTCGCGCCGAACACAACAGCGATATTACCACACGATTACTCTTTGCCCAGGTTGATCTTTTGCACGACTCTGACTTGTTTCCACCCACCCGCTTTTCGAAGGCAGACATTTTTCGCGAAATCATTTTCGGGTTTATCCGCGGTATCTCAACCGAAAAGGGCTTAAAAGAAATGGAAAAAAATTTTGAAACCCAATTATAAATTCAATATGAAGACAAGTTTAAAAACCATTGCCATTGCACTATTTGTTTTTGGCAGCTTTGTTGTATTTAATGGGCACGCCAGGGCGCAGGGGCAAGATGGGCCAATTGTTATTGGCCTTGACGAAGCTTTGCGCCTGGCCATGGAGCAAAACCCCACCCTTAGGGTAGCCGAAATGGAAGTTGACCGGGCCAATATAGGCATTAATGTGGTGCGTGGCCGTTTTTTACCAAGCGTTACAGCTTCTGGAGGTTATACGCGCAACCTGAAAAAGCCTGTAATTTTTCTTCCGCCAGGCAGCCCCTTTGGAGATGTGCTCGAAATTGGCTCTGACAACAGCTACTCGGCCATGTTTGTGGCAGGTATGCCTGTTTACAACCCGGCATTAAATGCGGCATTGCGCACCGCCAGGGCCGAGCGCGAGCTGGCAGGCGAAGGCTTAAGGGCAAGTAAAATTGAAATGGAATACTTTGTCCATTCGGCTTTTTACGATGCTTTGCTGGCAAAAGAGTCGATGGAAGTAATGCAGCAAAGCTTTTTTAATGCGTTGCAGAATCTCGAATTGGTTGGCCGCATGCATCAGCAGGGCCTTGTGGCCGAATTTGATTTGATACGCGCCCGGGTGCAAACCGAAAACCTTCGTCCAGCCCTATTGCAGGCCGAGAACGGATATAAAATGGCCGTAAATTACCTCAAAGCACTAATTGGTCTTGAAGCAAGCCGTGAAATCAAAATTTCGGGCAACCTTACCCAAATGGCCCAACAGTCCATGGCCGATTTCAGCATTCAGCAGGCAAGCAGAAGCCTTAACCGCAATGCCGACCTGGTTAGACTAAATCTTCAAATGAACCTGATTGAAAGACAGGCGCAAAACATCAGGGCTTCGGCCTTGCCTTCGCTTTCGCTGGCAAGCAATTATAACTTCCAGACCGAAGCAAACGATTTTAAATTTTCTGAATATACCTGGGTGCGCACCTTTGCTGCCGGGCTTAGGGTCAGCATTCCTATCTTTGCCGGGTTTACCGTAAGAAACCAGGCCCGTCAGCTCGAAATTATGGGCGAACAATTGGCCCTGCAACGCGATTATATGCAAGACAACCTTTCTATACAGCTCGACAACATTTTGAAAACCATGACAGTAGCTGTAGAAAAATCGGGCACAACGCAGTCAACCGTTGAAATGGCCGAAAGAGGCTTTCAGATTGCCAGAGCTAGGTACGATACCGGCCAGGGCACTCTGCTCGAGGTCAACGACAGCGAGCTTGCCCTTACGCAGGCCCGGTTTAACCTACTTCAGGCCAGGCACGAACTGCTGAAAGCTCAAACAGAATACAGAAAATTTATTGGAGAAAGCAAATAACCCATTCAACATCAAAAAACAATGAACACAAAAAATAAATTGCAGCGAAATATTTTTATTCTGTCTGGGCTAGTGCTTATTGGCATTTCTGCATGCCAGCCCCGCGCACAGCAAGAAGCAACCCAACCCCAGGCTACACTTGTACAGGTTGCGGCTACCAGCATTCAGGCTATTAGCAACGACCTTGACTTTACAGGCGTTGTTCAGGCTTACGAGGAGGCCCACATTGGGGCAGCCCAGCCTGCCCGCATCGAGCGCATATTGGTCGATGTTGGCCAGCAGGTAACAAAAGGCCAGCTACTGGTGCAAATGGACCGCACCCAGTTGTTTCAGGCCCAGGTACAGCTTCATGCACTTAAGGCCGACCTAAACCGCGTGGACACCCTGCTCAGAATGGGCGCTTCCACCCAGCAAAGCTACGACCAGCTTAAGGCCCAATACGAAGTAGCCAAGGCAAGTTTCGATAACCTTGCAAGCCATACCGAAATCAGGGCAACCATTCCTGGTATAATTACTGGCCGCTACAACAGTGCCGGCGAGCTGTTTTCAATGTCGCCAAGCCCTGCAGGAAAGCCGGCCATTGTAAGTATCATGCAAATAAGACCGGTTAAGATAACCATTGGCGTTTCCGAAAGGTTTTTTCCAAGAGTTAAACCCGGACAAACCACCAAGGTGTATTCCGATCTATATCCCGGAAGAACTTTTGAAGGCAGGGTGTATAGAATTTACCCAACCATCGACAGGGCTTCAGGAACATTTAAGGTTGAAATACTGGTTGAAAACAACGACCTGAGCTTGCGCCCTGGCATGTTTACCCGCGTGGCTCTTAACCTTGGCCAAACTGAGGCCTTGCTTGTACCGGCGCTTGCCGTGCTAAAGCAGGTTGAAAGCAACGAACGCTTTGTGTTTGTGGTCGAAGATGGGGTTGCCATTCGCAAACCTGTTGTACCCGGAAGAAACATTGGCGACATGCAGGAAGTGATTTCAGGTCTTGCCGCCGGCGAAACGCTGGTAGTAACCGGTCAGCATAACCTCACCCACCTTGGCAAGGTTGCAGTTGTTAATTAATGCCCCTGTAAATAAGTAAAACCATGAGTTTATATAGCAATGCAGTAAAAAGGCCTATAACTACCCTAATGGTATTTGTGGCCATAATGGCCTTTGGTCTGTTCAGCCTAAGGAACATGCCCATAGACCTGTACCCTGAAATTGAAGCACCCTTTATCAGCGTGTTTACAGTTTACCCGGGAGCAAGTGCCGCCGACATCGAAACCAACATTACCAGGCCCATCGAAGACAACCTTAGCACGGTAACGAACCTGAAAAACATTACCTCATCCTCAAACGAAAATGTTTCGAGCATAAACATGGAGTTTGAATACGGCACCAACCTGGATGAGGCCACTAATGAAATACGCGACATTATTGGCCGCATTATCCGCATTTTGCCCGAAGAGGTTGAACAGCCAACCATCTTTAAGTTTTCTTCGAGCATGATACCCGTAATGATGATGTCGGCAACGGCCAAGGAAAGCTACCCTGCTCTTTCAAAAATTATCGACAACACCATAATTAACCCCCTGAACCGCATAGAGGGAGTGGGCACCGTAGTTATGTTTGGCGAGCCCATACGTGAAGTGCAGGTAAATGTTGACCCGCAAAAGCTTGAGGCCTTAAGTCTTACTGTTGAACAACTTGGTATGGTGCTGGCCGCCGAAAACATTAACCTGCCATCGGGCAACCTGAGAATGGGGCAAGTTGATTACCCATTGCGCTTTACTGGCGAATTTAAAGAAAGCGACAACATCAAAAACATAGTTATCGGCAACTTTAGGGGCAACCCCATTTATGTGTCGGATGTGGCCCAAGTAAAGGACACCCTGCGCGAACAAACCATTCATGAAACCATGAACGGAAAGCAAGGGCTTAGGTTTATGGTGCTAAAACAATCTGGGGCCAATACCGTGCTTATTTCGCAGGAAATAAACCGGATAATACCCGACCTTGTTAAAAATTTACCTCCCGATGTAACCCTGGAAAAGGTTTTTGATGTTTCTGACTTTATTTTAACCTCTATAAACAACTTAACCAGCGTATTGTATTATGCAGCCATTTTTGTTACCCTGGTGGTGCTGTTTTTTATAGGCCGCTGGCGGGCAACCTTCATTATTATACTTACCATTCCTGTGTCGCTGGTTACGGGCTTCATTTATCTTTACCTTACCGGAAACACCATAAATTTCATATCTCTCTCTTCGCTTGCCATTGCCATGGGAATGGTGGTTGACGATGCAATAGTTGTGCTCGAAAACGTATCTCGAAAAATTGAACAAGGCAGCACTCCAAAAGAAGCATCTGTTTATGGCACCAACGAAGTTGGCCTTGCTGTTGTGGCATCGACCCTTACCGTGGTGGCAGTGTTTTTGCCATTGACAATGATTTCAGGCCTTATGGGTATATTCTTCAAGCAACTGGGCTGGATTGTTTCAATAACCGTGTCGGTATCTACCATTGCGGCCCTTTCTCTTACTCCAATGCTAACCTCGCAGTTTTTGAAATATTCGCCCGGCACACGTAAAGGGTTGGGATCAAGGATTAGCGGTTTTATTGACAAAACCCTGAATGGGCTTGATAACTTTTACGAAGCTACGCTGGCCCTGGCCATTAGAAACAAATGGAAAACTGTTGTTGTGGCCACACTCATTTTTGCAAGCAGTTTTTTCCTGATGCCCTTTATTGGCACTGGTTTTTTTCCTCAAACCGACGAAAGCCGGCTTAATGCAACCATAGAACTGCCTACCGGACTTCGACTTACAGAAAGTGTTGAAATTTCGACCCGCATGGAGGAGATCATTGAGCAAAAGTATCCCGAGATTGACATGATCAGCAACAGTACTGGTTCGGGTACAACAGGTATGGGAAGCAACCAGGGTGGCTCAAACATAATCAACTTCATTTTCAGGCTCATACCGCCTTCCGAGCGCGAACGCGACATTTGGGAAATTGCTGATCTGATTAGGGAAGACATTGAAAGCTTTCCGGAGGTTGTCAAGTTTACAGTTACTACCGGGCAGGGCGGATTTGGCGGCAGTCCGGTCGAAATTGAAATTTATGGCGACGACTTTGATCAAACCAGCCGTTTTGCCAAAGACCTTGAACAGCGCATGCAGGGCATTGCCGGCCTGCGCGACATTGCCATAAGCCGCGGCGACGAGAGGCCAGAGCTTCGAATTGTGCCCGACCAGGAAAAAATGGCCCTGCTGGGAATTAATACCAGCACGGCATCGCAAGCCGTGCGAAACAGGGTTGAAGGAATGATTGCAACCCGATTGCGCGAAGGCGGCGAAGAATATAACGTGGTTGTGCGTCACAAGGAAGATTTCCGCAACTCTGTTGCCGACATTGAAAATATTCCCGTTAGGAATCAAATGGGCCAGCTGGTGCGCCTAAAAGAGTTTGCAACCATCCAAGAACAATTTGCACCTCCTAATATTGAACGCAAAAATCGCCAGCGTTACCTTCGCATAACCTCCGACTTATTGGGCCGCTCCTTGGGCGAAATAACAACCGATATCCGCACCGCCATATCCCAAATAGAAATTCCTCCTGGGGTAGATTATGCCTTTGGCGGCCAAATCAAAGAGCAACAAGAGGCATTTGCCGACCTTGGCGTGCTGCTGCTGCTCAGCATATTTCTGGTGTATGTGGTAATGGCGGCCCAATTCGAGTCGTTCCGAATGCCTGTAATAATTATGATGGCCGTGCCATTTGCTTTTACTGGAGTTATGCTGGCGTTGTTTATTACGGGCATGGACCTTAACGTTATTTCTTTGATTGGCGGGGTGATACTGGTGGGGATTGTGGTTAAAAATTCAATTGTGCTGATTGATTATACCAACCTTATGGTTGCAAGGGGCAACAATGTGGTAAAAGCTGTTATGCTAGCTGGCAAATCGCGTTTGCGACCTGTGCTAATGACCACCCTGACTACCTTGCTTGCAATGATTCCCCTGGCTGCCAGCCGCGCAGAAGGGTCTGAAATATGGGCTCCAATGGGCGTGGCCGTGATTGGTGGTTTGGGTTTCTCTACCCTGATTACACTAGTGTTTGTGCCAGTAGTATATGTTATGTTTGGAAGCCGCAAGCATCGTAAAAAAGAAACCAACGAAAAACTGGCACCCGATTTTTTAACCAACTAACAACAATGTCATGAAGTCAGTATTCATAATTTACAATCAGGCACTTAGCGAAATAGTAATGAAAATGATTGACTACCTTGGCGTAAAGGGTTTTACCATGTGGGAAGACGTAAAAGGGAGGGGTAGCCAAAGTGGCGAGCCTCACCTGGGCACCCACACATGGCCGGCAATGAACTCGGCCGTGCTTGCGGTGGTCGAAAACCATCAGGTGCAACCCTTGCTCGATGCTGTAGCCAAACTAAACGAAAAAGCCGAACTGCAAGGAATTCGTGCCTTTGTTTGGGCCGTAGAACAAACCGTGTAAGGCTATCATTAATCAAACTAACCAAGCCCCGGCAAAACCAACGCGATGCCGGAGCTTGGTTTTTTTTGAGACAGGCTCAAACAAGGGCATCTATGGCAGCAGCCAGCTTGCGGTCTTTGTCGGTTACAACCCCGCCAGCCTCATGGGTCGAAAGCCTGATTTCAACCCTGTTATACACGTTTTTCCATTCGGGGTGGTGGTTGTGTTTTTCTGCAATAAATGCAACACGGGTCATAAACGAAAAGGCCTCGGCAAAATCGCCAAACACAAATTGCCTCACAAGCTGGTTGTTTTCTTGATCCCACATGGCTTTAAAGTGTTAAAATAACCCCCTTACAAACTCCTCAACATTTACGTTGTAGAAGTATTCATTAAAGGGAACTTCTTCGAGTTTTTTCAAAATATCTTCCTGATTGTGCCTGGTGTTTTTCAACAAGGCTTCAACATCCTCAATTTCGCGGCGGCCGAAAAAGTCTCCAAAAATTTTTATATCAGTTATAATGCCTTGCTGAGCATTCAGGTGAAACTCAATTGAACCGCCATCGGTTTTGATTGACTTCTGAAAATCATAGCCTGGCGAGTAGCCGAAATTCCACTCCCAGGTCGAATATTTTTGCCCTGCAAGCTCATTGATCTGCTGCAGGTCTTCAGGGGTGTAGTCGTACATTTGGCAGTCGGGGTAAATGTGGGTAATGTGGTTCATAATCAGGTCGCGAAACTGCATCACATCGAGGGGCTGTTTCAGGTGTTCGCTAATATTTGTAACACGGCTTCTCACACTTTTAACAGCCTTGTCCTTGTATTTTAGTGGGTTTACCTTTAGTGCATTTGCCAAATCACTTATTACCGACGAGAAAAGTAAAGTGCCGTGGTGAAGCACCCGTCGCTTATAAACATGCTCGGCATTTCCCGAAAACTTCAGCCCGTTTATAGTCAGGTCATTGCGTCCTTCAAACTTTGCATCAACGTCCAGTTTTTTTAAAACACCCAGAATGGGCACTGTAAATTTCCTGAAGTCAACCAAATGGCCTTCTTCGCCATTCATAATAAACGTGAAGTTTAGGTTGCCAAGGTCGTGAAAAACGGCTCCTCCGCCCGACATTCGCCTTACAACCTTTATCTCTTTTTCTTTTACATAATCAAGGTTTATCTCGGCCAGGGTGTTCTGGTGTTTGCCTACAATTATGGCGTTGTGGTTTTGCCATAGCATAAACACATCGTCAGTAAAGGTTTTCAGCACGTATTCTTCGGCCGCTAAGTTGAACCAGGGATTGGTGTTGGGATGTTTGATACAAAGCATAAAAATGTTTTGGGGGTGTTTGGGTTGCTGCAGTAATTCTTACAATCTGAAAAACGCCTTCCACAGGCAATTGTTTATTGCAATGATAAAATGCCTGTAAGGTTTTGAATTTTCAGTTGTAAACCTCTGTTGCAATGCCAAGTGCTTCGACCCTGCCAGCAATTTCGGCCAAAGTTTCGGGGCTTATTTTTTCAACATCGTTGGTGGGTGTTGCGCGGGCAATCGGGTAAATCATTACCAGTTTCGGCTTCAATTGCTCAATATGGCCTAGCCAGGCTGTAAGCTCCTCTTTTGTGGTGTTGTCAAATTCCACGCCCTGGTACGAGCCCCTTACAAAAAGGGTTTGTATAATCATTTGCTCCTTGAAAAGGCTTAAGTTTTCAAGTATTTTGGCAAGGGTGATGCCCGATTTGGGGTTGTTAATCTTTTGAAACGTATCCTGTGTGCCGGCATCGAGTTTCAATATGTTCTGTTCAATTTTTTTCAGGGCGGATGCCACATTTGGGTTTCCGGCTTTTGATGCATTGCTGAGCACTGCAATTTTGGCCTGTGAAAAAAAAATGTTGCGAAGCTCAATGGTATCGTCAATTATTTCCGCGAAAGCGGGGTGTAAAGTAGGCTCACCGTTTCCGGCAAAGGTTATGGTGTCGAGCATTGCATTTTTGGCGCGCATCGAAGCCAGTTTCAGCTCCAGCGCACGTTTTATTTCTTCCCTTTCGGGGAAAGCCGGGCTGTCTGCCTTGGGCAAAGTCCAGCCGCACTCGCAATACAGGCAGTTGAACGAACAATGTTTTTTGTTGAGTGGCAGCAAGTTTACCCCAAGCGAGATGCCCAGCCTGCGGCTCCGAATTGGGCCAAAAACGACTTGCTCAAATAAAAAACCATTCATTATTGCGGTAGGTTAGGCCCAAGGGCAAAAGCAGTTATGCCGGAGGGTTTTCTGCCGAAGGCTCATCTTCTTGAATAACTGGCTTTTCTGCGGCCAAAGGCTCACTGATTTTTGCCTGCTGGTTTTCGAAAGCAAAGAACCTTTTCTGGAAAATAAGCAGGGTAAATACGCCGGTAGTTATTGCGGTATCGGCCAGGTTAAACACCGGCCTGAAAAATATAAACTCCTGACCGGCCCCAAAAGGAAACCACTCCGGGTAAGTACCTCTGATTATGGGAAAATAAAACATATCGACCACCTTCCCGTGCAGAAAAGTGCCATAGCCACCACCCTCAGGAAACATTTGTGCCGCCTTGAAAAAGTAGCTTTCGCTGAAAATCATGCCGTAAAAAGCACTGTCAACAATATTGCCGAGTGCTCCGGCAAAAATAAGCCCAACGCAAACCAGCAATCCAACCGGTGCATTTTTCTTAATGAGGGTGTTTATGTACCATCCAATAAAACCCAGGGCCACAATACGCACCAGGCTCAGGGTCAACTTGCCAAACTCACCAGGAAGCTCAAGGCCAAAGGCCATGCCAATATTTTCGGTAAAATGCAAATACGACCAATCGCCAAATAGCGGAATGCTCTGGCCAAGTGTCATATTGGTTTTTACCAGTATTTTCAGGGTTTGATCTATTAGCAGCACCACCAGGGCCACCAACCAGGGAATATGCTTTTTTTTCAAAACCAAGTTGTTTTATCCCTTTATTTGTATTGTCCCAGTTTGGCTTCGATGCTGAGGGTGGCATGGGGTACGCTTCTGAGCCGCTCTTTCGATATCAGCTTGCCGCTTACCCTGCAAACACCATAGGTTTTATTTTCAATCCTGATAAGGGCATTTTCAAGGTCGCGTATGAACTTTTGCTGACGTGAGGCCAACTGTCCGTTCTCTTCCTTGGACAGCACCTGCGAGCCTTCTTCCAGAATCTTAAAAGAGGGAGAGGTGTCGTTGGTGTCGTTTTCGTTTTGGGTGGTGTAAGCCTCTGTAAGGATCTTGAGTCCTTCGCGGGCTTCATCCAGTTTCCTCAGGATGATTTCCTTGAACTCCAGGAGCTCCTCATCCGAATACCTCGTTTTTTCTCGTTTTGTTTCCATTTCTGTCGGGGTATTTATGGCTAAATTTTTAATAATTTACTCTTCTTATCATCAAAGTGGCCTGTATGTCGTCGGTTAAATCAACCACTACCTTTTCTGCTCCTTCAACAGCCTCAGTATAATCGATTCGGGTTGCCAGGGTTTCAGAACAAATATAGTTATTATTACCAACAATGGCCTCAGTAATTTCACTATGTTTCTGCAAAAAAACCTCTATTTTGTCAGTTACTTCAAAGCCTTTTTCTTTGCGCAAATTCTGAATGCGGTTAATGAGCTCACGTGCAATGCCTTCGTTGCGCAAGGCCGCTGTGATAGTAACATCTAAAGCTACTGTTAAGGAGTTTTCGTTGGCAACAAGCCAGCCCGGAATATCTTCAGAAACAATTTCCACATCACTCAGTTGTAGTTCAACCGTTTGTTTTGCAATAAGCAGTGTGTATTTTTGGAAGTTTTCGAAGCGGGAAATGTCGTCCTGACTAAAATTGGCCAAAGCCTCTGTTATTTGCTTCATGAGCTTTCCGTATCGGGGACCTAACTCCTTGAAGTTGGGTTTTATTTTTTTAACCAGCATTCCGGTGCTGTCTTCCAGATATTCAAGCTCTTTTACATTAACTTCCGAAAGTATTAGTTGTTCAACGCCCATGATTTGCTGACGAAACCTGCTGTTGAATACCGGCACCATAATCTTTTGGAGGGGCTGGCGCACACGTATGTTTACCTTCTTGCGCAGGCCCAGTACCATCGACGATATTTGCTGTGCCAGTTGCATGCGTTCTTCAAGCTCGCTGTTTACAAGGGTTTCATTTGCCGCCGGGAAATCGGTCAGGTGCACCGAAATTGCTTTATGGCGTTTGGTTACGTAGTTCAGGTCGGTAAAAAGCCTTTCGGCAAAAAATGGTGCAATGGGTGCAGTAAGCATTGCAAGGGTTTCAAGACAGTTGTAAAGCGTCTGATAGGCCGAAGTCTTGTCGGTGCTGTATTCGCCTTTCCAGAAACGGCGCCGGCTAAGGCGAACGTACCAGTTGCTAAGATGTTCATCGACAAACGACTGGATAAGGCGTCCTGCGCGTGTGGGCTCAAAACTTTGGAAGCATTCATCAACCCTTTTTATCAGGGTATTAAGTTCCGAGATGATCCAGCGGTCTATTTCCGGGCGTTTTTCAAAGGGTACTTCATCTTCGGTATATCTAAATCCGTCAATATTTGCATAAAGTGCAAAGAAAGAGTAAGTATTGAAAAGGGTTCCGAAAAATTTGCGTTGCACCTCTGCCACTCCCTCAATATCGAATTTCAGGTTGTCCCAGGGTTGGGCATTGGTAATCATGTACCAGCGGGTGGCATCAGGGCCATATTTTTCAATGGTTTCAAAGGGGTCAACGGCATTTCCCAGGCGTTTCGACATCTTGTTTCCGGCTTTGTCGAGCACCAGCCCGTTTGAGACAACTGTGCGGAATGCCACCGAGTCGAACACCATGACGGCAATGGCGTGCAGGGTAAAGAACCAGCCTCGCGTCTGGTCAACGCCTTCAGCAATAAAGTCGGCCGGGAAGTTGGCCTCAAACTCTTCTTTGTTTTCGAAAGGGTAGTGGTATTGTGCATAAGGCATGGCGCCACTGTCGAACCATACGTCGATAAGGTCAGGTTCGCGGGTCATTTTGCGGCCCGTAGACGACACAAGTGTTATTTCATCAACAAAGGGGCGGTGCATATCGAACACCTTATAGTTTTTTTCCGACATATCGCTGGGCACAAAGTCCTCCAGCGGGTTTTTGGTCATAAAACCGGCCTTTACTGCCTTCTCAATTTCTCCCTTTAGTTGTTCAAGCGATCCAATAAAGGTGCGTTCTTCATGGTCGTCGGTTGCCCAAATCGGAAGTGGTACACCCCAATAGCGCGATCGGCTCAGGTTCCAGTCCTGAAGGTTTTCGAGCCAGTTGCCAAAGCGGCCTGTGCCTGTACTTTCGGGTTTCCACTGTATGGTGTTGTTTAATTCTGTCATGCGATCCTTCAGCGCAGTAGTGCGGATAAACCAACTGTCGAGTGGGTAGTATAAAATTGGCTTATCGGTACGCCAGCAATGGGGGTAGCTGTGCTCGTACTTCTCGGCTTTGAAAGCCTTGTTTTCGGTTTTCAGTTTTATAATAATATCAACATCAACCGGCCTGGTTTCTTCCCCAATATTCCCGTTCTCGTATTCGGGCCTTACATAGCGGCCGGCAAATTCGCCCATCTGGTCAATAAAGCGGCCACGCTTGTCAACCATGGTCAGGCTGCCGAGGCCGTATTGCTTGCCCACCCTGAAGTCGTCGGCGCCAAAGCTGGGGGCAATGTGCACTATACCGGTACCATCTCCGGTTGTTACAAAGTCGCCAAGCACCACCCTGAAAGGGTCGCCTTCTTCGGGCTGGGCAAAAGGCAAAAGTTGCTCAAAACGGATATTTTCAAAAAGGTTACCCTTGTATGTGCCAGCTACCTCGAAAGGAATTTTCTTGTCGCCGGGCTGGTAATCTTCAAGTTTCAGCTCCGCATTCTTTGGGTTAAAAAAACTGTCGGACAGGTCTTTTGCAAGTATTACCTGCACAGGCTCAAAGGTGTATGGGTTAAAGGTTTTTACCTTCACATAATCAATGCTTTTTCCTACCGCCAGGCCGGTGTTGCTTGGCAAGGTCCAGGGGGTGGTGGTCCAGGCCAGAAAATGTACTTCCTGAGCACCATCGGCAAACAAAAACTCCGACTTTTCGTCACGAATAATCTTAAACTGCGCCGTAACCGAATTGTCTTTAACATTGCGGTAGCAGCCGGGCTGGTTCAGCTCGTGGGTGCTAAGGCCTGTGCCTGCAGCGGGCGAGTAGGGCTGAATGGTGTAACCCTTGTACAGCAGCCCTTTTTCATAAAGTTTACCCAAAAGGCACCAAACGCTTTCAATGTATTTATCTTCAAAAGTGATATAAGGATTTTCAAGATCAACCCAATACCCCATTTGCCGGGTCAGCTCGTCCCAGTTTTCCTTATACTTCATCACGTCAGTACGGCAGGCCTGGTTATATTCGGCAATCGAAATGCTTTTCCCAATATCTTCTTTTGTAATGCCAAGCATTTTCTCCACTCCAATTTCAACAGGCAGGCCGTGTGTGTCCCAGCCGGCCTTGCGCTTTACCAGGTACCCCTTTTGGGTGCGGTAGCGGCAAAAGATGTCCTTTATAGCGCGTGCCATTACGTGGTGAATGCCGGGAAGGCCATTGGCCGATGGCGGCCCCTCGTAAAACACCCATGGTTTATGCCCTTGGCGAATTTCAAGGCTCTTTTCAAACACCTTGTGCTCTTCCCAGATTGTTCTTATGTCTTTGCCGATTTGCGACAGGTCGAGCCTTTTGTACTCTTTGTATTTTGCCTTCATTGCGTTATGTTCACCCCAAAATTATTGGACAATTGGCCCATAAGGGGGTGCTTAATATTAAGGCGCAAAATTATAAAAAAAAATCGGTAAATGGACTTAACCCTCGAGGGTAGTATAAAGGTTTAAGGGCAAGTTTTTGAATACTTGCAGCTTGGCTTTGCCCTTTGCCCCAAAAGCAATAATTTTGGAAAATATTCAGGATTATTTATTTTCAGATGAGCGAATCTAAAAGCGACCAGTTTTTGCGCAAGCCTGCCTGGCTAAAGACGCGGGTTCCGGCAGGAAAGAATTTCACAGAGGTAAAAGAAATTGTGGAGAAGCACAAGCTTCATACCATTTGCAGCAGTGGGCATTGCCCCAACATGAGCGAGTGCTGGGGCGCTTTTACAGCCACACTAATGATTCTTGGCGATATTTGTACCCGTGCCTGTAAGTTTTGCAATGTTAAAACCGGCAAACCTTTGCCTGCTGATCCTGATGAACCGCAGCGCGTGGCAGATTCGGTCAGTCTAATGAAACTGAAGCATGTGGTTTTGACCTCGGTCGATCGCGACGACCTGCCCGATGGGGGCGCCGGCATCTGGGCCGCAACCATAAGGGCCATCAAAGAGCTGTCGCCCCAAACCACCATCGAAGCCCTTATCCCCGATTTTGACGGCAAACCAGAACTGGTGATGCAAGTGGTTGATGCGGGGGCAGAACTTATTTCACATAACCTTGAAACCGTGCGGCGCATCACACCCCAGGTGCGCAGCCGCGCCAAATACGATACCAGCCTGAAGGTACTGAAAATAATTTCGGGCGCAGGCGTCACTGCCAAATCGGGCATTATGCTGGGTCTGGGCGAAACACGCCAGGAAGTGCTCGAAACCCTTGGCGATATGCGCCAGGCCGGTGTTACCGTGGCTACAATTGGCCAGTATTTGCAACCCACACTCAAACATTTTCCAGTGCTTGAATACGTTACCCCCGAAGTGTTCGAATACTACCGCTACGAATGCCTGCAATTGGGCTTCCGCCATGCAGAAAGCGGACCACTGGTAAGAAGTTCATACAAAGCCGAAAAACACATTCAATAATCATGAACACAATAATTTTTCACGACCTTGGCTTGAAGGACTTCAAGGAAACCTGGGACTTTCAAGAGGTTCTTTTTTCGCAGATGCTCCCAGGAGAAAACGAGCCGTCTGTTGGCGGGCATTTAATTTTTGTTGAACACCCCCATGTGTTTACCCTGGGCAGGAGCGGCAACGAAGGCAACCTCCTTATCAACGAAGCCATGCTCAAAATGAAAGGGGCTCAGTTTTACCGCATAAACCGTGGCGGCGACATTACTTATCATGGCCCCGGGCAGGTGGTGGGCTATCCGATTATCAGGCTCGACCGTTTTGAAATGGGTATTCGTTCCTATATCGAATACCTTGAAGAAACCATTATCAGAACCCTTCAAAAATATGGCATTCAGTCTGGCCGTTTATTGGGCGCTTCGGGTGTTTGGCTCGATTCTGACAAGCCTGAGGCCAGAAAAATCTGCGCCATTGGCGTACGAGCCAGTCG
>CAYGDW010000010.1:0-63561 GCA_964348755.1 uncultured Bacteroidales bacterium | reverse complement strand
AGCAGGGGGTCGGCGGTTCGAATCCGTCATCGCCCACTACGGCCGCTTTTTTTCTGGAAGCGGCTTTTTTATTTTCGGAAAACAAAACCACCGGATGAAGCTCGCCTCGAGGTCTCAACGTCGAGCCAGTGAACCCAGAGCAAACAATCCGTCATCGCCCGAAGTATTTTAAAAGATTTTTTCGGGAGTTCCGTCCAGGTGTTGCGCCCGGACTAAAAAACAAACTCAAACAAAAACCTGAATCCTGCCACAATAAGAAATGCTCCCCCAAATATGGCCACCCTTTTGGCAAAAGCAAGGCCTAGATTTTGCCCTGCGGCCAGCCCGAAGAGAGTAAAGAAAAACACGGTGGAGGCCACCAGCAATAAGGCAATAAGTAGCGGGGCGGCCATAATACCCAGCACCAGGCCAGCCAGCAGGGCATTCATTGCTGCAGCAAAAGAAAGGGCAACAATAACCCGGCCGCTGTTTATATCAAACACCTTTGTTTCTGGCCGGCGGCGAATGGCTTCCAAAATCATTTTTACGCCAATAATAAACAAAATAATAAACGATGCCCAACCCTCAATGCCCTCAACGGTAAAAGCGGCCCATTTGCCCAGGTGGTAGCCTGCAAAGCTCAAAATAAAATGGCTTAGGGCAAAGGCTACGGCTGTTTTGAGCGGAATGCCCGGTAAAACTTTTCCGGAAACGGAACTGTTAGCAATGGCCAGTCCAAAGCAGTGCATGGCCAGCCCAAGTGCAATTACAAACAGAATAAGTATATCCAAGGCACAAATTATTTTTAGGGTTTGTCAGATCAAACGTACAATTTTTTCGAGCCAAAGCTGGTCAGTTTCATCAAACGAAGCGAAGTCCTTGCTATCAACATCCAATACGCCAATTAACAGGCCGTTTTTATTTCGAAGCGGCACCACAATTTCGCTGTTTGAACGGCTGTCGCATGCTATATGCTCCGGAAACCGGTGCACATCTGGCACAATAATGGTCTTTCCCTGGTTTATTGAGGCCCAGCACACACCTGTGTCTTTTGCCAGAAGCTGGCAGGCCACCGGCCCCTGGTATGGGCCAACGATCAAATCGCCTTGTTCGAGCAGGTAAAAGCCGGTCCAGAAAAAATAATCGATCTTGTGGCTAAGCACGGCGGTCACTGTAGCCATACGCGAAATGGGGTTGCCAGGCTTGGCCAAAAGGCCCTGCAATTGTTGGTAAATGCGCTCGTAGCGCCCGGTTTTGCGGTCAGTAGTCATTCGGTGCCAAGGTTTTATTTATCAAATGTGTTTATTATTGTTGCGACAAAAAGCCATCATTTCCCAAATATGCAGAAAGTTTATTGAAATGGCGGCATTAAGTCTGTGCAGTTTACACCATGCAACAATTCAACAATTATTACAACAACCCCTCCCTTAAAATGTTTCCCGGATTCAGGCCTTCTCCAGTTCTACGGTAAAGTGGCGCATTATGGGTGCTTCGGCAACTATGCGATATCCTTTTTTAATGCTGTTGCGGCGTTGGTATATATTGCAGAGGCAGGCTGCCACATAATCCATGTGGTTGTTGGTATAAGCCCTTCGGGGTATTGCCAGTCTGAGCAGCTCAAGGGCCGGGTAGCGGTTTTGGCGTGTATGGGGGTCGCGGTCGGCCAGCAGTGTGCCAATTTCGACCCCGCGCACACCGCCTTCGAGATACAGCTCAATGGCCAGGGTCTGGGCCTGGTATTCTTCTTTTGCAATATGAGGCAAAAACTTATTGGCATCGACAAAAACGGCATGTCCGCCGGTAGGCTGCTGAATAGGGATGCCATAATCGACAAGCTTTTCTCCCAGATAGGATACCTGGCCAACGCGCGCCTGGAGATAGTCAAATTCGGTGCCTTCCATAAGCCCCTGCGCCAGTGCGCCCAGGTCGCGGCCAGCCAAACCACCATAGGTTATGTAGCCCTCAAACATTATGTTAAACACGGTGGCCTTGTCGAAAAGCGCCTTGTCGCGGCAAGCAATGAAGCCGCCAATGTTTACTATGGCGTCTTTTTTGCTGCTCATTGTAGCCCCGTCAACATACGAGAACATTTCCTTTACAATTTGGCGTATTGAATGGTTTTCGTAACCTTTTTCCCTGGTTTTTATGAAGTAGGCGTTTTCGGCAAAGCGCGCGGCATCGAAAAATAACGGTATGCCATATTGGCGGCACAGGGCCGATACCTGGCTAATGTTGTGCATACTCACCGGCTGCCCTCCCGAAGTGTTGCAAGTAATGGTAATAAGGCAAAGCGGAATTTTTTCTTTGGGATTCTCCTTAAAGACTTTTTCGAGCTTTGCGGTGTCTAAGTTTCCTTTGAATGGGTGAATTAGTGTGGTGTCGGCGGCTTCGTCAATGGTGCAGTCGATGGCGTGTGCGCGGCGAAACTCAATGTGGCCTTTGGTAGTGTCGAAGTGCGAGTTGCCCGGCACCAGATCGCCCTGGCTAACCATGGCCGAAAAGAGCACATTTTCGGCAGCCCGGCCCTGATGGGTGGGCAAAAAGTATGGCATCCCAAGCAGTAAATGTATGGCATCCTTTAATTTATAGTACGACAGCGAGCCGGCATAGCTCTCGTCGCCCAGCATAATTTCCGACCATTGCACATGGCTCATTGCACCCGTTCCAGAATCGGTCAAAAGGTCAATAAAAACCTGGTCGCTGCGAAGGTTAAACAGATTATAGCGGGCCTCGGCAATCCAGGCTTCGCGCTCTGAGCGGATGCTCTTGTATAGGGGTTCAACAACTTTGATTTTGTAAGGTTCGGCAAATGGTAGCACCATAACGGGTTGAATGAAAAATGAATAATGAAAACCGGAAAAACGAAAACTGGAAATGGGCCGAAAGGCCTGAAATGCTACCGGTGAAATTTGTCGCGGCGCTTTATGTTGCGGAAAACCTGCTTAATGGTTCTTATGCTGAACATGGCAAAAGCCTTATGTTGAAATGCAAAAATAAGGATTTTTATTTTCAGAATGAGGGAAACAATCAACCTGAAGTGCATTTTTAGAAACTATTTGCGCTTTATTCAAAATGGGCATTTGTCAAATCTTTGTTGTAATTTTGAAATAAAAGCCATGTGGCAGGCCCAGATTGGCGCGTTACAACTAAAGCAAGGCTGTTTTAAAAGTGAAATGTTTTACATATATTTACGTATCATGAGCTGGTTTGCAGGTTTTATTCTTAGGGTTTTTGGCTGGAAAGTTGAAGTCGACGAGGTGGGCGATATAAAAAAGGCGGTAATTATAATGGCGCCACATACCAGCAACTGGGATTTTCTGGTTGGTCGCCTGGGTTTGATGTCGCGCAGAATCAGCATAAAAACCATGATTAAAAAGGAGTCGTTTTGGTTTCCGCAGGGGGTAATACTCAGGTGGCTGGGTGCCATTCCAGTTGATCGCGCCCATAGCCCAAAAACAGTAAAAGCCATAACCGGGCAGTTTGAAAAATCGCGTGAGTTTATTTTGCTTATAACCCCTGAAGGCACCCGCAAGCTTAACAAGCGCTGGAAAAAAGGTTTTTATTTTATTGCCCAAACGGCCCAGGTGCCAATTATACTTGGCTTTTTAGACTACAGCAAAAAAATTGCAGGCCTGGGTCCGGTCATATTTCCTTCGGGCGATTATGACGAAGACCTTAAAAAAATTGAACAATTTTATTCGGACAAAGTGGCCCGCCATCCCGAAAAGTTTAACCTATCGCCCATGTACCGCGATCCGAACGGAAATTCTGATTAGTTGCGGGCGGTAAGGTTTGCCAGGCTAAAGCGCAAAAACACGGCGTGATGGAGTAAAAACCTTTGGTTAGCGCCCAGGTTAATACGGCTGTAATTGGCGTTATACCCCAGCCAAAGGGCAAAACTTTCGTTCACATCCATTTTTAGCCCTGCAGTGGCAAACCCGCCAAACCCAATGCCATAATCCCTTATCAGAAAAAATTGTCCTTCGGGATTTTGAATAGAGTAAACATTTGAACGAACCCTTACGCGGTTTTCCTTTACTTTGGTGTCGGTAATGCTAATGCCTGTTTCAATAAACGGATGCAGGTATGAGTTTTTTGGAATAAAAGTGTATTGAAAACTAAAGCGCAGGTCGAGCCGCTCTTCGGTGCCATATATTGGGTAGAGCTCAATATTGTCGCCCTCAATAAAAACCACCCTTTCAACTTCGAGGGTAAATCGGTCTTCTGCCTTGAGGCGGGCATAGTTAAACTCGGCCATTAGGCCTGCACGGGCGCTAAAGTTCAGTGCCCCGAAAAAACCCAGCATCATGGCAGGCTTATAACTCATTTGGCCGGGGAGGCCATGTATTTCAAAATCGTAGCCTATGTCCTGCCTTATGCGGTTGTAGGCGTAAGTATTGCTTATTATTGCCCTTTCGAGGCTGTGCTCGCCCGATCCGTTGTAGTAGTTTGCCGTGCCCGGGTGGGCCAGGTAAAAGCCCATATTCATGCCATAATCAAACCTGATTGGGTTTTTTTCTTCCCTTTCGGGAATAGTGTTTTGCGAAAAAGAAATGGTTCTGCCCGTTACGTAATGCTGTGCAATTGTTCCCTTGGCCATAATGGTCAGAAGCAATGCACAAATGATTGGCCGCACAGCTTGCATGGGGTTTAAATTTCGTGTTTTGGTGGCTCCTGCCCAATTTGTTTGAAATATTCCTTTAACAATTGGTTTGCTGCCTGGTAAGAGCTTATAAGGTTTTGTTGGAGGCTGTTTTCGACCAGGCCAAGCCGGTTCACCACTGCAGGGTTTTGATAAAAGTTTTGTACCAGGGCCTGGTTAATTGTTTCAAACATGCGATGTTTTTGCTGGCTTTTACGTTTTAGTTCAAAAAAGCCGTTATTTTTCAACAAGGCGTCATGCTCTGAAATCATTTCCCACACCTTGTCAATGCCGGTTTTTAGAATGGAAGAACACAGCTCCACACTGGGTTTCCAGCCGCTTGCAGGAGGCGGAAATAAATGCAGCGCATTTTCGTATTGTATCCTTGCAGCTTTTGCTTTAATCAGGTTGTCGCCATCGGCTTTGTTTATTACCATGGCATCGCACATTTCAATTATTCCGCGTTTTATTCCCTGAAGCTCGTCGCCTGCCCCGGCCAGCATAAGCAGCAAAAAGAAATCGACCATAGAATGCACGGCCGTTTCCGATTGCCCCACGCCTACGGTTTCAACCAATACAATATTAAACCCGGCGGCTTCGCAAAGTATTATAATTTCGCGGGTTTTGCGGGCCACCCCGCCCAACGAACCAGCCGAAGGCGATGGACGCACAAAGGCATTCTCATCAACCGAGAGTTGTTCCATACGTGTTTTGTCGCCAAGTATGCTGCCCTTCGATATCTGGCTCGAAGGGTCAACGGCAAGAACGGCCACCTTGTGCCCCCTTGCTGTAAGAAAAGTGCCAAAGGCTTCAATAAATGTGCTTTTTCCAGCTCCAGGCACACCGGTAATTCCAATACGCAGGGAGTTTCCCGAAAAAGGAATGCACCCTTCAATAATCTGCTGCGCCAAAGCAAAGTCGCGCTGCAAAGAGCTTTCTATCAATGTAATGGCCTTGCTAAGCAACACCCTGTCGCCACGCAAAATGCCCTCAACATAATTTGCGGGGCTTAGCTGCCTGCGCTTGCGCATTTTAAAAGCCTGTGCAGCCGCCTCGTTTATTTGAGGAGGTGGCTCAATACCCGCGTTTACCTTTAGGGCAGAGCCGTGTAACAAATTTTCTGTGTGTTTTTTTGCTGTCACCCTATTACCAATTCAACCGAACACAAATTTAACCCTATTTATCATTAATGCCAAAATTAAACTGCCTGTCAGATTAAGACTTGGCGCCCAATTGCAATGCAATGCGTTCATTGAAATATTTTTATTAAATTGCATGCACCAAAACAACAATACCTGAACCTATTCCAATATTACAGATTTACCAAAAACCTAAAAAAATGAAAAGATCATTTTTGAGTGGCCTGAGCCTGCTTTTGTTATTTTCTTTCCTGATAAACGTTCCCCAGGCCGGGGCATGGTCAGAGCATCCGCTGATGGCTTATCCTGTGCTAAAAACCATGCCTGTTGTGGCTAATGCCCCCGCGGTGGAGGTAAAGAGCCTGCTTACTTTTTTGCTTGAGCACGAGGGAGGCATTGCCGCTATGCTTGCCGACCATGAGGGCTGGGCGCGCCAAAATATCGAGGCATACGCCCCCCGGCCCGATAAGCTGGCCTTTGTTGCCACAGGCAATGCCGACGACATTTTGCAGCGTTTTTACTTTGCCATTCGCATAAATCCCAACGTAAAAATGGCCTTGTACCACCACCTGCCTCCGGGAGTTGAGGGGGGCGGCCGCCCGGAAATAAGTCCCTACGAACTCACTACCCTCGAAACGCTTTCCGAGATGCTGCATTCGACATACCTTAAACTCAGCGAAGGAGAAATGATTGCGCCAATACTGGTGCTGGCCTCGGCCAATAACGAGCCCGACTATGGCTTCGACCTGGGCCTTTTCGAAGACAACAACACCTGGTGGGGAAAAACCTATGGCTTTGGCCAACAAACATTTGGCAACCCAAACCTGGAGTATGGCACCCAGGCGCCTTTTCACATGGGCTTTTATCATGAACCCAAAATCGTGTTTGCCGCAGCGCCATTCCTTAAACGAACTTTTGTTGAATACCGAATACACCTTTATCAAACCCTTGCCGAATATGCATTTAGTGTTGGACACCACTACTGGGGCTATCGGTTTATGGGCTGGGCAATGCACTACCTTGCCGACCTGAGCATGCCTTACCATGCCTCGGTGCTTCCAGGTGTAAGCGGCTTGCGCATGATATGGATAAACCTGAAGGCAATGATCGGATTTCCGCGTAGCCGCGACAATGCCGTGCAGCTTGTGTCGAACCGCCACACCGTTTATGAGCAGTTTCAGTGGCTCGTTCTGCGGGGGGCATTCGAAGAAGGAAACATGCAACACCCCTTTATAGTGGCACTGCAACACCCAGTTGAAAATATTGATTATAGCATCGATTTCCCGCGCAATGTGGTAGCCCGCGACTCGTATAAAAAAGGACGAGAAACCTCCAGAGCCATGCGAAGAAGTTTTCCGGGAAAACTGATTTCAGACCCTAAATTTGAAGCCGGAGGCTCTCAGGAGCTCAACCAACTGATTGACCTGATGGTGGCCGAAAAAGGGCCCGAAAGTGTTGAAACAATGACCGGGCTGATTGCCGAACGTTTTCAGGCATACAGCATGCACACCCGCAGCTTTGTTACATCTTTGCTCGAAAAGCAGCAGCGGTAATCCTTTTGTTTTAATTATGGATTTCTGAATGTTTTTCAATTTTAAACCCCAGTGCCCATGAAGACGCTGAAAAAAATCCTGATAGGTTTTGTATTGTTTTTGGCCATAGCCCTTTTTGCCGCCACGCTGGTGGTGCGCTTCATTTCCAGAAAGGCCCTTCCCGACTATAATCTTTCGCTCACCCTCGAAGGGCTTCACGAAGGGGTTAATGTTTTTCGCGATGAGCATGCCATACCACATATTTATGCCAGCAACGAGCACGACCTATACTTTGCCACGGGGTATGCAATGGCCCAGGATCGCCTGTGGCAAATGGACTTTCTGCGGCGCGTTACCATGGGGCGGCTGGCCGAAATTTTTGGCGAGGACATGATTGGGGCCGACCACTTTCTTAGGGCCTTGCGTATGCCTGAAAAGTCGGAACTTGTGCTAACCAGCAGCAGCCCCGAAGTGGTGGGAGCACTCAACGCATTTGCTGCTGGGGTAAACCTTTATATCGAAACCAACCGGAAAAGACTCCCACCCGAGTTTACATTGCTGGGGTATAAGCCCGAGCCGTGGCAACCTATTCATTCGGTAAACCTTATTGGCTATATGGCCTGGGACCTATCGGGTTCATGGCAAATTGAAGTTACCCTTCATAAACTGCGCCAGGTGCTCGATACGGAAAAATTCAACCAGCTACTTCCCAATATGGACTTCCACCCAACTTACGTGCACCCCGGGCTGGCCGAAGAACCTGCTGAAGCGCTCTTTGGCTTGGTGGAGCACAACCAAAAGCTACGCGAAATGGGCATTGAAATTTCCAGCGCAAGCAACAACTGGGCTGTATCAGGCAAAAAAAGCCAGAGTGGCCATGCCATGCTGGCCAACGATATGCACCTGAGCTTTGGTTCGCCTGGTATATGGTATCAGATTCATCAGGTTATTGACGGAAAACTGAACGTGGCCGGGGTGGCCATTCCAGGCCAGCCCTTTGTAGTGGCGGGTCACAACGAGTACATTGCATGGGGCATGACCAATGTATATGTTGACGATGCCGACTTTTACCTGGAAACCCTCGACGAAAATAACCGTTACTTCTTTAACGATCAATGGCTTGAGCTGGAGGTAAGAAATGAAACAATTAATGTAAAAGGCGCAGATCCGGTTGAGCGCGAGCTTCGCTTTACGCACCGCGGGCCTATCATTTCCGAATTTAAAAAGGTTACTGATCAGGCCATTTCCATGAAATGGTCGGGCAATTTGCCAAGCAATGAGTTGCGCTCAATATACCTGCTCAACCGCGCCCGAAACTGGAACGACTTTCGCGATGCACTTCGCACCATGACCTCGGTAAGCCAAAACATTATCTATGCCGATGTTCAGGGTAATATTGGACTGCAAACTGCCGTCGGAATTCCCATCCGAAACGATGGCAACGGCCTGTTTATTTATCCCGGGCACACCGACCAGTACGACTGGATTGGTATGGTGCCTTTTGAGGAAGTACCATTCAGCTTCAACCCTCCTGAGGGGCATTTATCGTCGGCCAATAACCGAACCGTTGGGCTTGAATACCAGCACCACATTGGTTATCAGTTTGCAATGCCTTTTCGAATTGACCGCATACGCGAAATGCTTAACGAAAGAGAAAAACTCGATGCCAACGACTTCAAAAATATGCTGGCCGATTTCAAATCGAAGCTGGCCGAGCGCTATCTTCCCGAACTGCGCTTTTTGTTAAGCATTGAACCCAAGCTCGACTCAACACAGCAAAAAGCCAATGAGTTGCTCAGGAGCTGGGACATGGTGCTTACCCCCGAAAGCGGAGCCGCTGCCATTTTTGAGAAATTTTACCTCACTTTCGTGAAAAACCTGTTGCTCGACGAGATGGGCGAGGAGCTTTATACCGAATTTATTGGCGATAAGGCCCTGGTAACCCAAATATTCGACCACGTTTGGAATCACAGGCAATCGGGCTGGATTGACAACGTGAACACCACCTGGACAGAAGACTTCGAGGAACTCGTTATTCTGAGTTTTGGCGAAAGTGTTGAATGGTTGAAACAAAACCTGGGCAATAATCCGGCCGAATGGCAGTGGGGCGATTTACACCAGCTCACCATTGCGCACCCAATGGGTTCAGTAAAAATTCTGGACCGGATATTTAAACTGAACCGTGGCCCCTTTGCACGCGGGGGTAGCTACCATACGGTTTCGCCGTTCTCATACAGCTTTCGCGACCCCTTCAAAGTATTGCACGGAGCCTCCCAACGCCATATTTTACAGCCGGGAAACTGGAGCGAAAACTTTGTGATAATACCTACCGGCACATCGGGTATCCCTGCCAGCCGCTATTACCTCAACCAAACCGAATTGTTTATCAATAACAAGTACCACACTATGCCCTGGCTTCGCCCTGATGTGGAAGCACGCGCACGCTACCGGGCCGTTTATGGGCCTACCCGGCAGTAAATTTTTGAGGCTATAGCCAAACAATTGAAAATCATGCTTTTTGCCTTGCAATTGGGTATGGAGCCCCTTGTCTTTGCCTAGGGCGGACTTAGGGAGTTTAACCTGAAGCGGCAGCAGACCAGCATTGCCGACATGTGAACGCTGGGCGGCCGGACCTCCGCCAACTTTGTGGTGGGCTGGCAGTAATCTACGAATATCGATTTCCGATCTTAGTTTCTACCGTATCACCTTTCCCGTAACAACATCCAACCCATCGGTTATTCGGTATAACAACACGCTCCTCGCGGATTGCGAAATGGGGATAAAGGTTTCAACTTGCCCTGGGCTGCCTGGGTTTAGTCGTTCGCTGTGAATAATCCTTCCGAAAATATCTGACAGTTGTATTTGCACTGGCCGCTCTGAGGGCGTAAAAATGCGAAGCACCAGGCCATGTGGTTGGCTTATGGCCTGCACTTGAAGGCTATCGTCCTCGCCCGGAGCATGCACAGCCACCCAGTTGCTGTATTCGAAGCTGCCATCGAAGTCGGTTTGCTTCAGCCGGTAGTACGAAATACCCCCAAGCGGCTTATGGTCGATAAACCGGTAATGCAAGGTGCGCAACGAATTGCCGGCACCATTAACAAAACCTATTATCTCAGCATTTACGGCATCGCGGCTGCGCTCAATGGTAAAATAATTGTTGTTGATTTCGCTACCGGTGGACCAGCGAAGCTGCACCGTGCCATTTTGATAGGTTGCTGCAAAACTAAGCAACTCAATGGGCAGGGGGTTTACCAGGTGAGCCCCCCCCAGCGTAAAATCAGAAAAGTTGGTCAGGCCCGAAACCGAAAACCTGAGAGGGGTCAATAAAGGTACTGTTGTGCCTTCAACAGCCCAGGGGCTTATGATTCTTAGGTTGTTAAAGTAAAGGTTGAACTTGTTGTTGTCAATGGTTCCGGTGTTTTGTGTGGTTCCTGTATAAAACCTGAACCTATGCAGGGTTTGATTATTTATTGTATGGGTAAATGTACTGCTGGTGAAATTTCCTGAGGCGCTTCGGCCAGTCATGGTAATATCAATATTGGGTCCGTTTTGAACAGCACCAAGCGAAATTGTCATGTCTGAATGGTAAGGCCAGCCTGTTGTTCCGTAACCCGAATCGGTAATATTGAAGTTCCATATTTCACCGCTTGAATTGTATAAAGAAATGCCCCTTGAGCCAGTTCTCCACTGCACGGCCATATCAGCATGTAATTCAAATCCATTGCCCCATGTGGTAATGGTTCTTCTGGCGTGTGCCCACCTGTCGGTATGTCCAAACATTCCGAAGGCCGAAAGATCATTATTAATGTTGCCATGACCAAATTCGGTGCTTGTCCATACAATGTGTCCTGCGCTACCCGAGCCTCCGTTTGTGTATAAATCCCAGTTACCAAACCCGCTGCCCTGATTGGATCCATTGCTCCACGCTTCGGAGGCCTGGTAGTTTGAGGCATTGTCGCCAAAGTTGCGTTTCAAAACCCGTATGCCTTCCGGAAAATTTATCTGGCTGATATTGTCGGCATTGAGTGTGAGTGTATATGTAAAGTTCCGGAGCCCGTTGCCGGCATCGATACGCCAGAAGCCTTCATTGGGCACTTCGTCAATTATCAGGCTGGGGGTGCCACTAACCGTAATTGGGGTTTCCAAATAATAATTGTCGGGCATTGGGTTTATAAACTCGGCAGTAAGGCTGCCACCACTATTGGGGCCGGAGGTAAACTGTACCGAGGCATGGGTGTTAAGATTGGGCTTGCCTACAGGAAAAGAATAAACCTGGCTGTCGGTGCTTCTAATCCAGCGCCTTAACCGGCCAAAAATGGTGCCGGCAGTATGATTCACGCTGCCGTGGTTTGTTACCGACTCGCCAACACTAATTGTTCGGCCCTGGTTGAGTATATTGCCTGCCTGCATGGTCAGGGCACCGTTTACCTGTATGTCATTATTTATAGCAACCCCTGCCGGATTATTTACCCTAAGACTTGCAACCCTTATAGGGTGAGGGTTGGGCGGGGGAATGGATATGATTTGCTGCTGGATGCCGGTAAGCCATAGGTTTGTGGAACCCGAAGCAAGGTTGGTGCTTGTTACCAAAAGGTCTCTTTTCAAATCAAGGTTTGAAACGGTAAGCATTGCCTGCTGCCCGTCAATGATAAACTGGCCCGAACTTTCGGCCTGTGTTACCGTGCCAGACCCGCTGATACCATTGCGAAATGTTTTGAGACCTGCATTTTGCCAGGTAATGTTGCCGTTGGCTTCGAATAAGCCATTGATGGTTGTAGCAGCCGAAGAGCCGGCCGGGTTTGAAATATTTTGCGTGATTCTGAAAACCGGGATTACGTCTAAAGCGACGTTAGGAAAATAGGTTTGATTTTCAGTTTGAAAAAGAACATTAGAATTCCATTCAAAAGCAGCCCCGTTTTGGTAGATTACCTTGTTTTGGCTGTCGGTACCTGCAAGGGCTCCTGATATGTCTGATACGGGATTTGACACTCTTAGGGTTGCTCCGGTGTTAACCCGAATGCTTGAATTAGTTCCAAAAACAGGTATAACGCCTCCATTAAAATGCAATCTCCCGCCATTTTCAATAACTATACTGCCATCGTTAACAAGGGTCAAAAGTGCGCCAGGGGCCAGTACAAGTTCGGCATTGGCCTGTATGGTGGCATTCCTTACCCGAATGGTTTTATCGATAGTAATTGTGTGTCCGGTTCTAACAAAAATGGAAGTGGCTGTTTGTTGCGGAAGGTAGAAAGAGCCTGCCCACGGGTCAGAGCCATTGGGCGAAACTTCCCAAATACAGGCATCATGCCAACTACCTGTGGAGATGGTTCGGTAATGGGGGTTTCCGGCAGGTATTTCTTCAAAGAGGTAACCAAAGTCATCAATCATAATTCTTTCTCCGCTTGTCCTCAAAACCCTTACTACCATCTGTTGGCAACCTACAACCAATGGGGTTGCAAAAGTGTGTGAAAACACCCTCCAGTTGCTGCTCTCGTTTAAGAAAGCATTGTTAATGGTGCCAACCGTAGTGAAATTTGAGCCCCCGTTGGTGCTATATTGTATGCTGTAATTCGGGTTAGGATCATTATCCCAGCGCCTTACTTTAAATCCGAAAGCCCTGATGTGGCCTCTTGAGGTAAAGGTGGCTCTCCAATCAGCAGATGCGAAGTTTTCTATCCGCCATGAGTAAATTCCAAGGGCCCCAGGAAATCCATCTTGCTCCCCAATTCCCTGTCTTAAGGCCGGCCCGCCTGTAAAAACCCAGTTGTCGGCAGTATAAGTGTGGTTGGTCTGGTATGAGTTCAACAGCCCTGAACCAGCTGTCCAGTTTGCGGCAATATCAAAATTTATGGTGTGGAAATCGGTAATGGTAATGTCATCTATGTTAAGCCTTCGGTCATCCGTTCCGGTTTCAGTTGCCCTTATAATCCTTATTCGACCTGGGCCTGGAATATTAATAGTTTCAGAGAATGTTTGTACGACATCTGTTTCAGGAGCAGTAAAATTACTGCCAATTTGTGTCCATGAAACGCCATTATTTATTGAAAATTCGACTCGCCAATTTACCTGTGCGTCAGTTCCATAGCGCCTGTATTGAAAAGAAATGGTTCCCAGGCCATTTGGTTTATCCTGAGTCATTGTCATGGAAGAACTGCCATGCCCCCTTAGCCTTGCACTTTTTTCACCGTTTTTCCAATCATTAGCATGACTTCCAATCAATACTTCCGTCAAATCCCAATTCAGTCCGCTTAGATTCACTGTTGCTGAAGCATAACTTCCTTTTGTCTCTGAGCTTCCTTCAAAATTAACCACATATTGCCCCCATGCGGCCCCTGGCAAAGCCATAAGGGATGCAAGCAAAAATGCATAAAGGCAAGTTGCAGTAAATTTATTCATACGTAAATAATTTTAAAATTAAGGTTGGATAGCCTCACTCGTCCCGCCTTAGGCGGGACGAGTGAACTCGCAAGATGAATTTTAGCTTCGCTGAACATAGGTTCATCCTTGTTTGTGATTTACGAATCAAGCTCGTTTCATCTTAATGCAGATTATCAAACCAAATGGGTGTAATAGTTGTTGTGCGGGGGCTTTTATTTGCCAAACTGAAAAAAGACGTATTTGGGAGGAAAAATGTCTTTTTGCCAAAAAAGGGCTATAACTCAGCCCGTTGCTTTTGAATCGTGAAGTAAAATAAGGTAAAACCGATTAAAAATGCAAATTAAATTTCGGTTAATTTTTTAAAGTTTTTCGACTCTGACAGCCGAAATTTTAAATGGTGCAATGCGCGAATATGGGTCGAGTTCGTCGCGGGTAAGGCGGTTTACGGGAGCTTCGCTATAGTGGAAGGGCATGAAGAGCTCTCCCTGAAGCACTTCTTTGCTAATGCGCACTGCTGTTTCGATTTGACCCCGGGGCGAAGTAATTTTAACCATATCTTCGTTGTTGAACCCGCATTTTTGGGCATCGGTGGGGTGCATTAGCACGTATGCCTGGTTGGCAAAATCGTTGAGGGCTTTGTTTCGGCGCGACATGGTTGAGCTGTGGTACTGGTACAGAATACGGCCGGTATTGAGTAAAAAAGGGTATTTTGCTGAGGCGCGCTCGGATTGCACGGCATAATCGACAGGGTGAAGTTTGGCCAGACCGGTGGGGGTGTTGAACTTGTCAGTAAAAAGGGTATGTGTGCCGGGGTGGTCTTTGTGTGGGCATGGCCATTGTATCCCATTCTTTTCGAGTCGATCATAGGTAATACCGCCAAAGATTGGCGCAGTAAGTGCAATCTCATTCCAAATGTCGCTTTCGGTATTATAACTGCCAATTGGTTTCCCCATTCGGCGGGCAATTTCTGCCACAATTTGCCAATCCTGCCTTGCCTGCCCTGGCGGGTCTATGGCCTTGCGCACGCGCAGCACACGGCGGTCGCTGTTAACAAAGGTTCCTTCTTTTTCCGCGAAAGCCGCTGCGGGCAATACCACATCGGCATATTGGGTGGTTTCGGTATGGAAGATGTCCTGTACCACAAGGAATTCGAGTTTTTTTATGGCCTCTTCGGTGTGGTTTAGGTTGGGGTCGGTAATCATTGGGTTTTCGCCCATAATGTACATTGCTTTTACCCTGCCCAGGTATGCTTCCTGCATTATTTCTACTGTTGACAGGCCTCTTTCAGGGTCGAGTTCTTCGAAGGGCACTCCCCAGATTGCGGCCACTCTTTTTCGGTTTTCGTGGTTTTCGACCGGGATATATCCGGGGTATGTAAATGGCGAGGTGCCCACGTCGGAAACTCCCTGCACATTGTTTTGCCCGCGGGGCGGGTTGAGGCCGGCACCCACGCGGCCTACCTGCCCGGTAATGAGCATCATGTTGAGCAGGCAAAACACGTTGTGTGTGCCTGTAACCTGCTGGCTGTATCCCATGCCGGTGGCAATAAGGGGGCGTTGGGCATGGGCGTAGGTGCGCGCGGCATCAATCATTAGTTTAGCCGGCACACCCGTTACCTCTTCAACCCATTCGGGGGTATATTTTTCGGTAAGCGCTCTGAGTTCTTCAAAAGCTTTCATGCCTCCATCCACGCGCTTTTCTATAAAGGCGCGGTTTATCAGTCCCTCGTTTATTATTACTCGCATCATGCCGTTGAGCAGGGCTACATCAGTACCCAGGCGTGGCTGCAGCCAAATGTATGCATCCTTTACCAGGGGTGTCCATTTGGGGTCGATAATGATTACCCTGGCTCCATTGCGCTGTACGGCGTGCTTTACGAAGGTGGCCGTTACAGGGTGGGTTTCTATTATGTTGTTGCCTGTAACCAAAATGCAGTCGCTGTTTTGGTAATCTTCTATTGAGTTGCTGCCGGCCCCGTCGCCCACCGAACGAAGCATGGCCGTAACGGTTGAGGCATGACAAAGGCGGGTGCAATAATCCACGTTATTGTTGCCAAATACAATACGCACCAGCTTCATAAACAGGTAGTTGTCCTCGTTGGTGGTTTTTGCCGAGGCGTATCCGGCCAGGGCCTTGCGGCCGTACTTTTCCTTTATCTCGTTAAATTTCTGAGCTACAAGGTCGAGGGTTTCATCCCAGGTGGCTTCCACAAATTTGCCATCCTTTTTAATTAGCGGGGTAGTCAGGCGGTCTGGGTGGTTTATAAAATCGTATCCGAAGCGCCCCTTTACGCAAAGGCGGCCGTTGTTAGGGCTTACGTCATCAACGCCATTGCTTCGCACAAGTTTGCCATCCTTAATCCACAGCTCGAGCTGGCACCCTACCCCGCAATATGGGCAGGTGGTCTGAATTTTTTTTATGCCATTTTCAAGGTTTATCAGGTTACGGTAAGGTTTCTCAACAATGGCACCGGTGGGGCAAAGTTGTATGCATTCTCCGCAGCCATCGCACTCGCTATCGCCCCATTTTTCGAAACCGCCAATAATATACGAAACCATGCCCCTGTTGGTGAACGACAGCACGTTTTTGCCCTGCACCTCGTCGCAGGCTTTTATGCAGCGGAAGCACCTAATGCACTTTGCTGCTTCGTAGGTAAGTACAGGTGAGGTTTCGTCCTTTTTATAGCCCATTTCCATCCAAATGCTTGGGAAACGTCGGTTCTCTTTTCTGTCAAGGCCGTATTTGGCAACCAATTCGGCAAACTCGTCGTGGTAGCTGCCATCGTAGCTCTCGTCGTGCTCGGCCAGCAGGTAGTCGAGCAGATAATGGCGGGCCTCCTCCAGCTCGTCATCAAAGGCGGTTACCTGCATACCTTCTTCTACCTTTACCGTGCACGAGGCAATAAGTCCCCGCATTTCCTTTATCTTCACCACGCAAAGGCGGCACGCGCCGGTTGGGGTGAGCTTTTTATGGTAACACAAATGAGGTATGTCAATGCCATTTTCTTTTGCAACCTGCAACAGGTTGGCGCCCTCTGGGGCTTGTATCTTTTGGTTGTCGATAGTTATTGTTACCAGATTGGGCATTTTATGTGGGTTTTGGGTTTAAGGTTCAACGGTTTTTCGCTTGGCTCAAGAGCTCGTCTTTGGCTCGGTTCAGGTTCAAGGTTTGCGGGGCAACTCCCCCTATTGAATGGGGGGGGTGATGAACGATTTACGATGATAGATTTACGATTTTTGGTTAAAAAAAGCAGTTGATTTTTGAGGTTTACCTTGTGAGTTCTTCTTCAAAATAGCGCGCGGCCGATTTGAGAGGTAGTATAGGCGACTGGCCAAGAGGGCACAGGGAGGTAGCGGCCATTATTTCTGATTGGTGCACCATTTGCGCGAGCAGGGTTTTTTTGTCTGCCGCTCCGTTGTGTAGTTCGTTGGCTTGCTTCACCAGCATGGTTGTGCCCACGCGGCAGGGAACGCACTTTCCGCATGATTCGTGTTTAAAGAATCGCAGGCAGTTGTGCAGTGTGTTGTAAACCTGGTCGCCCTCTTCGAGTACCATTATGGCTCCTGATCCCAGGGTTGCACCTTTTTCGCGCAGGTTGTCGTAGGTCATTCGCTCATCGAGCATGGTTTGATCAACAAAAGTGCCAGCAGCCCCGCCCAGCAGTGCTGCCTTAAAGGGCTTTTGGCCACTCATTCCACCGGCCAGGCCGTAAATAAGTTGGCGCAAGGTGGCGCCCATTTCTACTTCGTAGCACCCGGGTCTTTTCACTTTTCCGCTAACGGTAAAAAGTTTGGTTCCTGGCGAGCGCTCAGTGCCCAGCTTTCGGTACCATTCCTTGCCGTGGCGGAGTATTAGCGGCACATTGGCAAGGGTTTCCACATTGTTTACCAGGGTAGGGGCGCCAAACAGGCCTTTTTCGGCTGGGAAAGGCGGCTTTATGCGAGGGTTGCCCCGCTTGCCCTCGAGCGATTCGAGCATGGTAAGCTCCTCACCGCAAAGGTATGAGCCAGCACCCAGTTTTACTTCAATGTCGAAATTGAAACCCGATCCAAGTATGTTTTTTCCAAGGAAACCTTTTTGACCGGCTGCCGTTATTGCTTTAAGGGTTTTGTCAATAGCATCGGTGTATTCGCCCCGCAGGTAAATAAAACCCTTGGTGGCATTTATGCTGTATGCAGCAATGGTGGCCCCCTCAATATAGAGGTGGGGGTCGTTTTCCATAATGATTCTGTCCTTGAAAGTGCCTGGTTCTCCTTCGTCGGCATTTACCACTAAATAACGCTGTGGGCAATCCTGGCAGCTTTTTCCGGTAAACTTTTGCTTGGTGCCGGTTGAAAAGCCTGCCCCGCCCCGGCCTCTAAGGCCTGCCTCAAGCACCAGGTCAATTACCGCGAAAGGGTCCATGGTCAGGGCCTTTTTCAAACCCTGGTAACCTTCGGCTGCAACATATTCGTCAATGCTTTCGGGGTTTATTTTTCCCGCATTTTTAAGTAAAATCCGGTTTTCTTTTATCATGGGGCGCTTTTTTTGTAAAATACTTTTGCTAATAAGGTTGTAATAACTACCATTTGCGGTATTTGGTAACGATTTCCCTGGTTTTATCTTCATTGAGCCTTCCAAATACTTTTTCGTTGATCATAATGCAGGGCGCATCGTGGCATTGACCTAAGCATTCCGAAATTTCGAGGGTAAAGGTTTGGCAGGGTGTGGTTTGGCCAGGCTTTATGCCAAGTGTTTTTTCGAGGCATTCCAGTGTTTCCTGTCCCTTCATTAGTTCGCAAACCGCTGAAAGGCATACCCTTATTATGTATTTTCCGCGTGGCTTCAGGCTGAACATGGTGTAGTAGGTGGCCACTCCATACACCGAACTTTTGGTAAGCTTCAGGTATTGGGCAGTTTCGGCCAGTGCTTCTTCGCTCAGGTAATGGTTTGGCGAGCTGTCTTGCAGGGCGTGCAGTATCATCAGCAGGTTTTCGCGCCTTGGTTCAAATTGCCTGAGTATTTTACGGGTTGACATAACGTACGGTGTTTTTGTTCAAAAAAAGGCAGAAATGCATGGTGCGCAAGTGCTTGCGCCCAATTTCGATGTGAAAAGTAATCAATTTTGTGGAAAACCAAAAGGGCATCCACCCCAAATTGTATTTTAAAGCCTTATTTTTATTCAGACTGTTTTTGAGTTGTCGAGGTCGAGATACAGCAACCACTTTTCCACAGCCGGATAACCCATGCTTTCGAGTAGTGTTGCATACTTATTGATTTGCTCGATATGGTCTTGGTTTTCTTTGCCGGTTTTGTAATCTATTACTACTGTTTTTCCCTTTAGCAAAACCACCCTGTCGGGTCTATAGAAGTTTCCAAGCTCGTCGAACAGGCCTGCTTCTGTTTTTATGTTTGCGCCCGGCTCAAAGCACGCCTTTAAAGATTCCTGGGTTAACAGGTTCATAATTCGCTGTCTCCATTCTGTTTGAGTGCTTTGGTCAATTTCGCCATCGGTATGCATTAGGGTCAGCACGCTGTCGATATCGTTTGTTGTTTTGATTTGCTCCAATGCCCTGTGCATAAGTTTTCCCCGTTCGCGATGCGTAGCCGAAGCCAGCCCCCTTTCGAGTTGGTTTGAGCGCATTCGCAGTGCGCCGGTCCAGCTTCGCGAAAGCAGGCGACTGAATACAGGTGTGCCTGCCTGATTGGTAACACTTGCTGATTTGGCATTTTCAAAATCCCCGAATTGGTATTCTGAAACATTATCGTCCCATGTGTTTTGTTGCTTTAAATGGTTGGAGAGCAAAATATCGAGCCGGAGCCTCGATGTGGTGCTTTTGGGCGGTTTTTTGCTTAGTATAAAAAGTTTTTCCTGTGGGCGGGTCATGGCTACATAAGCCAAATTGAGGATATCGAGGACAGTGCAGTCCATTTCTCTTTCGTAAACCTGATGGTATGTGGTATGTTCAAGGGTTTTTTTACTCAAATTGAGCCAAATGGCACCCAGCTCTTTAGTTAGTTCATGTTCAGGATTTTGCCAGGTGCCATTTTTTGTGGGTTCGTCGGCCACCAGGTCGGCAAAAGCAAAAATGACCACCGGAAACTGCAGTCCCTTTGATTTATGAATGGTCATGATTTGCACTGCATCAAGGCCCTTGGGAACCACCAGCGAGAATTCTTTGCCCGACTCGTTCCACCATTGAAGAAAGTCGGAAATAGACAGGCGGTTTTTTTCGGAGTACTCAAATACCGCATCCATAAAAAACGCCACAAAGGGATTTGGCTTGCCACGGGAAAAGAAATGTCTTGTAATTGATTCGCACACATCATACAAATTCAGAAAGGTGAGATTGGCAAATTTAAATTCAATACCTTTGGTTTGGAGCAAGCTGTCGATGGTGTGTTGCCAGTTGTGGGTGTTGGGTGCCGCGGGTTTCGGAAACTGGTTCAGGCTGTGGAGCAGTCCGTGCAGGTTGGCGCTTTCAGAAAAATAGCCGGTCGCAATAAGGTAGTTGATCATAACGGCTGCTGCAATATCATCGTGGGGGTTTGCCAGTAAATTAAGTATGGCAATAAAGAACATTACTTCTTCCGACTGGTTGAGCAGCAGCGAGTCAGAAGAGATAACGGGAATTTGGTGTGCCAGCAGGTAACCTGCCAGCAGGCTGCCTTTGTTTTTGTTGCGGCACAAAATGGTAATATCGCTGTAAGGGTGCCCGGCATTAAGCAGCCGCTCAATGGTTAGCTTTACCTTTTCGTGGGTTATATCCTGGTAGGTGCGATCGTGGGTTTTTTCAATGAACGATATTTCCACATACCCGCCATCGGCATCCTCTTTCCATTGCTGTCGTTGCCCCTGGAAAACCGGCTTCAATTCTTCCGAAAGGGAGTATTTAGCCATTTCGAAAAATGCGTTATTGAATTCAACAATGGTTTTGCGCGAGCGCCAGTTTGTTGCGAGACTGTTTTCTCTGTAATTTCTTTTTAGGGTATCCTGCCACTGGTCTTTCGAAACCCCGCCAATGGTCTGGTGTAGTTCGGGGAGTCTGACAAACTGCTCTACATCGCCATTGCGCCAGCGGTAAATGGCCTGCTTGCCATCGCCCACCACCAGGCTCAGGTTGCCCGTGGCCAGCCCGTTTTCGATTAATGGCAACAGGTTTTGCCATTGCAGGGTTGAGGTGTCCTGAAACTCATCGATCATATAGTGCTGGTACCGCTCGCCAATGCGCTCGTAAATGAAAGGTACGGGCTGCTCGGCCACAATGGCCGCAATCTTCCGGTCGAAATCTGAAAGTAGCAACAATACATTTTCGTTTTTGATCTCCTGGAGCATACGCTGCACTTCGTTTAGCACACCCAGCGGGAAAAGGTTGTGGCTTACGGCCTTTAAGAGCATATAGTTTTGAAGATGCAGGTTTGATTGGCCAAGAATATTGGCTGCAGCCTGCCGAAGCTGTTCTTTTATGGTGTCAATAGCAGCTTTGTCGGTGGTAGTGGCTTTGCTGCCATACCATAAATCATCGTCAAGTGTTTTTTGGGCATTGCTGCCGGGCACAAGCGCATTGGCCAAATTACCTTCGCTAAGCTTTTTAAAGTAACCTATTATGCCATTTTTTCCCTGAAAAAATGCATCGGCCGTAAGCCCTGCGTTCGAAATAATCTGTAAGGCTTGTTGCGACTGGCTTTTAAACCCGCTTTCAAGAAATTTTATCTCTGCCGAGATGTTTTTCTGAATTTCAAGAAATTTGTCCAGGCTCAGTTTTTGGAGTTTTTCAATAAAAGGAGCGCTCTCTTCGCTCATCAGGTTTTGTGCCACCTTGCCAATGGCTTCCTCAATGCGAAGGCCCTGGTCGTTGTCGGCCTGGGTGTTTATATACTTGATAAGAAATCCGGTGAGCTGTGGGTCTGATCCGGCTCTGCTTATGAGCATATCAACCGCCTGTTTAAGCAGGGTGGTGGCATTGAGCTCTATTTCGAAGTTTACCGGTATGTGAAGGTCGAAGGCAAAGCTGCGTACAATACGGTGCGTAAAGCTGTCGATGGTGCTTACCGAAAAATCTGAATAATTGTGCAATATTTTGACAATTACTTGTTGGGCATTGGCAATAAGGTGTTCTTCGGTAAGTTGTTGATTTTCGCCACCCGGCAAATCAGCCATTATCTCTGATAGAAGTTGACGGGCCTTTTTGTTGTTAGTGTTTTGGGCAAGTGAGGCAATTCCTGCCAATTCTTCAACAATGCGGGTTTTCATTTCGGCAGCAGCTGCATTGGTAAAGGTAATGGCCAGTATTTGCCGCATTTTTTCGGGCTGGGGCAACACTATTTTCAGGTATTCCTTTACCAGAGTGTATGTTTTGCCGCTACCGGCCGACGATTTGTAAACCCTGAAATTGCCCATGTCTTTTTTTAAACGAAGCTAAAGATTTTTTTGCCAAAAGAGCCATCCGGCATCGAGATTGAGGGTATTTAATTTAGGTTAATTGTTTATTTTTGCTTTTCCAGCCTGGTCGTGGTGCTTTTGCGGCTGCTCCTATAATGCTCTGCTGCAAATGCAGATCGAGGGCACCACATTGCTGTTTGCTTTCATTATTTGTTTGAGATTTTTTAAAACCTTTATTACCGTTTCATGGCAAAGGAAATTGAACGCAAATTTTTGGTCAAAGGCGATTTCAGGCCTTATTCTTCGAAGCAAACTTATATTGTGCAGGGGTTTCTTTCGTCGATACCCCAGCGCATTGTAAGGGTTCGTTTGGCTGGCAATAAGGGCTTTCTGACCATTAAGGGACAAAGCAACAGCGCTGGTTTGAGCAGGTTTGAGTGGGAAAAGGAAATAGGGGCTGCTGAAGCCCGCGAATTGCTCAGTATATGCGAACCTGAACTGATTGAAAAAATAAGACATGAAGTAAAAGTAGGAAATCATGTTTTTGAAGTGGACGAATTTTTGGGGAGCAACCAGGGCCTCATTATTGCCGAAATTGAGCTGGTCTCGGAAGATGAGGATTTTGAAAAGCCCGCCTGGATTGGTGTTGAGGTTAGCGGTGTTGAAAAATACTACAACTCGATGCTGTCCAAAAAACCTTTTGGCCAGTGGTAGCATCTGGCCTGGCTCAAATGTTATTGGTGGCTGCGGCCACTTTTTTTTTACCTGTTGCAGCAATTTCATTCATTTTTTCGTATAAGAGGTATAAGCTTTGGCTTTTACCTTAACCCAACCCAAACAGCTCCCCATGAAAAAATCAGTTGCCAATAGATTGGTGGTTTGCGCTTTAGCCATTTTTGCCATTTGGGGTTGCACCCAACCCCAGGAATACACTTTTGAGGTTTATAAACCGGTTTATAAAAGCTTTGAAGAGTTTCGAAGCTCTTTCAAAACTTCGCCTGCCAAAGACATTGAACAACCCGGAAAGATTTACTTTAAGGACGACTACATTTTTGTAAATGAGGTTAACAAGGGCATTCATGTTATAAACAACCAAAATCCCAAAAACCCCGTTAAGGTTACCTTTTACGAAATAGAAGGCAATGTTGACATAGCCATAAGGGGTAATATTCTTTTTGCTGACAGTTATATCGATTTGGTTGCCATAGACATTAGCAATATTCTTAGCCCGGTTTTGGTCAGCCGCCTTAAGAATGCTTTTCCGGAGGTTTTGCCCCCGTTCGATCGCACCAAACCCATTTACGGGATTGATCAGAGCAAAGGTGTTGTGGTGGGGTGGAGGGTAGAAACCGTAACAGAGGAGCATGGCGGCTGGGGAACCTGGTGGGGTGGATTGTGGCCATGGAGGGGCGGAGTAATGTTTGATGCTGCTTCGGGCCGTAAAGAAGTCAGTGCTGGAGTGGCCGGAAGTATGGCCAGGTTTATGCTGCACAGCCATTACCTGTACAGCGTTACCACCCCTTGGATGCTCAGAACCCTCGACATATCGGATGCAGCAAAAATGACCCCGGTTGACAGCATTTATTCCTGGCGCGAAATGGAAACTCTTTTCAGGCTCAACAACAACCTGTTTGTGGGTACAACCTCCGGAATGGTTATTTATGACTTAGAAAACCCTGCCAAGCCACGCTTTGTGAGCGAAATAAACCACATTAATGCCTGCGACCCGGTGGTGGTTGCAAACAATATTGCTTATGTTACATTGCGTTCGGGCAATATGTGCAACAACTTTACCAACCAGCTTGATGTGGTCGATATTGCGGATATTCAGAATCCTAAACTACTCAAGTCGTTTCCAATGTTTAACCCCCACGGGCTTGGAATTGACCACCCCCTTCTATTTATTTGCGATGGTGCGGCCGGCCTCAAAATTTATAATGTCTCCAACCCGCTGGCCATTACTTCAAACATGATTGCCCACTTCCCCAATATTGACACTTTCGACGTAATACCCCTTGATGGAATATTGCTAATGATCGGGCACGACGGGTTGTTTCAGTACGACTATTCCGATCCGAGAAACATTGTGCTGCTAAGCCATATACAGATTAAAAAAACATTCCCCGGCAGATGAAAACCCCGATACCGCTTTGACTTACCATCAAAATATGCTTTGTTCCCGTTTCAGTTTTTTGGTTTCTCCTGCCCCAACCCTGCCGGCCACACAATGTGGGCCGGCCGCATGGGGCAAATGCTGCGGATATCGTTCTTTGAAACTTGGCTGCAAAAAGGTTGCGGCAAGTAAGTTAATTCATTAAAAAAGGCAGTATATGACTTGGTGAAGATTTGAATTTTGGAAGTAAATTTGGCATGGAATATGGTTCATGCACCAATCCGTAAGTTTATTTCAAAACATTTTTCGATCAGAAAACTGCACTTTTGTCCAAAACCAAATATACCGACCAGGAGATTATTTCCGGCTGCATTAAAGGCAGGCCAATATATCAGGAGTTGCTTTACAGGCAATACTATGCCTTTGGCATGTCGGTTTGTGTGCGGTATTCGGCCTCGCGCGCCGACGCGCTGGAAATTCTAAACGACAGTTTTATGAAGGTTTTCGAAAACCTGAACACGTTCGATACTTCAAGGCCGTTCAAAAGCTGGTTCAGGCGCATCCTTGTCAACACGGCACTCGACCACTGGCGCAGCCGAAAGCGGCTGCAGATTTTCAAAGATGTTGGACCAGACGAAATGGAAGCTGTAGTTGAACCTGAACCTACCGACATATTGGATGCCGGTGAAATACTCAGGCTTTTTGAAGGCCTGCCCGAATTGTTCAGAATTACATTTAACCTGTATGAGGTAGAAGGGTATAACCATGAGGAAATTGCCGGAATGTTGGATGTTTCGCCCGGTACCTCGCGCTCGAACCTGAGCCGTGCAAAAAAAATGCTCAGGGCTTTATATGCCCGAATGAAAACCAAACAACGCCATGAAGCCGTTTGACGAAAAGTTTGCTGACAATGTACGCGAGGCTTTCGACCAATGGCAAGAAGAAATGCCTCCGGATGCCTGGAATGCCATGAGTGCCCGACTTCAGGGCAAGGGCAAGGGCAAGGTGGTTGCATTCTGGCCATTTCTGGCAAAAGCGGCCGGAGTAGCCTTATTGGCAGGCATGTCGGTTTACTGGTATGTGGGTTTTTCCCCGAAAGGGAATGAAAAATTTGCTGCCAGCCAAAAGAGCACCCAAGCGGTTGAGCCAGCAAACGACGCGCCTGCCTCAGTGACCCTATTGGCCCCTAAAGACCCGGCTTACACGCCACACACCACGGCCACGCAAATAACCACTACATTAAAAGCTCCTTTGCATACAACCCTTAGGGTTGTTTCTCCCCCAGCTGCCAAAAGTGCTGTTGCAGAAGAACCTATGATTGTTGCTTTAGCAGTGCCCGCTGCCCAAGCTGCAGTCGTTGAAGAAAAGCCCCTTGCACCGGAACCAGGCGTACAAAAAGAAACGCCGGTGCAAGAGCAGCAAAAAGCGCCCGAATCTCCCAGGCTTGCAATCAACCATATAGCTGAACCGCTTCCGGCGGCCATTGCCACCCGGCCCGGAAGGCTTACATGGGGCATTGCTGCAGGCTCAATGCTTGCATTTGCCGAAAACAGCGTTTCGGATGCCCCAGGCTATAATGCAGGCATTACCGCTGAATTTGCTCTTACCGACCAAATAAGGCTCTCGGCAGGAGGCTTGCTGACTTACCACCAGTTTGAGCTGGTCAATTTTTCGAATGCCGAATTTGCCAATGATTACCTGCCCGACAACACCAACCTGGCTCAGGTTAAGCTTACGGGCAACAATCAATACGAAATGCTTGCCCTCGAAATTCCGCTCAATGCCCAGTTTAACCTAATGGAAACCCGCGGCAGGCGGCTCTATTTAAGCACAGGCTTTTCGTCGCTGCTGTATTTGCAGCAGCGCTTTACGGGCATAAATACGGCATTTTTCGAAAGCAAAGTTTTTAACCAAACCACCGGCCGCTACGATTTGCAATACAACGCAACAACTTTCGAAGTGAACGAAGAATATCCGGCCCTAAGCCGGTTCGACTTTGGGCGCCTGCTCAACCTTTCGTTGGGCTATGTTATTCGCCGCGAAAAAGGTGCTATGGTCATTGAGCCTTTTGTAAAACTTCCCATCGGAACCATAACAAGCCGCAACCTGAACCTGGGTATGGGAGGTATTTCTGTAAAATATCGTTTTTCGGGCAATTAAAAATTTATGCCTTAAATTTTCCGATATTTGCCCAATTGTTTTGCAAATGGCAAATAACCCGAAAAAACGATCGCGAAAATCAGGGTTGCCGCCCGGCGCCCTGGTTCATATTGGCAATCAGAAACTTGATATGCCCAAAATTTATCTGATCCGGTTCAGCGAATACGAATTGCTTGAAGAATATACCGACTCAATAGAGTACTGCGCAGAAGCAGCCAAGCGCTTTGAGGGAATAACCTGGATAAACATTGATGGGGTGCACCATATACCGCTTGCTGAAAAGGTTGGCGAACTTTTTGGCATCCATCCGCTGGTTTTGGAAGATATAATGAATACCGAACAGCGGCCAAAAATGGAAGAACACGACAACTTCCTTTTCTTCTCAATGAAAATGCTCTCCCTTTCGGGGAAAAACAACGAACTTTTGGTTGAGCAGGTAAGTATGCTTTTGGGCAAAGACCTTGTTATTACTTTTCAGGAAAGCCCCGGCGACGTTTTTGAACCTGTGCGAAACCGGATTAGGCATGGCAAAGGGCGCATCAGAAAACAAAAGGCGGATTACCTGGCATACGCGCTGATCGATGCTTTGGTTGATAATTATTTTGTTATTCTTGAAAAAGTTGGTGAAGAGATTGAAGACCTCGAAAGGTTGATTCTGAAGCAAACAAACGCTGAGCCAATCCCCCGGATCCATGCACTGAAGGGGCACATGCTCCTTGTAAGGCGGGCTGCATGGCCCATGCGCGAACTGGTAAACAACTTTGAAAAAAGCGAATCGGTTTGGCTCGAGGCCTCGACCAGGATATTTTTGCGCGATGTTTACGACCATACCATACAAATTATTGACAGCGTGGAAGTATCTCGTGAACTCGTTTCGGGCCTGCTCGATATGCACCTTAGCAGCCTGAGCAACAAAACCAACAAGGTAATGAAATTGCTTACCATAATTTCAACCATTTTTATTCCGCTTACGTTCATTGCCGGAGTGTATGGCATGAACTTCGACTATATGCCAGAACTCAGGTGGGAATGGGGTTATCCGGCAATTTTGGCTTTAATGTTTTTGGCAGCCATTACCATGCTATGGTTTTTCAGGCGCAAAAAATGGCTTTAATTCTTTGTTTTTTAAAGAATACCAACTATGAAATCTACCTTTGCTTCTGCTGGCAGCTTGTTTTTTTTCATTTTTCTTTTGCTGGCCTTTTTGCCCCTAAGCCAGGCTCAAACCCTGCCAGACCAGACCAAAAACCTGACTACTGACAAGCCTGTCTTTTCGCACCCTGCAGGCTTCTACACCAGCGATTTCGACCTTGCAATCAGTTCGGCCCAAAGCGGCACTTATACCTATACAGTAAGCGCTGCAGGCTACCAGAATGTGTCGGGGCAGGCCACAATTACCGATAAAGATTTGCTTGTAACCGTAAGCCTGCCACAAAGCCTGCCTGGAAAAAGTATGGACAATAACGATTTTGAAAAAAACCTTTTTGCAGTTACATTCAGGGTAAACACCAGCAATACCAGTGTGGTTGCCGGCGATAAGGTTTACATGAGCGGTAACATAGTGTCGCCCAACTGGCCAGCTCCGGGCACGGTCAGCACCATGCTTATGCAGCCCGAATCGGCAGGCTCGGCAGTTTATGTGCTCAGGCTCAATCTGGCGGCCGGACAATACCACTACAAATATTTTAGAAACGATGGTTGGGACGGAGGCGAGTGGGGTGGCGACCCTAACCGGGTGGTTAATGTGGCTGCCGACGCCACCATCAACGATGCCTTTGCCAACATTAACCCCTTAGCGCCCAACGACCAGTTGTTTAAAATTTCTTTTAATATATTGAATGCCCTGGGAAATCCAATACCCGATGCAAGCATCACCTTCAATGGAATTGTGTTTCAGCCTGGCCACTATGTTTTTGGAGGCCTGAAACCTGCGGCCACCATACGATATACTACCGACGGAAGCATGCCTACCGAAACCAGCCAGGTGTTTTCATCACCGGTTAGTATTACCAGCCGCACTGGCCAGCCAAACGTTTTTTCGCTCATACCCACCAACAATGTTACATCTGGCTCAGAGATGTGGCGCCCACCGGCTGGCGAGGTTTTTAAAATCAACACCATACGTGCCAGGTCATTTGCTCCCGGCATGCAACCCAGCCAAACCATTTCGGCATCATACATAATAGACCAGGCAGGAGCAAACAGGTTTTCGTTGCCAGTGGTTTCAATAATGGCTCACCAAGGCGCCTTTTTCAATGCCGATACGGGCATATATGTTTTCGGAAAATACAACAACTACTTTCAGAATGCCGATGAATGGGAGCGGCTAACCCATTTTGAATATTTTGAAATTGACGGCAATCTGGCCATATCGCAAAATCTTGGAGTGCGTACCCACGGTGGCAGCACCCGGAACCGGCCCCGAAAATCGCTGAGGTTTTATGCACGCGATGAGTATGGCGAGTCGTGGGTAAACTACCGCCTTTTTCCTGACAAGCCCATTTTTAAATTTAAGCGCTTCCTGATGCGCAACAGTGGCAATGACTGGGATCAGGCCATTTTCAGGGATGCTTTTATGCAATCGCTCATAAAGGATATGGCCAAGGTCGATTTGCAATATTCGCAACCTGTTGTTGCTTTTCTTAATGGCGAATATTGGGGAGTACACAACCTGCGCGACCGCTACGACAGCCGGTATATGGAAACACATTACGGGCTTGGCGAATTGGAGTATGTTATGCTCGAAAACAACAATGTGCTCGACAATGGCAATCCCGATGGAGTTGCCCACTTCCAGGAATTGCTTTTGTTTCTGCACAATTACAATATGGCTACCCTGGCCCATTACACTGCCCTGCAAACACGCATGGATGTTGAGAGCTTTATTGATCATCAAGTGGCTCAAATCTATTTTATGAATACCGACTGGCCGGGCAATAATCTGCAATACTGGCGCAAGATGACCCCTGCCTACCAGCCCAACGCACCTTATGGACACGATGGCCGCTGGCGCTGGATGATAAAAGATACTGACTTTGGTTTTGGGCTGAACTTTGGCTATGTTCCAGGGGTTAATGAAGGTCCGGCACATAATACCCTGGCATTTGCTCTCTCAGGATTTGGTCCTGGGTGGCCAAATCCGCCCTGGTCAACATTTATTTTCCGGAGGCTTGTTCAGAGTGAGCAATTCCGCCAGCAACTGATAAACCGGTTCTGCGATTTTCTCAACACCTCATTTAAAAAAGAGTTTGTGCTGGCCAGGCTCGAGGAGTACCGGCAAGTTTATCTTCCTGAAATGGAAGAACACATTCATCGATGGAGAACACCGGCAAACCTAAATACCTGGCAACAGCATATAGACCGAATGGCTAACTTTGGCTCACAGCGCCCCGGTCATCTCAAACAGCATATCAAAAACCAATTTGCCCTTGGCGACATGGCCAACATTACCGTAAGTTCGGCCAACCCTGCTCAGGGTGGCGTGAGGGTTAACCGCCTGTTGCCTCACCAGATACCAAATCCTTTTACCGGGCAATATTTCAAAGCCGTTCCTGTTGAAGTGCAGGCGGTGGCCAAACCTGGTTTCAGGTTCAGCCACTGGCAAGGATTGCCCGCTGGCAGCCCGGCACTTGCAACCATTAGCCTTACCAAAGACACCACGCTGGTTGCCTGGTTTGCGAACACGCTTATTCATTACTGGCATTTTAACAACCTTGCTGAAGGGGTGCTGACCACGGTAGCTGCTGATTTCTCGCTCAACCAGGGCGCGGTAATCACATACCCGGGCACAGGAACGGGCTTTCTTGACCGAACCGATGGAACCCTTCTCAATGCAAGCATGGGAGCTCCCGCGGGCTACGGCCTTCGCGTCAGGAATCCTTCAAACACCCGCGAATTAATTATTGTGGCTCCTTCAACAGGCTACCGCGAATTGCAACTTTCTTTTGCCGTGCACCGAACCAGTAGCGGGGCCCAATCTCAGCAACTCTTTTACTCGGCCGATGGGGGCCAAAACTGGATTAACGTGGGCGAGGCTTACATTATTAATCTTGACTATACGGGTATGAGTTTTGACCTGAGCGCAATTGAAGCTATTAACAACAACCCCAACCTTAGATTTAGAATTCTGTTTACAGGCGAGGCAGCAGCCGGGACCACAGGCAATAACCGGATTGACAATTTTTCCATAACCGGGGTTTCGGCCAGTCTTACACTAAACCCAGCCAACCCACCCGCTGCTGTGCTTAATACTTTTTATGGCGGTCATACCTTTAGCGTTTCGGGCGGAACTTCACCTTTTACATTTAAACTTGCATCGGGCATGTTGCCCCAGGGTATTAGCCTGGCACCAAACGGTACGCTTTCGGGCACTCCCATACAAGCCGGAGCTTTTAACTTTATTATTGAAGTAACTGACAAGGATGGGGCCACCGACTCCAAACCTTTTGTGCTAATAGTAGATGAAAAGGCGCTGATTCACTACTGGAACTTCAATAATTTGCCCGATCAGGTTTTTACCAATGTATCTTCTGATATTTCGCTTTCCGGCAGTGGCAGCATAAGCTACCCAGGCACCGGCGCCGGGTACCTTGACCGTACCGATGGCACTCTGCTCAATGCCCGTCGAAATGCCCCTGCCGGGTTTGGCTTAAGGGTTAGAAACCCCTCAAGCACCCGCGAAATGATTATTGTAGCCCCTTCTGCCGGTTACAGCAACCTGGTGTTAAGCTTTGGCGTACACCGTACCAATAATGGCGCCCAGCAACAAGAACTTTACTACTCGGCCGATAATGGGGCCAACTGGTTAATGATAGGCGAACAATATGCCATTGCCGAAAATTATGAAACCAAAACTTTCGACCTTGGCACAATAGCCGCCGTTAACAATAACCCGGAACTGAGATTCAGAATACTTTTTAAAGGCGAAGCGGCTGCCGGCGCATCGGGCAATAACCGTTTCGACAATATTGCTCTGGAAGGAACAAGCCTTTCGGTGGGTATTAATGAAAGGTTAAACAGGGCTTTTAAACACCATAATTTCCCCAATCCTTTCAGCAACAGCACCACCATTTCCTTCGAAGTCACTGATCCTGGACAGGTTAAGGTTGCTGTTTACGATATTGGCGGGCGGCTTATTGAGGTATTGACCCAAAAGTGGCATGAACCCGGATATCATGAAATTAATTTTGATGCAGCTGCCCTGCCAGGAGGGGTTTACATTTACCGGATAATAACAGGGCAGGGAGTAAGCTCGAGCCGCATTCTCAAAATTAATTAAACATGGTTTATCATCTCTGTCCGAAAAAATTTCAGGATTTCTCGCTCCACTCGAAATGGCAGGATTTTCAAAGGGTTTGGTTATTAAGGGGGTAGGTGGCAGGGAAGCCGCTACCTACCCCCTTAATAAAATGCTAACTAAATGTCATTGGGAACGTAGTGCTGAATCTCGGACCTGTAATTTTGTCTTTTTTTATTATGGCTGACAATAGTGATAGTTTATAGCTGCTTTTATGAACGAAAACATTAGGGTAAAAAAGCATTCGGGCGATACTGAACAATATTCGCCTTCAAAATTATACAGATCGCTTGAGCGGGCTGGCGCTGATAAGCAAACGGTTGAACAAATTCTTTACGAGCTTGAAGCAAAGGTGTTTGATGGCATTACTACCACGCAGATTTACAAACTAGCTTTTCAACTTCTTCGCAAAATAGAGCGCAGCACAGCCTCCAGGTACAGTCTTAGAAAAGCCATCATGGAGCTGGGCCCTTCGGGGTTTCCCTTTGAGCAACTTGTTGGAGCGCTCATTAACAGCCTTGGTTACCAGACCCAGGTAGGCATTATGGTAAAAGGAAAATGTGTGGGCCACGAACTCGATGTAGTAGCCCGCAACAAGCATGAGATGTTTATGGTCGAGTGTAAGTTTTATAACAGCCAGGGCAAAAACTGCAACGTGCAGGTGCCCCTTTATATAAACTCACGATTTAACGACGTAAAACAAACATGGGAAAATGACCCTGCAAACAAGGGGTTGAAAATGACGGGCTGGGTGGTAACCAATACCCGTTTTACGGCCGATGCCACAGACTATGGCAAATGCGCAGGCCTAACCATGATTAGCTGGGATTACCCACATGGCAATAGCCTCAGGGAATTGGTCGAAAAATCGGGCTTATACCCAGTTACTGTTTTAACATCGCTTTCGCGCAAGCAAAAGGAATTTTTGCTCGGCAACAATGTAGTGCTTTGCAGCCACCTTTTGCAGAAACCCGAAGCCTTTGGAAGGCTTGGCCTTGATATAGCCCGACAGGAAAAGGTTCTTAAGGAAGCAGCAAGCCTTTGCAGCCGCCTATAATTTTCACAATTACTTCGCCCCAATTTTTGTATTTTTAGCCCTTTATTAAAACCATATAAAATGAAAACCATCAAAGTGTTTTTGCCCGCATTGCTAATGCTGCTGCTATTGTTTTGTGCCCCCATTAGTGCTTTTTCGCAACTTGCTCCCGAAAGGGTTGAACCTCCCTTCTGGTGGGCTGGCATGCACCACAAAGAGGTCCAACTTATGGTTTATGGCAAAGACATTGGCCTGACCCGGGCCGAAATTAATCATCCAGGCGTAACACTCAGGGAGGTTGTGGGCGTTGAAAGCCCTAATTATCTATTCCTCACCTTAGATATTTCAGAGGCCAGCCCCGGATCCATTCAGATTAACTTCCGGTTGGGCAGGCGCCTTCAATACACTTATAATTTCGAACTGCTCGAACGCCAAACGGGATCGAGGCATCGCCGGGGCTTTGATGCATCTGATGCAATATACCTGCTAATGCCCGACCGTTTTGCCAACGGTAATCCAAACAACGACGATATGCCCGGCATGCTCGAAAAGGCCGACAGGGGCAATCACAATGGCCGCCACGGAGGCGATATTCAAGGCATTATAAACAACATCGATTACATTCGCGACCTTGGTTTTACGGCACTTTGGCTCAATCCGGTGCTTGAAAACAATCAGCCACGCTACTCGTACCATGGCTATGCAACCACCGATTTTTACCGTATTGATCCCCGCTTCGGATCTAATGATGATTTCAGGCAGCTGGTACAAATAGCCGGCAAGAAAGGCATAAAGATTATTAAGGATATGATTTTTAACCATAGCGGCCATCACCACTGGTGGATGAAAGACCTTCCGGCAAGGGACTGGCTCAACCATTGGCCCGAGTTTACCCGAACCACCTACCGGATGACAACCATTGTTGACCCATACGCTTCGAGGTCGGACTATAAACGAATGATGAGAGGCTGGTTTGACACAAACATGCCTGACCTGAACCAACGAAACCGCCTGGTTGCCACCTACCTGATACAGAACAGCGTATGGTGGATAGAATATGCGGGTTTGAGGGGTATTCGTATGGACACACAGCCATACGCCGAGCTTGAGTTCATGGCAGAATGGGGTAAGTATGTAATGGCCGAATATCCATACTTTAACATAGTAGGCGAGGCCTGGATGGGTATTCCTGCCATGATTGCCTATTTTCAGGGAGGCAAAAAAAACCACGATGGCTACGATTCAAACATCCCGGGTGTATTCGACTTCTCGCTCTACGATGAAATTGGCCGCGCTTTCAATGAAGATCAAGGCTGGGCAAGCGGCATGATGCGCCTTTACAACTCATTGGCTATGGATTTTCTTTATCACGATCCTTACAACCTGGTTATATTTGGCGACAACCACGATACCGACCGCTTTTTTACCCGCGTTGGCCAAAACAAGGACAATCTTAAAATGGCGCTCACTTTTTTACTTACCACCCGGGGAATACCTTTAATTTATACTGGCACCGAGCTTCTTAAAACCGCCTATGAACACGATGGGCATGGCATTATGCGGTCTGATTTTCCAGGAGGCTGGCCCGGCGATCAAATGAATGCCTTTACTCCCGAAGGCCGAAATTCAGGGCAAAACGAAATAGTGAACCATATCCGCACTTTGCTCCACCTGCGCAGAAGCTTGCCACTGTTTCACTTTGGCGGTCTTTTGCACTTCGTGCCCGAAAACAATGTGTATGTGTATTTTCGTTTCGATGAAACCCGCCGTGTAATGGTTATAATGAATAACCACAACAGTGAGGTTAACCTGAGTATGGGTCGCTTCCGCGAAGGCTTCGATGGCTCCACAATGGCCGTTGAATTACTTACAGGGAAACGCCATAACGAATTCGGCACCTGGTCCATTCCTGCCAAAACCGCTGAGGTTTATGAGTTGAGGTAGTTATAGCAAACACCGTTTATTACACCCTGCAATACAGTTATTCAGGGTCGTAAGTATAGGTCATAAACCAACTGTACTGAAAGTAGAGCGGGTTTTCGCCCAGCATGTTCTGCAACATTAACGGGGTTGGATATGGCACCATTAACGGCTCGCCGGACACCCAGTTTGCAGGGGCTACCATATTAAAATTGTTGTCAGACCGTTGAAGGGCTTCAAGCGTTCTGAGTAATTCATTTGTGTTGCGACCTACCTCGCCAGGGTAAAAGAATATTGCCCTTATAAAATTTTCGCGGTCAATAAAAAACACCCCGCGAATATTAGGCCCTTTTTTTGCCATAGGATGGGTCATGCCGTACAGCTCAGAAACCTTGTAGCCTGAATCTTCAACCAGCGGAAAGTTTATTTTAACAGGTTTTCTGCCACGATAAGGTATTTCTTCCAAAGCAGCCTTCCATGCAAAATGCGATTCGAGCCGGTCGGTTGACATTACCACCAGTTTGGCTCCAAGGCGGTCAAACTCCCTTTGGACAAAGGCCAACTCGAGTAGCTCCGATGAGCAAACCGGAGTAAAATCACGGGGGTGCGCAAACAATATCTTCCACGACCTTTCGTAATCTTCGGGGAAATGAATAGGGCCATTGGTTGACTCGGCAACAAATGAAGGGGCAGTATCTCCTATAAGGGGAATAGAATTGCGGGATTCGTCCTGGGTAAGTCCTGGTTTGATTGCAAGCAGGCACAATATCGCTGCAATCAGCATCATTTTTTTCATTTTGTTTCGAATAAAATTAATAAGTTGAAGTTTGTCTGTTATCGCAAACTTATGACAATTTATGGACTGAGGCAGCGAAAAATCTGCCCATTTATAACAGTTGGCTCACTGGCAGATTTTTCATGTATTTTGAATGATTTTTCATTGCACCCAGCCAAACAAAATATATGAACTGAATGCAGTAACCTGGATTTTTTTTAAAAGTTTTGGCGTTTCAGTCAGGGAATTGCAGCCAGATATTCCTACTCGTGGTTTTTTTTGATTGAAGAAGGCAAAATGCCGAAAAAGGACTTGTACGTCCTTGAAAAATATCCTGGATCATCATAACCCACCATATAAGCTATTTCTGCAACATTGCCAGCGTTTGCTTCTAGCAACTTTTTGGCATGGTGCATTCTTACCGAGCGGATAAAATGATTGGCTGTTTGGTTTATAAGGGCTTTAAGTTTGCGGTGTAGCTGCGACTGGCTCATTGTTGTTTCAATGGCAAGGTGATTGACTGTAAATTGAGGGTTGCCAATGTTTTTCTCCATAATTGCCATAATGTTTTCAATAAAGAACCTGTCTCTAGGGGTTACAGTTATTTCACCAGGCTTTATAATGCTAGACTTGGTAAATTTTTCGCGCAACAGTTGCCGGTTTTCAACCAGGTTTATAGCCCGGGTAAGTAGTTCGGCCGGGTTAAATGGCTTTATCAGGTAATCATCGGCGCCGGCTTCATAGCCTCGCAGTTTTTCAGAATCTTCGGCACGGGCAGTTAAAAGTATAACAGGTATGTGGCTGGTTTTTTCATCGAGCTTGAGTTTTTTGCATAATTCAAACCCGTCCATCAATGGCATCATAATATCTGAAATAATAAGATCAGGAATCATCTCATTGGCAAAACGCAAACCTTCTAAGCTGTTTTTTGCCCCTTTTATCCGGAAGTGATTGGAAAGGCAATCAGAAATGAATTGTCTTACATCTGCATGATCTTCGACCACCAAAACCAAAGGAAGGCCCGTTTTTGATACTGTTGGGTAATGCCTGGTCGTTTGGGGATTAAAAATCAATGTTGATTTACTGGTTCCTTTTTTCCCAACAACATTGGGCTGCAAAAATATTTGGCCGGGTAAATAATGGTCTTTTCCAACGGGTAGCCTGACCGAAAAAGTGGTACCCCTGCCAGGCTGGCTTTTTGCATAAATGGTACCTTTGTGCACATTAACCAATTCTCTGACAAAAGCCAGGCCAATTCCTGAGCCTTCGTATTCGCGTTTTGAGGAGGAATCGACCTGGTAAAACCGATCAAATATAAACGGAAGGTTAGCCGCAGGTATGCCAATGCCACTATCGCTGAAAATGATTTCAACCATTTGGCTTTCGCCTTCAAGGACAATAAGGCATGCTTCAACTTTTATCTTGCCCTTTTCGGGGGTAAACTTAAAGGCATTCGAAAGCAAATTGCCAACAATTTTTTCAATTATGTCGGCATCGAAAAAGAAATTTTCAGCAAATCCGGATGTTTTAAGGTTCGGGTCATAACCGACTTCAAGCCTTATTTTATTTTGTTCGGCCATTGAGGCAAAAGACATTACCAGGCCTTGAAGAAGGGTTGTAAAATCGCCATTTGAAACCCTCAGACTGTAATTGCCACTTTCGAGTTTTGAAAGGTCGAGGAGCTGATTGATAAGTGTTAGTAGTTTCCTTGCATTTCTATGAGCTACTGACAGGCTTTCGAGGGTTTTTGGGTCGCGTGTTTCTAGTTCCATTTTTTCAATGGGGCCAAGAATTAGGGTTAAGGGGGTGCGAAACTCATGCGAAATATTGGCAAAAAAGCGTGACTTTAAATGATCGAGCTCTTTTAATTTGGCAGCTTCAAGTTCGGCAATCTGCAACAGATTGCGAAGCCTTATCCTGCTGAGTTCATACTCCCTAAGGGCTATTATTGCTACTATTGCCAAAAGAAAATAAAAAGCAATCATCCCTTTAGTGGCATACCATGGCGGCATACCGCTTGTTTTTGGCAATGTTTCATTTTTGTTCAATATCGCATTGTTGTTGGTAGTGCTTGCCCCAAAAAAGAATATACCTGGGTTCAGACTGGTAAATTGCAGCACGGGTTTGCTTACAGGAGCAACCCATTGGCTGTGTAAGTAATCTTTATTTGACCTGAACTGGCTTTTGAACTTTGGCCCCAGCTTAGGCTCCCTTATGCACAGGTAAAATTTGTTGCCCGGCAAACCGGCCCTAACCTTTAAGCCGTATAAAGATTCTTGTCCGGTTGAAATCCACCGCGAGTCATTGCTGGCACCCGGCCAAAGGTAGTTGAACCGGCCCTGGTGCAAGCCAAAAATGAATTGGGTTGGCATGCCATTGCTTGGCGCAATAGATTTGATTCTCAAATTAACAACCCGATCAAAGCAATACTTTTCGACCTGAGCGGCAAGCCAAAATACATTACAAAACAAGAATAGGAATAGTAATAATCCGGAAAGTTGATTCCTGACCAGGCTTTTAAACCAAAACAATTTCCCGGAGGAAATTTGTGCGCTCATCACCATTGGGATTTCCAGACTTCCCGGGGAGGAGAAATGCGGTTTTGCCTGTAGTTAAATTCACTTAAATAATAAAGGTAACAATATTTTATCGTAAAACGATCATTGTTTCACTAAATTATTGTATGCGTAGTTTAATTTTTTAAGAATCTTGCTGACCTGTGGCTTTGGCCGTTAATGAACCTGATAAAGTAAAACCCCCGGCTCAATGCCGAAAGGTCGAGTTCAAATTCAATACCCGTATGAGCAATTTCTTTTGAAAAAACTACCGCTCCCTGCAGGTTTATGATATGCACCTGGGCGTTTGTAACTGGTTGCGGAAGCCTGACAAAAAGCCTGTTGGCAGTCGGGTTGGGGTAAATGCTGAGTTGCATTTCGGTAATAGATGGACTGGAGGTATTGTCGGTTTCAAAAATGGCTGTATAGCTTATATCTGAATCGGGGCTGATATAAAGCGGGTTTTCAAAAAACTCTTCACCTATGGTGTTCACCCATTTTTGCAGGCGGTAGCCCGGCCCGGGCAAAGCAGTTATGGGTACAGGCACTCCTTTGAAGTACTCCCCTGTCCAGGGATAGCCTGTAAAATTGGGCAAAATCGGGTTTGTGGCATGCAGGTGCAGGTTGTTTACTTTTTGGCTCCATGGCTACTCAGGTTTACATCAAGGGTTAGTTTAAATGTTCCCTGAAGTTTAAAAAAACTGACAAGGTGTGCTTTTTGATGAGTTGGCCGGTTAATTGCAAAATAGGCAAGTCTGTCGGTGTTGGCACGCCATTGATTAAGGTCGGCGGCCGGATAACCCCAGCGCGAAATGTGCTTTTCAATCTCAGGCTCAATTTGGGCTTTGGTTGTGTTAATAATCGAAAGTATATGTTCTGGCCTGAAAACAGTATTGAGCAGGTCGGCAAACCGGTTAATGAAGCTGTGGCGAAAAGATTGTTTTTGGAGCAGGTTTCTTATCAGAAATGTTGACCAGGGAAGGTTGGGTGGCCATTCGCTACCCTGTGGGTCGGTAACATGATTCATCATATCGAATTGGTGGTCATATAGCCCGCTCCACGAAAATCCAAAATCCATATCATTCAATGCCCAATGCCAACGGCCATCGTTTGCAAACGGGGCGGAGGGGTTGAATTGGGTTCGCTTTCTGAAATATTTCAGGTTGTGGGCCGGCCAGTCAATATTGGCCGCAAAAATGTTTATAATGTTGTAATCGATAAAGTTTTCTGCATTCATCTGGGTTTGCACGTACGCATAAGCTTCGGGCTCGCTCAGTGGGTTGTTCGAAATAAAGCTGACCAGCGCACGGTAATGCTCATCGGTGCCCTCTTCCACAATCATTTCGTTTTCCAAATAGTCGAGTTGCCCTTGGGGAATGCCATATTTGCGTTCGAAATAGTGCCTGTCATATCTTTCGCGTAGGTTTTGTATCCCCCAGTATTCTCCGTTCAGATAAACTATTGCAGGGCGGTAATCCTGTATGGGGACACCGATTGGCTCTGTCAGTTTTTGTATAAACCTATCGCGCATCATGGTACCTGGTCCAAAAAAATCCTGCCCTGCATTGCGCAGAAGCAGCCGTTTGTAGCGGGTGTGTTTTTGGCCTGGGAAAAATTGGTGGCTCAGGAACTCGGCACCATAGCCACCTCGGGCATATAGGCGCAATGATTTTTGCGGTAATGCGCGGGTACCCCCTCCATGTATCCTTACACCTACGTTTTGCCCCAGCACTTGTTTCCCTGATTCAAAAAAGCTAAAATGCGAAGGCACCTCCCATAGCTGGCCGGTTCTGAAATAGTTGGCGTTTGGTGTGCCATAGAAACCCTCGCCATAGCCATTTATTTCATAATCAATACCAGGAATATAAATTCCGTTGTTATGGTTAAAAAGGTAAGAGGTGTCCATGGCCAGGCTTACCACGGGCAATTCAGGTGGCAGCATATCAACAAAATACGTTGCAGTGGCCGGTGCCGGCATAAAAAATCCCTCGTGAAATGCTGCCGCCCGCACTACTGTTGCCTTTTCATCAAACACCCAGGGGGTTTTCCAGCCAAACCCCAATGGGTCTGCTTCGGGAGGATTGGTCCTGATCAGGTTTATGCCTGTGCTGCTGCTCAATTGCTGTTGAATGTTTATGGCACCCTGGTATAGTATTGATCCACCCGAAGGAATATTTCCATCGAGCGTATAATAAATTTTTGCCAGTGGGTCAGGGTGGCTTATGGTTAATACCTGGCTTCCCTGATAAAAACCCGGTTCCAGGCTTAGCACTGGAGCTGCAAGTATGCCCAGATAAGCCTGGGTGGTGTTTGATGCCCCTGGTGTTGGTGTGCTGAAAAAAACAAGTTACCCGAAGCATCGGGCTGGTGCCCAAATGAAATATCAGCGCCCATGGGCCTGGGCGGCAGTTCGAAAATTCGAGTGCCGTTAGGTTGTGTCAAAATTAGCTCCTCGCCTGAGGCACTAAAGGCAAAATTGGTGTGAAGAGGGGCCGTAGGGTTAATGCGGTTTTTGTTCGAAGCCCAAACAAGCATAAACTGGCCCGGGGCAATGACCACTTCAGGAAAAACCCACTTAAAAGGATTGTTGAAACTGTCAGATAATCCATAACCCCTTAGGTTAATGGATGTCTGTCCCGAATTTAAAAGTTCAACCCAGTCAGAAAAATCACCATTTTCGTCGGCAATGGTTGTTTGGTTTGAGGACATAATCTCGTTTATTACTAAATCCTGTGCCAGTAAAGGCCCTGCAACTGATATTGCTGTAAGGATAAACACAGCGACTCGCAGGGCTTTTGGCTTAGCCCTATCCAGGATTTTAATCCAATTATTGCCCATTGTATAAAATTAGTCAGGTTCAAAATTTCAAAGCAAGCCATTTAAGAAGGCCAAAAACAAAGTGTTTCACGTAATTTTTTTCATACTTTTAACCTCTTTTAGCAATCAACCCAACACATGAAAAAGTTGTCAGTAATAATTCCGGCTTACAACGAAGGCCCAACCATTACCGCCATCCTCCAAAAAGTACTCGAAGCCCCGCTTCAAGGCATTGAAAAAGAAGTGGTAATAGTAAACGACTGTAGCACCGATAACACTGCTCAGGTTGTGGAAGGGTTCATGAAAAGCCATAAAAATGAAGAAATAAGTTTTTTTAACCAGCCGGTAAATATGGGCAAAGGCGCTGCTCTGCATCGGGGCATACTTGAGGCCACCGGCGATTATATTTTAATTCAGGATGCCGACCTTGAATATGATCCCCGGGAGTATAAATATTTGATTAGGCCCATACTCGAAGGCCATGCCGATGTGGTTTACGGCTCGCGTTTTATGGGTTCGAACCCGCACCGCATATTGTTTTTCTGGCATACCATCGGCAACAAATTTCTTACTTTTCTCTCGAATATGTTTACCAACCTGAACCTGACTGATATGGAAACTTGCTACAAACTATTCAGGGCCGATATTATTAAAGGCCTGAAACTTAAAGAGCACCGTTTTGGCTTTGAGCCTGAGGTTACGGCCAAGATTTCGCGGTATCCCGCGGTGCGGATTTATGAAGTTGGCATTTCATATTATGGCCGTACTTACGAGGAGGGCAAAAAAATTAATTGGAAAGATGGCTTCAGGGCTATTTGGTGCATTTTAAAATACAATATTTGGAGCCGCAACTAAGTCAATATCAGAAACAAATAATGCCACAATTATGAAACCAGCATCTCGCCTCAGGCGAGACAACCGAGCTTGCAAGCTCACCCGAGGTAAACAAGGATGAACCGAAAATCAGCGAAGCTAAAATAGCAAACATGGAGTTCACTCGTCCTGCCTAAGGCGGGACGAGTCAGGCTATCCGACCTTAATCTTAAAATTATTTACGGATGAAAACACAATTATTCTTTCCGGATGAGAAACTGGTCTTGGGGGGTATCCTTTTCAGCCTTTTCATGTTTTTTTTATGGGTCTTGTTCACCTCTGAGGGCTTTATTGGCGATGCTGACAGTGTTACTCATTACCGTTTTTCAAAGTATTCATGGCAGTATCCGGCATTTTTGCTCGATCATTGGGCCAAACCGGTGTTTACACTGCTTTCAAGCCCATTTGCACAGTTCGGGCATTCGGGCGTTTCGGTTTTCAACCTTATTGGGGGTATTGCCAGCGCCTGGCTGGCATGGCTCACGGCCCGGGGGCTGGGCTATGAAAACCGGCTGCTGATTCCTCTGCTGGTTTTTTTTGCACCTATTTATACCGTTTTGGTTGTTTCAGGCCAGATCGAAGTTCTGTTCGGGCTTTTTATTATTTCAACAGTTTGGCTTTGCTTAAGCAAAAATTTCCTCTGGGCAGCCATTGTCATTTCATTCTCACACTTGGTTCGAACTGAGGGTATTATTTTAATCCCTGTATTCGCTTTGTATTTTCTGATTAGGAAGCAAAACCGAAATATTCCGTGGTTGCTTACCGGAACGCTAATTTACAGCATGATTGGCTATTTCCATTTTGGCGATTTTTTCTGGCTTTTTACGCAAATGCCTTATTTTGGCAAGGCCGAGGTGTATGGCACCGGAAGTTTTTGGCACTTTTTTAATGCATGGCCTAAAATATTCGGGATAATTAACGCCTTGTTAATTCCATTGGGAATTGCTTCCATTATTTTTGAAGGGTTTCGTAAGAGAGATAGCCGCCATATTGATGAGTTTGTGCTTTTAATATTGCCCTTTGTGCTTTACTTTATGGCCCATGTGCTAATGTGGCAAACTGGCATTGGTCGCTCCCTGGGTATGTACCGCTATATGGTATCGATAGTTCCGCTTGGTGCGCTTATTTCGCTTAGGGGCATTAACACCATTTTGCTGGCCCTTAGAGGTATTGACCGATCAAAAGTTTTTGGCATTGTTGCCGGAATTATTATTATGGTCCTTTTTGTAGTTTCTCCGTTTCAGCATTGGCGCATTCCGCAGAAACTCGATGGTATGAACAAAGTTATTAAATTGGCCTCCGATTTTATTTTGGACCAAAACCTTAACCAACTCAAGATTTTTTACTCAGACCCTGCTTTTGAACTATTTCTTAACCTGAATCCGTTCGATGAAACACGCTCGCGTCTCAGGCTTCCGGATGCTGCAAAACCACACCAAGGGGTCAAGCCTGGTGAGATTGTAATCTGGGACGGGCATTTTATGGCATTGGAAGGGGTAAAACTTGCCGAACTGAAAAGTAGCCCATATTTTGAAACGATGATGCTGTTCGAACCAGAACACCCATTCACCATTTTCGACACCGATTATAAAGTAGCAGTTTTCAGGCGAACCGGTTATGCGCTGGAGCCTGACAATAATGGACTTTTAGAAACACCTGTAGATTAAATGTTTGCAGCAATGGTCAAGTTTCAGCACAACCCCATCGGGCATTGTATTAACAAAAAAAACCACCTTTCACTTTTTGCCATTCTGCTAATCGCCCTCGTGGTTTCAGGCATTTTCAGTAACATGAAACGCTGGCGCAAACCCATGAAGGTTATACAGTGGGACATAAAAAATTACTATGCTTACCTTCCGGCTGTTTTTATTTATGGCGATTACAGTCTTGAGTTTACAAAGCAAGACCCCAAATATTTTGGCGATAAATTCTGGCCCATTCCAACCCCGTCCGAAGGATTGGTAATTATAACCACCATGGGGCTGGCAATGCTTTATCTGCCATTTTTTCTCCTGGGGCATTTTACAGCCTTAATTACAGGAGCCGAAATGAACGGGTTTTCGCCTCCGTATGCCATGTGGTTGGTTTTCAGTTCCTTGTTTTATGTTTTAACAGGATTGCTGGCACTGCGAAAAACGCTGCTGCTCTTTTTCAGCGATGGCATTACTGCCCTGACTATTTTGACAGTGGTTTTTGCCACCAACCTGTTTTATTACACTTCGCACGAAGGCCCTATGTCGCATGCCTATAGTTTTGCACTGTTTTCGTTTTTTTTACTCATAACCATTCAATGGCACCAAAAACCCGACCTTAAAAAAAGTTTACTGTTGGGTCTGATCTCGGGTTTAATTGTGCTGATACGACCCTCCAACATTGTTGTTTTGGTTTTCTTTGTTTTTTACAATGTAAAGTCTTTTGGAGGGCTTAAACAAAAAGTTGCTCTTTTTGGGGCCAATTACCGGCTTATCATGCTCATGGCGGTTGCAGCCATGGTTGTTTGGCTTCCGCAATTGCTTTACTGGAAATCAGTTTCTGGTCAATGGCTTTTTTACAGCTATAAACAAGGCGAAGGTTTTTTCTTTGGCAACCCCCAGATTTTAAACGGGCTTTTCAGCTACCGCAAAGGCTGGTTTGTATATACGCCAATTATGTTTTTTGCCCTTGCGGGAATTGCTTTGCTATGGAAAAAGCGGCGGGAGTTTTTCTGGCCTGTACTTTTGTTTGTCGTTGTCAATATTTATGTGGTGCTTTCGTGGTGGGCCTGGTGGTATGGCGGCGGTTTCGGTCAGCGAGCCTTCATCGAGTCGTATGCCCTGCTGGCTATTCCCCTTGCCTCATTATTGGATGCCGCCGGGCAATGGAAGAAATTAGCCAAAAGAGGTGTTGTAGCCCTTGCGCTTTTATTTATGGCCCACGGAATTTTTCAAACCGCACAATATCACTACGGAGCCATTCACTGGGATTCAATGAGCAAAACTACCTACTGGGCTTCCTTTGGGCGCATTAGGCCGCTTCCGGGTTTTTATGAGGCCCTTGAGCCGCCCGATTACGGACTCGCCGCACAGGGTATTCAGGCCGTGGTGAAGCCACCAAAACCCGAACTGCGCGTTTTGCAATCAATTGTTTTCGATATGGAATCAATTGACTCAACCAGGCAATTGGTAAAATCGCTCCAGGGGGGGCACACCATCAGTTACGGTAGGGCAATCAACGCCTGCAAGGCATATAATGGTGAGTACAGCCTGAAACTGGGCCGTAGCACCTTGCAAAACATTTCTTTGTTTATTGAGGTACTGCCAGGCGAAAAATGGATGGTTTCGGTCAAAAGAAATGCGCCCTGGTTTAACGGATCCTTGGTACTGACAGGCGATGAGGGCGCTCACTTTTATAAAGAAATTAGGGTTGGTGTGCCATCGACAAAGCCGGGCTGGGACTCGCTTGCTCTTGATGTGGTTATTCCCGATGCCCAAATTACAAAACTTCAGGTTATACTACGCAACACTGGCTGGCTCGAAGCATGCTTCGACCATTTGATTGTTGAAAAAGCAGAGCAAAATTCTTATTAATGCAGCACACTTTCGAGCACGTGGTGCGATTTGATTTCTTTTAAGCCCTCAAGGTGAAAACGGTAGTAATCGATGATTTTATGAAGCAATGCCTTGCGTTGCCCTGGGTTAAGGCTTAAGTTTTCAAAATTGGAAAGGCTGCATTTGCTTAGAGCATTAAACTGCCGACTCAATTCCTGATCCAGACATAATTCGTGGTCAAAAAATGTAGCCTGGTACATACCTTCTTTCAGGCTAAAGTAGCAATGCCGCTTATCAAAATTATTGCCAGGCGAAAAGCCGAGGTGGCCGCTCAGTTGCACCAGAAAAACCAGATGAAAGTCGGCTATTGGGCCAACGGTCTGGTCTAATAACTCTAGCGCTTCAACAATAAAATCGAACATTGCCGGGCCTGGATCTGACTCTTTCAGCACTCCTGCAAGCATTTCGGCAAGAAAAATGGCAATAGATGTTTTGGTGATTTCGCAAGGAATGCCTTGCCAGGGGCGGGGGCAGTTAATTTCGCGGATATGTTGCAGGCCTCCGTTCGGCTTGCGGTAAATAACCATATCTACCAGGGTAAGAGGCTGAAAAATGTTCTGTTTGATACGGGCTTTGGCTTTTCGGACCCCCGGAACTAAAAACGACTGCAAACCCGCTTCGCGCGTAAATATTCTTGCAATGACACTGGTTTCGCCAAAACTAAAGTTGTGCAAAACAATGCCCCTTGTTTTTTCTATCATGGTTATTAAGCCTGAAGGGCTTTGGGTGAAGATTAATTTATAAACAAAATCTTTGTTACCATGGTTTCGCTGCCATCGTCGTTGGTCGAAAACACAAGGTAAACACCAGTGGCAGGCCTTCGCCCCCAAAGGTCTTGCCCATTCCATACAGCCTGGCCGCCCTCGGCAATGGTTTCATACACCAGGTTGCCGTTTATGTCGGTTATCTTTACCAGGGCGTTGCGTACCAGGCCTCTTACCGAAATATAGCCTGCGAAGCCAGGCCTTACCGGATTTGGAAAAGCATACACATTGCTATGAACCGTGCTGGCTTCTGTAGCCAAACCTCTGAAGGAAGCAATGCCTTTGTCGGTGGCAAAGAAAACCTCCCCGCTTTGTCCGTTTATTGCAATGTCTATCACATTGTTCGAAGGCAAAGGGCTGTTTTCTGCCTTAAAATTGAATATGGTCTGGCGCCCATCGGCCGAAAGCAGAAAAGCACCTGAACGGGTAGTGCCAAACCATTTCTTGTTCGACCCATCAACAGCAATGGCATTTATTGTTTCGGTTTCGAAGAGTATGCCAGCAAAGCCATTTTGCACCACTACAACCTGTTGAGCGTTTACCGGGCCTCCCGAAAACACCCTTTGCGGCGAGTAAAAAACAGCCACCCCTTTGTCAGTACCAACCCATACATAGCCATCAAGGTCAACCGCAAGTGCCGTAACATTATTTGAGGGCAATCCTCCACTTCCTTCGGTGGTTGTAAGGCGCCTTGCCTGGAAATCGGTATCGCTGCTGAGGCTGTTTTCTTTAAAAACATAAATCCCACCATTAGGAAGCGCAGCCCATTTTTGGCCCGTTTGGTCAATAACAAGCTTGCCAAGCAGTTGGCTGGTGCTTATAATACCCTGGCTGCTGAAACTGAGCCATTGGTTGTTTTCTTTTTTTACTGCCAGTGGTCTGGGCGTGTTTGAGTTGGTAACCCAAACATTTCCGCTGTTATCAACGGCCACGCCGCCCAGCCTTATGTGGTCGTTTACTTCAAAACGCCGCTGAAGCGGGCTGTTGCGGTCGTTCCAAAGGGTGTTTGGGCCATCGGGGCTTAGCTCCAGCAGGCCTTCGGTCCATGAAGCAGCATAAGCCTTATTCGGGTTGCCCGGATCAACAGCAATTCTGATAATGTCCCACACATTGTTCATTATAGGAAACTGTGCCACAAAAAACCATTTCCAGGCCCCTTGCGAAAACATAAAAACCCCGTTTGAGTTCCAGGTATTTCCTCCACCAGGGCTTATTGCTCCTGGAGCCACCCAAAGATTGTTACCTCCGGTGGCCAATCCAAAGGCGTTGGGTGTGGCCGGGCCAGGCAAAACAATTCGCATAAATGCAGTAGGGGTGTTGCGCCTTACAAGCCCATCATAAATGTCGCCAAGCCAAAGGCGATTGTCCTTGTCAAACATTACATCCAGTGCCCTTACCTGGCCTTCGTAATAATTATCGATGCGGTCGGTAAGGTTAAGGTTCTGATCAAATATATCAACAAAAGACTGGTTTGAAACCAGAAGCTTTCCCCGGCTGACCTTCAGTTTGCGCCTTGCCCCGGTGTATGGCAGCCCCGATGGGCTGAAAACCTGCCATGCCGTGCCGTTAAAGAGGTACAACAAGTCGCCCGTTTGCCGGGATAAATTTGCAAACAAATACCCGTTGTGCCAGGCCACCATGTTTATTATTTCGTTGGGCAGCCCCGAAACGCTTATCCTTTGCCAATTTTGAAAATCGGCCAGGTTAACCCCTTGGGCGGGTGCTCTGAGCAATCCAGCATTGGTGGCAACAAAAAAGTGGGAGGCGGAGCGGGTTATGTCAAACACCTCAACCTGGCTGCCCGAAGGGCCTATAAAATAGGTGTCGCGTATAAGCAATGATTCCAGGTCAAACTCAACAATTCCAAACCCACAAGCCAAATACGCCCTGTTGCCGCTGATTAAAATGTTGTTTATCTGTTTGTTGCCCATAATGGCCGCACGGCGTATGTCGGGCACATTTACAAATTGGCGGCCTTTTATCAGGTCAAGATTCCCGTTTGCATATCCCACCAAAACAAGATCATGTACCTCGGAGTAAGCCAGGCTTGTAATACCAAGGTCGGTAAGGCCATGCACCTTGTCAATTTTTTCAATGCTATTGTCGGCCTTGTTGAAAACTACCAGTCCAAACTCAGTTGCGCCAATGATTCGGTCAGAAGTTTCGGCCAGGGCTAACACGGTGTTGTTGGGCAAATGATGCCGCCAGTGGCCCACCGCTATGTCCTGGCCCACTGCCGGCAAAACCTGAAACCCATAAAATATTATTAAAACCAGAACCAATCGCGAAAGCAAAAATCCTTTCATTTTTTATGCTAATCTTTTGGCGCCAATGCCGGCTTTGCAAATTTAACCAAAAACCTGCCCAAAGGACACCTTTCTGGCATAAACCTTTTTTATAACGGACTGCTCCTGTGTTAAATTGTTTTTTGTTAAACCATAAACCGCTCTTCCTCAAAATGGATTTGTGCGTGGGGTTTGCCGGTTTTTTTTAATTTTGCATTTTGCATTAAGCCTGTAAGTTAGTTTTGGCAGGGATGAGTTTTTTAAGAAAAACCAGCACCTTTCGTGAAAAAAAACATTTCATACCCCACCTGTTCATTCATGCAGCGAGCCGACAAGGAGATGTTGCTTGGGCAGAGGTCGTTGGTATTGTGGCTTACAGGCCTTTCGGGCTCCGGAAAAACCACAATTGCCTTAGACCTTGAGCGCAGGTTGCACGAAAGAGGAATTAAAACCCAGGTGTTCGATGCTGATTTTATACGAACCACCATTAACCGTGACCTTGATTTTACGCTTGAAGGCCGTATTGAAAACATTAGGCGTATGGCGGCAATATCGAGGTTGTTTATTGAGGCTGGCCTGGTTGTAATCAGTTGCTTTATTAGCCCTACAAGGCGAATAAGAAAAATGGCACAAACCATTATTGGAGCCGGCGACTACTACGAAGTATTTGTCAACGCCCCCTTCGAGGTGTGTGAGGCCCGCGACCCTAAGGGCTTATACAAAAAAGCCCGCATGGGTATGCTGAAAAACTTTACGGGCATCGACTCTCCTTATGAACCACCCCAAAGCCCCTGTCTGGAGATTCGCACCGACCAATGCTCGGTTTCTGATGCTGTTGACATATTGCTTGAATATATATTGCCAAAAATAATAATTAAAGAATAGATAAATGCATTCGTACAATCTGAATCACCTTCGTGAACTGGAGGCCGAGTCAATGTTTGTGATACGCGAGGTGGCAGCTCAGTTTGAGAAATCGGCACTGCTTTTTTCGGGCGGAAAGGACTCCATAGTAATGTTGCATATTGCAGTAAAGGCATTTTGGCCAGCCCGCATTCCATTCCCCCTGCTTCATATAGACACCGGGCACAATTTTCCCGAAACAATCGAATTTCGCGACAACCTGGTAAAAAAGCTTGGAGCGCGCCTGGAAGTTAGTTATGTGCAGACAACCATCGACAAGGGGCGGGTGGTTGAGGAAACCGGGCCTTATGCAAGCCGTAATATGCTGCAAACGGTTACCTTGTTAGACGCTATTGAAGAGCACGGATTTGATGCCTTGATGGGTGGCGGCCGGCGCGACGAAGAAAAGGCCAGGGCCAAGGAGCGGTTCTTTTCTCACCGCGACGAGTTTGGCCAATGGGACCCCAAAAACCAAAGACCCGAGCTGTGGAACCTTTTTAACAGCCGCAAAAAAATGGGCGAACATTTCAGGGTATTCCCCCTGAGCAACTGGACTGAAATGGATGTGTGGCAATATGTTTTGTTTGAAAATATTGAAATGCCTTCTCTTTACTATTCGCACGACCGCGAAATATTAAATCGTAAGGGCATGCTTTTGGCCCGCAGCGAATACATTCAGTTAATTGATGGCGAAAAATACGAGAAAATGCACATACGTTTTCGAACTATTGGCGACATGAGCTGCACCGGGGCTACAGTGTCAAAAGCTAACACCCTCCAGGAAATTATTCAGGAAGTGGCGGCTGCCAGGGTAACTGAGCGTGGGTCGCGGGCCGACGACAAACGCACCGAAACCGCGATGGAAGACAGAAAAAAGGAAGGTTATTTTTAATCAAAATTTGTGATGGGTAATTTTGAAGGAAACGGATACCTAGACATGGAGTTGCTGCGGTTTACCACAGCCGGAAGCGTTGACGACGGTAAGAGCACCCTGATAGGGCGCCTGCTATACGACAGCAAATCAATTTTCGAAGACCAATACGAGGCCATAAGGCTTAGCAGCGAGCGACGTGGCGAACCAGAGGTTAATCTGGCACTGCTTACCGATGGGCTTAGGGCCGAACGCGAACAGGGCATTACCATAGATGTTGCTTACAGATATTTTGCCACACCAAAGCGCAAGTTTATCATTGCCGATACTCCCGGCCATATTCAATACACACGCAATATGGTTACAGGTGCCTCAACCGCAAACCTGGCCATTATCCTTGTAGACGCACGAAAAGGGATTGTTGAACAAACCAAACGCCATGCGTTTATAGCCTCACTTCTGGGTATTCCACACCTGGTTATTTGCATAAACAAAATGGACATGGTAAATTACAATGAACAGGTGTTTTTGCAGGTAAAAAAGGAATTTCAGGGATTTGCCGCAAAACTCAAAGTGCACGATATTCAGTTTGTGCCAATCAGTGCCCTAAAAGGCGACAACGTGGTCGAAAAATCGTTGAACATGGCCTGGTACCGAGGTCCAACCCTTATGTACCTTCTCGAAACTATTCATATTGGCAGTGACCTGAACCTTGTCGATTGCCGCTTCCCGGTTCAATATGTAATCAGGCCCCAAACCGACGACTACCACGACTATCGTGGATATGCCGGCCGCGTGGCTGGTGGAATTTTCAAACCTGGAGATCAGGTTTTGGTGCTTCCCACCGGGTTTACATCCCGAATAAAAACCATCGACGGGCCTGAGGGCCCCGTTCAGGAAGCTTTTGCTCCCATGTCAGTTACCATAAGGCTCGAAGACGAACTTGATGTTGGCAGGGGCGACATGATTGTGCGCGTAAATAATGTGCCTGAAGTAAGCCAGGATATAAACATGATGGTGTGCTGGATGAACCCTGAAAAGATTCAGCTTAACGGAAAATACACCATTAGACATACCACACGCGAAGCCCGGTGCGTGGTAAAAGAAATTCTTTACAAAGTGGATGTAAACACCCTGCACCGCATTTTAGATAACAAAGATGTGGGCATGAACGACATTGCGCGAATCAACGTTCGCACTACCAAACCCTTGTTCTTCGACAAGTATCAGATAAACCGTTTTACGGGAAGTGTTATTTTGATTGATGAAGCCACAAATGAAACAGTTGGCGCCGGAATGATAATCTGATGCCTTTGGTTTTCAGTAGTTTGGTCAGAATATGCTTCGGCGAAACTCATCGCGCGTACTTGTCTGCCTGTTGCGCGTACAGTCAAGTTCGACCGATATCGGAACAAGCGGCCTTTCAAAGTCCTCTATTGAAAGATTTATTGTTTGGTCGGCATAAACCCTTTGCATAAACAGCGCCCAAATAGGCAGCGACATATTGGCCCCCTGGCCAAGCGAAATACTCCTGAACCGAATGCCACGATCTTCAGCCCCTACCCAAACACCTGCTGCAAGATTGGGCGTAATGCCTAAAAACCAGCCATCTGAATGGTTTTGGGTGGTGCCGGTTTTCCCGGCAATTGGGTGGTTAAAGCCATAACGGAAACGCAAGCGCATACCTGTTCCGCTTTCAACTACGCCTTTCATTAGCTCGAGCATTAGGAAGGCCGTTTTTTCACTCATGGCTTCTTCCTGCCTTGGCATAAAAGCCTCTATAAGGTTGCCACTCTTGTCTTCTATATGCGTTATAAATCCTGGCTCAACAAAAACTCCTTTATTGGCGTAGGTAGCAAAAGCCCCTACCATTTCTTTTACTGACAAGTCGGGGGTTCCAAGTGCCAGTGCCGGTACCGGGTCAATGTGGCTGGTAATACCCATGCGTCGCACAAGATTAATAACCGCTAATGGCGAGTATTTTCGCATAAGAAAGGCCGATACGTAGTTTACCGAGTTGGCCAGCGCCCATTTCAGGGTAACCATTTCGCCTTCGCGTTCATCTGAGCTGTTTTTCGGTGTCCATGGTCCCTGCGGGGTGTCAAAGGTAATGGGGGTGTTTGGCACTTCGGTGCAAGGTCCAAATTCGCCCTCCTGCATTGCCAGTGTGTAAAGGAATGGCTTAAAGGTTGAGCCAATTTGCCGGCGGCTTGCTGTTGCGTGGTCAAACTTAAAGTGCCTGTAATTTATGCCACCTACATAAGCCCTTACAAAACCCGTTTGCGGCTCAATAGCAACCATGCCGGTATTTAGAAAATGCTTGTAATACCAAATAGAGTCAAGGGGTGTCATCAAAGTGTCGATATCACCATTCCACGAAAACACCGTCATTGGTACCGGCACTTTGAATGAGGCCCTTATTGAGTCTTCAGAAACACCCTGGCGGCGCATATTAATAAACCTGTCGGATCGCCTTATTGAATTCTCGATGTTGGTGTTGATTTGCTCCTGGGTAAGGTCGCGGCCAAATGGTGCATTTTTGTGTCCTTTCCAGTGTCTGAAAAACTCGGGCTGAAGGGTTTTGCCCATGTGCTCGGCCACAGCCTCTTCGGCATAGCGCTGCATGCGTGAATCGATGGTGGTATATATCTTTAAACCGTCCTTGTAAATGTTGTAGTTGCTGCCGTCGGGCTTGGTTCGGGTTTTGCTCCATTCAATCAGTTCAAGGCGCAAATATTCCCTGAAATAAGTGGCCAGGCCGGCAGTATGGTCCTGCACCTGAAATTTCGACATGTCAAGTGGCAAAGCCCTAATAGAATCGTGCTCTGCCTGGCTGAGGAACTTGTAGCGGGCCATTTGATTGAGCACTACCTGCCTTCGGTTATGCGCCCTTTCGGGGTTTCTAACCGGATGAAACCACGATGGGGCTTTTAAAAGGCCTACCAGCATGGCCGCCTGCTCTACCTTAATGGAGTCGGGAGTGGTGTTAAAATAGGTTTTTGCAGCCGATTTAATTCCAAAAGAATGACTTCCAAAATCGACCGTATTCAGGTACATGGCTATAATCTCTTCTTTAGTATAGTTGCGCTCGAGCTTGGCTGCCGTAACCCACTCCTTTAGCTTGCTTATTGTCAGCCAGAAGAAAGTCGGGTTTTCGCGCCTGGGAAAAAGGTTCTTGGCCAATTGCTGACTTATGGTGCTGCCCCCTCCTGCACTCCGGCGTCCTCCAATTATGTTGTAAACAATTACCCTTGTAAGCCCCCTTATATCAATGCCCGAGTGGTAATGAAACCGAATGTCTTCGGTGGCAAGAAGGGCGTTGATAATATTGGGCGATAATTCCTCATACTTGATATTGGAGCGGTTGTGAATAAAAAATGTACCAAGTAACACCCCGTCGGCCGAATAGATTTCGCTGGCAAGGTTGCTTCGGGGGTTCTCAAGCTCTTCAAAAGTGGGCATAAAGCCCCACAATCCAAGAGAAATGGTAAAAAGCATCAGTATCAGCAAAACAAATGGCGATAAAACCGCAATCCAGAATTTCCGGACGTAGTTATTCTTCCCTTTTGCCGGTTTTTTTGTCATGGCAATAAAAAAATATTTTTAAAATAAACGGGTAAAAAAAGTCTTTATTTCCTTTCAATTCGTAAGCCCATATCCGATATCCCTTCAAGCAGCTCTGTACGCATTGCCTGTTTCAGCTCAAACCGGTAGTTGCCGGCCACCGGAAACCACACATCGGTGCGAAAAAGAAAGCGGTTGCTGCGAATCTTGCCCAGGCCTTTGCCTGTCCATTTTCCGGTGCGGTCGGCCAGGGTAAATTCCATGGTGTCGCGTAGGGTCTTCCCATCCGGAAAAATAATATCCATAAATATGTAAAAATTGCTGAAACGGTAATCGGTGGTGTTTCTTACATCAATAAACATATTGTGCAAGCTTGCCGTATCATTTATGGCGGCTTCAAAAACAAGTTTTTCCTCAAAATGCCATCCCTCTGAGGGAATTGCCTGGTGGGCCTGGTAAACCAAAGACCGGTCGCAGGCTGCAAAAAGCAATACTGCAAAAAGCAATAGCCCAAAAACTCTCTTGGTTGACATTTTAGAAATGTATTGTTTTAATTAAGAATTTGACAAAATGCGGCTTTAAGGGTTGGATTTGTTGGTCTTTTTTTTCTTTTTCTTTTTGCCGGGTTTTGAGGTTTGTATGTCGAACCTTGTAAGACTTCCTTCCAGATTGTTTTCAATTTCAGCGGATCGTGTTTCGCTCAAAGCGCCAATTTGGTTCAGGTTGTCGGCTCCGTCCAGCAGTTCCTCAGGTCTAAGGTTTCTAATGTTCATTTCCCGTATTTCCTTAGCTCTTGCGGCGGTAAGCATTGTAATGTTTCCAGGGCTTTCGGTGTAGGCAAAACCCAGCAGGCCCCTGAGAACATCGGTTTTTTGCAGCACTGCCTTTCCTTTTTTTGTATTCAGTTCGGTAATATGGTCGGGCAAGGTCTTCAGGGCATCTAAATAGCAATCGTTTTCGTAATTAATGCAGCACTTTAGCTTGCTGCACTGGCCGGCGAGTTTTTGCGGGTTTAGCGAAAGCTGTTGGTTTCGGGCGGCATTGGTCGATACCGATCTGAAGCTGGTAAGCCATGTTGCGCAACATAATTCGCGTCCGCACGAACCAATTCCGCCCAGGCGGCTGGCTTCCTGGCGCATTCCAATCTGGCGCATTTCAATGCGCACATTAAATGCTTCGGCCAGCACTTTTATCAGCTCGCGAAAATCGACCCGCTCATCGGCCGTATAATAGAAGATTGCCTTGGTGCGGTCGCCCTGGTATTCTACATCGCTTATTTTCATTTGCAATTTGAGGTGCTGTGCAAACTCCCGCGAGCGAAGCATGGTTTCGTCTTCCAGCTTTACAGCCTGCACCCATTTTTCTACATCAGTAACTTTGGCCTTTCGGTACACCTTTCGAAGGCTGGCGGTTTCCGGGTTAATTTTTTTGCTTTTCAGCTGAAGCCTTACTACCTGCCCTGTAAGAGATACTATTCCAATTTCGTGCCCCGGAGAGGCCTCAACTGCAACAATGTCGCCGGCTTCCAGATCCAATTCGGGCGGGCAGTGAAAGTAATCCTTGCGCCCGTTTTTGAAACGAACTTCAACCACATCGAAATGCGGAAATATATCGGGCGATTTTATAGCCCCAAGCCAATCTTGTGCATCGAGCTTGTTGCATCCATGCGAAAACACTTTGGTTTGCCTGGTGTGGAGCTGTGGGGTGCAGCGGCAGCCACGCGACAAAAATTCTTTATGGTCAATTGAGTCCAAACTCCGGTATTTTTAAAACTACACAAAATTAGCAAATTAAATCATTTGGCCTGTTTGAACAACCTGGCCAAATTAAATGAAAGGTCGGTAAACAGGATTTTAGGGTTGGCATTTCGCTCAACATGGTAAATGGCCTGGTTAAAAGCGTCAATAATCTCAAGGGCATTACGGTGGTTTACAAATGGCGAAAATTTTTCAATAAATTCATGCTGTTCCTTGTCGAGCCTCAGGGCTTGCCTGGCGTGGTAGTTTTGCAGCAGGCACTGTCTGAAAATGCTAAGGCCAAATTGAAGAAAGGATTTTTGTTTTTCGCGACCCAGTTTAGAGAACTTTTCTACCCAGCCCATCATTTCTTTTGCTTTTTTCTGAAAGCAAAAACGCATCCAGTCTCTGAACATTATCATGTCGGCCTGTTGCTCCTTGTTGCCATTATAAAGCTCCTGTGCCCTGCAAAAATTGCCCTCGGCCATATATGCAATATGGCTGGCCTGATTGGAGGGGCATTTATAGACTGTATTCAAAAAATCCTCAATGTCGCGGTCGGCAATCAATGGCACTTTCATAAGTTGTGTTCGCGATAAAATGGTCTTTATTATGGCGTCCTTGTTTTCTGAAATTAACAGAAATACTGTGCCGGGGGGCGGTTCCTCCAATGTTTTCAGCAGCTTGGTCGATGCCGACACATTGAGCTTTTCAAGCATCCAAATGATAACCACCTTATACTTGCTTTGAAAGGTTTTCAGGCTTAGATCTTGTATCAAATCCTTGCTGTCTTCCACGTTTATAATGGCCTGCTGGTTTTGTATTCCAAGCTTTTCGAGCCAATCATTATACGAAAAGTAAGGGTTTTCGAGTAATAGTTCGCGCCATTGCCTGTAAAAAAGCTTGCTTCGGGGCCTTTTTTCCCCGTTTTCATTAACGGTATCTAAATCCTTAACATTGGCGGTCGGAAAATAGAAATGAAGGTCGGGGTGCTCCAGCCTGTTTAGTTTTTTGCACGATGGGCAAGTGCCGCAGGCATCCTCGGGCCCGCGGTTTGTACAGTGCAAATAACGCGAATATGCCAGGGCCAGAGCAAGTTTGCCAACCCCCTCAGGGCCCAGAAATAACTGAGCATGGCTCACCCTGTTGAGTAAAACGTTTTGTATCAACTGCTTCTTGAGGGCAACCTGCCCAACCACATCTTTAAAATACATCCTGTCTGTTGTTTCTTTTTTGACAAACCCAAACCTACATGATTTTTTTCAAACACCCAACCCGCCAGAAAAAATTTTTGGCCCGTAATTTGTTAACAATTTGCCCGCATAAATATGCCATTTTATGCCCAGTTTATTAATTCAATAGGGCCGTTATTAGTGCGAATTAACACATTATGAACAATTAAACGCCGGCTTGTTGATAAAAAGATAATGAAAAAGGTGTTTTTAAACGAATTTTATCCTAACTTTATCTATTATATTTAGCTTGGCTGCATGAAAATTATCCTGCACAGTTTTTTTTCGTACCTTTGTCGGCTTTTGTTGAACCAAATTATTATTGATGCAAAAGAACTATAAAAGAATTCTTTTCGTTTTTGCGGTTTGCCTTTTGCTTGCTTCAGGTGTATTTGTAGTAAGGGGATTAAAAAATTCTAATAAATTTCTGGCAGCCGAAAAGGTCCATCCCTACGACCTTCCTCACATATTGGAAAGGGGCGTGCTTCGGGCCACTACCAATTTCAACTCAACCAACTATTTTGTTTACCGTGGCGAGCCCATGGGCTTTCATTTGGAATTGCTCAGGCTTTTTGCAGCTCATATTGGCGTTGAGCTCGAGATTTATGCCACCAACAATCTTGAAGACAACCTTCAGTGTTTGTTGGCCGAAAACGAATGTGATGTGGTAGCGCTCGACCTTGCAGTAACCACTTCGCGCAGCAGGCTTATCGATTTTACGGTGCCTCACAGCCAATCGCGCCAGGTACTTGTACAGCGCAAACCCGCCAATTGGCTCAGTATGCGCTCAGCCGAAATTGAAGACCGGCTGATACGCAACCCCTTAGACCTTGCCGGCCGCATCGTTCACGTGCAACGCAACTCAGCCTACGTGGAGCGTCTTAACAACCTGAGCAATGAAATTGGAAGTAAAATTCAGATTGTTGAAGTGGACAAAGGCGTTGAACAACTAATTGAAATGGTGGCAAACGGCGAAATTGAGTTTACTGTTAGCGACGAACAGCTTGGCCGAATCAACCAGAATTATTTTAACAGTATTGATGCCCGCACTGCCGTGAGCTTTCCTCAAAATCTCTCGTGGGCGGTGCGAAAAGATACACCATTGCTGCGCGAAGCCATAAACCAATGGATGAGCGAATTTAAGGCTACTGGCCAGTTTGCTGGCATTTACAATAAATATTACAACAATCCGCGCAGTGTTTATATTGCCCGTAGCACATTCAATTCGCTTGGAGGGGGCAATATTTCTGTGTTTGATAATTATTTTAAGCAATATGCCGGTATTGTTGGCTGGGACTGGCGCCTTATTGCCTCAATAGCATTTCAGGAGTCGCGCTTCAACCACGACGCGGTTTCGTGGGCGGGGGCGTTTGGTATCATGCAGCTTATGCCATCAACGGCCGAAACTTTTAATATTGACTCAACCTCGAGCGTGCCCGAGCATATTCATGCAGGGGTGCGCTATCTTCGCTGGCTCGACCAGATATTGCGCGAGCACATTAAAGACGACAATGAGCGGATAAAGTTTGTTCTTGCTTCCTACAATGTGGGTATTGGGCATGTGCTCGATGCAAGACGACTTGCAGTGAAGTATGAGCGCAACCCCGATGTATGGAAAGATAATGTGGCTTATTTTGTGCTCAATAAATCAAAACCAAAATATTATATGGACGAAGTGGTGAGGTTTGGCTACGCCCGTGGCGAAGAACCCTATCATTTTGTAAGTCAGATTCTTGAACGCTTTGAGCATTATAAAAATACCGTTGGCAGCTAATTAATGTGCTTCGAGCCAGTTTAAGCCGGCTCTCATCTCAACCACAACCGGCACCTGAAGTTGCATGGCGTTTTTCATCCCCTCTTCAACAATAGCTTTCAAATGGTCGAGTTCTTCAAGACAGGCCTCAAACACCAATTCGTCATGTACCTGCATAATCATTTTTGATTTGAGCTTGTTGGTTTCTATTTCATTCTGAATAGAAATCATGGCAAGTTTAATCATGTCGGCAGCCGACCCCTGCACCGGTGCATTAATGGAGTTGCGCTCGGCATAGCCCCTTAGCATAGCATTGGCGCTGTTAATGTCGTTTATATAACGGCGACGGCCCAAAATGGTCATAACGTATTGGTGTTCGCGGGCAAAGGCTATGGTGGCCTCCATATATTTTTTTACGTCAGGATACTTTTCGAAATATTGGTTAATGATTTTGGCGGCTTCCTGTTTGGGTATGTTTAGCCTTTCAGAAAGCCCAAAGGCAGAGATGCCGTAAACAATTCCAAAGTTTACGGTTTTCGCGTTCCGGCGCATATCGCGGGTTACCTCACTCAGCTCAACCTCGTAAATTTTGGCCGCGGTGGCTGTGTGTATGTCGAGGTTTTGCCTGAAAGCCTCCAACATGGCCTCGTCTTTACTCATTGATGCAATAATGCGAAGTTCAATCTGGCTATAGTCGGCAGCCAGAATAACCTGATTTTTGTTGCCCGCCACAAAGGCCTGGCGTATCATTCGGCCCTCTTCAGTGCGAATGGGTATGTTCTGCAAATTTGGGTTATTCGATGATAGCCTGCCAGTGGCTGCCACTGCCTGGTTGTATGAGGTGTGAATACGGTCGGTTTTGGGGTGTACCAGCCTTGGCAAAGCGTCAACATAAGTTGATTTTAGCTTGGTGAGCGAACGGTATTCAAGAATTTTATCTATTATCGGATGCTTGTGCGCCAGTTTCGACAGCACCTCCTCGCCGGTGCTAAATTGTTTGGATTTGGTCTTTTTTGCCCCCTCTGATATTTTTAGCCTCACAAACAATATTTCGCCCAGTTGTTTTGGCGAGCCAATATTGAACCTGATTCCGGCCAGCCCGTAAATTTCATTTTCTGCTTTCGAAATTTGCTGGTCGAGTACCCGCGAGTAAACTTCAAGGGCTTTTTGGTCAATGCTCACTCCGTGGCGCTCCATCTGCGCCAGCACTGTTATCAGCGGGGTCTCTACCGTATGAAAAAGCTCAACAAGATTCTGTTTCTTGAGCAATGGCTCAAAAACCTGCCTCAGCTGAAGGGTAATGTCGGCATCTTCGCACGCATAGGCCGTAACTTTTTCAATAGATACCTGGCGCATGCTCAACTGCCCCTTGCCTTTGCGGCCTATTAAAGCTTCGATGCTTACCGGAGTGTAGTTTAGGTACGACTGGGCCAGCAAATCCATGTTGTGTCTCATGTCGGGTTGCAATAGGTAATGGGCCAGCATGGTGTCGAAAAGTTTACCGCTGGTGCGTATATCGTAATTGTGCAGTACACTTATGTCGAACTTCAGGTTCTGACCGGTTTTCTCAATAGTTTTATCCTCAAAAACAGGTTTGATCCTGGCTGCAAGTTCCATTGCTTCTGACCGGTTTTCGGGAAAGGGCAGGTACCATGCCTGGCCTGGTTTCAGGCTAAAAGCTATGCCCACCAGTTCGGCATCGATGCTGTCCAAACCGGTGGTTTCGGTATCGAAACAAAAATGCTTTTCATTTTTTATTTGCCAAAGCAACTCATCAAGGCCTCTTCTGTCTGATAATGTGTGGTACTCCTTTTCTATAAGCAGCTTTGCCAGCCTTTCATCAGCCGAAACATCCTCGTTTTCAAATACGCCTGCAAACAAATCCATTTGGCCGGTTTGGGAAATGGCCTGCCTGGCCTTTTCTTCGGGTATAAATTCTGAGTCGCCCAAAATTCTTTTAGCAAAGGTGCGAAACTCGAGTTCCTCAAAAAGCGGAACCAGCACTTTGGGGTCAGGGTCTTTAACCTGAAGGTTGGCCTGGTCAAAATCTACCGGAACATTTAGAATTATGGTGGCAAGGCTTTTCGAAAGGCGAGCCTGTACGGCAAATTCTCGCAGGCTTTCCTGGCTGCGCTTTTCTTTTACCAGATCGAGATTTTCCAAAAGGTATTCAACAGTTCCAAACTCGCGAATCAGGTTTTTGGCCTTTTTTTCGCCAATGCCCGGCACACCCGGAATGTTGTCAGACGAATCGCCCCAAAGGCCAAGCAAATCAATAACCTGCTCAGGGCGATCTATACCGAATTTTTCGCAAACTTCCTTTTTGCCCAAAACCTCTACATCATTGCCCATTCGGGCTGGCTTGTATATAAAAATGTTGTCAGAAACCAACTGTCCAAAGTCTTTGTCAGGTGTCATCATATACACCTGAAATCCCTGTTTTTCGGCCTTTTTGGCCAGGGTGCCTATAATGTCGTCGGCCTCGTAACCATCGAGCGCAATTACCGGTATATTGAAGCCTTCAATAAGTCGTCTTATGTAGGGTAGGGATGTAATGATATCTTCAGGAACCTCCTGGCGGGTGGCTTTATAATCGGCAAATTCGGCATGTCTTACGGTTGGTGCCTTCGAGTCGAAGGCAACCCCAATATGAGTGGGGTTTTCCTTTTTCAGAACTTCGGTAAGGGTGTTTGCAAATCCCAGTATGGCTGAGGTGTTTAATCCTTTTGAACTGATGCGTGGGTTTTTGCTGAATGCATAATATGCCCTGTATATCAAGGCCATGGCATCCAGGAGAAATAGCTTTTTTTGTGCTTGGGGCATAATTGGTGTTTTTTACAAAGATAACCAACAAATGCCTGGGTTTTAAAAAAACACAAAAGCCCGGCTAACCGGGCTTTGCAAACAAACCAAAACAACATGAAGAAAAGTATAATGGGGTAGTTTCGTGCTGTTTATTTTTTATCAAACAATGTGCCAAACTTTTAAAAAAACCAGCGGTAGGCAAGATTTATATTTCTTCCCGGCATAAGGAAGTTTCGGTCTTCCATTCGCGAGAGGTGGTCGCGGTAGCTGGTATTGAGCAGGTTGTCGCCCCTGAGAATTATTACATGTCTTCCTGCCATGTTAAGACGGTAACCGATAGTGGCGCCCAACAGAATGTATCCCTGAGTAGTTTCTTCAAGGGGTGCAACCCTGTTTTGGGTGGCCACGGCTTGCAGTTTTGATCCAATCCAGCCCCAGCCAAAGTCGTATTCAACTTCGGTTCGCATCCTAAGCGGAGGAATAAATGGCAAATCCTCTTGTCCATTGCTAATACGGCGGCCATTCACATAATCAATCCCAAAGCCCAACGACAGCGGTTCAATGGGTTTGACTCTAAGTGAAACCTCACCTCCCAAAAGCCTGGCCTCGTCGCTGGTATATCTGTAAATTGGGTAGCCCGATTCATCAACATTTCCGGTTGGCTCAAAAATTATGAAGTTGAGAAAATGGTTGGCGAATGTGGCCAACTCAAAATTTATTTTTTCTCCGCTATAGCGGATGAAAAAGTCGCCTCCGTTTCCTATTTCATCTCTTAGGTTTGCATTTCCGATTTCAAACACGCCTGCACCCAGGTGTACGCCATTTGCGTAAAGCTCCTGTACATTGGGGTTGCGGTGAGAACGGGCAAACTGGCCTCCTATTTCCCAGCCAGGAATTGGCCGGTGGTTTATACCTATGGATCCTGAATAGTTTATGGCATTTCGCGAACTGCTTATGTTGGGAAATAATTCGTTTGGCAAGGCACTGGTGTGCTGCAAATCGAAACGTATTCCGGCCTGAAGCCTGAATATATTGCTCAGCGGTATTTCCTGATAAGTGAAAACCCCTACCCCCAATCTCCTTTCGCCCGGGGTGAATGCTTCGCCACCCGAAACGGTGAGGTTGTGGCCCAACATGCTGAGGCCGAATGCACCGCGTGCAAATATTCCCCTGGGTTTGTGCTGTATTGTGGTTGTACTGCTAAAGGTAAATTTTTCGAAAGTCAGCCCAATGTGTTCTTGGTGCAGCCCATCGCTATATTCTAATTCAACTTCATCCTGATACATGCGGCTGGCATTGAACCTGATTTGCCCGCGATCAAAAATTCCGCTTCTGTTGAAGTTCCACCTTCCCTGCAGCGACTGGCGTTGCATGGCAATTTCTACTTTTTCGCCCGGGTGAAACGTGTGGCCCGGGAGGCCATAGTTTTGCCCCGATAGCGACAAACTGAGTCCTCCGTGGTTTTGCCCTCTTTTCAGTGCAAAACCCAATGCCCCATCGTAATTGTTCATTCCGGTATCGGGTATTATGCCTTGTGGGGTGCGTGTATGGCCTGCCTGGCGGTACGAAAAGCGGGCCGAAGCAGCCATTGTACCATTGCTGTGTGTAAGGCGCCCAAATCCGGCTCCCATATTGTTTACGGTTGCCCCCTGCAAGGATGCAACACCAGAAGTTCCCATATCGGCATCGTCGGGAATGTCGGAGGTCATGAGGTTAATAACCCCTCCCAGGGCGCTCGAGCCATACAAAAGGCTGGCAGGCCCGCGCACCACCTCAACCCGGCTTGCAGCAAGGGGGTCGAGCGAAATGGCATGGTCGGCCGATGTTTCAGATATGTCGCCCATTCGCTCCCCATTTTGAAGCACCAGGATACGGTCGCCATCAAGCCCACGGATAACAGGGCGGGCCGGAGCCGAACCCATACTGCGCATGGCAACCCCTGGCTCGCCATTGAGCATCTCGCCAAAAGATACTTCGCTTCGCCGCTGAAGACTCTCGCCAACAAAAAGCTTGTCGGGCTGGTAGCGAAAGCCGCTCGATGTAGGCGATGAGGTTATTACAATTTCGTCAAGCGAAATCCTTACAGGCAACACTTCCAGGTCAATTACGATAGTCTGACGGGCTATAGCCGTAAATGACCTTCGGGTGGTTTCATAGCCAAGGCCCTGAACAATAAGCACATGATTGCCTGGGGGCAGGTTCGACAAGATATAATGCCCGGTGGCATCAGTTAAAGTTCCGATACGGGTGCCCTCAATTAGAATATTTATAAAAGGAACATGCTCGCCGGTCGATTTGTCAATGACATGGCCGAAAATATTGGCATCGGTTACAGGTCGCTGCTCAAGCGATTCGGCCAAAAGGGTTGATGCCAAAATAAGGTTCAGAAATATGAGGTTGATAAAATGCTTTATCATAATTTAAAAATTAACTTGGTGGTAAATTGATTTCAAATGGCCAAACAGACAAATTTGCATTTATCCA
>CAYGDW010000009.1:0-64397 GCA_964348755.1 uncultured Bacteroidales bacterium | reverse complement strand
GGCCAGTAGTGATTGATAATCTGTCTATAAAATTTAAATGAAATAACTAATAATTTAGTTGCAAAACTAAAAAATTAGTTATCTTTGGTCTGAAATTTAATCAAATTAATGAAAATATTAAATGAAAGAACTAACCAGGGCAGAGGAACAGGTAATGCAGATTTTGTGGGAGATAAAGTCAGGATACGTAAAGGATATTCGCGACAGGTTTCGCGAGCCTAAACCGGCAATAACCACCGTATCAACAATTGTGCGCATACTTGAGCGAAAGGGGTTTGTGAAGCATAAAACCTTCGGCAAGTCTCACGAATATTATCCGGCAATTGAAAAAAGGACATATACCCGCGTATTGATGAAAGGCATTTTAACTAAATATTTTGGCAACTCTATAAGGCAAATGGTTTCTTTCTTTTCGAATGAAAAGGGACTGTCAGTTTCGGAGCTTGAGGAACTCAAGCATATAATTGATGAGGAGATAAAAAAGCTGGATGAAATGAAAAGTTGAAGCCATATTATAAAGTATGGCAGAGCGGGTGGTTTAATTTGGTGGTGCTTTTTTTTATGATTGGTTTGAGGGTGGGTCAACAACCATTTTTTTATAGGTTAGCAAATTTTGTCAGCAAATTATTAAATAAACCGGCTATGAATAATTCATTTATTTTTTTGTTTTGGGCTTCCGGCTATTTTTTTCTGCTGTGTATTTTATATTATTACCTGATAAAGCCTCAGAAAAACCCATCATTGGGGCGGTTTTACATAATGGGCGGCCTATTGATATCGATTTTTATGGGTATGGGGTTTAGTATGGTCCAACCGGTATTAATCTGCAGGAAACTGGGTTTATAACGCTTCCGGAGGTGGTGATTTATGCCTCTGAGACCATCGAAAATTCGAAACAGGTATTTCAAGGTTTAATTTTTTCGACCAAGGAGCTGGTTTATATTTCGTTGGCGGTAAGTTTCCTGTTTTTTTTGAGGTTTGCCACAGGTATAATTTATCTGGTTGCCAGGTGGAGGTTGCTAGGTGGATTTATAATCAATGGGGTATTGGTAATTCCGGTAAAAGGAAACCAAACCCCGTACAGTTTTTTCGGACTGGTTTTTATTCCTCAGCATTTACTTGGCGATCCTTCTCTCAATAATATATTGCTGCATGAAAAGGCACACATCAAAAAACTCCATTCGGTCGATTTGGTTATTGTTGGGGTACTTACCATTTTTTTTTTTGGTTCCATCCTGCCCTGTGGTTTCTCCGCCACGAATTAAAACTGCAGCACGAGTTTGCAGCTGACCGCTATGTGCTTGGCCATAATGTTGATAAAATTGCCTATCAGCAACTTTTGGTAAATTTTTCATGTATAAGTTATTGCTTACCTGTTACCAACCATTTTAATGTTTCACCCTTAAAAAAACGAATCATGATGATTAACCAATCCACCCCAAAGTTTCGTTTGAGAGTCGTTTTAGGTTTAATTGCCTCGGCAATTTTCTTTGCCATGTTTTTCATGTTACAATCGACCCGTTTGCAGGCGGTTATGCCAATTATTTCACCGCTGGTACAAGAGTTTGAAAATGTTGTGCCCGTAGTTTCTGCAACAGAAACTGAATTTCAAACTATCTCGGGCTTATTACCTTCGGGTTCCTTATCTGTTCAGCAACCTCCTGCCTCGCCTGAGGCTGTGGAGGATCCTGTTTTCATGGTAGCTGAGGTGCTACCAAAATTTCCGGGAGGTCAGGAGGCTTTTCAGCTGTTTCTAAAGGAAAACCTTGTGTACCCTAAGGAGGCTATGCTTTCGAACATTCAGGGAACGGTGTTCGTTTCTTTTGTAGTGGAGAGGGACGGAAGTCTGACTAATGTAACCGTTTTGTGAGGAATAGGAAAGGGTTGCGACGAAGAAGCTGTGCGGGTCGTAAAGGCAATGCCCAACTGGACTCCGGCCACCCAAAGGGGGCAAAGCGTTAGGTTGCAGTTAAACTTGCCGATACGATTTGTGCTGAACAATAAATCCGATCTTGACGATTCTGACGGACAGGCTGTTATCAGAAAACCCGGCGATGAAAATTTAGCTGTTTATATTGATAAAAAAAAAGTGGATATGGTGGTTGAAAACCTCAAAAACTTAATTACACCTGACAAAATTGAAAGTGTGAAGGTTTTTAGGGGCGAGGAGGCCCGCGCCTTGTTTGGCTATGAAAATGTGGTAGTAATAACCAGCAAGCAGGTAAATAACCCGTGAACTATTGTAAACTTTTTTCGACAGGTGAAATATTTTCAGGGGCTGATAATAAAGGCAAAACCTGTTTGGCAAGCTCTTACGCATATTTGGAGGAGCCAACACCATGCATGTATTTATAACAAATGGCCCCATTATATTAGACACAACACCTGCGAATAAATGATCATAAGCACCAGAGCCATAGGATACACAGTAGCATAAGCTACCGAAGCGGCATCGGTTTCGGTTTTATTATCGGCGGCTGCCAGGCCGGGAGTGCTGGTCATGCTTCCTGCAATAACTCCAAGAAGCGTTATAAAATTAATACGCATGAAATAATGCCCGATAAGGGTGGTGATCACCATAGGCAAAATGGTAATTATCATGCCGGTCCAGAGCAGTTTCAGGCCATGCTGGGCAAGGGTCTCGGCAATGTTGGCGCCAGCTTGGGTGCCCACGGCTGCAAGAAACATTAGCAGGCCTAGTTTGCGTAAAAGTTGGTTTCCGCTGCCCGACATTGACCAGATTATGGGTCCGGTTTTGCCAATGCGGCTAAGCAGCAGGGCTGCCGTAAGCACCCCTCCGGTAAGGCCGAGCGAAAAATCGAAAATGCCAAATACCGGAATGTTCACAGAGCCAATCAAAATGCCAATGATTATTCCAAGGCTTATTGGCAGGAAGTCGGTTTCGCGAAGCCGTTTTTCGTCGTTGCCAAGCAGTTTCATTACTTTGCGCATATTCTGCTTTTCGCAGGCCAGAAGCACCTTGTCGCCAAAGCGAAGGGTGGAAGTACCTTTGGGGCTAAGGTCGATGCCGCTGCGGCGAATGCGTGTAATGGTGCCACCATAATAGGCAGTGAGGTTTAACGATTGCAGGCTTTTGTTTATTACCTTTTTGTTGGTTACCAGTACCCAGTTTACTTCAAACTCTTCGGCAAGGGCAATTTCGTCGGTGGTGGGCCGGCCAATCATAATCTCAGCTTTGTGCAGGGCTGCCTCGATGCCAACAACCTTTACCACATCGCCCAAATACAAACAGGTATCTCCCGTAGGAGTAAAAGCCTGGTTTTTATGTTTCACACGCGAAATCACGGCACTGGTCATGGTACCAATCTGCAGCTCTTTCAGGGTTTTGCCATGTATATTCTGGTTTTCAATCACAAAGTTGCGGTTTATAACCTGCGGAAACTCTTCGATTACTTTTTCAAGATACTTTCTTTCTTCCTTTTTTAAATCGACCTTTAGCAGGGCAGGAAAAAGTTGAATAATTAGTATGGTTAGCACTGCACCTGCGGGATAAGCCACCCCGTATCCGATTGATGCCATGGGCGAGCCGGTAATATCGATAGCAGCTGCAAGGCCGGGTGTGCTGGTAAGAGCACCGTTAAACAGCCCAACGCTCAAAAAGGGATGTATGTCGTAAAGGCGAGAAAGCACAAAACTAAGCCCGGCTGCCATAGAAACCAACACCAGGCAAATAAACAGCAACTGACGGCCAAATTTTTGAAATGAATCGAAAAAGCCTGGCCCGGCCTGTATGCCTATGGTAAAAATAAAAAACAGCAATCCGATGGTTTGAAATGATGCCGGAACCACAAAGCCGTAATGACCAAGCAACAATGCCACAAAAATTACTGCCGAAATATCGAGCGAAAAGCCCTTGATTTTTACATTGCCAAAGGCAACTCCCAGGGTGATAATCAGAAAAAGTACGAAATAACCTTCGTGAAAAAGGACGTTCATAAGCTGAACAATTCGCTGAGAATAAATGTTTTACTGTCCAAAAATAACTAACTTTGCCGGCCGGTTTAAAGCCTTTTGTCCGCTTCAAAGGTAAGGTTTCAATAAAACAATCAATTCACTTGTTTATAAATATTTTCTGAATAAATGCTCACACGGATACTGGTACTTTTGGCAATAATGCTTGTAATAAATTTTTATTCATACCGCGGGTTGCGCAAGTTATTTTCGCACAGGGGGCTTACACCATTAAGGGGTATTGTTTTAAAGACATTCTGGATAGTCGATTTGGTTTTTCTGGCATTTTCGTTTGCCTGGGGTTGGTATATCAGGGGCAGCGAAATGGAGGACTATGTGAAATACAGGCAATTTTTTGTGATAATGGGTGCATTTATGCTCATTTTTATTCCGAAGGTCAGCTTTTTCATTTTTGTATTGATTTACGACCTGAAGATATTGTTTTTGAGGTTTTTTCATTGGATTTTTAAGGAGTATCCACGCATGGGGCCTTCATTAAAACGCTTGCGCCAAAGTTTGGTTGTACTTGTTGCCGGCCTTGCCTTTGCCCTGATCATGTTTTCTATAACGGTTTACGGGCTTAGTTTTGGCCGGTATAATTTTCAGGTTGAAGAGGTTGAGGTTTGGTTCGACGATCTTCCCGAAAGTTTTGATGGCTACCGGCTGGTGCATTTTTCCGATACGCACCTTGGGAGTTTTAGCCGCCAGGAGGCCGTAGCTGCCGGACTAAAGGTTATAGCAGGTTTGCAGCCCGACCTGATTGCCTTTTCGGGCGATATGGTTAATAACCAGGCACAGGAAGCCGAAAAATTCATTCACTTTTTCAGGGAATTGAGAGCAACCAATGGAATGTTTTCGGTACTGGGCAATCATGATATGGGCGATTACCGGCGCTGGGGCACTATTAAGGAAAAAGACTCTGATGTGCAGCGCCTTGTTGAAGTGCAAAAGGAAATGGGTTTCAGGGTGCTTTTGAACGAGCATACATTTATAAAGCGTGGAAACGACTCTATAATGATTGCAGGCGTTAAGAACTGGGGTATGCCGCCTTTTGCACAATATGGCGACCTCGAAAAAGCGCTTGGCCAAAATGCCGGATTCCCGTTTCAGATTCTGATTTCGCACGATCCCTCGCACTGGCGACAGCAAATTTTGCCAAACACCAATATTGACCTTACCCTTAGCGGACATACCCATGGTATGCAGTTTGGTGTTAGCAACCGCTTTTTTTCGTGGAGCCCGGTGCAATACAAATACAGCGAATGGAACGGACTTTATAGCGAAGGCACACAAAATTTATACGTAAACAGGGGTTTCGGCTTTTTAAGTTTCCCCGGAAGGGTAGGAATGCCGCCGGAAATCACCCTGATAATACTGCGTAAATCGGAGAACGGAAGTCGGGAGTAAGAAGTTAAAAAGTTTTTGGTCATCAGCCATCAACTGCCTGTTATCAAAAGTAACCTGTTTAATTTGTTAAAAATCAGTGTAATCTACAATGAGCATAGCGATTTTTTGGTTTCGTCGCGATTTACGGCTCAATGATAATAAGGCATTTTTCAGGGCATTGAAAAGCTCCGGAAAAGTGCTTCCCCTTTTTATTTTTGATGATGTTATTCTTGATACGCTTCCCCAAAACGATCACCGGGTAGAGTTCATTCACAGTACCCTTTCGGTAATTGACCAGGTGCTGAGGAAGCAGGGGAGTGGTATTCTGGTAAAAAAGGGCAGGCCTATTTCAGTTTTCAGCAGATTGTTGGAGGAGTTCGACATTGAGGCCGTTCACAGCAATGCCGATCACGAACCTTATGGCAGGGAGCGCGATCAAAAGGTGGGCGCCCTGTTGGCCTCACGGGGTATTGGATTTTTTCAGGAGCTTGACCATTTGGTATTGACAGCACATGATGCCCTGAAGCCCGATGGCAAACCATACAACGTATTTACCCCATACAGCCGCCGCTGGAAAGAGGTGCTTGAACACAGGGCTTCGGCCGAATTTCCTTCAGAATCCCTGCTGCAAAATTGCTTTAAAGGGCAGGTTGACCGTTTTCCTGCACTCGAAGAAATTGGATTTAAGCCTTCGGGCATGGCCATGCCTATAGCAACAATTGACAGGGACCTCATTAAAAATTATCATGAAACCCGCAATTTTCCGGCTGTTAACGGAGTGTCGCTTCTTAGCCCGCATTTGCGCTTTGGCACCATAAGCATACGCAAGCTGGTTAAGTTGGCGCAAGGCCTGAATGAAACATTCCTGAACGAGCTGATCTGGCGCGAATTCTATGCCATGATTCTGCATCACTTCCCGCGGGTGGTAAATGAGTCGTTTCGGCCCGAATACGATCGCATTGTATGGCTGAATAACAAAGAAGAATTTGAGCGGTGGAAGCAGGGTCGAACAGGTTTCCCTATGGTTGATGCCGGCATGCGGCAATTGTCGGCTACAGGCTATATGCACAATCGCTTGCGCATGGTTACGGCCAGCTTCCTTACCAAGCACCTGCTTATTGACTGGCGCTGGGGCCAGGCCTGGTTTGCCGATAAGCTCTTTGACTTCGAGCTTTCATCAAACAATGGCGGTTGGCAATGGAGCGCCGGCACCGGAACCGATGCGGCTCCTTACTTCCGGATATTCAATCCGGTGGAGCAGCAAAAAAAGTTCGACCCAGAAGAAAAGTATATCAGGCAATGGATTGCCGAATACGGCACTAATACCTACCCGGCGCCAATCATAGACCTTAAAATAGCCCGCGAGCGCTGCCTTGCTGCCTACAAAAAAGCCATCCGGGGCTATTGATCCCTGGAGTGATGGTTTATAATTACTTCAAAATGATCAGGGTCAAAAAATGAAGCAAACCGCAAACGCTCCCTGCGATCGTCCTTATTCATTTTTTCAAAAATATCAACACCGGCTTCGTTCAGAAACAGTCGCCAAATCAGTTCCGAACAAAAAAATTGGGTGCTGTCGGTCAGGCTAAAACTATGGTCGAATGGCACCTGTTGCTTAAGGTAGCTCAAAGCGGCCTGTTCAAAACGGTGGTTTAGACCCGGATTAGCATTAAACCCCTTGAACCTGACTACAACCAATGAATTGGTTTGGCTTTCGCGAATAAATTCTGACAGATACTGGGCTTGCATACCATCAAAATCGGATACATTTTGCGAAACGGATTGAATGACTTGCCAGTGGCTTTGGGCATTTTGGCTAAGCAAAGCCACGTGCGATACCTTAATATTTTCGTTTAAAAATTCGCTAATGGCCTGGCTTCCAACCCCGAAACCCTGTCTGAGAATAATATCGCCGGGTTGCAGCAGTTCATATTCTTCATGCGAAAGCTGGTAAGTGGGGTTCTGATTTTCTTTTCCGGAAAAAAAGCTACACGAAGCTACTAACGCGGCCGCTAAGGATAGCGAAATAATGTATCCTGAAAACAATAGGGCGGGCTTCATTGTTGCTTGTGAATGATTGTTTAATTTTGGCCTTCGCACACAAATGTAAGGCAAATGTTTTTTCAAAATGGCTTTATGACTACTCGCAACCCATTCATTTTTAAAGAAAACATTCTGAATTTCAATTCCTTTTCATCCATTTTAAGGGGTTTGCCTTATCTTAGCCTTCCCGGGCTTAAGTCGCAGCTAAAAATGGCTCCGGCCAACCGCCTTCAAGAAATAATGAGCCTTGGACAGGGCAAAAATGCGGTGAAAAGCGCTGTTCTTTTTCTTTTTTATCCTGATAAAAAAGGAAACACCACCACAGTTTTCATAAAGCGGCCCGAAAATAATGGTGTACATGGCGGACAAATTTCGTTTCCGGGTGGGCGATACGAAGAGGCTGATAAAAATCTGAAAAACACTGCTTTGCGCGAAACTTTCGAAGAGATTGGGGTTCCGGCCGCTGATATTGAAATTACCGGAAAACTAACCGACTTGTTTATTCCACCAAGCAATTTCATGGTAAGCCCGTATATAGGTTTGTTAAAAAAAAAACCTTCTTTTGTTGCGCAACCTGCTGAAGTAGAGTCTTTAATTGAAATCGGGCTTGCCGGATTTTTGAATCCCCAAAACGTGCATTCCAGAACAATTGCCCTTAATGGTGGCCAAAGGCTCGATACTCCTTGTTATGTTATTAACGGTCATGTAATTTGGGGAGCTACAGCCATGATGGTGAGCGAGTTTTTCGAATTTTTAAAATCGCATTACAAAGGTTTTCCTTTATTCTAAAGAATTTCTTTCAGTTGGAGCAAATGTCCTATTTGCCAGGTAGGTTTGTATGGCGATGTTTCGCCAGGCTGAGCCAGCCAAACCTGGTCCATGCCTATTAGCTGAGCGCCGTAAATGTCAGAGTGGGGATCGTCGCCAATCAGCACTGAATTTTGTGCACTCGCCCCAGTTTTCTCAAAGGCATAGTGAAATATTTTAGGGCTAGGCTTCTGTGCACCTGCCGCCTCGCTTACTATTACGTGCCTGAAATATTTCTCAAGTCCGCAACGGTTAATCTTTACATACTGAATCTCATCAAAACCGTTTGTAATAATGTGTAACTGATATTTTGTCAAAAGGTAGTCGAGCAGTTCAATGGCGCCAGGCAAAAGGTTTATCTGCAGGGGGCTTAAGCGAATGTATTCAGAAGCGAATGTTTTGCCAAGGTGATGATTTACAACAAAAGCCTTTAGGGTTTCCGAAAACCTGGTAAGGTTAAGGTGTTCTTTTGTTATTTCCTGTTTTTTGTACTGCTCCCAAAGCGGTGCGTTTATTTGTTTGTAGGTTTCATGAAAAGTTTCGAAGCTTATTCCGGCCACCTCATAAATTTTTAAATTGCTGAAAATCTGCAGGATGGTTTCGCGGTTGTTGTAGTCGAAATCGTAAAGGGTACGGTCAAGGTCAAAAAAAATATGCTGGTACGCAGCCATAGTGTTTAATTTTCTAAAATTGGTTCATATAAAATGGCAAAATTACTTAAAGACAAGCAAGGTTTTTTTTGAAAGCTGCGATGTCAATAAAATCATTTCATGCTATCTGACCATTTAAGGTTTATTCCATCAGGAAGCCTGTTGATTTTCTCGTTGTCAATGAGCCACTGCACTACTTTCAATACCTTTTGCTCGTGCAGGTTTAAATGTATTCTATCTATCAGTTCGTTTGTGCTCATGGTTTGTTTTTGCAGCATTGTTTTTACTTGGGTTAGCACCAGGTCAAACTCGTTATCCGAAACTTCTGTTCTTTTTCTTTCCAGGCAAACATCGCAATGTCCGCACTGTTCGTTTTTTATTTCTCCAAAGTAGGCCAGTAGCATGGTACTGCGGCAACGGTTTTTGTTGACCACGTATTTTTTCATAGCCTCAACCCGCTCGAGCGAAAACTGTTTTCTTTGGTGATATACTTCTGGCGAAATCCGAAGGTCTTCTACACTTAGCCTTTCTTCAACAAAAGTAAGTGCAGGCAATTCGTTTTGTTGCTCGTATTGCAGGAGGTTCATTTTATTTAACCACAACAGGCGCTTAATAACTTCTTCTCTGGTAATATTTGCCCTCTTTGCAATATCGCTTTCGCTTATTTTAACAAACTCAGTAAAAAGACCAGTATAAGACCTTAGCAAAACTTTAATAAACGGATCATAATCGGGTGTTGCAACCTGAAACCGGTATAGTTCTTCCTTTTCTGAATTGATAAAAATTCTTGAAGGATTGGCCAGGGCTTCTGAAATGGCAATATAGCCTTCTTTTTCCAGAAATTTCAGTGCATTGAAAACCAGCAATGGATTGAAGGCATAATTTTCTGCAAACTCTGTTAGATTAAACGGCATGGTTGTTTCGCGTCCGCTGCCAATGGCTAGCTGAAAGTAATTACCGAGGCTATTGTATGCATTTTTAATATAATCGATTGGCGGGTATGAGCTTTCGTGGTTATACTCAAGTTCAATAATATCTGATTTGTTGTAAAGCAATACCGCAAAAGACTTAATACCATCGCGGCCTGCCCTGCCGGCTTCCTGAAAGTACGCTTCGGGGCTGTCAGGAAGATCCATGTGCACAACAAACCTTACATTGGGTTTGTCAATGCCCATTCCAAAAGCATTGGTCGAAACAATTACCCTCGATTTTTCTTTCATCCAGGCGTTTTGTTTTGCGTCTCGTTCAAGGTTTGTAAGGCCGGCATGGTAAAAATCGGCCGATACCTTTTTGAGGTTTAAAAAGTTGGCCAGCTCGCGGGTTTTCCGCCGGTTTCTTACATAAACAATTCCGGGGCCTAAAACTTTGTTGCAAATCTTCAGCAGCCTGTTCTGTTTGTCCTCTTCATCCTGAGCTATGTAAGCCAGGTTTTTTCGTTCAAAACTTTGTTGAAAAACCAACTTTGCCTTAAATCCTAAATTTTGTTGAATATCTTCTACAACCTTTGGGGTAGCAGTGGCAGTAAGGGCCAGTACCGGAGTTTTCGGAATAAATTGCCGTACATCGGCAATTTTTAGGTATGGAGGCCTAAAGTCGTAACCCCATTGCGAAATACAATGCGCCTCGTCAACAGCCAGCAGGTTTACATTCATTCGGGGCAGGCGTGCTTGAAGCATATCGGTTGCAAGACGCTCTGGCGATAAGTACAAAAATTTAATATCGCCAAATACACAATTGTCGAGCGCTACTTCCATTTCCATACGGCTAAGGCCATGATAAACTCCCACAGCCTTTATGCCCCTGCTTTTTAGGTTCTGAACCTGGTCTTTCATTAGGGCTATCAATGGCGTTACCACTATACACAACCCTTTGCTGGCCATACCTGGTATCTGGTAGCACAGAGATTTGCCTCCACCGGTGGGCAGCAGGGCAAGGGTATCGCGACCATCGAGCACCGAGCGGATAATTTCCTCCTGCAAAGGCCTAAATGAACTGAAACCCCAATATTGTAGCAAAATTTCCTGAAGATTCAAAATCAAAAAAGTTTATCCGAAAATAAACAAAAAAGGCCTTAACTGGATGGCTTTATTTGACTTTTTCAATAATTTTTTGGTCGGTAAGCTTTTGGCAATTGCAATTGCTATTGCAGTCCGAGCAAGGTACAACCGCTTTTCTGTTGGGCCGTTTTAAAATTTTTACCAGTTTTAAAATAGTAAAGCCACATGCCAAACACAGGATACATATTGTAATAATTAACTGTGCCATGGGTTTACCTAAATAAATTTGCAGCCTGATAAAAAACAAATGAAACAGTCCAGGCTATAAGAGTGGTATAAGCTACGGTAAAAAGCCCCCATTTCCAATGTCCTGATTCCTTGCCTATTGCAGCAATTACGCCAATGCAAGGGAAGTAAAGCAATACAAAAAGCATAAAACTGAAAGCCACCGCCTTGTTGAATACTTTTTGGCCTTTTCGGGGGCCAACCGAAAATGTTTGGGTTCGTAGCTTTTCGATAAGCGATTGGCTGTGGGATTGAACACTCTCATCGACCTGATACAAAACGCCAAGGGTACTCACCACAATTTCTTTTGCTGCCACGCCCGAAATAATGCTTATGGTCATTTTCCAGTCGAACCCCAATGGGGCCATTACCGGCTGAATAAACTGCCCTATGCGGCCTATATAGCTGTTTTCGAGCCTTTGGGTGTATGCTCCAGCTTGGGCCTGTTTAATATTAAGCTCCATATTATGCTGGAGGTTGTTAATTGCAAGGTTGTCGGTGGCAGCCAAGCCTGCAATTTTTTCCTGATATTGGGCTAACAGGTTTTTTTCAATCTCTTGTAGCTGAATCTGAAAGTTTTTTCCCGAAGGAAAATATCCCAGCGCCCAAATTATAATGGAAGCCACCAGAATCACACCACTAATTTTTCGCAGGTAATGCACCGCCCTGCCCCACATGTGCGTTGTGGCTGCACGCATGGTGGGCATTCGGTAGGGTGGAAGCTCCATAACAAATGGTACCTCCTGAGCACGGAATAAGGTCTTTTTGAGCAAAATGGCCACACCAACTGCCATAAGCATCCCGATAAGGTAAATTAAAAACAGCATGCTGCCCTGGTTTTCGGGAAAAAACGCGCCAATAAGCAAAACATATATGGGCAGCCGGGCACTGCACGACATAAAAGGGTTGATTAGCATGGTAAGCAGGCGGTCGTTGCGGTTGGCAAGGGTGCGTGTGGCCAGAATGGCAGGCACATTGCAGCCAAAACCCATTAGCAGTGGAATGAAAGATTTGCCGTGTAGTCCAATCTTGTGCATGAGCTTATCCATTATAAAAACGGCTCGCGACATATACCCCGTGTCTTCCATCAGGCTTATGAAAAAAAACAAAAGCATAATATTGGGAAGAAATACCAACACTCCGCCAACCCCGCTTATGATACCATTGATGAGAAGGTCTTTGAGCGGACCAGGGTTCATTTGGTTTTCGAGCAATTGCGAAAGAACCCCCACACCCGATTCTATCCATTCCATAGGAAAACTGCCCAGCCAGAATGTGGCCGAAAACATTAGCCACATAAAAAACAAAAAAATGGGAAAGCCAAATACTTTGTGGGTAATCAGCGTGTCGATAACCTGGCTGGCCTGGCGGTCGGTATTATTGCTGCTTTTCATGGTTTCTTTCAGGGCGCCAGCAATAAAACCATATTTCAAATCTGTTACAGCAGTTTCAGGATGCTCTCCGTATTCTTTTTCGAGGCGGGCAACCTCCTGGCCTGTATTATAAAGAATTTCCTCGTGGTTATGGCAGTTTTGCATCACCTTTTTTACCGCTTCCTTGTCGTTCTCCAATAGTTTAATTGCCAAAAATCGCGAAGAAATACGGTCGGTAAGATGCTGGTTGCCAGGTGCATTTATCAGGTCCTGAATAACTTTGAGCGATCGCTCAAGAATGCTCCCATAGTTTATATGTATATGCCTTACTACCGGGTTGCGGTCTTCAAATACCTCTATAACTTTTTCGAATGTCTCTTTAATTCCCTTGCCCCTGGAGCTTACGGCTGGCACAACCGGAATGCCAATCATCTGGCCAAGCAACTCATAATCAAGCGAATCGCCTTTGGCCTGAAGTTCATCAAACATATTGAGCACCATTACCACCCTTATATCCATATCAATAAGCTGGGTGGTTAAATAAAGATTGCGCTCAAGGTTTGAGGCATCAACAATGTTGATAACCACGTCAGGAATCTTTTCGGTTATAAAATCCCTCACAAATATTTCTTCGGGCGAATAGGCGCTAATTGAATAGGTACCAGGCAAGTCGGTAATATTAAACAGGTAACCTCTTTGGCGCAACTGCGCCTGTTTTGCATCGACAGTTACCCCGCTGTAATTGCCTACTTTTTCGCGGCTGCCCGAAGCATAATTGAAAAACGTGGTCTTGCCGCTGTTTGGATTGCCCACCAGGGCAATATTTATGGTTTTCCCCTGCCGTTTGCTTACATTTTGCCTGGACCTGGTTATGGTGCCATCAAAAGGTTTTTCCCTGTTAGTCAAAAAGTCCTCTTCCCTTACAACCTCAATTAATTGGGCTTCGCTGGTTCGCAGCGAAATATTGTATCCCATAATGTTATATTCTATGGGGTCGCGAAGAGGGGCTTTCTTCACTACCTCAACAGCCTTGCCCACAACAAAACCCATTTCTATGATCCTTTTGCGAAAAGCCCCCCTGCCTTTCACCTTGACAATTATGGCGCGTTCTCCGTTTTTCAGGTCACTCAGGTTCATGAAAAAAGTAGTGTTATGTTTATTTAGATTGAATTAACATTGTGCAAAGGTATTTATTTTTGCGGGTCGGTGAGGCTCTGTTTTATGCCCTTTTTATTTTGCCTTTCGGCGAAAAACCTTCCAAAAAATTTGATATGGTTTGAATAAAAAAGTTTATGTTTGAATAATGTTTTTTCCGCAGTAAAATTACCATTTACAAACCATCTTGCCATGCTTATTCCGGAATTTGTAAAGCACGATCCCTGGCTTGAGCCATACAGGTTTAAGATTGGCGAGCGGCTTGGCCGGGCATATTCAAAGGAGCATGAACTTACCGGTGGAGGCCGATTGACTGATTTTGCCAACGGGCATCATTATTTTGGTTTGCATCGCACAACAACGGGTTGGGTTCTTCGCGAGTGGGCGCCTAATGCTACTAGTATTTTCCTGGTGGGCAATTTTTCGGGCTGGCGCCCCGACGATGATTTTAAGTTTCGCTCCATAGGTTTTGGTAATTGGGAACTTCATTTATCCGAAAATATTTTGAAGCACCTTGACTTTTATAAGCTTTTCGTTTTTTGGGAGGGCGGTTCGGGCGATCGCATTCCGGCCTGGGCAAGGCGTGTGGTACAAGACCCCGACACCCGGATTTGGTGTGCCCAGGTTTGGAACCCCCCACTACCATACCAATTCAAACACAAAATCAAGCCCAAAAATGACTATTTCCCACTTATTTACGAAGCCCATCCGGGCATGGCCACCCAGGATTACAAGGTAGGAACATGGGAAGAGTTTCGTGTAAATGTGCTCCCGTATATCGAAGCCGCCGGCTATAACACCATTCAAATGATGGCCGTGCAGGAGCATCCGTTTTATGGCTCGTTTGGGTACCATGTCAGTAGTTTTTTTGCTGCCTCAAGCCGGTTTGGAACACCCGATGAACTGAAAGCCCTTGTTGACGATGCCCATTCGAGGGGCATAAGGGTAATTATGGACCTGGTACACTCGCATGCAGTAAAAAACGAAATTGAAGGTATAAGCCGATACGATGGTACCCTGTACCAGTTCTTTCACGATGGCCCAAGGGGCAATCATCCTGCCTGGGACAGCCGGTGTTTTGACTACGGTAAGAACAGCGTTTTACACTTTCTATTATCAAATTGTAAATTCTGGATAGAGGAGTATGGTTTTGACGGTTTCCGGTTTGATGGCATTACCAGCATGCTTTACCATGACCGTGGTCTCGGAAGGGCATTTACCAGCTACGATATGTATTTCGACAATAACCAGGACGAAGATGCTATAACCTACCTATTTCTGGCGAACAAGCTGATAAAGGAACTGAAACCGGATTCGGTATGCATTGCCGAAGAAATGAGCGGCATGCCAGGCATGGCCACCCCGCAGCAAAAGGGAGGTTTTGGATTTGATTACCGGCTGGCCATGGGAGTGCCCGATTATTGGATTCGCACTATTAAGGAGCGGCAGGTTCAGTTCTGGAACGTGGGCGAAATGTTTAACCAACTGACAAGCAAGCGCACCGACGAGCAAACGGTGCATTATGCCGAATCGCACGACCAGGCTTTGGTGGGCGACAAAACAATTATCTTCTGGCTTGTTGACCAGGACATGTATTACAATATGCGCAATGATCTGCAAAGCTTAACCATTGATAATGGGTTGGCTCTGCACAAAATGATAAGACTCATTACAATTGCTACGGCAGGCAATGGCTACCTTAATTTCATGGGTAATGAGTTTGGGCATCCCGAGTGGATCGATTTCCCGGGAAGGCACAACAACTGGTCGTACCATTATGCACGCCGGCAATGGAGCCTTGCAAAAGATCCAAGCCTCAAATACAGGTTTTTGAATGAATTTGACCGAAAAATGGTTGCACTGGTACGAAGCGAACATCTCTTGGGCTTCCCGGTTATAACCCGTATAAAGGAAAATATTGACGACCAGGTGCTGGTTATAGGGCGCAACGACCTTATTTTCGTGTTTAATTTCAGCCCCTTCGATTCATATACCGGTTATGGCATTGAATTGCCCGCTGGCGAATATTCGGTGCAACTAAATACCGATAACAGCCTGTTCGGAGGCTTTGACCGAATAGATGAAAACATTGTATATTCTGCGAAAGCGGATGCAAAAAACACCTCATTGTATTTATATTTGCCGGCCCTTTCAGCATTTGTTTTGAAAAAGAAAAATTAATCATGGCTAAAAGCATAAAACTTTACCGCAAAATAAACTCTACCCCCGAAGAGATTTATCGGGCGCTTACCAACCCTTTTACCATAGAGCTTTGGACCAACGAACCTGCTGTAATGAGCGAAACACCCGGATCGGAGTTTAGCATGCTCAATGGCGAAATTACCGGCCACAACCTGGAGTTTGAACCCGGAGTAATGCTTAAGCAGCAGTGGTATTTTGAAGGTGAAGTTGAAGAATCGGTAGTAACCATCAAGCTTTTTCCTGAAAAAGGGGGCACACAGATACTTGTAGAGCATACCGGAATACCCGATGACGCATACCAAAATATGCTTTTGGGTTGGAAGGAATTTTATCTCGATGCCCTTCAGGACTTCTTCGAAGCCTGACCCTTAAGGAGATATAAAGAATCACTGTTGTCCGATTAAGTAAAAAAGGGTAGTGTTTTATGCATGAGATTCCTCACTACGTTCGGAATGACAGTCAGTTAGCTTTTTGTTAAGGGGGGTAGGTGGCGGCTTTGCCACCACCTACCCCCCAAATTGCCAAACCCGTTGAAAGCCCTGTCATTTCGAGCGGAGCGAGAAATCTCGTAATTTTTGTCGGCCAGTAGTAATAAAGAATATTTAAAGGTGATAAACTTGCCGTTTATCACCTTTAAAACTCTTAACCCTATTTACACGTTGAAACGCACGTGAAATATGTCGCCGTCTTTTACAATATACGTTTTGCCTTCAATATGAAACTTTCCGGCCTGCTTGCATGCGTGTTCCGATCCCAGTTCAACAAAATCTTCCCAACGCTTTACTTCTGCCCTAATAAAACCCCTTTCGAGGTCTGAATGGATAACTCCGGCTGCCTTTGGGGCGGGTGTTCCGGCTTTTATTGTCCAGGCTCTCACTTCCTTTGGGCCTTCTGTAAAAAATGTTTGCAGTTTAAGCGTGTGGTAAGCCGCGCGTACCAATTTATTAACCCCTGGTTCGTTAAGTCCTAAATCCTGAAGAAATGCAAGGCGGTCTTCCAGGGTTTCGAGCTGGGCAATTTCGGCTTCGGCCTTTGCAGCAATAATCAGCATCTCGGCTCCCTCTTTTTCTATTACAGGCTTTAGCATGGAGGTGTATTTATTGCCACAGGCTGCCGACTCTTCATCCACGTTGCACACATATATCACCGGCTTTATGGTCAAAAAGAAACAATCATCCAAATAAGCTATGTCGCCATCCTCAACCTGGTAGCTCCTTGCCGGCTCGCCATTTTCGAAATGTTCCTGAAGGCTTTTTAACACATCAAGCATTTTTTTTGCATCCTTGTCGCCAATCCTCACAAGCTTTTCCACGCGTTGAATTTTCTTTTCAAGGGTTTCTAAGTCTTTGGCTATCAGCTCAAGGTCTATGGTCTCCTTGTCGCGCAGGGGGTTTACCGAACCCTCGATATGAGGCACAAGCTCATTATCAAAGCATCGCAGCACATGTATAATGGTGTCAGTTTGCCTTATCTCGGCCAGAAACTGGCCGGCCCCTTTTTGCGTGGCCCCACCCTTAGTTAAGCCCGGAATATCGATAATCTCCACGTTGGTGCGCACCACCTTTACAGGTTTAACAATGGCCGCAATGGCATCCAACCTCGGGTCGGGCACTTCAATTTGCCCAATATTGGGTTTACCGGCTACATCGGTATCGGCCATACGGCCTTTTGATAATGAATTGAAAAGTGTAGTTTTACCACTACCGGTAAGGCCTACCATGCCACAGTTTAATGCCATAATTCAGTTTTCTTTTTTCTGGTGCAAAGGTAAGAATATTGGGCTTTGAAAATTGTGTATTGTAAGGCAATTGAAGCTATTTATGGTAAAATTTCCGAAAAATGCCTAACTTCATGGTTCAATTTTTAAAAAATGATAAGCCAGATAACCGACGAACCTTTACCTATCAAACTTTGGCTCGACAAGGTTGAGCCGGGTGCTCTTGAGCAGGCCCGCAACCTGGCCAGGCTGCCATTTGCATTCAGGCATATTGCACTAATGCCCGATTGCCACCAGGGCTTCGGAATGCCCATTGGGGGGGTACTGGCCACCAAAGATGTTATTATTCCGAATGCCGTTGGGGTAGATATTGGCTGCGGCATGTGTGCGGTGCAAACCTCGCTAAGTGAAATTGACCAGAACACCCTGAAAAACATTATGGTTGATATAAGGCAACTGGTGCCATTGGGTTTTAAGCATCATTGCAAAAAGCAGGATGAACAGCGAATGCCCCAACGAAAAGGCCTGGCAAATTTGCCTGTAGTAAACTGCGAGTACGATAGTGCCACCTACCAGATAGGCACCTTGGGCGGGGGGAATCATTTTATTGAAGTACAAAAAGGGTCTGATGGGCAAATCTGGATTATGGTGCATTCGGGCAGCCGCAATATTGGCAAGCAAGTGGCTGATTATTACAATCAATTGGCAATAAAGCTAAATGAGGAGTGGAAGAGCACGGTGCCCAAATCGGCCCAGCTTGCCTGGCTTCCAATTGACAGTAGCCAGGGGCGGCAATACCTGGCCGAAATGAATTACTGCGTCGATTTTGCCTTTGCCAATCGCCGCCTTATTATTGACAATATCCTTTCGGTGTTTGAAAAGCATTTTAAGGGAGCATTTAGGGTTGCTCCAGTAATTAATATTGCCCACAATTATGCCTCGGCCGAAAAGCATTTCGGGCACCAGGTTATTGTTCACCGAAAAGGAGCTACCAGAGCGGGCATTGATACCACCGGCATTATACCTGGCAGCCAGGGGGCTAACAGCTATATTGTAAAAGGAAAAGGAAACCCCGAAAGCTTTGAGAGTTGCTCGCATGGTGCCGGTCGCAAAATGGGCCGCAAAGAAGCCATTCGCTCTCTCGACCTTAAAAAGGAAATTGAAAAACTTGAGAAAAAGGGCATTCTGCATGCCATTCGCCGTGAAGGCGACCTCGAAGAAGCCTCTGGCGCCTATAAAGATATTGCTATGGTAATGAAAAACCAGAACGACCTTGTGGACATCATGGTAGAACTCAAACCCCTTGCGGTAATAAAAGGATAAAACTGCTTAAAACTGCTCTTTTTATTACTAATTATCGGTTAATGCGTTAATGGAGTTGCACCAGTCGAAGCATTAATCTAAAAAGGTCTGAATTAGACGCAGTTTATTTAAAATGGTCAACTTAATTTATTTTCCTAACATTTTTGGCAACATCCTGCCCATTAAACTTTCGTTCAACGGTAAACTCAACCTCATCTCCTGTGAGTAATTCGTTAAAATCGACATTGAGTACATCGGTATAATGAAAGAAAAGGTTGTTGTTTGGATATTTAATAAAACCGTAGCCGTTTTTGAGGCTTAGCACCTCGCTGATATGCACTTCGTCCTGATCGATCCGGTTAAATTTATCCTCTTCCTCGGTGCTGCTGCTGGCCGAAGGCGTTGAAAATTCTTCCTGTACAAAGAGGCTGATTATGCCCGGGTCATTTTTTTTGAGGCGATTGTCTATGAGTTCATGCATGGGAATGGGGTACGATACTTCCTCTAACAATTGCTGCGAGGTGCGTGTAACCATTTTCTGGCCTTCGTCGTTGGTAAACTCAAAATCCCAGCAAAGCACCATTACTCTTATCCCCATGGCATTTACCTTGCGGATAAGGGGCACAAAGTCGCCATCGGAACTGATCAGCACCAACACATCTATTTTTCCGGAAATTGCCCTTTCGTAGGCTTCGAGGGCAAGGTAAACATCTACACTTTTTTCTTCGCGCTTGCCAAAATACGATTTTAGCGGGAAATAATGGGTTACCACTCCCTCCGACATTAAAATATCGTCGAAAACCCTTTCATAATAAAGCTGGTTTCCTCTTTGGGCTGCTTCCTGGGCATTGATGCGGCCTCTGAAATAATGGGCATCGACAATATGACAAAGTTCAAAATCACTTCCTTCGGCATCGGCAACCTGATGCCTGATAAAATCATGCAAACCTGATATACTTAATCGTCTTTTTCGAGGATGAACGTAGTTATAATAGTTGCTTACATGTAAAAAATAATTGCCATCATAAAACACCCCGAGCCGTGTCAGGCGGTTTTTACTTTCCATAAAGGGTTAATAATTTAGGATCAATAATTGATAAATTGTGTTTTTGCAGAGAATAAAAAACTTGATTAAAGAATTTTAACTTAAAGAATATAACTAAAAATAGCTATAAAATTTCTAAAGCAAATTTAAGAAAATTTGTTCAATGGGTTTTGCTAAATGTGATTTTATTTTTAGACCGGCTTTTTGCAAAAAAGGGCGTAATTTTGCCATTCAAAATACAACTAAAAATATGGCCGTTCAAAAACCAGGCATACCAAAAGGCACGCGCGACTTTTCGCCGCTTGAAATTGCGGGAAGGGAGCTGATATTTAATACCATTAGAAGGGTATTTCAATTGCATGGCTTTAAGCCCATTGAAACCCCTGCCATGGAAAGCCTTTCGACCCTAATGGGCAAGTATGGCGAAGAGGGCGACCGGCTAATTTTTAGAATTCTGAACTCGGGAAATTTCGCTTCGAAAGTCGAAGAAATTGACTGGGTTTCAAAAGATTCGGCCAAGCTCTCCGGCCAAATTTGCGAAAAGGCCCTTCGATACGACCTTACCGTGCCTTTTGCCCGCTTTGTGGTACAGAACCAAAACCAGATTACATTTCCATTTAAGCGCTACCAGATACAGCCCGTGTGGCGCGCCGACCGGCCTCAGAAGGGGCGCTACCGCGAATTTTTTCAGTGCGATGTTGATGTGGTAGGTAGCGACTCGCTGGTAAATGAAGCTGAGTTTTTTCAGATAATTGACGGCATCTTTTCAGAGCTGGGCGTTAGGGTAGCAATTAAATTCAACAATCGCAAAATTCTTGCCGGCATTGCCCAATATATTGGTTTTGCCGAAAAGCTTACCGATATAACCATTGCAATTGACAAAATTGACAAGATTGGCCTGCAAAAGGTTAATGAAGAGTTGCTTCAGCGCGGGCTTAGCCAAACTGCCATTGACAAACTTCAGCCTGTTTTATTACTGAAAGGCTCTGACATTCATAAAATTGAAGTCCTTTCTGACATTCTCTCTGCCTATGAGGTTGGCCTAAAGGGAATTGAAGAAATTCGTGAAGTTTTTGAGGTAATTTCTGCAACGCCAACATTTTGCCCTGTTGAGCTAGATTTAACCCTTGCACGTGGTCTTAATTATTATACTGGTGCAATTATTGAAGTTAAGGCTCTTGATGTGGATATGGGCAGCATTTGTGGCGGGGGGCGCTACGACGACCTTACCGGTATTTTCGGGCTGCCGGGTGTTTCGGGTGTGGGTATTTCTTTTGGGGCTGACCGCATTTACGACGTAATGAATGAATTGGGTCTTTTCCCGCAAGAATTGGGGTTGTTTACCAAGGTACTGGCAATAAATTTTGGCCAAAGCGAGCTAAACTACTGTCTTCCTTTGCTGCAAAAGCTTCGCCAAATTGGCATTAGTTGCGAAATGTATCCTGATGTTTCCAAAATGAAAAAACAATTGCAATATGCCGACAAAAACCAAATACCCTTTGTGTTGATGGCAGGCGATAGTGAAATTTCGCAGGGCCTTTACTCGCTCAAAAATATGCGAACTGGTCAGCAGCAGCAATTGACGGTCGATGCACTGATTGAAATCCTTACTACCCACACCCAATAACTTTATACGATAATGGAAATTCACCATATAAGCCCCGAGCGTATCGGCCTCAGCACCCTAAAAGAAATTATTGGTCAGAAAAAAAAGCTTGCTTTGTCAGAAATATCGAGGCAAAAAATTACCAGATGCCGTCAGTATCTCGATGAAAAGGTAAAGCACCAGCAAGCCCCAATTTATGGGGTAACCACGGGTTTTGGTTCGCTTTGCAACCATAGCATTTCTGTTGAAGAACTGGGTACACTTCAAAAAAACCTGGTTATGTCGCATGCCTGCGGAATGGGCCAGGAGCTTGATGCCGGGCTGGTAAAGCTTATGCTGCTATTAAAAATTCAGTCGCTTTCTTATGGCCATTCGGGCGTTCGCCCCGAAACGGTTGAGCGCCTGATTGATTTTTTTAACCACGATATTTTGCCGGTGGTTTACGAGCAAGGTTCATTGGGTGCTTCGGGCGATTTGTCGCCGCTTGCCCACCTTTCGTTGCCTTTGCTGGGTATGGGTGAGGTTTATTATAATGGGAAGCGCAAGGCGGCCTCAGAAGTATTGGCAGAAAAAGGCTGGCAACCGCTCGATTTGGGCTCGAAAGAAGGCTTGGCCTTGCTCAATGGTACACAGTTTATGGCAGCCATCGGAAGCTTTTGCCTGCTTAAGGCTTTTGAGTTAAGCACATGGGCCGACCTGATCGGGGCGCTTTCGCTCGAAGGGTACGATGGGCGCATTGAGCCTTTCTTTGAACAGGTGCACCAGGTACGAAATCACAAAGGCCAAATTGAAACAGCCCTTCGTTTCAGGCAAATACTAAATGGGAGCCAACTTATAAACCATAAAAAAAATCACGTTCAGGACCCATATTCGTTTCGCTGCATTCCGCAGGTACACGGCGCAAGCAAGGATGCCATAAGGTATGTGGCCGGGGTTTTTGAGGATGAGATTAATGCTGTAACTGATAATCCAACGCTTTTTGCCGATGACGATCTGATTATTTCAGCAGGTAATTTTCATGGCCAACCCCTGGCCATAACCCTCGATTTTTTAGGAATTGCACTGGCCGAGTTGGGAAACATTTCAGAACGCAGGGTTTACAGACTTATTTCGGGCACCCGCAAGCTTCCTTCATTTTTGGTGGCTCACCCGGGCCTCAATTCCGGTCTTATGATTTTGCAATACACAGCAGCATCAATAGTTAGCCAAAATAAGCAACTTTGCAGCCCGGCCTCGGTCGATTCAATCGAATCGAGCCAGGGGCAGGAAGACCATGTAAGCATGGGTGCCAATGCTGCAGTTAAAACCCTTAAAATTGTTGAAAACATTCAGAAAATACTTGCCATCGAACTTATTAATGCCAGTCAGGCAATGGCTTTCCGCGAAAGCGAAAAAACATCGCCGGTGCTACAAAAGTTATTGTATGAGTTTCGTAAAACAGTACCGTTTATTGAGGACGATAAGGTAATGTATTATGAAATGGTCAAAGCCCTCGAATTTATTGGAAACCGTCGCCCAGACAATTACTTTGGTTAGTCGAAAATAAAAATTTTTTTATGAAAGTAATCCTTTGGTTGGTTGACATTTAAATATTTATTATATTTGAAGCAAATTAACTGTTCGCGCTATGACTTCTGAGTATATCCAATCCTTTCAAGATAGGCCACTTCAGTATAAAGTGCTTTGTGTGCTGGCCTTTATTTTTGGCGGTTTCACGCTGATTTTCTCTTTGTTTTTTATGGTTTTAGGAGGCTTCAGAAATGAATTGCTCGAGTTTGTAAGGCCCGGTATTATGCCCCTGAGCTGGTATTCGGTTAGCGGATTGGTATTTTCAATTATTTGCTTTGTGCTTTCAGTAACGGCTTTTGTGGGGCTTATTCAAATATGGAACCAGATAAAAAAGGGCTACTGGGTATTTTCCGTTTCCATGTTGCTATTTGTAATTCTGCCCTTTGTTTTTCTTCAGGTACCGTTTTTCTGGCTGATGAAAACCCTAACCCCGTTTTTATTGATTACCGGTTTTTTTATCCTGTTGTTTCATTATAACATGAAGTACATGGAGTAAACGGTACGGGAGTATCTTTTCGAAAAAATTTAGTTTTTCTTTAATCAGGATTTGGTCTGCCAACAGGCTCGTTTGCGTTTTGCCATAATTGCTGTTCGCGTTCAATTTGTCGGCGGTGGTTGCGGCTTATTGCTCTCTTTTCGAGTTGATAAAGGTCGGGCTGTCCTGCGTTTACCCAGGCAGTAAACCAGAAATCTCCTACCGATTTTACGGCCAGGCGCATGTGTTCTTCAACCATATTGTTCATTCCATTGTTAAATGCCAATGTAAATTCGCGCGAAAAGACCCTGTTACCAGCCATTCCGCGCATTTCGTGCGAATAAATGCGGTCGGGTGTATAGTTCTGCATAAGGCTGTCATAAACCTCGTAAATGCGATTTACTTGGTTGTGACTAATTTCGACCAGTTCCCACACCCGGTCGTGTGGCGAATTTAGGTATTGGGCGCGGCCCACCATAAAATTAAACTCCTCTGCCAGCATTTCGGGGATGCGGCTTTCCCAAAATGCATGTATTCCGCGTTGTTCGGGAGTGCGGCCATTGTAAAACTTAGAAGTATGCAAGGGAGTACAGGCATCGCTTATATAATGCCCTATATGAGCTGCAGTATAAAGAATGCGATCAATGTCGCGTTCCTCGAAGGCACGGGTAAGCCTGGCCATCATTACATTAACATGCCATGGTAGTACACCGTGCAACAAAAGGGTGTCTTCGGAGAATTTTTCCACTGCAAGGTTCCAGCGGCGGGGCATAAGCTCAAAAGGGTTTTCGCCGAAATGATCGATGTCGATATAATGCCTTGGGGCTTCGCCAGGTACGGCGTGTGCCCGTCGGTCAGGGTCAATGGCTCGCTCCGAGAGGTATTCTATGTGTTTTTTAAAAAAACCAATCATTTCGGGAGGAAGGGTAAATACGGCCATTCGGTTTATCTTGCGGTGGGCTACAAAGCCAAAACCGTACCCATCGAGCGGAGGAATGAGCCAAAAAAAGAGCAGGAAAATAATGGCTGGCAAGTATTTTTTAGCAGGTTGCATTGAGTAATATTGTGGATTAAAGGCCCTAAAAATAATAAGTTTCCGGCAACCTGCCAAGCACTTCAGCCTGTGGAGCCTGTAAGGGAGGCGTTGACCAATTCAATACCTTGCAAAATTGGCACCACAGTGGTAAAGTCGGTAGTAAGCGAGAAGTCAATAATATCGTCGAGACCCATGCGGCGAAGGCGGTGCCGGTGCGAGGCTTTTTCAAGGTATTCTGTCAGATTGCCCTTTGCAAGCAGCCAAAGGTCGGCACTGGCAATGGCCGAATCGCACTTAGTATAAAAATCGCCGCGACCAGCCATTATCAGCTGCTCAACCAAAGCCCCTGCAAACAGGGTATCCTCGAGGCTGAAACGGTTTTTCCAACCAGCACAGAAAATTACCACAGGTTTTTGTTTATTTATGGCAAACCGGGCTACTGCACTAATGTTTAAAAACGCCCCGATTACCACATCGTTGTTGCCATGGGCTACAGCTTTTATGGCTTGTGTGCCGTTTGTGGTGTTCATGCAAATGGTCTGGCCCCTGAGGTAGGGTTCCATAAAATTTAAAGGAGAATTGCCAAAGTGGGCGCAGTCAAGTTTTTTCCCGTCGCGCTCGCCAGCCACTATAAAGCCCCTGGCCTTGTAGTCTTCGCTTTCGCTAATTTCGGATACCGGTATAATGCTCCTTACGCCATTGTGAATGCCTGCAACCATGGCTGTGCTTGCCCTGAAAATATCAGTTATAACCACTACTGCATTTTCGCTATCGAACAAAGGCCACGAAAGAGGAGAAAAACACACCTCCACACTATTTTTTCCGGTTTCGCTGTACATTTTTATCAAACCTTATTCAAAATATCTCTCTGAAAAATTAAATGCATCATCACGGAGCAGCATTTCACTTAAAAAAATGCCTTTACCAGCTTTTTTGCACAATTGCCAAAATTGTTACAATGGTCCTTGTCCTTTATAAAATGGAAGTTTAACCACTTCGGCTTTAAAAGTTTTGCCTCTTGCCTCAATGTATATTATGGTGCCTGTTTTGGAGAGTTCCGTTTTTACATAACCCATACCAATTGCTTCTTTGATCGAAGGGGCCATGGTTCCTGAAGTTACCTCGCCAACAATATTTCCGGCCTCATCTACTATAGAGTAATGTTGCCTGGGAATGCCCTTATCAATCATTTTAAAACCCACCAGCTTTTTGCTCACCCCTTCGGTTTTCTGCTTCAGCAGGTTTTCGCGGTTAATGAAATCTTTGCCTTCGGCAAATTTGGTTATCCATCCCAAACCGGCTTCAATAGGGGAGGTGTTGTCGTTTATGTCGTTTCCGTAAAGGCAAAAACCCATTTCCAGGCGCAGGGTATCGCGGGCGGCCAGGCCAATAGGCTTAATGCCAAATTCTTCACCGGCCTTTAATACTGCATCAAAAATCTTTATTCCATCTTTGTTTTCGAAGTAAATTTCGCATCCGCCCGACCCGGTATATCCTGTGGCAGAAACTATAACATTGCTAACACCTGCAAATTCCATTACTTTAAAAGTGTAGTAAGGCAGGTCTTCAATAGACTCGCGGGTAAGTTTTTGCATGGCTTTGAGGGCAAGTGGGCCTTGAACTGCCAGTTGCGATATTTGGTCGGAGGCATTTTTCAGTATTGCACCAATTGTTGTATTATGCTTATTAACCCAGGCCCAATCCTTTTCAATGTTGGCCGCGTTAACCACAAGTAGGTATTTTTCTTTAGTAAACCTGTAAACCAGAAAGTCATCAACAATGCCTCCCTGGTCATTTGGAAAACAGGAATATTGAACTTTTCCGTCGGTAAGCACCGAAGCATCGTTTGAACTGACACGCTGTATCAGGTCAAGGGCTTTTGGCCCTTCTACCCAAAACTCGCCCATGTGCGATACATCAAATACACCAAGGGCATTTCTCACGGTTTGGTGTTCGGTGTTAATACCTTCGAATTGCACCGGCATATAAAATCCAGCAAATTGCACCATTTTGGCGCCCAAGGCCTCGTGCTTCTCTTTAAAAACAGTAGTTTTCATTAAAATTATTTTTCGGTAATAATTTGATTTTATGTGGCTGCCGCAAAATTACCAATTACCCTGATTCATGAAAAGTCGAAAGCCAGACTCAATTTTTGCTTAATTTGGGTTTACTTCTCAGCAAGTACTTCGGCAATCAGGTCGGCGGCCTCTTTAAGCAGAATTGCCGAATGTACCTTGAGCCCCGAATTGTCGATAATTTGTTTGGCTTCTTCGGCATTGGTTCCTTGCAGCCGCACTATTATAGGCAGGTTTATCTCGCCAATGTTTTTATAGGCATCCACAATGCCGTTTGCAACGCGGTCGCATCGCACTATTCCGCCAAAGATATTTACCAGTATTGCTTTCACGTTTGGGTCTTTCAGTATAATTCGAAACGCTTCTTCTACGCGTTTAGCATTGGCCGAGCCGCCCACATCGAGAAAATTGGCCGGTTCGCCCCCGCTGAGTTTTATAATGTCCATTGTGGCCATTGCCAGGCCTGCTCCGTTTACCATACAACCCACGTTTCCGCTCAGTTTTACATAGTTCAGCTGGTGCTGGCCGGCTTCAACCTCCATGGGGTCTTCCTCGTTAATGTCGCGCATGGCAGCAATTTCGGGGTGGCGAAACAGTGCGTTGTTGTCAATTACCATTTTGGTGTCAACAACCAAAATTTTATCATCAGAGGTTTTGAAAAGCGGGTTTATTTCTATCAGGGTGGCATCATTTTCAATATAGGCCTGATATATTTTTGAAACAAAATTTACCATTTTTTTGAATGCTTCGCCACTCAGGCCGAGGTTAAAGGCAATTCGCCGGCCCTGAAAGGGCAGCACACCTACCCGGGGGTCAATTTCTTCAGTAAATATCTGATCGGGCGTTTCTTCGGCCACTTCTTCAATATTTATGCCGCCGCGTGGCGAGTACATTATCATGTTGCGCGAAGTGGACCGGTTTAACAATATGCTGAAATAAAATTCTTTAGGCTCTGACGGCCCCGAATAATAAATTCCCTGCTCTACCAGCACCTTCCTTACCAGCTTTCCTTGAGGTCCGGTTTGGGGTGTAACCAGTTGCATGCCAATTATTTGGTTGGCATAATTTACTACATCTTCAACCGTGCGGGCAATTTTTACACCGCCTCCCTTGCCTCGGCCACCGGCATGTATCTGGGCTTTCACGGCCCAAATCTTTATACCTGTTAATTTTTCCAAATCACGTGCCGCACCTGCGGCAAGCCCCGCATCTTCTATCAAAATACTCTCGGCCACTGGCACCCCATACTTCCTTAAAAGGTTTTTTCCCTGATATTCGTGAAGGTTCATATTCCCTTTATTTGATGAAATTAATTCTTTCCTAAAAAATTAATATTGCTAAAATAGCTGAAAGGAAACAAAAATACACATTTAGCCTTCACAAAAGAGGGTAATTTTTTACTGGCCTAAAAAATTTGGACAGGAATATAAAATCCATTAATTTCTGTTATTAAAACCACAAGAAGAAAATTCTGTTCTGCCTTCAAGGCCAAAGTGGTTTTTGAGGCTATCAAAGAGCGACAGAGGGTGAGTGAATTGGCCCAGCAGTTTGAAATGCATCCCAACCAGATTGCCAGCAGGAAGAAGGTAATTTTTGAGAATTGTAAGCTTCACCGACCCTTTGGCTTGTTTACCCTGGTTTAAAATGGCCGAAGGTCGGGAAAGCTTACATTATACATGTTTAATGTCGGGTTTAATCGTGTTATTCAAAAACGGTTTCCTGCTCCAAGCCCATTTTTTCTTAACTTTGCAGGGTTTTTTTCTAATAAACTGCTGATCTGTTTTCATTATGGAAATTCCAAGGCAATATTCGCCTATAGGGGCCGAGGACAAGTGGTATGCTTGGTGGCTCGAAAAAGGATACTTTAATTCGGTTCCCGACAAGCGAGAACCATTTACCATTGTAATTCCGCCACCCAATGTTACAGGGGTGCTACACATGGGGCACATGCTCAACAATACCATTCAGGACGTGCTTGTGCGCCGTGCGCGCATGCAGGGCTACAACACCTGCTGGTTGCCCGGCACCGACCACGCCTCAATAGCCACCGAAGCCAAGGTAGTGGCCAAGCTTAAGGACGAAGGTATTGACAAGAAAGACCTTAGCAGGGAAGAGTTTTTGGCCCATGCCTGGGAGTGGAAAGAAAAACACGGAGGCATAATTCTGGAGCAGCTCAAAAAACTTGGCGCCAGTTGTGACTGGCCCCGCACGGCATTTACAATGGATCCTGTGCTGTCCGATTCGGTCATAGCAGTGTTTGTTGACCTTTACAACAAGGGCCTGATTTATCGCGGGGTGCGTATGGTAAACTGGGATCCTAAGGCACTTACCGCTCTCTCTGACGAGGAGGTGATTTACAAGGAGCTGCATTCGAAGTTTTATTACCTGCGCTACCGCATTGAAGGTTCCGACAACGAGTTTGTTACCATTGCCACCACACGCCCCGAAACCATTTTGGGCGATACCGCCCTATGCCTACACCCCCACGACCCGCGCTACCAGCACCTGAAAGGCAAAAAGGCCCTGGTGCCGCTCATAAACAGACCAATACCATTTATTTTCGACGAATACGTTGACCGCGATTTTGGCACCGGGGCACTTAAAGTAACCCCCGCCCACGACATTAACGACTACAACCTGGGCCTAAAACACAACTTGCCTGGTATCGACATATTTAACCCCGACGGCACACTGAACGATAAGGCCGAAATTTACATTGGCGAAGACCGCTTTGTGGTTCGCCAAAAAATCGTTGGGGATCTTCAGGAAAAAGGTCATCTGGTAAAAACCGAAGAAATTACCAACAACGTAGGCTTTTCTGAGCGTACTGATGAGGTGATTGAGCCTAAACTGTCCCTGCAATGGTTTCTAAAAATGGAAACAATGGCTGGGCCAGCCCTCGAAGTGGTTATGAACGACACCATTAAGTTTCACCCGGCCAAGTTTAAAAATATTTACAAGCACTGGATGGAAAACGTGCGCGACTGGTGCATAAGTCGGCAACTTTGGTGGGGACACCGCATTCCGGCCTGGTATATGCCCGACGGCAGGGTAGTGGTGGCGCACAATGCTACCGAAGCCCTTGAAATGGCACGCAAACTAAACCCTGAAATTGATGCCGGTAGCCTGCGCCAGGACGATGACGTACTCGACACCTGGTTTAGCTCCTGGCTTTGGCCAATATCGGTGTTCGACGGAATCCTGAACCCCGAAAACCCCGACATAAAGTATTACTACCCTACCAACGACCTTGTTACCGCTCCCGAAATCCTGTTTTTCTGGGTGGCGCGTATGATTATGGCTGGGATTGAGTACCGCAAAGAAATTCCGTTTAAAAATGTTTACCTTACCGGTATTGTGCGCGACAAACAAGGCCGCAAAATGTCAAAATCGATTGGCAACTCGCCCGACCCACTGGAGCTGATGGAACGTTACAGCGCCGACGGGGTGCGGGTTGGAATGCTGTTTTCGTCGCCAGCCGGAAACGACCTGCTGTTCGATGAAGCCCTGTGCGAACAGGGACGCAATTTTACAAACAAAATATGGAATGCATTCCGCCTTACTCAAAGCTGGATAGTTGATAAGAACATTGAACAGCCCAATTCGGCTGCAGCAGCCATCGAATGGTTCGAAGCCAACCTCGGCAAGCACGCTAAAACCATCAACGATCAAATGAACCGGTTCAAAATTGCCGATGCCCTGCTGAGCCTGTACAAACTTATTTGGGACGACTTCTGCTCGTGGTATCTCGAAATGGTTAAACCCGGCTTCGGGCAGCCTATCGACGCAAAAACGTACCAGGCAACAATTGCCTTCTTCGATCAGATGCTTAGGTTACTGCATCCATACATGCCGTTTATTACTGAAGAAATTTTCCAGAGCCTCCGACTTCAAAACGCTCCCGAGAGCATAGTAATTGCCCCTTACCCTAAGGGCAGTCATTACAAAAAAGAAATCCTGGCAGGTTTCGAGTTTGCCAGCCAGGTGATTATGGCATTACGAAATTTCAGACAGGAGAAAGGAATTTCGCCAAAAGAACCCCTCGAACTCTTTATAAAAAAGAACCATGGCCAAGCGCCCGATACCACCTTCGACAGCACAGTGGCACGCATGTGCAACCTTAGCAGGCTGGCCTACGTCGATCAAAAGCCCAACGAGGTGGTTACACTTATACTAAAAACCACCGAGTTTTATATACCGCTTTCGCAGGATATAGATGTGGAGGCCGAAATTGAGCAACTTGAAGCCGACCTGAAGTATCAGCAGGGATTCCTGCAATCCGTGGAAAAGAAATTAAACAACGAGCGCTTCGTTAACAGCGCACCGGCAACCGTGGTTGATGCCGAACGTAAAAAGCAGGCCGACTCGCTGGCACGTATCAATGTAATTGAAACCCAGCTTAAAAATCTGAAAAAGACTTAACCAGCTTCTTTTCGCATTATACTGCTCTGTTTTTTTATTATCTTCACGCAAGTATATTTTTTTGCCGATAGTTAAATGAGCCATTTGGCAAGTTTATTTTTTTATTTTGCCAAAAAGGAGCTTGCAAACTCAATAGCAAATTCAATAAATCTTCATAAAAATTAATTAATCATGAAAAAAACTGTAGTGATAATTTTGCTGGCACTGGTAGCAGTTGCCCCCTCGTGCAGGTCAAAAAAAATGGAACCTGTATCTCCGCGTAATGAAGTTACCATTCCGATGCGCGAAGAGCGGTTTACCTTTACCCAGGAAGCCGACCGGATAAGCCAGGGTACTAATACCCATTTTGTTATTATGGGAAGTTTTCAGGTAAGAGAAAATGCCGAGCGTTTTTCTGAAACCCTCCGCGGGCTAGGGTTTAGGCCCACCATTCTACTTTCCGAAACAGGTTTTCACCGAGTTTCGAGCAACTCATACCTAATCGAAGACGAAGCCAGGGCGCGCGTTATGCAGATCCGAAGCGAGTTTCAGGCTTATGCCGATACATGGCTACTGATTCGTCGAACCAATTAATTATTTCAAAATGTAAAGAAATTAAGGCCGGGTTGTTCCGGTCTTTTTTTTCAGAAAATACCCATCAAACAGTTGCCTGAGCCTTTTCTGCCCTTTTAGACAGCAGCAATAGTCCAAAAAAGGTAATCAGCCCATTAATTATCAAAATCTCAAAACCCATTTTATAACCCCAGAAAATCCGCTCAGAGTTTATGCTCAAAAGGTAGCTCAAGGCAGGCGAAAGCAATGCCACCAGTGGCACCCAACGGTCTTTTACCTTGAGCCTGGTGTAAAGCCCAAAGCTGTACAAGCCCAGCAACGGGCCATAAGTATAACCTGCAATGGTAAAGAGTTTCGAAATAAGGGCCTGGTTGTTAATGGCGCTATAACCCATTATTATAAGCATAATAAGTATGGAAAATGAAAAATGAACCAGGTAGCGAACTTTTCTGATTTTTTCTTCGGTAATACCGGCTTTGCGCTTCAGGCCCAGAAAGTCTATGCAAAAAATGGTTGTCAGGGCAGTCAGGGTTCCGTCGGCACTCGAATAGGCAGCCGAAATAAGCCCGATAAAAAAGGTTAAGCCTGCTGCTACCCCCAGGTAACGAAGGGCCAGGGTGGGGAAGAGTTCGTCGGTAGTGCCTGCTATACTTATACCATTGGAAGTGGCATAAATCCATAATACTGCCCCCAAAAACAAAAACAGCAAATTAACCGGAATAAGAATTGCCCCGAAAGTCAGCACGTTTTTGCGGGCGTCGCCAAGATTGCGGCAACTCAGGTTCTTTTGCATCATGTCCTGGTCAAGACCCGTCATTACAATGGTTATAAAAATTCCTGCCAGAAACTGCTTCAAAAAAAAACGCGGATCTTTGAAGTCGGTAATAAGCATTTGGGTATAGCCTTCTTGCCTCACGGCGGCAATCAGTCCGCCCAGATCAGTATTTAAGGCCCTGGCTACAATAATTATGGTAATAATTGTGGCGCTTATCATAAAGGTGGTTTGCAGCGTATCAGTCCAAACAATGGTTTTTATGCCGCCCTTAAAGGTATAAAGCAAAATAAGGGTCATAAAAAGGGCAACGGTTACTCCAAGCGGCACCCCCCATGCATTAAAAACAAAAATCTGCAATACATTTACCACCAAAAACATACGAAACGATGCGCCAATAAGTCGTGACAAAATAAAGAAAAATGAACCCGTTTTGTACGAGGCCATTCCAAACCTTTTTTCCAGATAAGTATAAATGGAAGTTAGGTTTAGCCTGTAATACAAGGGAAGCAACACATAAGCAATAACAAAATAGCCCACCAGATAGCCAAATACCAGCATCATATAAGAAAACTGCTCATTTTTTACAAGTCCGGGCACCGACATAAAGGTAACGCCCGACAAGCTGGCGCCAATCATTCCGTAAGCCACCACATACCAGGGCGAATTCCGGTTTCCCGTAAAATAGCTTTCATTGTTGGCTTTTCTTAAAGTAAAGCGCGAAACAAGGAAAATAAGCGTGCTGTAAATAAGAAAAGAAACCAGGATAATTTCCGGAGTCATGGGGAAGTAATTTTGTTTGGCAAAAATAGACAAAGATTTTTATCGGTCAGGCCTTAATACAGGTAAAAGAAAACGGCTATGAGGCGCACTGCTTTTTGTATTAACTTTGGCCGGTATAGTGCAATATTTTTTAGTTTTGGAAACTTTCTCCTCCAAATTGCTTCAGGCGGCCGTCGAAGAGTTTTCGCGCCTGCCCGGCATAGGCAAAAAAACAGCCCTTCGTTTGGTGCTGCACCTGCTAAAGCAGGAGCCGCAAACCGTAGCCCGATTTTCTGAAACCATGCTTCGCCTGCGCAACGATGTGGTTTATTGCAGGCAATGTCATAACATTTCCGACCGGGATTTGTGCGAAATATGCCGCTCGCCACGGCGCGACAACTCACTTATTTGCGTGGTTGAAGACCTGCGCGATGTTATCGCAATTGAAAATACCGGCCAATACCATGGACTGTATCATGTACTCGGAGGCATCATTTCGCCTATGGACGGCATTGGGCCTTCCGACCTCAACATCGACTCCCTTATAAACAGAATTGAACAAAATCGCCAAAATATTAATGAAGTAATATTGGCTTTGAGCACCACCATGGAAGGCGATACCACCAATTTTTTCCTTTTCAGGAAAATAAAACCCTTTGAGGTAAAAGTTTCGGCCATTGCCCGAGGCATTGCCATTGGCGATGAACTCGAATATGCCGACGAGGTTACCCTTGGCCGCTCGATCATTAACCGAACTCCGTTCGAAATCCTCATAAAGAAATAAATATCAATGGATCTTTCGGTAGTTATTGTCAATTACAACGTGCAATACTTCCTCGATCAGTGTCTGAAGTCGGTTTTTGCTTCGGGCAGCAGGTTGAATATGGAAGTTTTTGTGGTTGACAACAACTCGGTTGATGGTTCATTGGAAATGGTAAGCCAAAAATACCCGCAGGTTCACCTCATAGCCAACCGTAAAAACCTGGGGTTCAGCCGTGCAAGCAATCAGGGCATTGCAGTTTCCAAGGGCCGCTATGTACTTTTGCTCAATCCCGATACGGTTGTTGAGGATGATACCCTGCCTCGGGTAGTTAACTTTATGGACCAGCACCCCGATGCAGGGGGCCTGGGCGTAAAAATGCTCGATGGGCAGGGGCGCTTTCTGCCAGAGTCGAAGCGCGGATTGCCTACTCCAGCAGTAGCATTTTTCAAAATATTCGGGCTTTCTGCACTGTTTCCAAAATCTGAAACTTTTGGCAAATACCACCTCGGATACCTTAATCCCGACCAAACACAACAGGTCGATGTGCTTTCTGGCGCATTTATGTTGTTGCGAAGCCAGGTCCTTAAAAAAACCGGATACCTCGACGAGGAATTCTTTATGTATGGCGAAGACATTGACATTTCGTACCGGATAAGCCAGGCCGGGTACAAAAACTACTACTTCCCCCATACGCGAATTATTCACTACAAAGGCGAAAGCACCAAAAAAAGCAGCGTAAACTACGTAATGGTTTTTTACAAGGCAATGATCATTTTTGCCAGAAAGCATTTCTCAAAAAAAAATGCCCGGGTATTTTCGCTGCTTATAAACCTGGCCATTTATTTCAGAGCTGCCGTGGCTATTCTAAACCGTTTTCTCAAAAAGATTTTCTGGCCCCTGGCCGATGCCGCTATTATATACTTAGGATTATATTTTATAAAATCTGCCTGGGAAAATCAGGTTTTTCACGGACCGCACTACCCCCCAGAGTTTATGCATTTTGTGGTGCCGGCATATATACTCATTTGGCTTTTCTCAGTGTATTTTAGCGGTGGCTACGACCGGCCGCTAAGTATTTCGCGCATCGTTAGAGGCATTGGGCTTGGCACAGTGGCAATACTGGTAATTTATGCCCTTCTGCCCATACACCTTCGTTTCTCTCGGGCCCTAATACTTCTGGGTGCCGCCTGGGCACTATTATCGCTGCCTGCTTTGCGCAGCCTGTATGCCAAACTTGCCAGAAACGGAAAACCTGCATACAAAAAGCATAATAAAAGAGTAATTATTGCTGGCGATGGCAACGAAGCCCAACGGATTGGCCAAATGATAAACCAATCTGGCAATTTCGCCTTTATTGGAATGGTATCCCTTCAAAAACAAAAGCCCCCGAACCAGGCATACGTGGGCACCATCGATCAAATTAACGAGGTGATTGAAGTTTACAAAATCGACGAAATTATTTTTTGTGCCGCCCACATGAGCTCACAGACTATAATAGACCAAATGGCCGCCCTCAAAGACCAACAGGTAAACTTCAAAATTGCGCCCCCCGAAAGCCTCTACATTATTGGAAGCAACAGTATTGACACTTTTGCCGAACCATTTACAATAGACATTAACCCTGTGAATAAACCCGCCAACCGACGCATTAAAAGGTTGTTCGACGTAGTGGCTTCGGCTTTGCTGCTGGTTTTCCTTCCGGTAATGGTTTTTCTTGTGAAAAATCCGGCAGGAATGTTACGAAATCTTTTGTTGGTAATATCAGGCAAAAAATCATGGGTAGGATACCACCCATGCAGGCATGCAGATAAACTTCCAAAAATTAAAAATGGCGTACTTTTCCCTGGCGATATAAACCCTGGCAAATATCCGCAGCACGAAACCATCAAAAACTTCAACAACATTTACTCAAGACAATACCGCGTTGAAAACGACCTGAAAATCATTTATAAAGGGTGGAAAAACCTGGGGCGTAAATGATCTCTTTCTCGGTGCCATAAACTTTTTTGGGCTTTGAGTGTTAACAAAATTGCGCTGCAACACAAAGCCACAGGATATTGCTGCAAGGATTTTGAAAAACCTTTGTCCAATATTTTGTAACTTAGTGTGATAATTTTTTAGCTGATCAAAACAAAAATAAATATATGCCAAAATTTGAACTAAAAATGCCCAAGCTGGGCGAGAGTATTACCGAGGCAACCATAACCAAATGGCTCAAAAACGTGGGCGACAATATTGAAATGGATGCAGCCATTTTGGAGATCGCAACCGACAAGGTTGACTCAGAAATTCCCAGCCCTGTTGAGGGCATTATGGAGCAGAGGTTTTTTAACGAGGGCGATGTGGTAGCGGTCGAAACCATTATTGCTATTATTAATACTGGCCAGGAACAAAGCACCACGCAGGCCGCTTCTGCCCCCAACACCGAAACCCCACTGGTTGCCTTGCCAGCAACCACACTCTTGGCTCAATCCAGTGTCGAAACCATTAGCGTTGAACCTCCGAAAAAAAGCAGCCACAGCGGGCGGTTCTTTTCGCCCCTTGTACGCACCATTGCCAAAGAAGAGAATATTACGATTGAAGAACTTGAACAAATACCCGGCAGCGGCCATCAAAACCGCCTGGTGCGTCAGGACCTTATCGATTACCTCAAAAAGCGCGAAGCCGGCCAGGCTGCACCTGCTGCACCTGCCACAGCAGCGTTTGCCAATACCGTGGCAACCACTCCAAAACCCGCACCTCAAACCCCTACGGTAATAGCCGGAACAGGCGACCAGATTGTTGAAATGAGCCGTATGCGAAAACTCATTGCAGGCCACATGGTAATGTCTGAAGCCACATCGGTACATATTACCCTGTTTGCCGAAGCCGATGTAACCAACATAGTAAACTGGCGCAACAGGCAAAAGGCAATCCTCGAAAATCGCGAAGGCGAGAAGCTTACTTTCACACCCATTTTTATAGATGCAATTGCAAAGGCCCTGCGCGATTACCCCATGGTAAACGTTTCGGTTGATAACGACAAAATTATTGTTCGCAAAAACGTAAATATTGGCATGGCAGCCGCCACCCCCGATGGCAATCTTATTGTGCCAGTTATAAAAAATGCCGACCACAAAAGCCTTCTGGGACTTACTAAAGAAGTTAACGACCTTGCAAACCGGGCTCGAGCCAGCCAGCTAAAGCCCGACGAAATACAAGGAGGCACATTTACACTTACAAACTTCGGCTCATTTGGCGCAATGGCCGGTACCCCAATTATCAATCAGCCCCAGGTGGCAATTCTTGGGGTGGGTATTATACAAAAAAAACCAGTAGTAATCGAAACCTCCCAGGGCGATACCATCGGTATCCGAAACATGATGATGCTCTCGCTTGCCTGCGACCACCGCGTGGTTGACGGTGCCCTCGGAGGTATGTTCCTCAGGCAGGTAGCACAATACCTCGAAAATTTCGATATCAGCCAGAAAATTTAACCCTGTAAACAAGGTTAAATAAATCACCCTTGCGGCATGTCTTCTATAAACATGCCGCAATTTTTTTTACAAGTTTTTTATCACGAATAATTACAGGTTCCTTTCTATAACGATATAAAAGAACAAATTAAGGTTTTTTAAAAACGAGCACCTTTTTGGTATCGCCCAAAACATTTATCAAAAAAATTGGTTATTATGCAAAATAATATACTTTTGCAAAAATTATAACCGGCTGCTAATATGTATTGGACACTTGAATTAGCCTCAAAACTCGAAGATGCCCCATGGCCTGCCACCAAGGAAGAGCTTATTGACTTTGCCCTTCGTTCGGGCGCACCCATGGAGGTAATCGAAAACCTCCAGGAAATTGAAGATGAAGGCGATGTTTACGAAAGCATTGAAGACATTTGGCCAGATTATCCTACTAAAGACGATTTCTTCTTTCACGAGGATGAGTACTGATTTTATTATTTAAAAAGCATTAAACCGGCCTTTTAAGCCGGTTTTTTATTACCCGAAGATTTGTAGCAATACACGTCATTTTTCAGCCTAATTTGGATTAACTTTGCCTTTCTGAAAAAAACACACTTTTTTTAAAAACCACCATCTCCATATCATGCTTAGCATAATAAAAAAACTGTTTGGAAGCAAGACCGAGCGCGACTATCGCGAAATAAAACCCCTTCTGGACCAAACCATACTGGCATACGAAACCATTAAAAACCTCGACAACGACCAACTCCGCGCCAAAACCCAGGAGTTTCGCAATCGCATTGCCCAGGAGGTAAAGGCCGAACAAGACCAGATTGACCAGCTACGCCACCAATTGGAAGGAAACTTCACGATGGATGTGGAGGAGAAAGAATTGCTTTATAACCAAATTGATGCACTTGCCAAGGTGCAGGATGAAAAAACCGAAGAAGCACTCAAACAAATACTTCCTGAGGCATTTGCAGTTATTAAAGAAACCGCACGCCGTTTTAAAGAAGGCCCCGAGGTAATGGTTACCGCTACACATATGGACCGCGACCTGGCTGCCATTCGCCCCAGCATTTCTATTTCGGGCAATACGGCCATATACCAAAACCAGTGGATGGCCGGTGGCAACATGATAACCTGGGACATGGTACACTACGATGTGCAACTTATTGGAGGTATTCACCTGAACATGGGCAAAATTGCCGAAATGGCCACTGGCGAAGGTAAAACCCTGGTAGCTACACTGCCCGTTTATCTTAATGCCCTTCCGGGGAAAGGCGTGCACCTGGTTACTGTAAACGACTACTTAGCCAAACGCGACTCGGAATGGATGGGTATGCTGTTCGAATTTCTCGGACTTAAGGTCGATTGCATCGACAAACACGAGCCAAACTCGCCCGAAAGACGCAAGGCCTACCTGGCCGATATAACCTATGGCACCAACAACGAATTTGGATTCGACTACCTGCGCGACAACATGGCCCGAAACCCGGAAGAACTGGTGCAGCGAAAACATAACTACGCCATTGTGGACGAAGTTGACTCCGTACTTATTGACGATGCCCGTACACCGCTGATAATTTCGGGACCTACGCCCCAGGGCGACAAACATGAGTTTCAGGAATTAAAACCCAAGATTGAACGACTGGTAAACGCGCAGCGATCACTCATTACAAACCTGCTGGCCGAAGCCCGCAAACTGCTGCTAGGGCCCGAAGCAAGCCAGGATGAGAAAAAAGGAGGCGAACTGCTGCTACGATGCCACCGAGGGTTGCCAAAAAATAAAGCCCTGATAAAACTGCTCAGCGAGCCTGGCCTCAAAGCTATCCTGCAAAAAACCGAAAATTTCTATATGCAGGAGCAAAATAAACACATGCATATTATCGATGACGAACTTTACTTTGTTATTGAAGAAAAAAACAACTCAATAGAACTTACCGAAAAAGGAATAGACCTGATAACAGGCCAAACCGACGACCCCAATTTCTTTATTCTGCCCGACATGGGCTCTGAAATTGCTGAAATAGAAAAGGCGGACCTTTCGCACCAGGAAAAACTTGAAAAGAAAAACTTGCTTCTAAGCGATTTTTCGGTAAAAAGTGAGCGAATACACACCATAAATCAGTTGCTCAAAGCATATACCCTGTTCGAAAAAGACACCGAGTATGTGATAATGGACAACAAGATAAAAATTGTTGATGAGCAAACCGGCCGTATTATGGAAGGCCGCCGCTACAGCGACGGGCTGCACCAGGCTATCGAAGCCAAAGAAAACGTAAAGGTTGAAGCAGCCACCCAAACCTACGCCACCATTACCCTGCAAAACTATTTCAGAATGTATCGGAAGTTGGCTGGTATGACGGGTACAGCCGAAACCGAAGCTGGCGAATTCTGGAACATTTATAAACTCGATGTGGTTGTAATTCCGACCCATCGCCGCGTTGTAAGAACCGACCACGAAGACCTTGTATTTAAAACCAAGCGCGAAAAATACAATGCAGTTATTGACGAGATTGGAAACCTTATTAATGCCGGCCGCCCGGTACTGGTAGGTACCACTTCAGTAGAAATTTCGGAGCTGCTAAGCCGAATGCTCAACCTGCGCAAGATACGGCACAATATATTGAATGCCAAGCAGCACCAGAAAGAAGCCCACATTGTGGCCGAAGCCGGAAAAGCCGGTACGGTAACCATTGCTACCAACATGGCCGGCCGTGGTACCGACATTAAGCTTGGGCCCGGGGTAAAAGAGGCCGGCGGTTTAGCAATTATTGGTACCGAGCGCCACGAATCAAGGCGCGTTGACCGCCAGCTACGCGGACGCTCCGGACGACAAGGCGACCCCGGATCATCCCAATTCTTCGTTTCGCTCGAAGACGACCTGATGCGTATTTTCGGATCAGACCGGATTGCCAAAATAATGGACCGACTGGGATTGCAGGAAGGGGAGGTAATTCAGCACAGCATGATTACCAAATCAATTGAACGCGCCCAGAAAAAAGTGGAAGAAAATAACTTCGGCATTCGAAAGCGACTGCTCGAATACGACGACGTAATGAATGCCCAGCGCGAAGTAATCTATCGAAAACGCCGAAACGCACTATTCGGAGAGCGACTGGCTGTTGACATTGCAAACATAATGTACGATACCTGCGAGCAAATAATTATTGATGGCCAGGAGCAAGCCGATTACGACGCCTTCGAAATGAACCTGATCAAAACATTTGCTATCGAATCGCCATTCGAAGAAAAGGAGTTCATTGACACCAAAGTTGATAAACTTACCGAAAAGCTTTACGAAAAGGCCGTTCAAAGCTACAAATTCAAAAATGTAGGAATTGCTGCGGCAGCATACCCCGTTATAAAAGATGTGTATGAAAGGGCAGCACAACTTTACGAAAACATTGCAATACCTATTACCGACGGGCAAAAAACCCTGAATCTGGTGGCCAATTTAAAAAAGGCCTACGAAACCCAGGGCCGAGAAGTGGCCCTTTCAATTGAAAAAAGCATAACCCTTGCCATAATTGACAATGCCTGGAAAGAACACCTGCGCGAAATGGACGACCTGAAACAGTCGGTACAAGGTGCGGCCTACGAACAGAAAGACCCACTGCTAATCTACAAGTTTGAGTCGTTTGAGCTCTTCAAGCGAATGATGAGCAAGGTAAACAAAGATATTATATCGTTTCTGGCTAAAGCCCGCCTACCCATACAAAGCGCTGACCAGGTGCAGCGCGCAAGCGCTCCCGAACGAACCGATATGAGCCGGATGCAAACCGGACGCAGCGATGTGCCAGGAGCCGGCCAGCGAAAAGCCGAACCAATAAGGGTTGAAAAAAAGGTGGGACGAAACGAACCTTGCCCATGCGGTAGTGGAAAAAAATACAAGCAATGTCATGGTCGATAACAATGCCAGTTAAACATAGTTGCTATGTTTGTTTCTGAAGTTCAGCTAAGAGTGCGATATGGCGAAACCGACCAAATGGGGTTTGCTTACTACGGAAATTATGCCCTTTATTTTGAGGTAAGCAGGGCAGAGGCAATGCGCAAACTGGGTATGACTTACCGTCAAATGGAAGAAAAAGGCGTGTATATGCCCATTTCGCAAATGAATGTAAAGTATATAAAGCCAGCCCGCTACGACGACCTGCTAACAATCAGATGCATTGTTAGCGAAATACCGGCTTCAAGAATGGTTTTCGATTATCAGGTGATTAATGAACAAGGTACCCTGCTTTGCACCGGAAACACTGTGCTCGCGTTTGTAAAATTTTCGAACCACCGGCCTTGCCCGGCACCCGGCTGGTTTTTGGAAAAATTGTTGCCCGCTATGAAACATAATGAAGAATAACCTAAAAAGGATTATTTTATGGAAATGTTAATACATCTTGGTGATAACCTACGCGTTGAGGCGCATTACAAAGGCTTTGTAATTCATACTGACCAACCAACTACTGCCGGAGGCGACAACAGCGCTCCCGGTCCATTCGACCTTTTCCTGGCTTCAATCGGAACCTGTGCCGGATATTACGTAAAAGCATTTTGCCAGCAAAGGGGCTTGCCCGCAGAGGGTATTAGCCTGGTACAAAAAATGCACCGCAACCCCGAAACCCGAATGATTAGCGTCATCGAAATCGATATACTCTTACCTTCCGGTTTTCCTGAAAAGTATAAAGAATCACTAATAAAGGCCGCAAATGCTTGCGCCGTTAAAAAACATATTGCAATGGCACCCCAATTTATTGTAACAACAAAAACTGTTTAGTGTTTATGGTAAAAAAAACCCTGGTGCTTGGTGCCAGCACAAACCCCGCTAGATACTCGTACAAGGCTGTAAAAAAACTCCTTGAGTATAATTATGCAGTAGTTGCTATTGGCATGCGCGAAACAACCATTGAAACGGTGCAGGTGCACAAAGGCATGCCCGATTTTAAAAACATTCATACAATTACTCTGTATATGAATCCTGCAAATCAGGAGCAATTCCTTGAGTACCTGATTGGACTCAATCCGCGTCGGATTATTTTTAACCCAGGCACCTTCAACCCCAAACTATACAAAATGGCAAAGGCCGCTGGTATAGAAACCAAAGAAGATTGCACGCTGATTATGTTAGAAATGGAAAATTTTTAATCAAAAAAATATTTTTCAAAAATGGATACCAAAAACCTTGGTTTCGACACTAAACTGATCCATGCCGGCGCATTCGATGATCAGTTCGGCAGCGCCACCGTTCCAATTTATCAAACCAGCACATTTAAATTTAAAAATGCCGACCATGGCGCAGCCTGTTTTGCCGGCGAGTCTGACGGGTACATTTACACCCGTATAAACAACCCAACCATCGATGCCCTCGAAAAACTGGTAGCCGAACTCGAAAACGGCTACCGTGGCGTGGCAGTCAGTTCTGGCATGGGTGCCGTTAATACCATTTATATGGGATTGCTTAGCAAAGGCGACCACATGATAAGCTCAGCAGCCATTTATGGCCCCTCGCGAATTGTAATGGAAAAGCATTATTCGAGGTTTGGTATTGAATCGACATATATTGATACCTCCAATCTTGAGAATATTAGCAAGGCAATAAGGCCCAACACTAAAATGATTTTTATTGAAACGCCGGCCAACCCTACTATGGATATTGCCGATCTGGCAGGGGTGGTATCAATAGCCCAACAGCACAACCTTATTACGGTGGCCGACAATACTTTTTGCAGCCCTTACCTGCAAAGGCCTCTCGATTATGGGTTCGATGTGGTTTTTCACAGCATTACCAAATTTCTGAATGGCCACGCCGACGTGGTAGGCGGTATTATTGTAACCCGGCAAAAGCCCATTTATGATATTTTGCGACCTATGATGATAAACCTTGGTTGCAATATGGATCCGCACCAGGCATATTTGGTTATTCGTGGTTTAAAAACACTTTCTCTTCGCATTGAAAAAGCTCAGCAAAGTGCTGCCAAGATTGCCACGTATCTCGAAAACCATCCCAAGATTGATTGGGTAAAATATCCGGGGTTGAAATCGCACCCACAATATGCACTGGCTGCCAGGCAAATGTCAGGCCCTGGCGCCATGATTAGTTTTGAAGTGAAGGGAGGCCTTGCAGCCGGCAAAAAACTCATGGACAACGTAAAACTATGTATTCTTGCTGTATCGCTTGGAGGCGTCGAAACCCTTATACAGCACCCTGCCAGCATGACACACTCAAAAATAAGCAGGGAAGACAGATTGAATTCGGGCATATCCGATGGGTTGGTGCGATTTTCTGTCGGTATCGAAAACGTAGATGACATCATAGCTGATATTGATCAGGCCTTGAGAAAAATCTGATCATGCAATTTTTTTGAATTTTTCTGAAAAAAAGAGCCTTAGTTTTGTAACTTTACATGTAAGATATCGGAATATTTAAAGCCGGTTTCTGTTTTAAAAATGCCAACCTTCAGGCTATATTTTTTCTTTGCAATAACCATGCTGCTTGCCGGGGTTTCGGAGGCACAGCGGGTTGGCGTTGTACTTAGCGGTGGTGGAGCAAAGGGGGTGGCTCATGTAGGCCTTCTCAAAGCCCTCGAGGAAAACAAAATACCCATTGATTATATTGCCGGAACCAGCATGGGCGCAATAATTGGCGGAATGTATGCCAGCGGCTTTTCGCCCGACAGCATAGAAAAAATTGTTACAAGCCCCGAGTTTCAATCCTGGGCACTCGGCACCATCGACAAGGAATATAACTTTTACTTTAAAAGGCTGCCCGACAATGCTTCCTGGATTTCAACCAGGTTTACTATTGATTCTATTTGGCACCACAGGCTGCCAGTAAGCCTGGTATCGCCGGTTCAAATGGACTTTGCCGGCGTGCAGTACCTCTCGGCCGTAAATGTGATATCGCGCGGAAACTTCGATAGTTTGTTTGTTCCATTTCGCTGCGTGGCTGCCGATATAGAACGAAAAGAACAGGTGGTATTCCGCCGTGGCGATATTTTTCCCGCTATCAGGGCTTCAATGACATTCCCTTTTGTTTTCAGGCCTACAAGGGTAGATGGCAGGCTGCTTTTCGACGGTGGAATTTATAATAACTTTCCGGTGGACGTAATGATCAAGGATTTTAATCCCGATTTTATTATCGGAAGTGTGGTGGCTCAAAATTTTGACCCTCCAACCGAAGATAATATTAGATCGCATTTAGAAAACCTTGTGGTTTTTCATACCGAATACAATATTGACCCTGAAAAAGGAATCATTGTCAGGCCTGATATTCCTCAGGTTAGCGTAACAGACTTCTCGCGCTCCCGATTGATTTTAGACAGTGGCTATGTGGCCGCCTTGCGAGTTATTGATACAATTAGAAATTATGTCAAACGCGAGGTTTCTGTTGAACAAAGGCAGATGAAAAGGCAGGCATTTCTGGATAAAAAACCCCCAATGATCATTGACCGGATTTTTTTCAGAGGAGTGAATGAAGCCCAAATGGATTTTATGTACAAACTTTTGTACGAACGCAAACCAACCCCGATTGAGCAAATAAAAGTTGAGTATTTTAAACTGCTGGCCGAAGAACATATTGACCTAATTGTGCCCTCGGTCAGGTTTAACCGCAATTCCGGGTATTTTGACCTTTATCTTGATGTAACCTTAAATAAAACATTGGTGCTGCAGTTTGGTGGCAACATTTCGAGCAGTCCGGTAAACACTACTTTTGTTGAGGCCCAATACAGGCATTTGGGTTTCAATGCCTTTACCGGTTTGGCCAATGTATTTGTCGGAAGGTTCTACAACTCCTTTCATTTGCTTGGCCGAATGGGCTTCCCAACCACAATGCCATTCTTTCTGGAAGGGAGTTATACCTTAAATATTTTTAATTATTTCCAGACCAATTCATTGTTCTTTCAAGATCAAACCCCTGCATACCTCCGCATAAATCAAAACTTTATGAACTTTAGGGCAGGGTTCCCGGCCCACTATACCGGAAAGTTATTGGTAGGGGCAACTTTTGGGCAAAATCGTTTCGATTATTACCAATCCAATCAATTTTCGCGTTCCGATACCACCGACCGGACCCACTTCAGCTTTTTCAGCCCAAATGTATTGTTTGAGCGCAATACCCTCAACCGCAAGCAATATGCCAATATGGGCACTCTGCTCTCAATTAGAGGGCGGTTTGTATCAGGCCTTGAGCAACATCGCCCAGGCTCTACTTCGCCAATGGGGCTGAGCTCAAGAAAAGAGCATACATGGTGGCAGTTTTCTGCAACCTATCTCAATTATTTCAGTGGCGAGCAAAAGTATAAATTGGGATTTTACTCAAAGCTGTTATTATCAAACAAAAAGCTATTTTCAAACCTCACCAGCAGTTTGCTTACTGCACCAGCATTTGAGCATGTACCCAAATCGCGAACTATTTTTTTGCCCGCCTATCGTGCCCAAAACTTTGCGGTATTGGGTTTGCAGGGAATATATTCCTTTTCAAGGAACACCGACCTAAGAGTGGAAGGCTATATTTTTCAGCCTTTTCGCGAAATTCTGGCCAATGAACAGGGAGTGCCTTACCTGGGCAGACCTTTCCAGAAAAGGTACTTTATGCTTTCTACAGCATTGGTTGCAAACACCAGGCTGGGGCCAGCCTCCATTACTTTCAATATTTACGACAGATACGAGGTGCCTTTTTCATTTTCGTTCAACTTCGGGTTCCTTATTTTTAACGAGGATCCCCTCAGGTAGCATTGGTTTAAATGGTTAAAAATGAATAAAAAACATTTTCGACCGTATAAAAATATTTATAATTTTGTTGGCCCCGAAAAAGCGCGGGCCTGCTGAATACCGGAATTTTGGTAATCACACTTTATTACAGTGTTTTTAACGACGAAATACTCATTTACTTTCATTAGTATTCATTTTTTAACCATTATTGTTGATGAAAAACAACGAACAACTGGACCCTGAGGCTGATAAGGTATTCGATCAGCCGGGGGATGAGAGCCTGAATGCTGAAAATTCAGCACCAGCAGCCGAAATTAAGCAAACCCAAACCGAAGCAATTCCGAACGGACCAAATTCGGAAATTTCTTTCGATAGCCAGGAAATATACATTGCTTCTGAAATTGAAGATGACCAGGGAGCTTCAGTGAATGTCCTAACGGATGAGGTTATGCCCGAAGAGGCAGCGCAAATACCTGTGGCTTATGAAGAAGTAGCTGAAGTTGAGGCCGGTGAACTTATTGAAGCGCAAACCAAAATTCAGGAAGTCATTTCAGATGTTTCTGTCATGGTTGAGACAGATGGATGCGAAGATGGTGATTGCGATGAAGCCGAGGTGGAGGATCGCGAAGCGGGCGAACAAGCCGAAGAAGATGAAAACCTTGCCGAAAAATACGCCAGAATGTCACGCGAGGAGCTGGTTCATACACTTGAAGCCCTTGTAAGACACGAAGACATAAACTTTATACGTCAACACATTGGGTTTGTAAAGGCTTCATTCAGAAAGCTTTTGAAAGACGAAAGCCTTGATTTTTACGAAAAATCAATTGTAGCCGGCGATGAGCCTGAGCAGGCAACTCCAATGAATGAGCCGCCTGCCGACCCGCTTGTGAGGCGCTTTGAAGATGCATTGATTATTTATAAAAACAAAAAATCGGTTTTTGATCATGCTCTTGAAAAACAAAAGCAGGAAAACCTTTACGCCAAAGAGCGCATTCTTGAAGAATTGCGCAATTTGATAGACTCGGAAGAGGAACTAAAAAGAACATACGACCAGTTTCGCGACCTGCAGGAGAAATGGCGCACCATTGGTGCAGTACCGCAAAACGACAAGAACAACCTTTGGAACAACTACCATTTTCTGGTTGAGAAGTTTTTCGACAAGATAAAAATAAACAAGGAGCTTAAAGACCTTGACCTTAAGAAAAATCTGGAGCTAAAAACTGAACTTTGCGAAAAAGCCGAGGAATTGCTCCTTGAGCCATCAATTGTAAAATCGTTTCAACGCCTGCAAAAGCTTCATGAAGCCTGGAAAGAAGCCGGTCCCGTGCCTAACGACAAGAAAGACGAGATTTGGGACAGGTTTAAGGCAGCTACTGAAAAGCTTAACAAGCGCCGTCAGGACTATTACGAAAGCCTGCGCGATGATCAGCATAAAAACCTTTCTGATAAAATTGCACTATGCGAAAAGGCCGAACAACTGGCCGAGCTGATGGCCGAAACGCCAAGACAATGGCAGGAACGCACCAATCAGATTAACGACCTTTTCAGGCAATGGAAATCAATTGGCTTTGCTCCCAAAAAAGTAAACAATGAAGTATGGAACCGTTTTCGCACGGCCCTCGACCTCTTTTTCAGATATAAGAAGGATTATTTCCAGAAGTACAAAGAAAGCCAGTCGGAAAACTACAACCAGAAGCTAAACCTTTGCCTGCAGGCCGAGGCCCTAAAAGACAGCACCGATTGGCGGCGAACCACCGATGAGCTGATTGCATTGCAGCAACAATGGAAAAAAATTGGAACAGTTCCCAGCAAATTCTCTGATAAGATATGGAAAAGATTCAGGGCGGCCTGCGATGAGTTCTTCAAAAACAAAGCCGAGTATTTTTCAAATATTGGCGAAACTCAGGATGAAAACCTGCTGAAGAAAAAAGAAATCATTAGCCAGATTCGCAACCATAAATATACCAGCGATAATGCCGAAAACCTGAGGATTATAAACGAGTACCAGCGACAGTGGATGGAAACGGGGCACGTGCCGATTAAACAAAAAGACAAGATTCAGGCCGAGTACCGTAGCACTATCGACGAGCAGTTCGAAAAACTTGGTATCAGCAAAAAGGCAAAAAGCACCATGACGTTTCGTTCAAAAATCGATAATATTAAAAATTCCCCAAATGCTGAGCATATCATGTATAAGGAAAGAAATTATATCCTTAACAAAATAAGCACTTTGCAAAACGATATTAAGGTGTTGGAAAACAATATTGGTTTCTTTGCTTCCTCTAAAAAGGCCGATATTCTGAAGATTGAAATTGAAGATAAAATCGAAAATGCAAAACAGGAAATTGCTCTCCTTGAGCAAAAATTGAAAATACTCAGGGATTCCTAAAAATTGGCCGGGTTTTTGCCCGGCTTTTTTTATTGTTGCAAAATAAATATCAGAACTCGAAGTTTAAATTTTGAACACTTTCCTAAAACCCTACAATTATGAAACGATTGATTTTGATTTTTGCCATTTTTTTCTTTGTTGCAGGTAATTTACAAGCCGGAAATCCTTCATTTGGCCTGAAAGCCGGTCTGAACTTTTCCAGTTTGCCTTCAAACATATCGGGAGCATCACCCGATTATATAGTTTCCTCTTTGTCCGATAGCTACACGGGTTATCATGTTGGGATATTCGGCCAGTTTGTTTTTGGAGGCGGTTTTTTCCAGCCCGAGCTGCTTTACACCCAAAACGGGCGCGATATGCTTGTTGAATTTGTTGCCCCTGCACAGGAAGACGAATATTTTGTAGAAAAATTTAGCCATCTTGCACTACCGCTGCATATTGGGATAAAATTAGGCCCGATAAAAGTAAGTGCCGCACCTGTTTTTTCTTTACTAATAAACAACTGGAACGATCTGGGTCTTGAAAATGACTTTGCCTCGAACTTCAACAATGTAACCATGGGATATCAGCTTGGCGCCGGGCTTCAACTTGGCAGCCTGATGTTGGATTTCAGATACGAGGGAAACCTGACCAATTTTGGTGAGGGCGTTACAATAGGAGGCCAAACCATTCAATACGATACCAGGCCCCATCAATTTATACTAAGTCTGGGCTTCAGTTTCTAAGTCAACTACCTGAAAATTATTGCCTTAACTGGCGATATGCGTGTTATTATCATAGATGGAACAATGAGCATAAGCATACACACGGCAAAGGTACCGGCATTGAGCAGCAATATGTGTGTTATATCAAGGTTTATTGGTACCACCGAAACATAATATGAATCCTGGGGCAGTGTAATAAACCCGAAGTGATGTTGTAGTAGGCAAATGGTCAAGCCAAACAAATTGCCCCATAAAAGCCCCCTGGCAATTGTAAAGGCGGCATTGTACAAAAATATTTTTCTTACCAGGCGGTTGGACCCTCCAACCGCCTTTATTATTCCAATCAGGTTGGTGCGCTCAAGCACGGCTATGAGCAAGGTGGTAATCATGTTTATACCAGCTACCAGCACCATTAGGAAAAGAATTACATACACATTCATATCCAATAGGGCGAGCCAATCGAATATTTGCGGATAAATTTGCCTTATGCTGCGGGCATTTAAATAGTAGGGTATGAGTTTGAACACTTCCTTATTGATGTAATGAATGTTGTTGAAGTTGTCAACCAAAATTTCAAAGCCTCCAATCTGGTCATTTTCCCATTGGTTCAACCGTTGAATATGTTTTATGTCGCCAAGTATAAACATTTTATCCAGTTCCTCAAGTCCGGTTTCGTAAATTCCGGCAATACTAAACCTGCGGATGGCCGGTGGCTCCTGAATAAAATAAACGAAAATGTTGTTGCCAGGCTCAAGTTTTAGGCGGTTGGCTATAAATTTTGAAATAATAACCTCATCCGATCTTGTGGTGTCGCTGAGATTCATAATATTACCGTTTATCATGCGCTGGCCGAAAAACGACCAGTCGAAATCGGGCCCAATACCCTTCATTACAATTCCATGAATGTCGGTGTCGGTTTTGATTATACCTGCCTTTGTGGCAAATACCTGCACATGTCTTATACCCGGCAAGGTTTTGAGCGGTTCAAGAAAATCTTGCTGGCTACTTATCGGAGCCGATTCAAAAGATACGTTGTAATCGAGATTGGTAACCTGTATATGCGCACCAAAACCAATTACTTTATCGCGAATTTCGTTCTGAAAGCCGGTTACCACAGCCATAGAAATAATCATGACTGCCAAACCAAGGGCAATGCTCAACACCGAAATTTTGCGGATAATGCCTGTGTATGATTTTGCGTGCTTACCCGGGGCAATTTTTCGCGCTATAAATAGGGGGGTATTCAAGTTTTTATTGCAAAAATAGGCTTTTTTCGTAAAGAAACAGGCTTAAACTTCCTTATGAAATTTACGATGGCTGTGTATTAACCTACACCGATATACTTAATCCGGAACCAGTAGCTCCTAATTTTACCACCTGATCTTTGCCAATTTGCCCTGCCAGCAATTCTTTTGAAAGGCGGTTGAGCAGGTTCTTTTGTATAACCCTTTTTAGCGGCCTTGCCCCATATTGAGGATCAAATCCTTCGCTGGCAATCCATTCAATGGCCTCTGTACTCAGCTCGAGGGTTATACCGAGTTCTGAAAGCATTTGCTCAACGCGTTTTAGCTGCAATGCTGCTACCCCTTTTATTTCTTCTCTGGTAAGCGGCCTAAACATAATGATTTCGTCAACCCGGTTTAAGAATTCAGGTTTAATGGTTCGTTTTAGCAAGTTAATAACTTCAGCTTGCATTTGATCAATTAAATGCTCGCTGTTTTGGTCGGTCAGGGTTTCCAATTTTTCCTGAATCAAACCCGACCCAATATTTGAGGTCATTATGATTAGGGTATTTTTAAAATCGGCAGTTCTTCCCTTATTGTCTGTAAGTCTTCCATCCTCGAGTACCTGCAGAAGTATGTTAAATACATCGGGGTGAGCTTTTTCAATTTCATCAAGCAGCACTACCGAATATGGTTTTCGTCTTACAGATTCGGTGAGTTGTCCGCTTTCTTCGTAGCCAACATATCCGGGCGGTGCTCCAATAAGGCGGCTTACGGTATGTGGTTCCTGATATTCACTCATATCGATCCGCACCAAAGCGTTTTCATCGTTAAACAGGAACTCGGCCAATGCTTTGGCAAGTTCGGTTTTGCCAACGCCCGTTGTGCCCAAAAAGATAAATGACCCTACCGGTCGTTTTGGATCATGAAGGCCTGCACGGCTTCGCCTTATTGCGTCAGATACTGCCACAATAGCCTCATGTTGGCCCACGATGCGCTTATGAAGTTCGTTTTCGAGATGCAATAATTTTTCGCGCTCGCTTTGCAGCATACGGCTTACAGGAATTCCGGTCCAGCGCGATACCACATCGGCAATATCTTCGGCTGTAACCTCCTCCTTAATCATGGCGCTGTTGGCTTGCATTTGCTTCAGTTTAAAATGAAGGGCATCAAGTTGCATTTCGGCTTCCTTTATTTTTCCATATCGCAGTTCGGCTACCTTGCCAAAGTCGCCGTTTCTTTCAGCCTGATCAGCTTCAAAACGAAACACCTCAATATTTTGCTTAAGCGCCTGCAATTGCACAACCACATCCTTTTCGGCCTGCCAACGGCTTTTTAGCCGGTTTCGCTCATCCTGTAGGTTAGCAAGTTGCGCTCCAATCAAATTCAGTTTTTCTTCATCCTTCTCCCTTTTTATGGCTTCGCGCTCAATTTCGAGCTGACGGATGCGGCGCTCAGCTTCATCGAGCTCTTCGGGTACCGAATTCATTTCCAAACGTAGCTTTGAAGCTGCTTCGTCAATAAGGTCAATGGCCTTATCGGGCAGAAATCGGTCGGTAATGTATCGCAGCGACAGGTCAACAGCGGCAATTATGGCCTCATCTTTTATTCTTACTTTGTGATGGGTTTCGTATTTCTCCTTTAAACCGCGCAAAATGCTGATGGAATCAATTTTTGTTGGTTCGTCAACCATAACCGTTTGAAAACGTCTTTCGAGGGCTTTGTCTTTTTCGAAATACCGCTGAAACTCTTTCAGGGTGGTGGCTCCAATAGCACGCAACTCTCCGCGGGCCAGGGCCGGTTTCAAAATGTTTGCAGCATCCATGGCTCCTTCACCATTTGAACCGGCTCCAACCAGGGTGTGAATTTCATCAATAAACAGCACTATTTCGCCATCTGAACCCACCACTTCTTTTACAACGGCCTTCAGTCTTTCTTCAAACTCTCCCTTGAATTTTGCACCAGCAATCAACGCCCCCATATCAAGCGAAAAAACCTTTTTTGACTTTAGATTTTCGGGTACATCGCCATTTACAATCCGGTGGGCAAGCCCCTCGGCAATGGCGGTTTTACCAACGCCTGGTTCGCCTACCAGTATGGGGTTGTTTTTGGTGCGGCGTGCCAAAATCTGGAGTATGCGCCGTATTTCATCATCGCGGCCAATTACAGGATCTAGTTTTCCTGATTGGGCAAGATCATTGAGGTTACGGGCATAATTTGTCAGGGCGTTGTAGCTGTCTTCGGCAGTTTGACTTTTTACCAAAGAACCTTTGCGAAGATCCCTGATTGACTCTTTTAGGCTTGATGAGCTAAGGCCTGCATCCTTAAGTAACTGGGCAACCTTATCTGAACCCATTATTATTGCCAGTAACAAATGCTCGACCGAAATATACTCATCGCCAAAATCTTTGAGCAAATCCGTTGCATTTTGAAGGGTTTGATTGAAGCCTGTCGAAAAGTAAACCTGACCTCCTGATATTTTTGGAAATGACTGAATTACACTTTCAAGCCCCTGATTTATTACGGCAAGGTTTAAATTGTTTTTTTTAAGAAGGTAGGGAGCCACATTTTCGTCAACAACCAGTATTGCTTTTAGCAGATGCGCGTTTTCTACAGCCTGATGGTGGTAACCCAAAGCTATTTCATGTGCCTTGTGAATGGCTTCCTGAGATTTAATGGTGAAATTGTTGAGGGTCATTTTATAAAATTTTATATTTTTGGGAAACAAAACCCCTACCAGGCTTCAAACTAAAGAAATTTATGCCAATTTGACGCATTTATAAAACCAATAAGCCAAATTTACAGCAAACTGATTCAATTGAAAAAATTTAGGGATTTAATAATTGTTTCGTAATATTGCTCCCTTAAATCATTATGGTGTGAAAAAAATTAAATTACACTGGCAAATACTCATTGCACTTGGGCTGGGTATTGTATTTGGATTGGTTTTTCCCGACCTGGTAAGGTATATAGAGTGGATGGGCATACTGTTTCTGCGTTTGCTGCGCATGATTATCATCCCATTGGTTTTTTCATCAATAATAATGGGGGTTACAGGCATTGGGTCGGCCGAAAATCTGGGTCGCATGAGCCTGAAAACAATATCGTATTATATTTTTACCAGCTTATTGGCAATTGCCACAGGCCTGGTTATGGTAAACCTGATAAAACCCGGTGTAGGTGCCGACCTTGGCCTGGGCGAAGTGATAGAAGGACTAAATGCAAGCACCGACAGTTTTGGGATGACCCTTATTAAAATTATCCCTACAAACATTATAGATGCAATGGCCAAAGGCGATTTGCCTGCTATTATTTTCTTTGCGGTAATTTTTGGTTTCTTTGCAACCAGGGTTGCCTCTACCTACCGCGACCCCATCGTGAATTTCTTTAATGCAATTTTCGAAATCATGATGAAAATTACATTGTTCGTTATTAAGTTTACCCCTTTGGGAGTATTTGGAATTGTTGCGGCTCTGGTTGCCGACAATTCGGACAACCTTTTGTCGGTATTTGGGCATCTGGGCATGTATATGCTTACAGTAATTATAGCTTTAATCGTACACGCGGTTATATTTTTGCCCATTATGCTCAGGATTATCGGACGGGTAAATCCATTAAAGCATTTTAAGGGTATGTCAGTTCCTTTGCTTACGGCATTTTCGACCTCGAGCAGCAGCGCCACATTGCCCCTTACCATGGAAGCGGTTGAGTTTAACAGCGGGGTGTCAAATAAAACGTCGAGTTTTGTGTTGCCTCTTGGCGCTACCATAAATATGGATGGCACAGCTCTTTATCAGTGTGTGGCCGTTCTGTTTATTGCCCAGGCGTATGGTATTGAACTAAGCCTTGTTCAGCAGTTTATTGTTATGGTTACGGCCCTGCTGGCCTCTATTGGTGCAGCCGGCATACCGATGGCTGGCCTGGTTATAATGACCGTTATACTATCAGCAGTAGGCCTCCCCATTGAGGGGCTTGGCCTCATTTTGGCCGTTGACAGGATTTTGGATATGTTTCGAACTGCCGTAAATGTTTGGAGCGATACCTGCGGGGCAGTAATAATTGCAAAATCAGAAGGCGAAAAGTTGAATGTTTGACAAAACGGTTAATTATCCCGGCAGTTGAAGGGTCTCAAATTGGGCTTTTTAGCCTTGCTTTTGACCTAAATTTTTATCAACAAACTGATAATCTGTTTGATAATTTTAAACAGTTTTTTTAAATATTTTGAATAACATACTTGTTTTATTCATTGATTTGCCTTTATTTTGCACCCGATTTCCATTCATTCATCAATTTAAACCAAAACACATGAAAAAGTTTTTTGCATTAATGACCATTGCTGGAATGCTGTTCTTTGTTGGCTGTGGCCCCGCTAAGCAGGAGCCTGCCGAAGAGATTGAAACTACTGAAGAGGTGGTAACTGAAACCGAAGAAGTTGTTGAAGAAACTGAGGAAAAAGCTGAAGAGGTTATTAATTAATTGCTTTGCGCTTGAAAGAATGTACCCGGCCTATGCCGGGTTTTTTTTTGCGTAAAAATACTGGTTGAAAAGCAACCTATTCAGTAAAATTACGGAGGTAAAGCCATAAGATAAAATATATTTTTGGGTTCACCAAGTTGCAAAATACATGGAAAAATTTTACCCCTCTCAAGGCAGCTCCCTGCTTGTTGTTCAACCACAGTCATTAATAACAAAAAAAACAACCAAGGCAGTTTCTCCCTTCAATTGTTTGGTAGATACTGGCAAGAATGAGAATGAATATTTTCGGAATAACCAGAACAATCTTGCAAACCCTTTCGGGATATTTGGCAGAAGGCCTGTGAGTTGCCTGGTGGTGAATATGGGTACCCCTGAGAAGAAAACCGGAAGTATTTTTGGAAAGGCGGCAGAGAACATCGAAAATTTTTCGCCTGAACTGGGGCTTTGCCCCTCCGCAAAAGTCAAAAATGCATTTAAGGAGGAGATAAAGGGTATTGGCGAAATGGTAGAATTCCCGTCGGGTGCGCAAGCATTAAGAAATGGACTAAGAAAATATATTGACCTATCATTGCACCAGGCAGAAATCAATCAACATATTTCACTTAAACAATCACTTGAAGAATTTCCTGTAATAAACTTAAGAACTTACTATTTACTTTCAGAGCTTGCCGCCAGGCAGGAGTTTTCACTGAAAAGTTTATGGAGCAGTTGGGTTAAGGAAATGGAAACTTTCTTTGAGGGCTTGGTTAAAAGTTTTAACAATGGAGATTCACAAGGGTGCGAACAATATTGCTTTTCGCTAAAAAACCTTGCCGGCACCCTTGGCGCCTCTCAACTTGCCCACGCAGCAAAAAATCTGGAGAAAAAAATCAAAGGCAATCAATGGACCGAGGCCGGGCATTGGCTACCGGTAATTACTGAAAATATTTTGTTATTGAAGAAGTTTTTAGCCGAAATGCCCCAGGAAAATTCGCCCGGTTCGGTATAGGTCTGATTAAAAATCGAGGTAATAATCAGCAGTAAGCGCTTTATAACCATCGGTAAAGATGTTTCTAACCTCGGTTTCGATAGTTACCGATTCCTCTACCAAATCATTTTTGCCAAATGAAAATCCCAAAATTATTCTTTTTGGGGGTTTGCCAGGTTTGGGATAGATTAAAATCTTAATGTAGCAACTTAATGCGCTGGCCTTTGCTAAATTTACCCAGTTTTTTTCTTGCTCGCAAGGAGCTATTAAAAGGAATGTACCTAAAGGGTTGAGCAAGTATGGCACGCCCTTTAGCAAATCGTCAGGATTGAGGGATATGGTGTGTCTGGCAAGGTTTCTAAGGTGGCCAGGGCCTTTGAGGCTGTTGTTGAAAAAGGGCGGGTTACATACAATCAGGTCGAATTTATCATTTGATTTTTCCGCAAATTCCTGAAAACTGCTTTGAATAAATTTTATTTGGTTCTGCCAGGGATTTCTTTTTAGGTTTTCATTTGCTACATTTATGGCAATGGGGTCCAGGTCTATTCCGGTTATCAGAGCGTCTGATTTTTGGGCAATCATAAATGCAATCAAACCGCATCCAGTGCCCACATCGAGGGTTTTGGCAGAATTGTATAGGGCCGAAACACTTCCAAGCAAAACACCATCGGTGCCAATTTTCATTGCACAGTCACTGTCGGACAGCGAAAATTGTTTGAAATGAAAAAGCCTTTGGTTAGAGAGGCCGGAGTTATTGTTCATTTAGGTAAAGATCAATGAGGCCATCGGGGGCTTTGAGATAGATCTTCTTGTTAGGGCGGTCGAGCTTCTCTATAAATTTGTCATGTGCCGGTATTAACACTTCTTTTGTGCCAGAGAGAATTTGAAAAACGGGGTTTCCGGGAAATTCAAGAACGCTTGAAATAATGCCAATGTGGCCTTTAATTCTGTCAATTGCCTCAAAACCAGCTATTTCATGAAAATAAAAGGCATTACCCTTGAGTGGAGGCAACAATTCAAGGGGCAAATACAGGTCGCATCCAATAAGGCGTTGGGCTTTTTCAGGGGTATCAATATCCTGAAAGCGAACGGCTGCTTCGGCCTTGTTGGGCCTTAATTTAATTTGTTGAATAAAAAAGGGAATCAGTTTCCCTTCAATCTGAATGAAAACTGATTCCAATTTGCAGTAATAATGCGGATTATCGGCATCGAGATAAATCATAACCTCGCCCTTAAACCCGTAAGTTTTAGTTACATAACCCAGATAATAGCATTCATCCTGGTTCATTCTGAGGTACAGGGTTATGTTGTGGGATGCTATTCTTCAGCAGGCTCCTGGGTTTGCGGTGCCTCAGCGTTGGAAGTGTCCTGGTCGGTATTAGCTGCAGTCAGGTTTTCGTCAGCAAGTTTTTTTGCAAGTTCCTTTTCGCGGGCTTCTTTTACTTTGCGCTCTTCTTCAAGGCGCTTTTTGTTTAACTCTTTACCCGAAAGTTCTTTATCCTTAGCAATTTTTGCAATTTTGGCATTTTTTTCGTCTTGCCAGGCTTTAAACTTTTCTTCGACCTGCTCGGGAGTAAGAGCGCCTTTGGCAATTCCTTTAATGAGGTGATGTTTAAGCATTACACCCTGGTTTGCCAAAATGTTGCGGGCTGTATCGCTGGGTTGAGCCCCAACCTGTACCCAGTAAAGGGCACGTTCAAAATCAATTTCAATGGTAGCTGGGTGCGTCATTGGGTTGTAATTGCCAAGTCTTTCAATAAATTTTCCGTCTCGGGGTGCACGACCATCCGCAACTACCAGGTGATAAAAGGGCCTACCCTTTTTGCCTTTACGCTGTAGTCTGATTCTTGTTGGCATTTTTTGTTGTATTTAATAATGTGAAAAACTGAAATTTTCAGGGGTGCAAATATCGGAATTTTATTTGATATAAAAAACGTTTTGAGGATCCAATTCTTAAATAACAATCCTATTATGTGGCATACTTTAATTTTGTTATCAATATTTTCCTAAAAAATCTATTAACAGAAGTATTACGTGTTCGAGATTCTTCAATCCGTTCGGAAGGGAAGATAGTTAGTATTTTAATAAGTTGTTGTAGGCGGCGAAGCCACCACCAACACCCACCCACGCAAAAAACCGCAAACGCCTTGTTATTTCGATCCTTTATGTGCGGGTGAGACCACGAAGTAGCAGCGAAGCTAATTCTAAAAGAATTTACCCGACAACAGAGTTTTTTTATCTTATTTTGCAAATTATTTCAAGTCCGTTACAAAATAAGGTTTTTGAAATTCTTTTCATTGTTAAAATATTAAAAGTATGACTGAAATTAGGTTTTATAAATTGCGGCTGAAGTTTCATAACCTTTTGGTAATGATAACGCTGCTAATATTACTGATTTTGCTGGCTGCACTTTATTTTCAAAGCAAGCAGGTTATCAATCTTCCTGAGAACATTGTGGCCTTCATGAATAAGATTTTGGTTATCATTTCCACACTTTTTTTCATTAGCCTGGTACTGAGGCTTACCTTGAAAAGGGTTCATAAAATGTTTGACGAACCTGAAGAAAAGATTTTTTATACCAAAATTTACAGTTGGGCATTATATACCATCGGTATTTTTGTTCTTCTAAATCAAATGGGGGTATCGCCGGGCAATATTACCCTATTTATAGGTTTGATTGCCACCGGTCTTGCTTTTGCTGTAAGGGATGTATTGCTTTCGTTTTTCGGATGGATGGTGCTGCTTTTGAAAAAGCCTTTCAGGATTGGCGACTACATAAGAATAGGGGAGGATGAAGGCAAAGTGCTTCATATTGGCACCTTTTATGTGCTCATTGATAAAACATCAGATCTTACCGAAGATTACACCAGGGTGCCCAATCGCCTTTTCCTGGAAAAGAGCATAAACAATCTTGGGAAAATCCATATACAAGAAATTATTATTCTACAGCTTTCTGGGATGCCTGCAAATTATAAAGAGTTGGAGGCAGAGCTTAAAAATGACATTGAAAGTTTTATGGAAGAAAAAGGCAACTTAAATGTGTACATTGATGTCAGGAATGAGAAACTTTGCCTGTTGGTTGAATACCTGGTAAACTTTGAAAATAAGCAAAAGTTTCGTTCAGAAATAATTGGTTTAATATTCAGCAAAATGTATGAATACATTACAGTTCCGAGGATTCTGTAATAAATTAATTCATTACAATTAATCGGACTGTATTAGGTGTTTATTAAAGCACTTCTTTGAGCGCCTCAACGAAATTGTCAATGTCACCGGGAGTTGTGCTGAACGATGTCATCCAGCGGACTTCAGAGCGGCTATGGTCCCACACGTAAAAGAAGTATTTGTTTTGCAATTTTTCAATAGCCTGATTTGGCATGATAGCAAAGACCCCATTGGTTTCGACCGGTTGGGTTATTTTTATTTGAGGAATTGTACTAACCTTTTTGGCCAGCATTCTTGCCATATTATTTGCATGAGTAGCGTTTTCCAGCCACAGATCATTTGTAAAAAGGGCATTGAATTGAGCGCTTATATACCTCATTTTTGAAGCGAGTTGCATACTTTGTTTGCGCACGTATTTGAAACCATCGGACAACCGGTTGTTTAAAAATACAACTGCTTCGCCAATCATGATGCCATTTTTAGTTCCTCCAAATGAAAGCACATCTACCCCTGTATTGGTTACCATTTCACGGAGTGATACTCCCAGAAATGCAGCCGCATTGGCCAATCGGGCACCATCAATATGCAGAAACATATCGTTTTGGTGGGCAAACCCCGCAATATCAGAAATTTCGTCTGGTGTATAAACTGTACCCAACTCGGTGGCCTGGGTAATTGAAATCACCTTAGGTTGGGCATGGTGTTCAAAACCTACTGAGTGCAATAAGGGTTTAATCTGACTTTTATAAATTTTGCCATTTGTAGTTGGAAGCACAAGGACTTTGCATCCGGTAAATTTTTCGGGGGCACCACATTCGTCGTTCTGAATATGGGCCGATTCAGCACAAACCACAGCATGGTAAGGGCGGGTAAGGTGCGAAAGTGCAGATACATTAGCTCCGGTTCCGTTAAAAACAAAAAAAACACTTGCTCCTTCTCCAAATATTTGCCTGAACTTTTGCCCGGCCTCTCTGGTATAATCATCATTGCCATAAGCAATGGCATCTCCATTATTGGCATCGATCATAGCTTTAAAAACCATTTGATGAACTGGAGCATTGTTGTCGCTGGCAAAACTACGGTTGGTAAGCATAGAATAAAATTTAATTGGCTTTGGCAAAAATATGTTTAATTTTTTTTTAAAAAAGGTTGACTTCTGTGTGAATTTTCGACTTTATTATTGTCTTGTTTGCTTTTAAAATTCATTAAAATGGTTTACCTGGCCTATAATGTTCATAAAAACATTAACCCCTTTTTCAATAATCCTGTCGTTAAAATCAAATTTATTGCTATGCAATCCAGGCTGGTCAATACCTGTACCTATTCCGAAAAATGCACCGGGGTATTTAGCAGTAAAATGCCCAAAGTCTTCTGACCAGGGGAACGGTTCTTTTATCCATACTGTTTTTGCATTACTTTTATTTGCGGCCTTTTCAACCATATTAAGTGCTGCGGCGTGGTTTACAGTTGCAGGATAAACCTCGGTATATTGTATTTCGTAATCAATTTGAAATTTTTTGCATAATTGATGCACTAAGCTTTGGGCCTTTGCGGTAAGTTTTTCCATATCAGTGTCGAGGTATGAGCGCAGGGTGGCCATCACCACTGCATCGCCCGGACTGGTACCAAAAGCTCTTTCGCCAAGCCGTGCATGAATAATTGTAACCAGGCAAAAATTTTCAAATAATTCTTTAAGTTTTGGAATATTTGTCAACCCATCGAGCAATCCGGAAACAACCTTTACCGGGCTCTTTCCCTGCTCAGGATATGCTGCATGCGAGGAGGCCCCCTGAAGTTTTATAATCATTCCGCGAGAGGCACTGGCAAATGGTCCGTGCCTTAGTGCTACGACGCCTTCGTCGAACCCGGGCAGGTTGTGCATTGCGAAAACCAGCTCTGTCCTAAAGTTTTCAAAAAATGGGTCGTTAAGCGACTTTTCGGCACCGCGCCCGGTTTCTTCCTCGGGCTGAAACAACAAAGCCACCCGGCCTTTGTGGGGTCGGTGCTTTGAAAGTGTTGCCGCCACTCCGGCCATTATAGCCATGTGCCCATCGTGCCCGCATTTGTGCGAAACACCTTCATTTTCGGAGCGATGATCAAAATGGTTGGCCTCGTCAATTGCAAGGGCATCCATATCAGCCCTGAGCAATAAATCGGGCCCGGGCTTACCCGAATTAAACAGCACAAGCAATCCATTGCCTCCCACCTTTTCCCTTATTTCATCGGGTGTAAATTCCTTTAGAAATTTTTTTAGTCGCGATGGAGTTTGCACCTCTTTGCCCGAAAGCTCAGGATGCCTGTGCAAGCTTTTTCTTAGTTCTATAAGTTGCTTCTCAAGAGCTTTATCTAAAAAGGTCATTTCTATTGCCGTTTAATACCAAATAGTAGTTTACTAAATTACCTCAAATTAATGGCAAATACATATAGCACAATGGTGCTTCAATTAAAGGGCAAAATTAACCTAAGTACAACAGTTTTTTTATTTAATTGCAGATAAATTGATGTTAGTTAACCTTAAAGGTTTTCAAGTTGTTTTACCAAAAAGAGGCTGGTTCATTTTAATGGCTTCCCAGAGGGTCTTTATGATTGATTAATAACAAAAGAGGCTGTCTCGTAATCAAGAGACAGCCTCTTTTGTTATCCACAAAAACAGAATTTTATCGAACGTTTATCATTTGCATGGTTGCCCATCCGTAAGGTGTACGAACAACCACCAGATAAATTTGCCTGCTGCCTGTTATTGTGGCGCTAAAATCAACTGAGTCTATTGCATGGGCCTTTACAGGCTCGTTGAATAGAACAGCAACCTTTGTTCCCTGCAGTGTTAATACTTCCACAATAACTTCAGTATCGTGTTCAATGCTAAAACTGATTTTAGTTTGATTCCTGAACGGGTTCGGAGCCATATTCATACTAATTGAAGGTTCAACTTTAACCAGGTTTTGTTCATCAGTCTGGGTATCAACGCCAACCTGAGGATTGTACGACAAGAACGCACACTCGTGGAAAGCATTGTTGAGCATATCTACTGCTTCATAAAATGCACTGATTGGCAATCCAAGGTATCCCCCTCCAAGGGGTTTATTAGCCAGTTCGAGGAGATCAGCAATACCCAACTTTCCATCATCTGCCGAAAGTTTGTTCCAGACAGAAGCTGGGAATGAGTACATTTTCCAGGTACCCACGGGCTGCGGATTGAACTTATCGGGGCATGCCGAAGAGGCAGAGGTGTAAAACGTACGGTTGCGGAACTTCAGATCAATTATACCTGGCGACCAGTATATATTTAACTGGAACACTATGGTCTGCGATAGCAGGTTATTAGAAATACGACCAGTTCTATGATTCAAAAGATTGCCAGGATTAGCGCACCCCCATTGCCCAACAGGCAGTGCAGCGGGTGTTTCGCCACCTGGAAGAATCCTGATTACACTGTCAGCACCCGTAGCAGGTATGGCAAAGGTTTGGTTACCACTTCCTACGGTGAGGTCGTTGTTTGCCATAAGCAATGCTTTGAGCAGTTCACTGGTGCTCATTTCGCAGTAGGTGCCACCGCCATTGCCGAAGCCTCCCTGGGTAAGGGAGCAGTACATGCATGGCTCAACTGTGATGGTAATGAAAGTCTTTTCAGATTCATTGCCAGACTCATCAACAACGTAGAAATAGATCACGGTTTCGCCTTCTGGAAACTCGAAATCAACACAACCTACACCTTATTTGTACGGCTGTTGCTTTGTTACCACACTCATCTGTTGCAGTAAAAGTCCTGGTAATTTTGTAAGCATCTATACAAATCTTATCAGAAAAAACATCCTGATAGGTTACCTCCACAGTACCGCATTTGTCCTCAGCAGTTGCCATAACAAGCTTTACATCCGAGGGGCAGGCAACCGAAACATCCTCTGGTACAAAAGTGAATACCGGTGCTGCAACATCATGATTACTGGTTATCCTTACAACCACTGGTGTTGCAGTATTCCCGCACCGGTCTGAAACATTAAAGGTATAATCAATATATTGATAGCAACCATCGGTTATAACCTCACCAGCTATGCCAGTTAATGTACCGCCCGGGCTGCAGTTATCAGTCAAGGAAGTTGTCGGAGCTGCTGGCCATTCGGGGCTGCAACCTTCGGTTTGGCGGTATGTTTTTGTTGCCGATTTCGAAGCACTTCTCTGTCAGGTTAGACGATAGTTAATTAGACGCAGAAACGCAGAAATCCGCACTGATCGGCAATCAAACATACCGCGTGTTATGGGCTGGTTAAACTAAAAGGGGGCCTCTTAATATTGACTCCATCCTAAAACAGCCATTATCGAATTTATAAGGTCTTATTTTAATGAGTTGCTATTAAACTTTCTAAGCATCATGAAGGCTCTGCCATCAGAAATTCGGCCTCCCCACCCAACTGTTGCGTTATTAATTTCACCCTCCATTCCTTCGTTTGTAAAAGTGAATTTTAAAATTTCATGTCCCCATAAGTCACTTCCTTTGTCTACTGAAAATCTGTAACCCCCGGCAGTTAATTGCTCATTGACGGTAACTCCATCACCCCAACCAATTAAAAGAGCAGCACTTCCTGTCAAATTTAATTTTTTGGCGTACTCCAGGTCACTAGCATATAAAAATGGCTCAGGAATGGCTCCTTGCACCCCTGGCAAATATTCATTTTTAGCCTCGCTGAGGCCAAACTCACATCGAATCGGTGCACCGCTTAATGGATCATACTCCATAACCATAAAAGGTTTGCCTTTTACCAGGTGAAGCTTTTTTTCATTCATGTCTAGGATGTAATAATAATTCACAATGTCTCCCTTCCAAAATGAATATCTTTCTGGGTTATTTTTCCCCTTTTCACAGGATGTAAACGGCACTAAAATCAATAGTACAACTCCGATAGTAAGAAGTAATTTAGTTTTCATTGGTTTTAATGATTTAATTTCGCCCTACTTGTTTGGCTTTTTGGCGTCGCCCCGTTTTTTAAAGTGGTCTCTGGTTTCCACTTTTTTTATTTTCAGTCGTAACTGTAAAGAATTATCAAACCGAATTGCCGGTGGCTATCGTGTCTGTCTGCAATGTCGTTTCATAAACTTGTCAATAACATGAATATTTGTCAATATCATAATAGTAGAATACAAAAAAATAATTTTTCGAAATTCGTAAACTTGTGCAAAAAATTAGGAATCAATTACGATAAAAGTAAGGATAATGACAATTTTTGTCAATTAGAATTTTTCCCTAATTATGCATTAGGAATTACGCAAATGGATTAATAAGTAATTATACGGATAAAAAAAGAATTCTTGCCGTTGTAAGAAGTTAGCCTGAAGAGAACCTAAACTATTAAT
>CAYGDW010000008.1:0-64753 GCA_964348755.1 uncultured Bacteroidales bacterium | reverse complement strand
ACGCGTCCGCGTCCTGCGCTGAATGGGATTTCCCAAAGTATTTCCCGGCCTGCCACAAAAGTTTCGCGATGGTGTTCTCTGAAAACCTGCTCAAACCCAAGCAGCCTGGCTGTACCGCTGTTTATAACCGATAGCACTTCATCGCGAGCTATGGTGTACATTTTTCTGCGTTCAAGGTCAGGGTCGGTACTAAGCCTTATACCATCGGCTCTTTGCGAAAACCCACCTGCAGCTAGTGCAACACGGGCCCTGAAGCCTTTTATAAAAGCTTTGTTGATTCTTTCGGTAGAACTGGTAGCCTGCGACTGATTTGGCCAGGGTACGAGGGTTGCAGCCTCCTCAAGATCGGCCAGAATTTGTTTGTAAATAACATCGCGGTCTGAACGTGGCAGATATACCGTTTCAGAATTAATCGGCTCAAATCGGGCCGGTATATCACCCCAGGCTCTTACAAGGTCAAAATATAATACAGCCCTTAGGGTAAGCACCTCGCCAAGGATATGTCCCATTCGGGGGTTGTTATTTACGTTGCCATGGTTTCGCAATCCCCTGATGGCAATATTTGATCTTTCGATGCCTTCGTAAATCATTGCCCATACATTATTGGCAGTGTTCATTTGGGAATTACCTACATTGGTATTGTAATTGGCAAGCCTTGCTGCATCTTCAGTAAAATTCCGCAATGCATTGCGAACTTCAGTATCGGTGTTAATGCCGTAAAAGGTTAGAAAACGGCCTCTGTACGAGTTTGTTTCGGCCAATGAATGCAGAATACCGGCAATGGCCCCTTCGGCCAATACTGGGTTAGAAAAAACTACCGACTCATCGAGTGAGGATTTTGTAGGGGCATCAAATATTTCTTCGCAAGAAACCCCAATACCTGTAAGAATCAGGATCAGGAATATATTTTTAAGCTTTTTCATCTGTTTATTTTTTAATTTTTTCAGGTCAGATTGAATTTGCCATAATTTTTTTCCGGTTTGAATGAAAATATCTTATGGCTAATTTCAGGGGTCTGAGCTATTATTAAAAACTTAAATTTAATCCAAACACAAGTGAGCGACTGCGTGGGTAGGCTGAGTAGTCAACCCCTGGAGTCATTGGGGTTCTTCTTCGGGTTGACACCTCCGGATCGAAGCCGGTATAATTGGTCCACAATGCCACATTGTTTCCGCTAACATAAAACCTGAGGTTTTGCAGTTTAAGCCGTCTTACCAGTTCTCGAGGCAGGGTGTAACCAACAGTTAGGGTGTTAAGCCTCAGAAACGAGCCGTCTTCAACCGCCCAGTCGGTAAGCACAAACTTGGGCATAAATGGCGACCACATGGTGGTGTTTTCATTCAGTGCTGCAAGTTGCTCGGGGTCGTTGGTAAGGGTTCCATTTGGAAGCAGGTTGGTCCACCGGTTTCCTTCCTGCATTTCGCTTGAAAGGTTTCGCGAGTGGAAACGGCCTGTTGTGGTATATTCTATTTTGTTGGCATTGTAAATGTCATTTCCGTAGCTCCAGTTAAAAGCAGCCATAACATCGAACCCGTGCAGCCTGCCGTTCAGGGTAAATCCTCCGGTATGCAATGGGTTTGTGTTGCCTATAACCACCCTGTCGGCAAGGTTTACAATATTGTCGCCTTCGGTAACATTTACCAGTTTTTTGCTTCCCGGGCGCAGGGTCCCGATAATGGGGCTGCTGTCGGTTACACCAGTTTTAAGTACCCAGCGGTCATTTATAAAGCCTTCAAAATCAGCTACTTCATACCTTCCGGCGCTTTTAAACCCATAAATTTGCCCTACTGGTAAGCCAGCCGCTATAAGGTATTCGGCCGCAATATCGGTCGATGCCCATCCTGAAACAGTTGTAAAATCATTCATCAGCCCCAGAGATTTAATCTTATTACGGTTAAAACCTATATTTGCGCCTATGGTTAATCCGTATTTTTGCTTGTCGAGTGCCACCCAACTTATCATGGTTTCAATTCCCCTGTTTTCTGTTTCACCCATATTGCGGTATTGCTCAAGGTAGCCGGTTCCGGGAGTGGGGAAAAGTATAAGCAGGTCGCTGGTGGTGTTTATGTAGGCTTCTACCGATCCTCCCAGTCGTCCGTTGAACAGGGTGTAGTCGAGGCCCACATTTCGGGTAATGGTGGTTTCCCATTTCAGTTCAGGGTTGGCCATGGTTTTTGTGGGAGCCCAATAACTGTTAAACCCGTTAATCCAGGTGGTGGTGCTTACTTCGAGCGACTGAAGCAATTGACCTGTTGGAATATTGTTGTTGCCTGCTGTTCCGTAGCTTATTCTTACCTTCATATCGTCGAGCCAGGGGCTGGCAAACTGCATGAATGGTTCGCCCGAAATGCGCCAGGCAAAAGCAGCCGATGGGAAATAACCCCAGCGGTTAACTTTTGAGAATTTTGATGATCCATCGGCCCTGAAGGTCGAACTTAGCAGGTATTTTCCTTTAAAATCATAATTTACTCTCCCGAAAAACGAGAACAGTATATCGTTTGGATACAAATAATTGTTGATTGAGTGGGCCACGGCCTGTGCCGATAGGCTGCGCGAAGAATTAAAGTCAAAGCCATTGGGAAAACCATGGACCGAAGTTTCGTGGAATCCTTCAGTCCTTATAATATATTCCTGGCCAACCAACATATTTAATGAGTGGTTTGCAGGCAGGAGGTCTTTAAAGTTATAAAACAGGGTATTGGTATTTCGGAATGTTTCGCGCGAGGTTTTGTTAAAAATTAAAGCGGGCATTCCTTGAATTGTGGCACTTGGAACCGTACGGGCGTAGTGGGTTGTTGGCCCGTAAAACCTTTCATCGGCATTTCTGAAGTCGTCAATGCCCAATTCGGTGGTTAATTTTAAGTTGTCAACAATTTCCCACGCAACATTGCCGCTAAGGTTGTAGGTAATCCTCTTCTGAAACCGGTCGTTGTCCTTGAGTGCCACCAATGGATGAAATAAAACAAAATCTCTGTCGGTTTCGCCTTCGTCGTCGGTAAGACCTGCAACCGGAAATGGCGGAAATATCATGGCGTGGCGCAGGCGAGGATCGGCCGAAAACGAAAATTCGCGCTGTTCGTTTGCACCACCACCACTAATTTGTGTATTTGCATAGCGAATATTCAGGCCCATGGTTATGCGCTCAACCGGTTTATGTGTAATCCGGAGACTCAGGTTGTCGCGTTTGAACCCCGAAAATTGCATGATGGCGCGGTTGGTGTTGTCGGTATAATTAAAAGAGTAGGTAGTTTTGTCGGTTCCCCCCGAAATATTTAACGAGTGGTTTGAGGTAAAACCAAGGCGTCCGAAAGTGATTCCCTGCCAGTCGTTGGCCGGAGCATTGCGGTAAAGGTCTATGTCCTGAAAATTACCGAACATGTTAGTATAGCGCGAAAGGTCATTGGCAAGCAAAGCTCTTTCGTATTGCCAAAGGGTGTAATCGAATGGCGAAAGCACATCGATTTTTTTTGCGAGCCTGTTGAATGAGGCGAAGGCATCGTAACGCACCGAAATGCGCCCCTGAGCTCCTTTGCGGGTGGTAATAATTATAACCCCATTTGCACCTCTTGATCCGTAAATTGCCGTTGATGAGGCATCTTTCAGCACGTCAATCGATTCAATATCGGTTGGCGAAAGGTCGGATATAGACTCAACCGGAAAACCGTCAACTATAAAAAGTGGAGAATTATCGCCGGTAATGGATCCGCCACCGCGCACGCGAATTTTAATCTCGGCATCGGGCGATCCTTCGGTAGTAACTACCTGAACACCGGCCAGTTTTCCTGTAAGAGCCTCGGCTACACTGGCTATGGGCTTGGCTGCAATGGCATCGCCACTTACTGAGGCCACCGAACCGGTTATGTCGCGCCTTCTTATAGCCCCATAGCCTATTACCACAGCTTCCTCAAGGGTGGTTACGGTGGTTTCAAGGGTTACATTGATCAATTGGCGACCCCTTACGGATTCCTCAACCGGGTTGAAACCGATGTAGGTAAAAACAAGCACACCATCTGCCGGAGTAGATATATAATAATTGCCGTTAATGTCGGAAATGGTACCAGTTGGGGTACCTTTTACCATTATGTTTACTCCCGGCAGTGTTTCACCTGTACGGTCGCTTACGGTTCCCCTAACTGTAATAGCCTGGCCGAAAAGGTTCAGACCGGCCGCAAGCATAAAAATGCTTACAATTGCGGTCTTTGGCAAAAGTTTCATAATTATTATATTCATGTTACATTTGGGTTGATTTTATAATTGTAAACTTTGGATAATTTGCTTGTATTTACCTGAGTGATCGGCTTTGATTTGGTTCATTAAATCCTTTGGCCACCAGGTCATTAAGGTAAACTTCAAGATTGGTATAAAAAGGGTTTAGCCCAAAAGCGTTACCATCGTCGGGATTTTCAGGATTCAGTCCGTTTTGGGTTTCCCACAAGTCGCAAATCCCATCATGGTCATTATCAATAACCGCTTTGCCTGACTCCAATGCAGGCCAACCGCCTGTTTGCTCCTGGCTGTCAATAATGCCTTTATTGCCATAAGTGTAAGTTTTTGCCTTAATTTCGGCAATAATACGCTCGTCGGTGGCATCTCGCCATAAACTTGCCCCGGCTTTGAGCAGCAATTGATTGTAAATTCTCCGTGGATTTTGGGCAAGGTGCAAATTGCTTAATGGAAAGGGCTCATCAAGGCGCACATTGGTAGAGTTGTCTTGTGGCAGTGTAACATTTTTCCAGCCAGCCCTTACGAATCTGTTTTTGCTGATGCCCAATACATTGCCCTTGAGAAAAAACCGGCCCGTGGGAGCATAAGCTTCAAGTATTTCATTGCGGCCCGAAGAGGGTGTTGCAGGGCCCGGAATAAATATATTGCCTGCAATAATGTATTGCCCGCCTTCGCCACCGTAAATTGCTTTGTCGCCCCAATTATATATTAGGTTGTTGATTAGTTCGGTGGTTTCAATACCACTTGGAGGGGTTTCGCGGGTTCCGTTCAGCCTGGGGTTTCGGCTGTTGTGGTGGGCAATTATATTATTAAGAAAAGAAGCGTTGCGGCCCCCCCAAATGCCAGCATAACCGTGCGCCCCCTTTGAATGTACCGAATTATTAAGACTTTCGGTAATCATACTCCATTGCAGTGTAAAATACTCGTTGTCATAAAACGTGGCCACTTCGTCAGTACCCCAGCTAAAACTACAATGATCAATAATTATATCTCTGCGGTTCATTCCCGAGAGGGCATCCAGGTCAATTCCGGCCACATCGCCTGGCCTGAAACGCATAAATCTTATAATAATGTTGTTTGCTGCAATTTGAACAGTGTGCCCTTTAATGGTAATGCCTTGTCCGGGTGCGGTTTGTCCGGCAATGGTAAGGTTTGGCTGCCTGATTCGAATCTGGCTTTTGAGCTCAATTGTGCCTGCAACTTCAAAAACCACGGTTCGAGGTCCTGTGGCTTCAAGTGCGTGGCGCAAGCTGCCGGGGCCACGATCGTCGAGGTTGGTAACTTTTATTACCCGTCCGCCACGCCCGCCTGTAGTAAACCGGCCGCCACCTTCGGCCCCCGGAAATGCCGGAACCCTGCCTGCATCAGCCTGGCTTTTGCCTAAACAAATAGTTGTGCCCCCAAAAACCAGAACCACCCATAACAGAATTGGTAATATGGTTTTAATGAAATAAAAAATAGTTATTTCAGGAGAAAGACCTGGGTTGTTTCGAGTTGATACAGTTTTCCCTTTTAGTGTTGTTTGCATGTTGCTAAGTAAGTTTATTTTTTGTGGAATGAATATTCAAAATTTGCTTAAGAGCAAACAATTTGCAGCATCTTTTCAGTTTTGCGAAGCAAACTCACTTGGGGTCATATTGTAAAACTTGCGGAAGGCGCGGGTAAATGAGTTTGGGTGGTCGAACCCCACCATATATGCCACTTCGGTTATGGTCATTTTTTGCTGCAGCAGCTGGCTTGCCCTTTTCAGGCGGTATGAGTCAATAATTTCTTTGGGTGTAAGGCCAGTTATTTGTTTAATCTTGCGCGAAAAGTGGCAACGGCTCAGGTAAAAATGCTGGCTCATGCTTTCTACATCAAAATCTGAATCGGAGATGTTTTCTTCAAGTACCTCCTGCATTTTTTTTAGCAATTTGTCATCTTCAGAGTGTACAATAATTTCAGAAGGTTGTGTTATAAGGTCGCGCAGTATCTTTACCCTGATTTTTTCTTTGGAGTTTATCAGGTTTTGCAGTCTAAGCTTTAGGTATTCGGTGCTGAAAGGTTTTTCTATGTATGCGTCGGCCCCTGCCTGGTATCCTTCAAATTTGTTTTCGGGGGCTATACGTGCCGTAAGCATTACAACTGGTATGTGGTTGGTAGCCAGGTTTGCCTTTAGCTTTGCGCAAAGTTCAAAACCATTCATTTCGGGCATCATTATATCAGTAATAATGATGTCGGGCTGATATGCCACCGCTTTTTCGTAGCCAAGTGCGCCATTGCGTGCATCCAATACCTCAAAATCTTCCTCAAGGGTTTCTCTAAGAAACTCGCGCAGTTCTGGTTCATCTTCAACCACAAGCACCATGAGCTTTTCGGCACGCCTTGCCAGCTCCTGAACATTTACCAGGTCTTTTGTTTCAGGTTCCTTAACAAACGAAACAGCCCTGTTCAGGTTGTCAATTTCTGCCCTGAGGTCGTCGGAGATCTGATGTCCGGTATTGTAATCTTCCTTTTGTGTTAACGGGGTATGTTTGTACCCATCGGGTGCTACAGGTATCCAAAACCTGAACCTGCTGCCTTTATCCGTTTCGCTCTCAACGGTAATTTCGCCCTGATGAATGGCTACAAGGTCTTTAACGTAAGAAAGCCCGATGCCCGAACTGTCGTATTTTTGGTGGGGGCTGGCTTCTTCTACCCTGTAAAACCTTTCGAATATATTTGGCAAATGGCCAGGTGGTATTCCTTTGCCAGTATCCGACACTTCAAAAACCATACAGTCTATATCGGGAAGTGTATTTTCTTCAATATGGCCTGAACCGTCCAAATTTGTTGGGGTTCTCATATCCTGGAACAACCTCAGTGAAATGCTTCCTCCGGCAAGGGTGTATTTAAAGGCATTGCTCAGGAGGTTGAATAGGATTTTTTCGACCTTGTCGTGGTCAAAAAACATTTGCTTTTGGTCTATATCGGTTTCAAAATTCAGATTTACCAATTGGTTTTTTGCCAAATCGCCAAAGAGATAGGCAATATCTCTTGCAAAGGCTACAATATCGCCTGGTGTTGGCCTGAATTCCATTTTGCCACGCTCAATTTTCCTGATTTCAAGGATCTGATTTATCAGTCTGAGTATCCTTTTCGAATTACGCTGTATGGTTTGGTAGGCCTGGTTAAGTTTTGATTTTTCGGGGTTTTCGGGCAAGGTGAGCAGGCGTTCTATCGAACCCAATATAAGGGTAAGCGGCGTGCGAAATTCGTGCGAAATATTAGTAAAGAACCTTTGTTTAATATTCGATAGTTCTTCAACTTTTTCGACCATTTCTTTAAGCTGGTCTCGCTGAGCGGTTATTTCGGCAGTGTTTTCCTGGAGGGCAATTGTTTTTCTTTCCAGTTCTTCTTTTTGCTTGAGAATGGTTTCTTTTTGCAGCTCAATTTTCTTTTGCCTGTCTTCGAGGGCCTGGTTTACCGAGTTGAGCGATGTGTTGAGCCTTGACAGGCCGCGATTGTGTTTAATCAGTCGGGCTTCATAATATCCTACTATAATGAGGAATGAAACCACCAGTGCTATAAACCAGGGTTGTTTCCACAGGGGAGGGGTTACGGTAAAGGTTATGGTTGCCGGCTCGGCTTCAATGTTAAAGTCCAGGTCGCGTGCCTTTATTTCAAAGGTGTGGCGTCCGCTGCCAAGTCGTGTAAAGGCCACGTTGGTTACTGTTGAAAACCCTGACCATTCGCCCCCGTTTAGGAGGTATGAGTATGTAAGCATTTCGGCCGGGGTCTCTTCCCAAAAATCCCGACCGGTCCAGCTTATCATAATATTTCCGGAGCGGTCAACTTTTTCTGAAAAAATATTAATAATGGTTTTAGGGGGTATTTTATCGCGTTGGTAGCGTACGGTCCAGAAATCATCAAAAGCCCTGGCCGGGGTAACGCTGAAAGGGAAAGCCCTTCTTTTCCATTCTCTTAGTGATTTGTTTACCCAGATTGCGCCCAGTGTATCGATTATTATGTCGCCACCTTCGCGCGGAATTCTAAAGTTTTGCATAAACGGACCCGGAAACCACCGTTGGCCATCAAAATAAGCCATGTCGCGGTCGGTAATAACCCAAACCTTTTTGGGGGTTTCCTCAAAAATTGAAACTATTGTATTCCCTGGCAGGCCATCCTGGGTAGTAAACTGGGTCCAGTTTTGCCCGTCGAACCTGAAAAGTCCGTAATATCTTGACCCAACCCAAAGGTTTTGCCGACTATGAACAATATCAACAAATTCGTTGAACTGCTCTTTGTCGGGCAGAGATTGCCAGCGTTGGCCGTCCCACCTCAGAAGGTTTGTTCCTCCCAGCCACAAAGCTCCATCGGGCGATTGTGCAATTCCGTAAACATTATGCTGCACAATGCCGTCGCTTTGGGTATGATGGCGCCATTCAAAAATGGCATCATCGGGGTTTTTTAGTTGCAGCACGCCCGAAACCTGGCCGAGGGCATCCTGCCTGTCAACACTTGCCCCAAACCAAAGGGCCCCGCGGCTGTCCTGAAAAACCGATCGCTGGTCGATGCCCCACGATAGGGTAGGGTGGGTTTGCTTTTCCCAATAGCCCTTGCTGAGGTAGGCCGTTGCAGCCACGCCCTTATGGCTGCCAGCCACCCACAGGCGCCCGTTGCGGGTTGAGATAAGCCGTACAGGCGCATCAATAAGGCCATGGCTTTGATCGTAGGCACCCCAGGTGCCGTTGTGATTAAACACTACCTGGCCGCGCGCCGAAATAAACCACTCCTTGCCGCTGAGTTCCTTAAGCTGAAAGTTTAGACCCGAATATTTGACCCACTGCTGGTTGTTGTACGCAAGCCTGAACACATCGCCTTGTATTCCGGCAATCCATACCTGTCCGTTGCGCGCTTCATGAAAAATGATACGACTGGAGGGTATGGGAAGGTCTGGTGCTGAAAAAACGCTCCACCTTCCGTTTTTAAAAACATATAACCTGCCAAGTCCGCCTACCCAAATAGAGCCATCGCCAAGCTCTATAATGTCGGTATGTAGCTCATCGCCCCCCAAAATTGCACTGGGCTTAAGCAATTCCCATTCCGAGTCTTTTTTTCTTAAAATACCACTTTTGTAAAATCCATTGATGACCCAAAGCTCATTTCTGCTGGTACGCAACAACTTGTTACGGTTGGCTAAGCTGTGGCCGCCAAGTTCTACGGTTACTTCAAAATTTTGTACCACCTGATTAAGGGTGTCCGAAAGATTAAACTTTAACAGCTTGCCATCGTTGTTTCTCGACATAAACACCCATAAAAGCTTATCTTTCTCCAGAAAAATATTGTCTATCCTGCCAAAATTTCGCTGAAAAAGCACCTCGTCAGGAAGCACCAATACCCTGGCATACGGGTGAGTTTCCCTAAAAGAATTGGTCCTTTGCAAAACGGTGAAAACAGTAATTTCCTGCCCTTCAACCATAACAAGCCCGTTTCGGATTCCGGCAATTAAGGTTCCATCGGGCAGTATATGTAAGGCGGTAACCGGAATTTGAAGGGTATCGGACTTTGGGAATATTTTGACCCAGGCTCCGTTTTCAAACGCCAGAATGCCGGCATCGCTCCCGGCAAAGAGTTTGCCTTCGGGGTTTTGAGTTAGAATCCCGACAGGAAATTTTAAATATGGCTCATTGTCAAAGAGGGTCCAATCAAAGCCATCGTATTGCATAATGCCTTTGTCGAGGCCAAACCACATATTGTTTTCAATGTCGTCGGTCATGCACCTTACCCCTTTGGTGGCCAACACATCGATTGGTCTCCACTGCCAAACTTCATTTAAAGCTTCTGATTGGTCAGGGAAAAATGGTGCTTGGGCTTTGATTGGTTTTAGGTCCGGCAAAAGTAGTGCTGCCCAAATAGCAGCAAACCACCAGGAAGAGGTAGATCTTTTTTGCCATTTAAATCTGTAATTCATTGGCCATCACCCCATTTAATATAATCAAATTTAATAAAATCCGACAACTACTTCAAGTTGTCAGAACCCTAATATGCGAGGTAACCAAAGGCTGATCTGCGGAAAATAGGTAACCAGCATCAGCACAAAAATCATTGCAGCAAATAGCGGCAGCATTGGCCTGATTACTTTTTCGATACCAATTTTGGCTACACTGCAACCGATAAACAACACGGACCCTACAGGCGGGGTACACAGGCCTACACTTAGGTTTACCACCATAATTATTCCGAAGTGAATTGGGTCAACGCCCAGGTCGACCACTACAGGCAGAAAAATTGGAGTGAAAATCAGGACGGCGGGAGTCATATCCATAAAGGTACCTACCAACAACAGGATAATATTTATAATCAAAAGCAAAACAATTTTGTCTGAACTTATTGACATCAACCCTTCACTTACGTTTTGAGGTATATTGGCATACGACATAACCCACGAAAGCCCCATTGAAGTGCCTACGAGAAATAAAACAATAGATGTAACTCCAACCGTGCGCAGCAATATGCCTGGAATATGGTGTGGTTTAATTTGTTTATAAATTATTGAAAGAATAAGCGTATAGAGCACTGCAATGGCCGATGCCTCGGTTGCTGTAAAATATCCGCCAATGATACCCCCAATTATTACTACCAACAGGAAAAGGCTTGGGATGGCATCGAGAAATTTTAAAAGGCCTTGCTTTACTCCAACTTTTTCGCCAACCGGATAATTTTTGCGGTAAGCAACCGCCGCTGCCACTACCATAAGCATAAGGCCGGTCATGATTCCGGGAATGTAGCCAGCAAGAAAAAGAGCGGCAATAGATACCCCGCCGCTGGCCAGGCTGTAAACAATCAGAATGTTGCTTGGAGGTATAACCAGCCCGGTAGTTGCCGAAGTAATATTAACTGCAGCGCTGAAACCCCTGTCATAACCCTCTTCGGCCATCTTTGGGGTCATAAAACTGCCAATAGCTGAAGCCGATGCCGCGGCCGAGCCCGAAATAGCCCCGAATAGCATATTGGCCATAATATTTACAAAAGCCAATCCACCGGGCAGCCGCCCTACCAGCACCTTGGCAAAATCAATCAGTTTCAGTGCAATGCCTCCCTGGTTCATTAGCTGCCCTGCAAGTATAAAAAAAGGTATGGCAAGCAGCGCAAAACTATCCAATGCAGTAGCCATGCGCTGTGCAAGGGTGGTAAATGCCGGTATGGGCATTATGCTAACCAGCATTGTTATGGTTCCCGAAATACCTATGCTGTAAGCAATAGGGACCCCCAGTACCAGCAAAACTACAAAACTTATAACCAGAACCAATATCTCGATAAATTCCATTTTTTTTAACTTTTAGGCTAAAAGGGTACTACTGAAGTATTTGTTTTGAAGCCAAAACCTGACAAATATCCGAGGCAGCATAATAAATTATGAACAGCCCGCTAACAGGGAGTACCAGGTAAACATAGCCTATTGGAATTTGCAGTGCCGATGAAATCTGCCCGAGGTAAAATGTAATGTAAACCAGGTTTGATCCTCCAATAATCAGCACTACAAAAGCAAACGCTATAATAAGCATATTAATAAGTATTTGCAAACGGCGCTGGTTTTTCTCATTCATTTTTTGGGAAATCAGGTCAATGGCCAGGTGTTCTTTTTGCCCTGTAACATAAGCAGCACCAAGCAGGCCTACCCAAACCAACAGATACCCTGCCAGCTCATCGGTAAAAGAACTTGGCCTACCCACCAAAAAGCGACTGGCCACCTGCCAAAGCACGTTTATTACCAAAATACCCATGATAACCATTACGAGGGTTCCTAAAAACGCATCAATTGATTTTCTAAATTTCATGCCTGCACAATTTATTGTGTGGTTGCAATTTCTGCTTCAACGGCCGTTTGCTGCAATGCCTTTATCCGTTTTATCAGGCTGTAAAATTTTTCGTCCTGTTTGTGAGCCTCATGCAGGCTCTGCGCCCGTTCGATAAATGGCGCCTTGTCGGGATAAATTATGGTAACTCCGGCCTCTTCGGCCAACCTTAACGACTCCTTTTCTGATTCCTCCCAAAGTATGCGTTGATGTATGGCCGACTCATTGGCAGCTTCCTGAAGCCATTGCTGTTTTTGTGGGCTAAGGGTTTTCCATATTTTTGTGCTTATTAGCAAAACATCAGGTATGGTAGTGTGCTCGTTGAGCGAGTAATACCGGCACACTTCGTAATGGTGCGAAAGAAAAAAGCTTGGTGGGTTGTTTTCGGCTCCGTCAACCACGCCACTTTGCAAGGCTGTGTATAACTCGCCCCACGAAATAGGGGTGGGCGAGCCACCAAATGCCCTTACCATATTAACCGCCGAAGGGCTTTGCATAACCCTTATTTTCAATCCACGCAAATCGTTGGGGTGGTTTATTGGCCTGTCTTTTGTATAAAAACTGCGGCTGCCGGCATCGTAAAAGGTAAGCCCGCGAAGCCAGAATCTCTCACTGTCAAGCAAGATCTCACGGCCAATGTCGCTGTCGAGTACCCTGTGGGCATGCTCCCTTCCGGTAAAAATATAAGGCAATCCAAAAATACGGTAACTTGGTGCAAAACCTTCCATTATGGCTGCCGAAACCTTGGTAATGGCCAGGCTGCCAATTTGAAGGAGCTCCACATTTTCGCGCTCGGTGCCCAGCTGCCCGCTGGGATAAATTTCTAAGCGCAGGGTTCCGCCCGATTTTTCGTAAACCCTTTCGGCCATAAAAGCCATACCCTGATGCACCGGATGGCTTTGATCAAGACCATGAGCCAGCTTAAGTACCGTAACCTGATCGGGCTGCTGGCACGATGCCATAAAAAGCAGTACCGCCACCCAAGGCAATGTCGTCCTGAAAATTATTAAACCTTCAAATTTCATGGTGTTAAAAAATCGTTTATCCCAAATCGTGGTTTTAAACATAAACAAGGCGAAAGTAACAAATTATAAATGTGGTCGCATTTATGTGCCTCTTACCTGCGCTAAAATGCCTACTGCCTTGCGCACCTCTTGCTGAAGCTGGCTGTAATTTTTTTCCTTAATCAGCCTAGCTGCAATGAGTTTCGACCCCATGCCCACACAAACTACCCCGACCGAAAACCAGGCCATCAGGTTTTCGAATGTTGGCTCAACACCTCCGGAGGGCATTAGGCTGGTCCAGGGCATAGGGCCTTTTACGGCTTTTACAAATTCAGGCCCGCCAACCTGCCCGCCTGGAAAAATCTTCACGATCTCAGCCCCAAGTTCTTCGGCCTTCGAAATTTCGGAAAGCGAACCGCAGCCCGGCGACCATAAAATTTTCCGGCGGTTGCAAACCCTGGCCATTTCTTCATTAAGCACCGGCGAAACAATAAAGTTTGCACCCAACTGAATGTAAAGCGAGGCTGTGCCTGCATCCATTACAGAACCTGCGCCCAAAATTATATCCGGCAATTCAGCAATCAATCTTTTATTTACCTGGGCAAACACCTCGTGAGCAAAATCGCCCCGGTTGGTCAGTTCAAAAACGTTTAGCCCGCCATTGTAACAGGCTTTGATTACTTCAAAACTTACATCGGGGTCTGGATGGTAAAAAACCGGAATTATTCCAACGGCCTCCATGGTTTGCGCTACTTGAATCCTACTGAATCTGGCCATAACAATCAAAATATTTTTATAATAAATTAATGCAATCGATTGCACAAAAATAATTAACTTTGGCGAAATAAAAATAGAACTACTTTTTTTTTTGAAAAAAACCTTTCAGTTTCACTGAAAAACAGAATCCTGCATGGGTCCTAAAAAAAGATACACCATTCACGACATTGCCAAAGAATTAAAAACCACGGCATCTACTGTATCGAGGGCTTTAAACGATAATCCCAGGATTAGCGTGAAGATGCGCCGCAAAGTGAAGGATCTTGCCCGAAAGGTCGATTATCAGCCCGATTTCAGGGCTTTGAGCCTTCGAACCGGTAGTGGGCGCACCATAGGCGTGTTGGTTCCGCAGGTTGACCGCCATTTCTTTGCCACGGTATTGCGTGGTATTGACGAAGTGGCTACACAGGCCAATTACAATGTGCTGATTTGCCAGTCGTACGAATCCATTTCGAAAGAAACAACCCTGTTGCGAAGTTTGCTTGCCGGCAAGATCGATGGCCTTATCGCATCAATTTCAATTGAAACTGGTGATGCAAAAAATTTCGAGCCATTTGTCCGCAAAGGCGTTCCTCTGGTATTTTTCGACCGGGTGCTCGATTCGCTCAGAGCAAGCAAGGTGGTAATTGACGACTACAAGGGGGGAGTGCTTGCCGTGGAGCACCTAATTGCTGCAGGATGCAGGCGCATTGCCCATTTTGCCGGCCCCCAGCATATACAGATGTATGCAAACCGCACCCTGGGATTTACAGATACGATAAAAAAACATAAGTTAGATGCTGATCCAGGCCTTATTTTTCATGGGGTAATAACCCGCGAAACCGGCTGCGAGGCTTTGCAGCAGATTCTGAAAATGGTGCCCAGGCCCGATGCAGTGTTTTCATCTGGCGATTATTCGGCCCTCGGGGCTATGCTTTGCGCCCTCGATGCTGGCTTAAAAGTTCCTTACGATATGGCTTTTGTGGGGTTTGCCAACGAACCTTTTGGCTCAATCATTACACCCACCCTTACTTCAATCGACCAACACGCTCTCGAAATGGGCCGCCAGGCTGCAATTTTGCTTGTCGAAGAAATTGAAAATAAAAACTCATCCAAAACTTTTGTTCCACGCACCGTTATGCTCGACCCACACCTGATACCCAGGAGTTCGACAAACCGTACCAGCTAATTTCTGCAGCAACTCTGCGCAAACGTTTGTATTACATAAAATCATTTAAAATATGGCCATTAACTATCAGATTCGATATGCTACCCACCCAAAAGATTTTGAAGGATACGACACCAAAAGGATTAGAGAAGAATTCCTGATCGGGAATATTCTTGTCGAAAACCAAATTAACCTGGTGTATTCAATGTACGATCGTTACATTGTAGGCGGAGCTGTGCCTGCAGGCAAGCCTTTGCCGCTCGAAACCATCGACCCCATTAAAGCCGGGTATTTTTTGCACCGCCGAGAGCTTGGAATTATAAATGTGGGCGGTCCTGGCAAGGTAACCGTTGAGGATAAAGTTTTTATCCTACAGCCTAAAGAAGCAATGTATGTGGGTATGGGCGACCGCCTGCTTACCTTCGAAAGCCTTATTGAAACAAATCCTGCATACTTCTATTTTAACAGCGCCCCGGCACACCGCTCATGCCCCGACAAGCTGGTAACCCTAAACGATGCCCGAAAGCTTGAAATGGGTACGCCCGAAACTTCAAACGTTCGCACCATTAATCAGCTCATCATTAATGGGGTGGTAGAAACCTGCCAGCTTCAAATGGGAATGACCCTGCTTAAAACTGGCAGCGTTTGGAACACCATGCCTCCACACGTGCACTCGCGCCGTATGGAAGCTTATTTCTATTTCGATGTAGCCGCTAATCAGGCTGTTTGCCACTTTATGGGGCAACCACACGAAACACGCCCCATCTGGATGAAAAACCACGAGGCAGTGCTTTCGCCTTCCTGGTCAATTCACGCGGCTGCCGGCACTTCAAACTATGCCTTTATATGGGGAATGGCCGGCGAAAACCTCGACTATGCCGATATGGACATTGCAAAAATTTCGGATATTAAATAAAAAGGAGAAAGTTTTATGTCGCTTAATTTATTTGATATTAGCGGTAAAACAGCACTTGTAACCGGTGCAACGCACGGCCTTGGCATGGCCATGGCCATTGGGTTGGCTGCAGCGGGTGCAAAAATAGTTATTAACGACCGCTCCCCAGAAAAAGTAATTGCCTCGCTCAAAGATTATGCTGAAAAAGGCGTTGATGCCAAAGGTTATGTTTTTGATGTAACCAACCAAGCACGGGTCATTGAGCAAATTGCTTTGATTGAAAAGGAAGTGGCCCCTATCGATATTCTGGTAAACAATGCTGGGATCATTAAGCGTGTTCCCATGATTGAAATGGATGTGGAAGAGTTTCGTCAGGTTATTGACATTGATCTGGTAGGGCCTTTTATTGTGGGTCGCACGGTAGCAAAAAGTATGATTGCACGCAACTCGGGTGGCAAAATTATCAACATTTGCTCCATGATGAGCGAGCTGGGCCGTAGTACCGTATCGGCTTATGCCGCAGCTAAAGGTGGGCTTAAAATGCTTACCCGCAGCATGGCCACCGAATGGGCCAGGTTCAACATACAGGCAAACGGCATAGGCCCCGGCTATTTCGCCACCTCTCAAACGGCGCCAATCAGGGTTGGCGGGCATCCGTTCAATGAGTTTATCATTCACCGCACCCCGGCCGGGCGCTGGGGCCTGCCCGAAGAGCTGCAGGGAGCTGCCATATTCCTGGCATCGGCCGCATCCAATTTTGTAAATGGCCATATTCTTTATGTGGATGGCGGCATTTTGGCTACAATAGGAAAGCCAGCCAACGAACAATAATTCTATACACCCAAAACCAAGATATCATGAAGAGCTTGAAAGTTTATTCGCTGGTGCTGCTGATGCTCGCCATTACCATTGGATGCCAGAGCTCGGAGTACTTCATTGTTATAACCAACGACTCCCCCTTTGACCGCGTCGATGAGCCCGTGGTTATTACAAGGGCCGAGCTTGAAAATCAAACCGGAAAAATTGCCGTGGGGTTGGTTCCCATGATTGAATCAGAATTCGGCGAAATAATTCCATCGCAGGCCGATGACCTGGATATTGATGGTCACTGGGATGAACTCTTCTTACTTGTAAACCTTCCGGGCAATGCCACCACCAGTTTAAAACTCACCTTGGTGAAGCCTGAAAAATTGCCTGAATTTGAGCAAAGGAGCAATATTTGGCTGGCAAGCCCTCAAAACAATGGAAGCTACCTTGAAGTAAAAAAGGCTGAACGCCCAACCATAACGCGCGAAAACCACGGCCAGACCAAATACTTGTTCCAGTTCGAAGGGCCGGGTTGGGAAAACGACCGCGTTGGCTTTCGAAATTACTTTGATGAACGCAATGGTATGGATATTTTTGGCAAAACTACCAAAGCAATGGTACTCAGCAATGTGGGCATTGATGAAGATTACCACGCTATGCAGAGCTGGGGAATGGACATTCTGAAGGTTGGAACATCATTAGGGGCAGGCTCAATAGCTGTTGAATTGAACGAAAAACTCCACAGGGTGGCACCCGGCTCCCAAGGTTCTTACGAGTTGGTAACCAATGGCCCGCTCAGGTCAATTCTGCGATTCAGGTTCGACAACTGGCAAATTGATAACACCACCGGATCTGTTATTCACCAAATTTCCATCTATGGCGGTGCCTGGTATTATGTTGGCCAGGTTTGGGTCGAAGGTTTTAGTGATGCAAGCATAGTTACAGGCATTACCACCATCGACCTGAATGAGAAGCAGGCTGCCTTTGCCGATTACGAAAATGGAATAGTATCCTTGTCAACCCACGGACAACAGGCCATTGAAGGCGAATACCTTGGCATGGCCATTATGCTTGCCAAAGATGATTACCTGGGTTTTGAATATCTTGACGAAAATGCAAAAGACATTAATCATTCATTTATCGTGCGCATGAAGTCTGGTGAGAAACCAGCTAAATATAGGTTCTATTCGGCCTGGGAATTGTCTGATCATAAATTCACTTCGGCCGAAAACTTTGAAGAGCTGCTTAAGGCTGATGCCTTGAAAATGGGAAGCCAGGTGAAGGTCGAGATTAAATAAGCCGCTTAGTGAAAAAGCTCCGGTTTTTCCTTTTTGGACTGATTTCGCTTTTGATATTTTCTTGTCAGGGGCCGCAGGTGCCCACCCTTTGGATGATCGGCGACTCTACTATGGCCGATTATGCCAATTATGGCGAGGATTACATGAAGGAGCGTTACCCGCAAATGGGCTGGGGACAGGCATTTCCTGAATTTCTTTTGCGCGACAGCCTTAAAATTATTTTGGGCGCCTTCTATCCGATATCACAATGGGTATTTCTGGGTTTTCTATGGCTATCCCGATTTCGGTATTTACAGGTCGAAGGCCAAAGATCCTGCAGGCCCGTGGTCGCCGCTCATCATTGTGCAATCTGGCAAGGGCCTGATTGACCCTTGCCCGTTTTGGGATGCTGATGGCAGCGCTTACCTTGTTCGTGCGTGGGCCAAAAGCCGCACCGGCTTCAATTCTGTGCTTGTAATGCACCGCATGAGCCTCGAAGGCGACCGCCTGATCGACGATGGCGTGGTGGTATTCGATGGCACCAAAACACAGCTTACCATCGAAGGCCCCAAAATGTATAAGCGCAACGGTTATTACTACATTTTTGCTCCTGCAGGTGGCGTTACTCCCGGCTGGCAAACAGTGCTGCGCTCCAAAAACGTGTTCAGGCCTTACGAAGAACGCATTGTGATGCATCAGGGCGATACCAACATCAACGGTCCGCACCAGGGCGGCTGGGTAGAACTTGAATCGGGCCAACACTGGTTTGTGCATTTTCAGTGCAACCATGCCTACGGCCGAATGCTTCACCTGAACCCCATGCAATGGCTCGATGATGACTGGCCCATCATAGGCTTTGATCGTAAGGGCGATAGCATAGGCGAGCCGGTTTGCACTTTCAGGTATCCTAACACCGGCAATCCGCCGCAGTTCGTTCCTCAGCAAACGTCTGACGAATTTGACGGCGAATTGCTTGGCCTTCAATGGCGCTGGCAGGCCAACTGGCGGCAGGAGTGGTTCTCATTGACCCAAAACCCCGGACACCTGCGTGTGTTTTCCATACCGGCGCCAAACGAAAATCTTTACACCCTTTCGCAGGTGCTTACCCAGAAATTTCCGGCCCAAGCCTTCGAAGTAACCACCAAAATGAACATCGGAAACCTTAAAGAAGGCGATATGGCAGGACTGGCCGCCACTGGCAACGATTATGCCACCTTGCGGGTTAGCCGTAACAATGGACGGGCTATCCTTACTTTTGCCCAAAGGTATAAGGCTATGAAAATGGTGAGTTGATTATTCTGAAATCGCTTCCGATTTTTGATGATTCTGTTTATCTTCGAATGAAAGTGAAGCCCGGAGCCATTTGCTCTTTTTTCTACAGCCTGGATGGAGAGAACTTTGTAACCATGGCCGAAGGTTTTCAGGCAAAGCGGCTGCGCTGGGTGGGGTCGGGCATTGGATTGTATTGCTTTGGAAGTAAAAATGGCCAACCAGGCGGAAGCGTTGATTTCGAATGGCTCAAAGTGGTGTATGATGATCCGAATCTTTAATGCTTGCGAATTATGAAAATATCATTTTTCTTATTGTTTTTTGCACTGTTGCTTTCCTTTTCGGCGATTGCCCAAAGTCTTGAAGAAAAACTTGCAGGGCATATTCATTTGGTGGTAGCACCCTATGGGTCAGGACACGCGAAAACCGTTCAGCAAGCCATTGACAGGGTACCCGAAAACAACCGCGAACGGTTCGTGATTTTTATCCGCAATGGCGTTTATAAAGAAAAAATTATGGTGCCTGTTTCAAAACCAAATATAACGCTAGTTGGAGAAGATGCGCAAAAGGTGGTGCTTACCTGGGACGATTTTTCGGGAAAAGTCGTTAATGGCGATACAATTACTACCAATACCTCATTTAGCTTTGCTGCCGATGCCAATGATTTTAGGGCAATGAACCTTACTTTCGAAAACTCTGCAGGCCCTGTGGGGCAGGCAGTGGCATTGCGCACCAATGGCGACAGGCAGTTTTTCTACCGCGTGCGGCTTATTGGCCATCAGGATACCTACTATACATGGGGCAACATTCGCAACTACCTGCTCAATTGCTACATTGAAGGCACGACAGATTATATCTTCGGGCGATCAACGGTGGTGTTTGAAAACTGCCTCCTTCACAGCAAAAAAACCGGATCATACATTACAGCGGCATCTACAGAGGAGTATGCAAAATTTGGTTATGTGTTTTTAAATTCCCGTTTTACGGCGGGTCCTGGTGTTCGCAATGTTGCGCTGGGCCGTCCCTGGCGTCCTTTTGCAAAAACGGTCATTATCAATTCCTTTCTCGATGATTTTATCCGGCCGGAGGGTTGGTCCATTTGGCAGGGCAGGGAAACCAATCATTTGAACAGCTATTATGCCGAATATGGCAATTTCGGACCAGGGGCTGATGTGGCCAACCGGATTGAATGGTCGCATCAACCCAAACAATTCGAACTTGAAAAATACACCCTGAATAACATTTTTTCAAGGAGTACCAATCCAGCTTATTTTAGCAATAACTGGTTCCCTGAACATGAAGCTGATCCTTTATTCCAAATTGTTAAAGCAAGCTTGGCCAAGGGGCAGCCTGATTTCCCCGGTTTTTTACAGGGAACCTGGAAAATGCATGATAAAAATATTTTCGAGCGCTGGGACAAGCTAAATGACAATTCATTGAAGGGGTTTTCTTATACTCTTGAAAATGGTCAAATGAGCGTCATTGAATATCTTGACATTTCCCGGAGCGGCAATGAGATTATTTATGCCGCCAATGTATTAGGGCAGAATGATGGAAAGAAAATTGAGTTCAGGCAAACCAGATCCGCAAGTGCCTTTGTCTTTGAAAATCCGGATCACGATTTCCCAAAAAAGATTTTTTATCACATGATTTCTGACAATGAATTGTTTGTGCAGGTTTCTGGCGGGCATCAAAAGGGGTTTTCTTATAAAATGAGCAGAATTTCAGAGATGGCCGAAAATACCGACACCATTGTTTCAAACCCGAATTTTGATGCTTCTCTTGCCCAAAAACTTGGTGCCGACGATTTAGGAATGAAACCCTACATACTCGTAGTGCTAAAAACCGGATCGAACCAAACCACCGACAAGGCGTTTATCAACAATTGCTTCAGAGGCCACCTCGACAATATTAACCGCCTGGTAGCCGAAGGCAAGCTGGTTGTAGCAGGGCCGATTGCACGAAATGAAATGGGCTATCGCGGAATTTTTATTCTAAATGTTAGTAACTTAGATGAAGCCCATGCACTTTTGCAAACAGACCCGGCAATAAAAGAAAAGTTGCTCGATACCGAACTTTTTAACTGGTATGGGTCGGCCGCTTTGCCAATGTATCTAAATTATTCTGACAAAATCTGGAAAATAAAACCTTAACCCAACCCACATTAATATGGCTGAACTTAAAACCAAACAAACCAATGCCAACGTGGCAGCGTTTATTACTTCATTTGCCGACACAGAGCAAAAGCGAAAAGACAGCTTTGAACTATTGAAGCTAATGCATGAGTTTACCGGATTTGAGGCAAAAATGTGGGGCCCTTCCATAATCGGGTTTGGATGCTACCACTACAAATCGGAGAGAAGCCAGCAACAAGGCGACTGGCCTTTGGTGGGTTTTTCTCCCCGCAAAGAAGCCATCTCGCTTTATGTTTATACCGGTATGCCCGAGCACGAACACCTGCTCAAAGACCTGGGCAAGTTTAAAATGGGGAAAGCCTGCATTTATGTTAAAAACCTATCTGACATTAACCAGGATGCCCTTAAAAAGATTATGGGCGAAACCATAAAATTCCTGAAAACCAAATACTCGTAAGCATGATACAAACCACGATTATTATAAAAGCTACTTCAGCAGAAGTATGGAAAGCCTTAACCCTGAAAGATCAAATGAAAGAATGGTATTTCGATATTCCTGATTTTGAACTAAGGGAGGGGGCTACATTTAATTTTTTTGAGCCCGGTGGCGCTAATAAGTTTCACCACCGTTGCAACATAAAGGAAATTATTCCTGAAAAAAAGTTTTCGCATACATGGACACACCCAAGCCATAGTAAGGGCGAAAGTGTTGTAACCTGGCTGCTGAACGAGAAAAATGGGGCTACTGAAGTTATCCTACAACACATTGGCATTGAAAACTTTGCCGATGCAGGCCCCGAATTTGCTGTCGAAAACTACCAAATGGGTTGGGAGGGTTTTATGGCCATTCTGAAAAATTATATATATGGCTTACGCAAACATATCTACCAGGTAGAAATTAAAGCTAGTCCCGAACAAATTTGGAATGTTATGTGGAATGATAGCACTTACCGTAATTGGACCAGCGTGTTTTGCGAAGGATCATATTATAAAGGAGAGCTAAAGCAAGGGGGGAGGGTTCATTTTTTAACTCCCGAAGGTGGTGGTATGTATGCCGACATTATCTTATTAAGCCCTCATTCAAACATTCTTTTTCAGCATATTGGAGAGGTGGTTAATTTTATAGAGCAACCAGTTGATGATGCCACTGAGAAATGGACAGGGGCATTTGAAAATTACATTATTAAGGATAATGGCAATACCACAATTCTGGTAGCTGAAATTGACTTATCTCCCGATTATATTGCCTTTTTCAACGAGGCATTTCCAAGTGGCCTTGAAAAAATTAAAGAACTTGCTGAGTCTGGAATAACAATTTAAACAATCTCATAAAATGGCAACAACAAACGTTTATCTTATTTTTAACGGCAACTGCGAAGAGGCTTTCAACTTTTACCGTTCAGTATTTGGTGTTGACTTTGGCTATCTGGGGCGCTTTTCTGATATGCCCGAAAGCGAGCAATCAAAAGTGTCCGAAGCTTATAAGAATCAAATCATGCACGTTTCAATGCAAATTGGAAACTCAGTTTTGATGGGCAGCGATTGTGGCGAAGAGTTTTCGCCGCAATTTGTACAAGGCAATAATTTCTCGGTTTCAATCAATACCGAAAGCCGCGAAGAAACTGAGAAACTTTTTGGCGGCCTGGCGCAGGGTGGCGCCATTACAATGCACCTCAACAGTACCTTCTGGGGCGATTATTTTGGTATGCTTACCGATAAATTTGGAATAAATTGGATGATATCGTTCAACGAAACCAACTTAAGTAATTAATTTTCACTGGTTTAGGTTACTGTCCCCAGAGCAATGTAACAATACCTGCCACGCCTTGCCAATCTGCCAAATGTTGGCAAGGCGGCAGTTCACTCTATTTTTAGGTGCCCGGAGGGGATTCTTGACTTATGATATTTTCCAAAACCATATTTACCTCAATCGGTCCAATGGAGGCCTTTTCGGCTTCTCAGGGCATCTGCCTTCTGGAGTTTTGCGATAATCCTTTGCTGGAGTCAGCCAAAGAGAAGCTGAAAGAGGATTTTGGAGCGGAAATAGTTGCGCAAAGCAATCGCTTGATTGATTTACTCGAAGGGCAGCTAAAAGAATATTTTGAAGGAAAAAGAAAGTCGTTTTCTGTTTTGCTTAACCCCACCGGCACCGAATTTCAGCAAAAAGTATGGAACAACCTGCTTACCATTGAATATGGAAAAACAATCACCTACAAGGACCAGGCACGTAGGTTGGGCAATCTTAAGGCATTAAGGGCCGTAGCTGCGGCAAATGGTGCCAATAAAATTCCAATTGTAATTCCCTGCCACCGGGTGGTAGGCTCTAACGGCGAGCTTACTGGTTTTAGTGGTGGTCTTTGGCGCAAAAAGTTTTTGCTGGATTTGGAAAACCCACAGCAAAGAATGCAATTGTTCTGACGCAGGGTGTTGCCCTGTTGGGCCTATGTCCGAGGCCCTGCTTGCCTTCAATAGTTAAGTTTTAAAATTACTCACGTGGCAACAGAAAGTTCACTTGCAGGTAATTTTAGAGCAGGGTTGAATGCTTTCAAATTACGCATTGTAAGTTGTCGAAGCAGTGGTTCCTCCCCGGCCAGTCCAGTTGGTGTGGAAGAATTCGCCTCGAGGTCTGTCGGTGCGCTCGTAAGTGTGTGCGCCAAAGTAGTCGCGCTGTGCCTGCAACAGGTTGGCAGGCAGTCGCTCGGCACGGTAACCGTCGAAATAGGCCAGGGCCGATGCAAATGCAGGCATGGGAATACCGTTGATAATGGCCTGAGCCACCACATTGCGCCAGCCGGGAGCCGCATTTTGCAGTTTTTGCCTGAAGTAATCGACCAGCATTAGGTTTACCAGGTTGGGGGTATTGTCAAATGCTTCCTTTATCTTGTCCAGAAAAACCGAACGGATTATGCATCCGCCACGCCACATGAGGGCAATTGCGCCGTAATTCAAATTCCAGCCATACTCTTCCGATGCGGCTTTCATGAGCACGTAACCCTGTGCATACGAAACGATCTTTGAGGCCAGCAAGGCCTTGCGCAGCTCTTCAATAAAAACCTTTTTGTCGCCGGTAAAAGCAGGCTTGGGGCCAGAGAGTACTTTTGATGCAACAATCCTTTCGTCTTTCTGAGCCGACAGGCAGCGGGCAAAAACCGATTCGCCTATCAGGGTGAGGGGCACCCCTTGGTCGAGAGCGGCTACGGCGGTCCATTTGCCGGTGCCTTTTTGGCCGGCAGTGTCCAGAATTTTATCAACAAGCGGGCTTCCATCCAGATCCTTGTAGGCCAAAATGTCGCGGGTAATCTCAATCAGATAAGAGTCCAATTCGCCTTTGTTCCACTCTTTAAACACTTCGTGCATTTGGTCGGCGCTCATGCCCAGGTAGTCTTTCATAAACTGATAGGCTTCGCAGATGAGTTGCATATCGCCATATTCAATACCGTTGTGCACCATTTTTACGAAGTGTCCGGCGCCACCTTCGCCCACCCAGTCGCAGCATGGCGAGCCGTCTTCAACCTTAGCGGCAATGTCCTGGAAAATGTTCTTCACCTGGGGCCAGGCTGCTTTCGAGCCGCCGGGCATAATGGAAGGGCCTTTAAGGGCGCCTTCCTCGCCGCCTGAAACGCCGGTGCCAATATACAGCAGCCCTTTGCTTTTGAGATAGGTCGTGCGGCGGTCTGTGTCGGGGAAATGGGTGTTGCCTCCATCAATTATTATGTCGCCGACTTCAAGGTACGGTATCAACAGTTCAATAAAATCATCAACAGGCTTGCCGGCTTTTACCATTAGCATTACCTTGCGGGGCGAGTTAAGCGAGGCCACCAGCTCTTGGAGCGTGTAGGCCCCAATAATGTTTTTGCCCTGTCCCCGACCGTTTACAAATTGCTCTACCTTGTTGGTCGAGCGGTTATATACTGCCACGGTATAACCCTTGCTTTCCATATTCAGCACAAGGTTTTCGCCCATCACGGCAAGGCCAATCAGTCCAATATCTGCTTTTTCTTTCATAGTCGAAACAAGTTTTGGTAATGGTAAGTTTTACGTTTAATTCAATGCGTAGCTTTCCCCGAAAGGTGTATAACAAATTACCCATCGAACCTGTTGCGGCTGGCCCAGAGGCCCAGCGCGGGGTTTGAAATGAAAAACACTTCTTCGCCATCGGGCATAATGTTTATTCCATCCTTCAGCTTTGCAGGGTCGTACCTTTTGAGCATTTGGCCCAGTTCGGCATAACCGAAGTTTACCGATTCAATCTCTTCGCGGGTAAGGTTGCCCGGGCAATATGTTATTCTGAAGCGGTTTTCTGACGATCCGTGTATAAGGTGCGCCGCGGCGCTCAGGTTGTTGCGCAGGTCTTGGTTTTCGCGCGTAAACTGAAGCACCTCGGGCGTGGTACGGTAGCCGTACTTTCGAATGAGTATGTCGATTTGCTGGTCTTCGCCAAACTCCTTAAGGCCAGGCGCCAGCACAATGAGTTCGCCGCCATCGGCTATAGCCATGCGGGTGCGGTAAATGCTCTTGTTTCCCAGCCAGGTGCTCTTAAACTCTTCGGGATCGAGAAAAACCACTACTTTTTTTAAAGGTTGTTCAACCAGTGCAAAGTTGACTTTGAGAGAAAGCGCTGCTGCCAGTTCGAAGCCCTGGCCATCGTCGCTGATAAAAAGGCCGCGTACCTTTAATTGGCCATCATCGCATTTGCTTACCACGGTGTGCACATATATTATGGGGAGGTCTTTTGCAAAATTGTCGGAGGCGTAATTGAGCACTTTTCTAACCGGGTTGATGGCCCTGCCCATAATTCGCTCCATTCCGTAGGCAGCGCCCAGGAAGTGGCTTTTGTTTATGCCCTCAACCCCGCCCGTGCCCACAAAAATGTTTTTGTTGTAGTTGGCCATGCCAATTACTTCGTGGGGTACTACCTGCCCCAGAGATAATATGAGGTCGTAGCCGCCCTGAACCAGCATTTTATTTAACTGGGCAGGCCAAGGGTAGTCAACCCGGCCTTCTGAGACTTCCTTCACAAATTCGGCTGGTACTTCGCCAAGGGTTACAATGTCGGTACGCCATTTATGTTCCCTGAAAAGGGATGGCGGCGTTTTCCCAAACATTTTCGCGATTTCACCGGCCGACATTGGAGCGTGCGTGCCCAAAGCCGGAAGGATATCAGTAAGTGCATCGCCGTAATATTCCCAGGCCAGCTCGGTTAGCAGGCCTGCCTGCGAGTGAAAGCGGGTAAAATCGGGCGGAATGGCCAGCACCTTGTTGCGAGGCCCCAGCTTGCCAAGGGTTTCAGAAAGGGCTTTTTTAAGCGCTTCTTTTGAAAAACTTTTTGTTTCAGATCCTTGCGCGTAATAGATCATAGCTGGTTTGTTTTAATGAATGCCCTTGTGCATTTTTTAGCGTTTTACTCTAGCGTTGCCGTGCCAAATGCTCCAAATCATGTCTTCGTCGGCCGGCTGGCTATAGTCGGTTTCGAAAGTTGTTGCCAGTGCGCCTGATGCCCATCCAAACTGCGCCCACTTTTTGGGCTCCCAGCCTTTAAGTATTGCATAGAGCATTCCACCAACAAAACCATCGCCGCCGCCAATTCGGTCGAGTACCGGTATGGGCCGTGGTTTAATGATTTCCCAGTGCTGGCCTGCCAGCATCACGGCACCCCAGAGGTGTTCGTTCACGCTTATCACTTCGCGAAGGGTGGTGGTAAACACGCTGGCGTTGGGAAAGGCCTGCTTAACCCCTGCAATCATTTTTTTGAAGGCATCAATCTGTGCTTCAATGTCCTTGCCTCCGGTTTCCGGGCCTTTTATGCCCAGGCAGAGTTGAAAGTCTTCTTCGTTGCCAATTAGAATGTCGCATACGGAAGCAATCTGGGTGAATGTTTCGCGCAGTTCCTGCTCGCGTCCTTTCCAGAAGGTGGCGCGGTAGTTCAGGTCGAATGAGATACTGGTTCTATGTTTTTTTGCGGCACGTGCCAACTCCAGGCAAAACTGGCTTGTTTCGGGCGAAAGGGCAGCAATGAGACCCGACAGGTGCATAATTTGCACGCCTTCATTTTCAAAAATCCTATTGAGGTCAAAATCTTTCAGGTTGAGGGTACGCCCAACTTCGCCGGCACGATCGTTGTGCACCCGAGGCCCGCGTGAGCCAAAACCACTGTCTGCAATATTAAACTGGTGGCGGTATCCCCAGGGGCCGCCCTGAGGCAATTCCGGGCCTTCGAAATCCATGTTGCGGGCACGAAGGTTGGTCTTTATGAACTGCGCAATGGGGCTGTCTTTTACAAATGTGGTAAGCACCTTTACCGGAAGCCCCAGGTACGACGATACGCTGGCCACATTGGTTTCGGCGCTGGTGGCCTGCATCCTGAAGTATTCGCCCGAATGCACGGGTTGCCCGTTGATCGGGGTAATGCGCACCCCCATGCTGGTGGGAACCAGCAAAGCATACTTGCTGTTTTCTCTGAGTTTCATATCGGTTCGTATTTAAAATTTAATGTAGTGCTTTGAGCCGGCCCCAAAGGCATTTTTTTTAGCGCGAAACCCTTCCTGAGGCATCGCCTCCCATAAGTTTTTCCACTTCATCAACACTTACAAGGTTAAAGTCGCCATAAATGGTATGTTTCAAACACGATGCGGCTACGGCAAAATCAAGTGCTCTTTGGTGGTCGCTTCCATAGGTCATCAGTCCGTAAATAAGTCCGCCCATAAATGAATCGCCGCCGCCCACGCGGTCAACAATGTGTGTAATCTGGTACTGGCTCGACTCGTGCAGTTTTTGTCCGTCCCAAAGCACGCCGGCCCAGGTATTGTGGTTGGCGTTTACAGAGCCTCGCAGGGTGGTTATTACCATTTTGCAGCGCGTAAATGCCTCCATGATTTGCTTAGAAACCGATTCGTAGGCGGCTGCTTCTACATGGCCTTTGGTAACATTAACCCCTTGGGGGTGAATGCCAAGAACCATTGCAGCATCTTCTTCATTGCCCAGCACAATGTCGGTTCCGGCCACCAATTGCGGCATAACTTCACCTGCTGTTTTGCCGTACTTCCAAAGGTTTTTTCGGTAGTTAAGGTCGCACGAAACAGTAATTCCCCTGCGGTTTGCCGTTTCAATGGCTTGGAGGCACACATCGGCCGCGCCCTGAGAAATGGCCGGTGTGATGCCGGTCCAGTGAAACCAGTTGGCGCCTTCAAGGACCACGTCCCAGTCTATCATTCCCTTTTTTATTTCTGAAACAGCCGAGTGCTCCCTGTCATAAATCACCTTGCTGCCGCGGCTCACGGCCCCTGTTTCCAGGAAATAAATACCCAGGCGACTTCCTCCAAAAAATACATGGTTTACCCCAACGCCATAGCGTTTAAGGTCCATAAGGCAGGCCGTTGCAATGTCATTCTGTGGCATGCGGCTCACAAATTCAACCGGAATTCCGTAATTTGCCAGCGACACGGCCACGTTGGCTTCGCCGCCCCCAAAAGTGGCATTGAGGCTGTTAGTCTGGCTAAAGCGCAAATAATCGGGGGTGGCCAGGCGAAGCATTATTTCGCCGAAAACAACAACTTTTTTATCCATCTTCTTTAGTTTTTTACCCCTTTCGGGGAATTCATTTTAAATGGTTTGCAGCTGGCTTTTGAGTATTCCAAGCTCCAGTCCGCGCAGCTCAGCCATTCCTTTCAGCAGTCCAATGGCCGAATATCCGGGGTTTGTAATTTTTTTCTGGTCGTCGAGTATCACGTGTCCGTGGTCGGCCCGCATGGGTATCCGGCAATCGTGTTGGTGCAGTGCGTTGCGTCGGTGCTGTTCTTTCAGAATTGCGTTTACCACCCCATACATATCAACATTTCCTCTGAGGTGGCCTGCTTCGTAAAAGCTGCCATGGGCCAGGCGTTGCACGCTGCGAAGGTGGGCAAAGAAAATGCGGTGTCCGAGTTTTTCCACAAACTCAACCAGGTTATTGCTGGCACTTACGCCCAGGGATCCGGTGCATAGTGTAAATCCGTTTGAGGGAGAGTCAACTGTGCTGAGAATTTTTACAAAGTCGCTGAAAGTGCCTGCAATGCGGGGCAGCCCAAACAACGATCCTGGCGGATCATCGGGGTGGATCGCCATCTTAATGCCATTGTCTTCGGCAACCGGAATCACTTGCTGAAGAAAGTATTTAAGGTTTTCGAAATAACTCTCGTTGGTCATGGCTTGGTAATCGGCAAGTTTTTTTTTGAAGGCTTCCAGCGAATATCCTTCCTGGGCGCCGGGCAATCCGGCAATAATGTTTTGCTGCAAAGTCTTCCGCTGAGCATGGCTCAGGGATTTATATTTGGTGAAAGCGCGCTCAACAAGTTCCTGCGGGTAGTCCATAGAGGCATTTTTCCTGTTCAGAATAAACACATCAAAGGCCACAAACTCCTCCATATCGAACGAAAGGGCCTTGGCTCTGTCTTCAAGCTCCATATCGAGGTTGGTGCGGGTCCAGTCAACCACAGGCATAAAGTTGTAAACCACGGTTTTGATGCCAATGGCGCCCAGGTTTCGAAGGGTATGCTTATAGTTTTCAATATACAGGTTGCGTTCGGGCTTGCCAAGCTTTATGCTCTCGTGAAGGGGCACACTTTCTACCACCAGCCATTCCAGGCCTGTAGCCCTTGGCTGGTGAGTGGAGTCGTCCCATTCTATAATGCGTTTTCTTTCTATCAGCATTGCGAGCGGCCAAACTTCGCCTATGGGTATTTCGTGGAGAGCTGTAACAATACCGGTAGCCCCGGCCTGACGAATATCCCAAAGTGAAACAGGGTCGCCGGGGCCATACCATCTCCAGGTTTCAATCATTTTCATTTAGTAAGTCGTATTTGTTTCAGTTAGAAAATTTCTTTTTTTGATTACACACCTCCAAAAGCGCTGTATCCGCCATCAACCGGAATAACAATGCCGGTAATGAACGCTGACAGGTCTGACAGCAGGAAAAGCACTGTCCCGCCCATATCATTGGGTTCGCCAAATTTGCCCATTGGAGTGCTGCTGATTATGCGCTGCCCGCGTGGGGTCAGCTCGCCGGTTTTCTCGTTGGTAAGCAGGAATCGGTTCTGATTGGTAAGGAAAAAGCCGGGAGCAATTGCGTTTACCCGCACTCCGGTTTTTCCCAGGTGCACTGCCAGCCATTCGGTAAAATTGTTAATGGCCGATTTGGCCGCGGAATAGGCCGGAATTTTAGTCAGCGGCTTAAAGGCATTCATTGATGAAATATTTAACACCACCCCATGTCCGCGTTCTACCATGCCTCGCGCAAATACCATGGTTGGCAGCAGGGTGCCCTGGAAATTCAGGTCGAATACCTGCTTAAACCCTTCTTCGGCCAGGCCAAAAAAAGTATCGTCCCACGAGAAATCTTTACCGGGAATGATCTGTTCAAGTTTGGTGGTGGCTTTGGGCGAGTTGCCCCCGGCCCCGTTTATCAAAAAATCGATACTGCCCAAGCAGGCCAGTATTCGTAGGTTGGTTTTTTCAATTTCCTGGCGGTCGAGCACGTCGCAACCAATGCCAATTGCTTTTATGCCATATTTATTTGTTAGGCCAAAAGCCTGCATTTGTGCTTCTTCCTCATCGAGGCCCAAAATGGCCAGGTTTATGCCGGCACCGGCCAAACATTCGCAAATGCTTAGACCCAGCACCCCCGTGCCTCCAGTCATTACGCAATTTTTCCCATGCAATGAATCAAAGTTGGCTCTAATCATAGGTCTGGTTGTTAATATAATAATCAATGTTTTCGCGCGAAATAATGTCGATGGGCAGGTACTGGTATTCGGGCACGTTTTTTTTCAGCACCAACGCATCAAAAAGCGTCATGAAGCTTCTGAAACCTTGCTCAAAAGGCTTTTGGCTGATCAGAAAATCTATAATGTTGTTCTGAAGGTGGTCTGCATTTTCGTCTAAAAGGTCATAACCAATCAACCTGACGTTGTTTATACCATTCATTTTTAAAAAACCTGCCACCTGATACACCCTCGAATTGGTTACAAATACACCTTTTACTGCAGGCTCACTGTTTTTGGTTGTCAAAGCTTTGCGCAAGTTGTCGTGTATATTTTTAGTGTCGTTGCCCACAATGTTCAAGGATTGCAAGTATTTTTCCCTTTCGGGGAAATAAGCGAAGTAGTTTCTGAAACCTTCTTCGCGGCTCATCAGGTGCATATTGGTGCCCATTTCGGTCATGAAGTTTACCACCATGAACTTTGCCCCCTGGGGCAAGCCATAATGGAGCAGGCGGGCAGCAACCATGCCACTTCTGAAAGAATCCTGGCCCACAAAAGAGAGTTTGCTGGCGTTTAAAATGTTGGAGTTGATAAGCACCACCGGAATATTCCATTCGTGGCATTGGGAAACAAAATGCCCGGCAAGGTCAGAAAAAACCGGTGCAAATATTACTCCGTCCGGTTTTGTTTGAAGCAATTCTTTGGCCGCCCTGACAAAGGAATTGCGGTCGAAATACTGAAAATTAAAGGTCTTGTGAAAAACCCCAAAATGTTTTACCTGATTTATTGCTTTCTCAAGCCCTGCAGCTGGCAAGGCCCAAAACTGGCTGCCTGCACCTGCTTCGGGAATCAATGACGCAAAACTGAAAGTCTTTTTCGAAGCAAGGGTGCTGGCCAGAATGTCAGGCTCATAATTAAGCTCTTGTATTATCTTCAGAATTTTTTCGCGGGTTTTTACAGCCACCTCGCCCCGGTTGTGGATAACCCTGTCAACCGTACCGGGCGAAACCTGCGCCCGCGCTGCAATGTCGGCAATGCGTACCTTCAAAAGCTTTTCGGCCATACCCGCTTTGGTTGAAATCCTGATTTTTTTCAGTTGTTTTTGCAAAGTAAAGAAAATTTTTTCTAATTTCGTGTGCGCACACGGAAATTTTTTGTTATTTAAAAATCTCGATATAATGGAATTAGGGAAGTATTCTTTTGGAACAGGGGACCGCTTTGCCATGCAAGGCGAAGCACAGCTATTGGCCATGATTATGGCCGCAAATAAAGGCATTGAAATTTGCCCGGTTTGGAATAAATCGAACCGCGAACATCTTACCATAAAATCAAAACCACAATCGGCCAGGCAGGCCGCTGATCGGGCCGTGTTAAACCTCGGCTGGAACAAACCTTATTTTCTAGATGCCGACCATATTAATCTTTCGAATGTAGATGGCTTTATTGAGCACTGCAATTTTTTTACCATCGATGTGGCTGAATATATTGGCAAGAATGCCAGCTCTGATGATATGAAAGCATTTTTACTTGGAAACGAGAAGTTTCTGGGCAACCTTTATATTCCTGGCATTGAAGAAAGCTTTGAAATTACCCCCGAAATGCTGAAAGCCATTGGCCAAAAGTTTCTGTTTGCCGTAAAACAGGCTTCGGCCATTTATCAGTATATATTATTGAATAAGAGAAACGGTGCTTTTGTTACCGAGGTTTCGATGGACGAAGTATTGGATGCCCAGTCGCCCGTAGAGCTTTTCTTTATACTCTCGGCCATTGCTTCAGAAAAAATTCCGGTGGCAACCATTGCGCCCAAGTTTACCGGTCGCTTTAACAAAGGGGTTGATTACGAGGGTAATGTGAACCTTTTTGAAAAGGAGTTTGAGCAGGATCTCCTTGTAATTGACTATGCAGTAAAAACCTTTGGTCTTCCGGCAAATCTTAAACTGAGCGTGCACAGCGGCAGCGACAAGTTTAGCATATACCCCATTATGGGTCGTTTAATCAGGAAATACGATAAGGGTATTCACGTAAAGACCGCCGGTACCACCTGGCTCGAAGAAGCCATCGGGCTTTCAATGGCCAGGGGTGAAGCCCTTCAGCTGGTAAAAAACATTTACCTGGGCGCTTTGAATCGCTTTGATGAGCTGGCAGGCCCTTATGCTACCGTTATTGACATTGACAGGGCCAAATTGCCTACTCCTGAGTTGGTAAATGCCTGGACCGGCATTCAGCTGGCCAATGCCCTGCGGCACATTCCCGGGCATCCGGAATACAATCTGCACTTAAGGCAACTGATGCACGTGGCATACAAGCTGGCCGCCGAAGCGGGCGAAACCTACCTGACCCTGCTCGAAAAGCATAAAGATATTGTTGGGCAGCAGGTTACAGAAAACATTTTCGACCGCCACATAAAGCGCCTTTTTGATATCTGAAACTGAACTTTGAATCCGCTGAAGAACGCGCACAGTCTTGAACTTTGAACCTTGAACCTTTTTCAAAACTATTTTCAATGAAAGAATTTATGAACGACAACTTCCTGCTGGAGAACGAGGCAGCCGAAGAGTTGTATCACGGGTATGCCAGGGAAATGCCCATTATCGATTACCATTGTCATTTACCCCCGGCCGAAGTAGCGAATGACCGGAAGTTTGAAAACATGACAAAGATTTGGCTCGATGGCGACCACTACAAGTGGCGGGCCATGCGTGCCCACGGCATTGACGAAAGGTATTGCACAGGCGAGGCTCCCGACTATGAGAAATTTGAGAAATGGGCCGAAACGGTTCCTTACACCCTTCGCAATCCGCTTTACCACTGGACACACATGGAGCTGCGCAGGCCATTCGGCATTAAAAAGCTGCTGAGTCCTTCCACTGCCAGAGAGATTTACGACGAAACGACCGCCTTGCTTCAGACCGAAGCCTTTAGCATCCGCAACATTATGCGCAGCTTTAAGGTAGAAGTGGTTTGCACCACCGATGATCCTACCGACAGCCTGGAATATCATAAAAAGGTGCGCGACGATGGCTTTGAAATAAAGGTGCTGCCCACCTGGCGCCCCGACCGCGCCATGATGGTAGATAATACCCAGGCATTTCTCGACTATTTGGGGCGCATTGAGGAACTGACCAATATTTCGGTTGTTACTTATCAGAATTATCTCGAAGCCCTTCAAAAGCTCCACAATTTCTTTCATGAAATGGGATGCCGCCTATCTGACCATGGCCTGGAAACTATTTACGCCGAAAAATATTCCGGCTTTGAGATTGAGGGTATTTTTCTGCGATTGCGGCAAGGAATTGTGCTATCTGACGATGACAAACTAAAGTTTAAGTCGGCCATGCTGGTTGACATGGCTCGAATGGACCACGAGAAAGGCTGGACACAGCAGTTCCACCTGGGTGCCCTACGCAACAACTCCAGCCGAATGCTCAGGCAAATGGGCCCCGACAAGGGTTTCGACTCTATTGGCGATTTTGAAATTGCACGTCCACTTTCACGCTTTCTCGACCGGCTCGATGCCGATAATCGCCTGGCAAAAACCATTCTGTACAACCTCAACCCACGCGACAACGAACTCATTGCCACCATGTGCGGCAACTTTAACGATGGCTCGGTGGCTGGAAAAATGCAGTTTGGCAGCGGTTGGTGGTTTCTCGATCAGAAAAATGGTATGACCCGGCAAATCAACGCCCTGTCGGCCCTGGGCCTATTGAGTCAATTTGTAGGAATGCTTACCGACTCGCGCAGCTTCCTGTCGTTTCCACGTCATGACTATTTCAGAAGAATTCTTTGCAATATGGTGGGTACAGATATGGTAAACGGAGAAATTCCTTTTGATATGGATTTGGTGGGCGGCATGGTACAGAATATCTGCTACTACAACGCCAAAAAGTATTTTGGGTTTTGATTATTGTTTTTTGGCCACTCAGATAAAAAAACTTTGTAGGTGGTTCTGATGATTACAAATGCTTTTAATCAGTAAAAGGGGCAAAACTTTTTTTTTGGGCGGGCTTGTCTTTTTTATGCTCCTGCCTGCCAGTTGCTTTGGGTTGGCAGGTTGGGGCTTACCCCTGATCAATATCTTCATTAAAAAAAATCCTGAGCACTCCAAAATGTTTTGGTTTACCTTTGCGCCATGATAATTATTGGCCAGACTTTAATATCAGACGAGATATACCTTGAGCAATTTGTGTGCGACCTTTCGGTTTGCAAAGGTGGGTGCTGTGTTGAGGGCGATGTTGGCGCCCCCCTTTCGGAAAACGAAACTGCAATTTTGCAAAAGGCCTTTGCAAAGATAAAGCCCTGGATGATTGAAAAGGGCATTGCCACTGTTGAGCAGGAAGGCACCTGGGTTACCGACCCTGCCGGCGAGCCTGTAACGCCACTGGTGGAGGGCAGGCAGTGTGCCTATGTGTATTACGACAGGCACGACATTGCCCGTTGCGCCATAGAGAAAGCCTGGCAAGAAGGAGCGGTAGATTTTCAGAAACCCGTTTCATGCCATTTATATCCTATAAGGATTACTTCCTATCCGCATTACGATGCGCTAAACTATCACCAGTGGCACATTTGTAATTGCGCCCGTAAAAAAGGCTCAAAGCTTAAAGTAAGGGTTTACCGTTTCCTGAAAGATGCCCTGATTCGCAAATACGGACAGGCGTGGTACGAGGAGCTGGAGGCATATTTAAGTTTGGCGTTTGATGGGGGGCATAAATAGCAATTGTACTCATATCACTGGCATTGGGCAAAGCTGCAAAACTAACTGGGTGGTTCCGGCTTTTGCCAATTCTGGATTATCTTTGACTAAAACCATCCAAAAATTTGGTTATGGAAAAGTTTATTCTTGCATTTGACCAGGGCACAACCAGTTCTCGGGCTATGCTCTTTGATCGGGGTGGAAACATTCGTTCGGTAGCCCAAAAGGAGTTTAAGCAATTGTTTCCCAGGCCTGGCTGGGTAGAGCACGATCCGGGCGAAATATGGTCGTCGCAGGTGGCCGTTGCGGCCGAGGCTATGTCGAAGCTTGGCATAAACGGGCTTGGGCTGCAAGCTATTGGCATTACCAACCAGCGCGAAACCACCATAGTTTGGAACCGCAAAACTGGGCTCCCGGTTTACAATGCCATTGTTTGGCAAGACCGTCGTACTTCTGGCTTTTGCGATGAGCTGAAAGGAAGAGGCCTATCGGAATTGGTGCGCAAAAAAACCGGGCTGGTAATTGATGCCTATTTTAGTGCCACCAAAGTAAAATGGATATTAGACCATGTGGATGGCGCCCGCACAATGGCCGAAAAAGGCGAATTGGCTTTCGGAACTGTTGATAGCTGGTTGGTTTGGAAGCTCACTCAGGGTCGCACCCACATTACCGATGTTACCAATGCCAGCCGCACTATGCTTTTTAACATAACCACACTTGAGTGGGATGAAGAATTGCTGACCATTTTTGATATACCAAAATCAATGTTGCCCAGGGTGGCCTCATCGAGCGAGGTTTATGACCTGACCAACACTACCTTCTTTGCTTCAAAAGTGCCTATAGCAGGCATTGCCGGCGACCAGCAGGCTGCCCTTTTTGGGCAAATGTGCATTGAAGAGGGCATGGCAAAAAGCACTTACGGCACCGGGTGCTTCATACTTCTTAACACAGGCGAGAAGCCTTTTTTTTCAAAAAACAATTTGATAACTACCATTGCCTGGCAAATTAACGGAAAGACTACTTATGCTCTTGAGGGCAGTATTTTTATTGCCGGAGCCGTAGTGCAATGGCTGCGCGATGGCTTGAGAATAATCAAAGATTCATCAGAGATTGAAGCCCTTGCCCTCCAGGTTGAAGACAATGGCGACCTGTATTTTGTGCCCAGCTTTACTGGCATGGGTGCCCCCCACTGGGATCAGTATGCCCGCGGGCTAATGGTGGGTATAAGCCGGGGCACTACCCTGGCACATATTGCCCGGGCGGCTCTCGAAGGTATCGCCTTTCAGACTATGGACGTGCTGCATGTTATGAAGCTCGATACCGGAATAAAAATCAAGGATCTGAGGGTTGATGGAGGGGCTTCGGCCAATAACCTGCTTATGCAAATTCAGGCTGATCTTCTGAAAACCAGCGTTATACGCCCTGGGGTTATTGAAACCACGGCAATGGGAGCCGCTTATTTGGCAGGTCTGGCCACCGGGTTCTGGAAAGACACTCAGGAAATTAAGCAGCAATGGCAACCGGAGAAACAATTTGAGCCTACAATGCCCGACAGCCAGGTAAAAACCATGAAAGAAAGGTGGGCTGATGCGGTAAAACGGGCCAGGTCGTGGTCTAAATAGCCAATATTTGCCGGCTTGCTTTGCCCGGCTACAAAACCGGCTGTTATTCCATTTCAAACTGCATTGGCATCTGCTCCTGGCGTTCCTGCCTTTTTGGAATTCCGAAATTGTAACGAATGTTGATGCCAATCCGGCGGTTGTCAGTGTAGCGGTCGCCCTGCATTTGCATGCTGCCCTGGTTTAAAGTAAACCGGGTAACCATGGTGCGAAGCACATCGCGGGCGCTTATGCTAATGTTGAGCTTGCGATCAAAAAAAGATTGGTTAAGCCCGAAATTAAGTTGGCCGAAAGTATCTAACTCATAAAAATTCATTAGTCCCCGAGTCATCATAAATCCTGTCATGGTTAGCCTTGTATTGCGAGCCAGACTTAGGGAGTGAAAGGTAAAGAATCGCCAGCTTCCGCGGCTAAATGAAAACGGTTGGTTTTCGTAAATGCCATCATATTCATTGAGGTTATATTGGGCACCAGCAACAAAAAAGTACCTTCCGCCGGGTGGTATAGCCCCTGTAATGCGGAAATAGGTTTCCCGGCTTTTGCCCAAATTGTCGTAGGTTCTGACGGCCACACTGCCAGCTGTTGGGTCCTGGTAAACCACCTGCGAAAAAATATCGCGGGTATAATTGCGCCCCACGGCAAATATTGGCATATCGTTCATGCTGATGTTTGCCTCAATGTTTTCGGTAAACTGAGGTCTTAGTGCAGGGTTTCCGGTTTCATAAAGGTATTGGTCAATGTATCTGATATATGGGCTGAGGCTTTGGTAGTCCGGTCGCCCAATGGTACGGCGGTAAATCATGAATCCACGCAGTTCAAAACCCGAAATTTCAACCAGCCTGCGGCTCAGGTAAACATAGGGAAACCAGTCGGCACGGTTTACAATAAAACTGGTGTCGGCTGGTACGGTTTGGCTGCCTTGCATGAAGGTGTGTTCGAGGCGCACGCCGGTTTTTAGTATTAATTGCCACGGCAAAGGGAACGATGCCTGGGCGTAGGCTGCGCTGATGCGCTCCTGATAGCTGAATGCATTGGTGCGACGGGGGTCGGGGACCTGAGTTCCACCATTATTTACAAAGTATTCAGCATCACTTCCAAAATCCTGGATGGAGCCCTTTAAGCCCGTTTCAAGTATAATTTTGTTTTTTAAATGGTAGGTAAGATCGCTTTGAAACTGCAGGAAATGCCTCCCTTGGTAGTTGTTGCCCAAGCCGGCAATAAGGGCTGTGTTTGGGAATATGAAACTGGTTTGGTAGTTCTGCTCATTGTTGTTGCTGTTGAAACTGTAGCCAAACCTGGTATCCCATTCAGATCCAAGGGTGTCGAGTTTCAGGTTCAGGCCCAGGTCTTGCTGCAGGCTTATAAAACCTGAATTATTGCTTATGAGGTTGTTGGTTTCTGAAAGGCGCTGGTTTTCAATTACATCCATCAGGTTCCGGTTGTTTGCATCAGAAATCCTCCGGCTGGCATTTATTCGGCCATCGTAACTTAGGTTCAGACGCGGGTTGGCTTCATAGTTTATTCCATATCCAATAAAACCAGAATTGTTTTTTGATCGGTTGTTGGCCCATTGGCTCAGGGTGGTTTGCTGGGGCATGAAGCGAATGGAGTTCAGGTCTTCTGCCTGTCCGTTGAAGTTGTAGTTTGTATTTATGTAAGTAGTGGTTTTGTCGCCGCTGTCATTCAGGCTAAAGCCTACAAAGCGGTTTCCGGCAACGCCCTGATTCATTCCGGTATTGACCGACCCGAACCGGCCAATTCTTACACCTTTTTTTAGTACAATATTTATAATACCGCCTGAACTGGCTGCATCAAAACGGGTTGATGGGGTTCGCATTACTTCTATGCGTTGAATGCTGCTTGGCGGAAGGCTCCTTAATATGGTGTTTATATCCTGGCTGCTCATTTTTTGTTCGCGCCCATTAATGTAAATGGCGGCCGGGGTTGCGCTGCTCAGAAAAATGCCCCCATCCTGATCGACAAAAAGACCCGGGGTTTTTTCCAATACTTCGAGGGTGTTGCTACTTATGTTTACAAGTGGTTCAGGGTCAACTATCATCATGTCTCCTTCCTGCCTGATAAGGGGCCGACGTGCTGTAACAGTTACTTCACCAAGGGCAATGGCATCTTCGCGCATTTGAAAATCGAAATTGCGCTGATTGGTGGTAATCTGTATGTTTTGTTCGAGTGGCAAAAAGCCCATGTATCTGATGGCCACTAAATATGTAGTATTTTCAAGGCCATCGAACCTTGCCTGCCCGCTCATATCGGTGGTGCTGTAAAAGTTCTGGTCATTGTCAACCCGGGTAAGTTGTATGGTTGCCCCAATGAGAGGCTGCCTGGTGGCATCCTTTACCGAGATATTAACTGGCTGAAGGTTTGAGCCAAAGGCAAGTTGTGGAACCAGGACAACAAGGAAAACTAAAATCTTTAATCGTAAGCCCATAAAAAATTGAAAAATAAAGCGATTTATATCAAAAATTACACCAAAATACAACCAGAAAGTTGTTTGATTGTTTTGCTTGTTTTTAAAAAATAAAAGGGTGAGCCAGATTATTTTAGCGTATCAAAAACAAAACGGCTTATTTGGCGGTAAATTTTGCCAGGAACCAGCAATGTTGAAGGAAATTCGGGTTGATTGGGGGTGTTTGGGAAGTGTTGGGTTTCGAGGCAAATTGCCTGATACTGATTGTAAATGGTTTGATTATGCCCTGACAGACTTGCGTCGAGAAAATTTCCGGTATAAATTTGCAGGCCTGGTTGGGTGCAAAAAAGGCTGATTCGTCGGCCGCTATCCTTATGAAACAGAATAGCAGCTGGTTCATTCATGTCAGAAACCGCATTCAGGGCCAGGCAATGGTCCATAGGCTCGCGTACAGTACTCATATTTTCATTTTTGCCCATATAATCAAAAGCAGTGCCCCGGCATTGAAGCAATCGTCCGGTGGGAATCTGGGTATGGTCAAGTTCGAGGTAATTGGTTGCATTTACAAACAGATGGTGTGAAAAAACATTGCTTTTAAAGCCGCTTAGGTTAAAGTAGGCATGGTTTGTTAGGTTTAGATGTGTTGGAGCGTCGGTTGTTGCTTCAAAGTTTATTTGCAACACATTGTTTTCGAAAATGGTATAAATAACTTTTGCACTGAGGTTCCCAGGGTACCCCATTTCGAGGTGGGGGCTGTTATATGTCAGGCAAATGCTGACCGAGTCATGGTTTTGTTTTAAAACATAATCCCACAGCCTGGTATGAAACCCTTCCGGGCCTCCGTGCAGGTGGTTTAGGCCATTGTTTACCGGCAGAAGGTATTTTTGCCCATCAATTTCGAACTCTCCCCGGGCAATGCGGTTTGCAAAACGCCCCGCAATGACCCCAAAATAGGGGTGGCCTTTCAGGTAATCTTCAAAATTGGCAAAGCCGGCCGTAATTTCCTCCTGATGGCCTAACCTGTCGGGCATTAAAATTGAGGTGATAATTCCTCCGTAGTTGGTTATGCTAATTGACAGGCCCTGGTTGGTTTCAATTTTAAACAACCTGGCCTGCCTTCCATCGGGCATATATCCAAACAAAATATTTGCAAGGGTCATTGGTTTTAATTTTTATAAGAAAAACTTCAGGCTGGTTCTCTTTTTGGCATGAGGTAACCAGCCTGAATTGCTATGTTTTTGTTAATTGCTGGTTTTGGGTTATTGCCGTTAACTCCTCGTTGGTTTTTTCTTTCTTTAGTTTTGCGAATTCGCTTGGCTTTACTCCATAAAATTCGTGAAAGCAGCTCGAAAAATATGACAGGGAAGTGAAGCCTACTTCAAAGGCAATTTCTTTTATGTATCCGGTATTTTCTTCAAGAAGGCGGGCGGCTTTTTGCAGGCGTATTCTCCTTATGAAGTCGCTGGGCGATTGGCCGGTAATTTTTTTAAGTTTCCTAAACAAATGCACCCGGCTCATACCAACTTCCTGGCTAAGGGTTTCGGCGCTAAGCATCGAATCTGAAATTCTTGTTTCTATCACCTGCATTATTTTGTTCATTAAAGCCTGATCGCTCGACATAAACTCTTTTTCTTTCATGCTTATGTTTCCGCTGGGGCTGTACTTAATCTTTATTCGCTCGCGGTTAACCAGCAGGTTGTTTATATTTTTTCGCAGCAGGCCCATATTAAACGGTTTTACGAAATAGGCGTCGGCACCCACATCGAGGGCTTTTCCAAGGTCTTCATTTTTTGGGTGCGAGGTAAGCAATATTACCGGCAGATGGCTTGTGGCCGGGTTCGACTTTAGCTTGCGGCACAATGCCACTCCATCCATTACCGGCATTACCACATCGCTCACCACAAGGTCGGGTTTTTTATTGTGCACTGCATCAAGAGCGTCTTTTCCGTTGGCGCATTCAATTATGCTGAAAAAGTCGCCAAGCTCGTCTTTCAGGTATGCTCTCATTTGTTCATCATCGTCGGCTATCAGTATTTTGTATCCGGTTTTTCTTTTCGATTTAATTGCCGTCAGCACATTCTCGTCGGTTTCGGCGGCGGTTTCAATGTGCTCGAGGGTTTTTTCCTGCACCAGCCTCTGCATTGCCAATACCGGTTGTTTTGAAATTTGGGCATTGGCTACATGGAAGTGCCCCAATGGCAAATGAATGTAAAATATGCAACCCGATCGGCTAGTCCGGTTGCGGGCCATTATTTTGCCATGCTGCATCTCTATAAGCGAGCGAGATATGTGCAAGCCGATACCAGTGCCGGTATTCGAAGAAGCATGGTTATCAGACTGGTAAAATCTTTCGAAAATTCTTCCCAGTTTTTCATCCTCAATACCCGGGCCGGTATCCGACACTGTAATCTCGGCAAATTCTTTCAGAAAGCCTTCGTTTTCATGGTTTTTCCCGGTTTTCAAGTTTAATTCGATCTCGCCCCCATTGGGCGTAAATTTAAAGGCATTTGATATAACATTGTAAAGGACTTTATCCAAATTGTTGGAATCAACCCAAACCACCATTTCAGTAAGGCTGGTATTGAAAGTGTATTTTATCTCTTTTTTCTCGGCCAGGTAGTCGAATGCATGCATAATTTCTGCAATAAACTTTACCAGGTCGGTTTGTGCGTAGCTTATTAGCATTTGGTCGCGGTCTATTTTGCTCACGTCAAGCATTTGGTTTACCAACCGCATTAGCCGGTGTGTATTTCTGGACATGAGCAGGTAGCTTTTTGAAAGATGGTCGTTTTTATTTTCAGACATTAATTTTTCGAGTGGGCTGGCAATGAGGGTCAGGGGGGTTCGTATTTCGTGCGAAATATTTGTAAAAAACTGCATTTTGGCTTCATTCATTTTTTCCTGGTGCTCGTGATGCTGCAGTTCGTTGCGGTGTTTTATCCTGCTAATTATATAATGATAAACCGCATAAACGATAAAAGTAAACAAGGCAAAATATACTATTTTAAACCACCATGTTTCCCACCAGGGAGGCGTAATTAGCACCACAAGCCTGCGGGCATTTGAGTAATTGGCTGTATTGGCAGCGCGAACTTCAAAAATATATCTGCCTGGTTTAAGGTTGGTATAGGTTGCCCTACGGTTGGTGGTGCCAGTGCTTACCCAATTGTCGTCGAACCCCAAAAGCCTGTATTGATAGGTTATCCTTTCGGGATTGCTAAACCCTATAGTAGAAAATTCTATGTTAAAGTTTTTGTGTTGCCATGATAGTTTTAGCGTATCGGTTTTTTCAATCGATTTTTTCAGAATTACTCTGTTCCCTACCTTTTGCCCTATTGGCACGCTGTTGTTTTGTACAATCAGGTCAGTTAAGTAAACTTCGGGTATGTGTTGGTCGCGGTGTATCTGTTCGGGTACAAACCAGGTAAGTCCGTTAATTCCTCCAAAGAACAGTTCGCCCTTTTTGGTTCGGTAAGCAGCCTTTCGCCTGAATTCGTTTCCCTGAAGCCCATCGTGTACAAAATAATTTACCACCGATCCATCAACTATTGACAGGCATGAAATGCCCTGGTGGGTCGAAATCCATAGTTGTTTGTTGTTGTCTTCAAGAAATGCTGTAATTACATTGTTGGTAAGCCCCTGGTCTTTTGAGAAAAACTCAGAAGAATTGGTTTGCTTGTTGTGGCGCGCCAGGCCATGGTTGGTTCCAAACCAAATGTTCCCGGCCGAATCTTCATTAATGAAATATACAATATTGTTGGGTAGCATCCCATTGCCTGTTCCCAGCATGCCAAAGGTTCCGGTTTTGGGGTTGTAAACGCTTACCCTGTTGTAAGTGCCAATCCAGATCAGGCCTTCGCTGTCGCAAAATACGTTGTTTACCCAGTTGTTGCACAAGGTGTTTGAGTTGTTTGGGTCGTGTTTAAAGCGTGTGAAAAGCCCGGTGGCGGGGTCAAATTTATTTAGTCCACCGCCACTGGTGCCAATCCATAGGTTGCCCTGGCGGTCCTGGCTTATGCATTGCACTTTATTGTTCGACAGGCTGTTGTCGTTATCGGGTTGATTTTTAAAAAACCGGCTTTCGCCAGTCTTTGGGTTGAAACTGAAAAAGCCATCGAGCGAGGTACCAGCCCATAATATACCTTTTTGGTCGAACATTAAGGAAGTAACTGAAACCGGAAGCGATTCGCGCAAGCGTGAATTGATTTGGAAGTTTGATATTTGATTTCGCAGATGGTCAATTTGGTAAATACCGTCGGTATCAGTTCCTACCCACATCAATCCAGATGGATCCTGGGCAATAGCAGTGATGCAACCCGAGCCTATGCTCCTTTCGGAAAACTGCTGATAGGTTATGGTGTTGAAGTTGTTGGTTTTTCCGGGTATAAATATGACTCCTTTAAGAAATACTCCCAACCAAAGATTACCTTCATGATCTTTTGTAATGGCATGAATTTTTGATTTGTCCACATCAAAACGGGTGCTTGCAATATTGTGTGGTTGCAGGGTTTCGGTTTGATGGTTAAACCTCCACAAACCTTGACCACTGGTGCCTACCCACAGATTGTTTTTATCGTCGGCAAAAAGGCTGGCTACCCGCATATCGTAAGGGCTTGCACCGGAAACGGGTATTACCCTGAATGAATTATTGGTTTCAATAAACTGGTTTAAGCCTGAGTTTACTGTTCCGATAAAAATGTTGCGGCGATAATCTTCCATTATAGAAGTAATGTAATTGCTGCTGATAGAGCCTTCTTTTGTGGGCTGATGTTTAAAGAGGGTTAGTTCGTTTGTTGATGGGTTGTATAGATTCAGCCCTTGGTTTTCTGTTCCAATCCAAAGCCTTCCGTAAAAATCTTCATATATAAATTCTAAAAACTCGCTGCTAAGGCGGGGTATGAGCCGCATATCGGCATGACCGGTGCTTTGGCCTTTTTTTACTACAATAAGTCCTTGGCCTGAGGTGGCTACCATTATATCGCCCCCCGAATTTTCAATTATTGATGTAACATGTGGCCTTAGCCTCATGGTGTCCCTGTAAAGCATTATTTCGTTAAATGCGTTTTTGTCTGCATCAAAAAGCATCAGCCCGTTTATGCATCCTACCCAAAGCCTGCCGCTTTTGTCAACATATAGTGTTCGAACAAAACTGCTCAAAAGTGAACCCGGGTCATTTTGCCTGTTTCGGTATGTAACAAAATTTAAACCGTCAAAGCGGTTCAGCCCATCTTCGGTGGCTATCCAAACTAATCCGCTGCGGTCTTGCGCAATAGCGGTTATCATGCTGTTTGACAAGTCCCTGTCTGACGAAAAGAATTTTATGGTTTGCGCAGAAGCATTGGTAACAAAAGTTAAAATCAGTATGATTGTTAGTTGCCCGGGCTTGCTCATGTTTTCTAAAATTACATTAAAAAATTGCTGGTAAATTTAACAATTTATTCACACAGGTAACCAGATAAAAAAGTTGTGTAACAAAATTCACAAAATGGTAACCCTTACTAAAAGGCTTGTAACATAATTTTAAAAGCACCTAAAAAAGCCGTCGTACATTTAGCTTACAAAATATAGTTAATTAACCCAAGCAATTATTAACCAAAACAATGCCCAAATGAAATTATTTGAATTTAGCAAGGCGTTTAGGCTAACACTTTTGCTCTTTGCGATGATTTTTTCCGGGTCTTACTTATGGGGTCAAACCATAACGATTCGGGGAAATGTGACAGATCAACAAGGAGGGACCCTACCCGGGGTAAACGTGGTGGTTCAGGGAACCTTTGTAGGCTCAGTTACCGACATCAATGGCAACTTTACCATTGCATCACCAGCAAACGGAACCCTGTTGTTTTCGTTTATTGGTTACAGGACCCAGACTGTAGCAGTTCAGTCGCGGCAAATTATTAATGTAGTGCTCGAATCCGACCTTTTGGGTTTGGACGAGTTTATTGTTGTAGGTTATGGTGTGCAGCGCAAGAGCGACATTACCGGGTCAATAACCTCGGTTGACGCCAGCCGCCTTCGCGATGTGCCTGCCCACAACCTTGTAAGGGCACTTCAAGGCAAGGCCTCTGGCCTCGAAATTCAGAACACATCGACCCGACCCGGTGGTGGTTCGCAAATCAGGATTCGGGGCGAACGCTCCCTTTCTGGTTCTAACGATCCGTTGATAGTTTTGGATGGTATTCCGTTTGCCGGAAGTATAAACGATATTAGTATGGACGACGTTGAGTCTGTTGAAGTGCTTAAAGATGCCTCTGCCACTGTAATATTCGGGTCGCGTGGTGCCAACGGGGTAATTCTTATAAACACCAAACGCGGGCGCGAGGGCGACCTGCGGGTAACCTATAATGGCTTCCAGGGCTTTTCAAATGTAGCCCGAAAATACGATGTGTTTAATGCCGAAGAATTTATAAAACTAAGGAACATTGCCGGCTACACCAACTTTTTGCCCAACGAAAAGGAATCGATGTTGCTGGGTCGTGAAACCAATTGGCAAGATTTGATTTACCAAACCGGTCTTACATCCAACCATGAAGTATCGTTATCGGCCGGAACCAGCAAAACCCAATACTCTGTTTCGGGTGGCTATTTCCGCGAAACCGGAGTATTGCCATTTATGGGCTTTACTCGCTACAGCCTTCGCGCTGCTATAGATCAAACCATCGGTACCCGCCTAAGAATTGGCTTTACTACCCTCAATTCATACAACCTTACCGAAGCCCAATCGGCCAACCCCATGTGGTCGGTGCTTACATTTTCACCTTTGTCTTCACCATATAATATGGATGGTACAGTAAACGAGCAGCCTGGTTACGATACCGAAATTACTTATAGCCCACTTGGGCTTCAGGACCGAAGCCGCTGGAACGAGCAAAACCGCAGGCTTTCTTCCTTTAATATGTTTTATGGCGAAGTTCAGATAACACCGGCCCTTGTAAATAGAGTGAATGTGGGGGTTAGCTTTGCCGACAACAAATACAATAATTTCTACGGAAGCAATACCTCTTTTCGCGACGGACGCGAAAACATTGCCCAGGTAAACAATAACGATAACTTCAATTACACCATTGAAAACCTTTTGACTTACAACCGCACCTTTGCCCAAAGGCACAGGGTGAACATTACCGGTATGGCCAGTGTTCAGGAAAACATTGCCACCGGATCGAGGGTTGATTTAAACCGAATTCCGGTTGATTATATTCAGTTTAATAATCCATTCCTCGCCGAGGTAATACAAGCCCCAAGTTCAGGAAACTTTTTCTCCGACTGGCGGCTTGTTTCGTTTATGGCCCGGGCCAATTATGTGTTTGACGACAGGTATATGATTACCATTTCGGGCCGTGCCGATGGTTCTTCGAGGCTTGCTCCCGGAAATAAGTGGCATGCATACCCTGCGGTTGCTCTTGGCTGGAACATTATGAACGAGCCATTTATGAAAAATGCCTTGTTCATAGATAACCTGAGGTTAAGGGCAAGTTACGGCCAGGCTGCCAATACGGCTGTTAGTCCTTATGCTACTCTTGGTGGTTTGACAGGCACATTTTACAATTTTGGCAGCCGGGGAGTAAGGGGTTATTATGTTTCAACCCTACCCAATATGGAGCTTGGTTGGGAGCATACAGCCTCAACAAACGTAGGTATTGATTTTGGATTCTTCCGGGGCCGCATTTATGGCTCTGTAGATGCCTATCTGCAACAAACCAGCGACCTGCTTTTGGCCAAGCAATTGCCTGCTTCTATAGGCGTTCCGGGCCGTTTTATGACCAATGTAGGTAAAACAGAAAACCGCGGAATTGAATTTGTTCTGAATGGTGTGGCAATTTCGCCCAAAACCCGCGATGGCTTCGGCTGGGAGGTTAGTGCAAACGCATTTTTTAACCGTGGAAAAATTGTTGCCCTGCAAGATCCATCAATTTCAAGGGATATAGGAAACGGTTGGTTTGTGGGGCAGCCTATGAGCGCAATTTACGATTATGTAAAACTTGGGATTTGGCAGTTGAACGAAGCCGACCAGGCCGCCCAATTTGGCTTTGCACCCGGCCGAATAAAGTTGCTCGATTTTGCCGGAGGCGGTGTTAACGGCGATGAGCCCGATGGTCGCATTACAGCTGCCGACCGCCGCATTCTGGGTTCGAGCGAGCCCGACATTCAGGGTGGTATTACCTCGACCTGGCGCTACAAAGGCTTCGACTTATCGGTTGTAGCATATTTCAGGCTCGGCGGAATGCTTGTCAGCACATTGCACATGCCTACCGATTATCTAAACCGCTTGGATGGTCGTCGCAACGGCTTGCGTGTAGATTATTGGACTCCCGATAACCCTACCAATGATATGCCAATGCCACACCGCTCATTCGATGCTTCATTTACCAGTGTTTTGGGTTATTTCGATGCCAGCTTTGGCAAGATCCGCAGCATAAACTTAGGTTACAATTTAAACCCGCGAGTTACCAGATTTCTTGGCGGGCAATCGACATTGCGCGTATTTGCAACGGTTGAAGACCCATTCCTTCTCTTCTCTCCTTATGTTCGTGCTGGTGGGGTAAACCCCGAACCAAACAGGACTGGTGCCACCATTCAAGGGGGCGAAGGAGTGCCTGAAAGGGCTTTGAAAGTAGGCCTCGATGTTCCTCCAACCAGGAAGTTTATTATAGGTTTTAACTATAAATTCTAATGCAACCCGAAATGAAAAAACTCTTTAAACTCGTTATAATTTTTGGGGTTGGTTTGTTGGTATCCTCCTGTGCAGATTTTCTGGAAGAGGAACCACGCTCGCTCCTTACCGCCAAGTACCTTGAAACTCCCTCTGGCGTCGAATCAGCCTTGATTTCGGCATACTCTGACCTTCGCCTGTTTTATGGCGGAGAAAGTGCAATGACTATGACTGTGCCCGGAACCGATGAGTTTCAGCGCGGTCCTGATGGCAATCTGGCCATTATGACTTACGATCAGGGCGCCCTGCTTACCAATGGAATGGTAGGAACCACCTGGAACTGGGGTTATACAGCCATAAATACTGCCAATGCTGTGGTTCAGTTTGCCCCAACTTCGGGTATGTTAGCCGCACGCGCCACCATTGTTATGGGCGAAGCCCGATTTATCAGGGCTTTGTGGTACTTTAATATGGTAAGAAAGTATGGCGACCTTGTGCTAAACCTCGAGTTCAACCAGGTACCCCGAACTACTGCCGAAAGAGCTCCTGTTGCCAGCGTGTATGATGCAATAATTGCTGACCTTGAAATAGCCAAGAACGATCTGCCCGCAAGGGCCTCTGAGCCTGGCCGTGCCTCAGCTGCGTCGGCTTACCACCTGCTTTCGTTGGTTTATCTTACCCGGGCAACACACCCAATTGCAGGCAAAGCAACCGACTATCAGAGTGCGTTTGATAATGCCATGCACCTTATAAACAATGCTGGCACCTTTGGGGTAGCCCTGCTGCGCGATTTTGCCGATGTGCACAGACCCCGCAACGAAAACAATGCCGAAATTCTTTTTAATGTGCAGCGCAATACCGACCCTGTTTTCAACGATATAAACCCTGATGTGTCAGGAAACAAAAACAATCGGAGCAGCTTCTTTTACAGGCCAAATTATGGTGCACTCGTAAAAGGTTTGGTAAGAGATATTCCCAATGGCCGCCCATGGCACAGGGTAAGGCCAACCAACTATCTGCTCGAAGTTGCTTTTAACGAGCGCAACGACGATACCCGTTATAATAAAACCTTTCAGACACTTTGGAGGGTAAATGATGCTGCCAGTGCTGAGGTACCCGGTTTTGCCAACGGCGACACGGCCATTTGGCTCCCTGGGGTTGAAAGCCACAGACCTGCTAAAGCGCTTCGCATATTTAAACCCTCCGAATATTTTGATAATGTAAGCCCGGGAGGCACCAGGCAGGCCCTGTCAATTTTCCCGTCGCTGAGCAAATACGATGATATTGACAGGCCAAGCGTTAACGATGCTTCCGTTCGCCCGTTTATTGTGTTTCGCTTTGCCGAAACCTACCTTATTGCTGCCGAAGCTGCAATGTACCTCAACCGCCCGGCCGATTCAAGAAACCTGCTCAATGTAGTACGCACCCGCGCCGCATTTCTAACCGGTCGTTCTGATGCTGCTAACGCCGCTGCTGTTGCACGTATTACAGCTTCAACACCCAGCATGACCGACCACGAAGCGGGTATAAATTTTATTCTTGATGAAAGAAGCCGTGAGCTTGCCGGCGAATACATGCGTTGGTTCGACCTGGTGCGCACACGTAACAGTGCAGGAGTACCAATGTTGCTGCACCGACTCCGCACACTGAGTCCTGAGCTTCCCGGAAGGACTGCCATTCAGAACCACCACGTTCTCAGGCCAATTCCACAAAGCCAGATTGACCTTACCACCAACCCTTTCCCACAAAATCCAGGATATGGTACCTAATGGAAACCTTTTAATTAAGAAACAAATGAAAAAATCAAATATTTTCCAACTCGCATTTTTCCTGGTTTTGTCCATCCCTGTACTTTTTTGGGGTTGCGAGGAACAGGAAACCTTTATGGAGCCGGGAGTCATTGACATGAATCACCGGATTACTTCAGTTGACCGCCAAATGGCGCAACCCGGGCAAGTAGTTACATTCGTAGGCACAAACCTGAATGAGGTGTATCATATTATGCTCAATACCGAGAATGTTCCGATTTCTTTTACGGCATCCCGCGACACTCTCAAAATGCTTGTTCCGGAAGGATCACCCCTTGGCGATGTTATTACCGTAAATATTTTCTTTACCGGCAAAGGTTTGGCTCAAAGGGCCTTAGCAATTGTATCTCCTCCTGTAATACAAATGGTTAATCCAGAAGCAGCAAGGCCGGGTACAGTCATTACCCTAATGGGAAGGGCGCTTCATCTTACAACCCGGGTGTTCGTTGGTACACTGGAGGTTCCTACTTTTACCAAAGTGAGCGACCAGATTCTCAGGTTTACTATGCCAACCGGATCAACCGGAGGCCGCATTAGCTTGCATACGGCTACAGGAAGCATATCCGAAAGTGCCGCCGATCTTATTCTTGGTCAGGTGGTTCTGGTTCATAATTTTGATGATACCAGCCCTTTCTTCACCAGTTGGAGCCCAAACGGGAATGTTCAAAATCCCACCATTGTAAGGGGACCGTTTCCTAATAACAATTTCCTGACACTCGAAATTGCCGACCGCAACACTAGCTGGGGTGGTAATATGGATTTCTTCATCCAGAATTTGCCCACGGTACCTGCCCAAAGTAATAACAACATTGTGCTGGCGCTCGATCTGAGGGTTTCGCGCAATATGGATCTAAACATAATGGTTGAACCACAGCCGGCTGCTGGAGCTGCACATCCTGTGTATGGCCGCACCTTACCCATTACAACTGATTGGCAAACCATTAGGTTGCCTTTCACCGAAATGGGACAGGGTTATGGCGGTAGTGCTCCATTTGGAACGGTACCTCCTTTTCACCAACTTAGAGGGGTGAAAATTCAGCCCCCAGCTCAAACTGCCAATGCCAACTTTGGGCAAACCGTATTTTTCGACAACATTCGGTTTATTATTCCTGATTAAAACCCCTTGAAGAATGAGAACATTTATGAAAATAACAGTCCCAGGCTTTATAATTTTACTGGCGGTGGCCGTGTTTTTTGCCGGTTGCGAAGAAAGTGCACCTTTCAAAATTGACCCAGTAGAATTGGAAACGCCGTTTACCTTTTCGCCAACCAGCGGACACCCCGGGCAAATTGTTGCAATTACCGGTAAGGGTTTGGCCGATGTATCCAAGGTATCTTTCTCAACCCGTGAAGCTCTGATTATTTCGAAAACCAACGAAGAAATAAAAGTTGAGATCCCAGTGGGTGCCTTAACCGGAAAAATTAAGCTGATAAGGCCTAACTCTGTAACCAGCTCTATTACCGATTTTACTGTTGACCTGGTTCCGGTTCCAAACATTATTTCTTTTACCCCTGCCATTGTAGGACGAAACCAAACCGTTGTAATAACTGGTAACCTGCTAAACAGGGTAGATTCTGTTTATGTGGGCAATTTGCGGGCAACCCTCAACGACAAATCTGCAACCTCCATAAGTATTACAACTCCTGCTGCAATGGTAAGCGGTTCTGTTCGTCTGTTTTATAACTTCCTTACTGAGTTTGGTTTTGTACAAGTACGCGAAGCAGTTAGTGCCACTGAATTATCACTTGCCTTGCCGGTAATTAATTCAATTACCCCCGACATTGCTGCCCTCGATATTGGTACAGTGGTTACCATAAACGGAACAATGATGAACGTGGTTACCCAGGTTCGGTTTGGGACTATCAATGCTCCATTTACAATTGTAAGCCCAACGCAGCTAACTGTAGCTGTACCAGTGGGTGCTACTACAGGGCGAATCATACTCACGGTGCCAGATGGCACTGCGCAGTCGGCCACCGATTTCAGGGTAAATCTGCCGGTTATTTCCAATTATTTTCCTCAAAAAGGTGCTGAAATTGTTGGTGGAACCCGGGATATTACCCTTACGGGAACCGGATTCGACAGGGTTACCGAAGCCAGGCTTGGCACAAGCCCAGTTACAATAATGGCTCAAACTGCTACCAACCTCACCGTTCGCATCGGCGGAAGCCAAACCGGTGTTATAAACCTGGTTACGGCCAATGGTATTGTCGGAACATCCGCCCCATTTATCATTACCGGCGATTTCTGGCTGGTTGATTTCGACCGTACATTTACCCCTCACCGGTTTACCAGTTCTGGATGGGACCAAGCCAGTACCGTGTCGGCACTTTCCATTGTGGATAGTGGCCAGCCACAGGGTAACTTTGGCCGAACAACGGCAACCTTCCAGTCGGGCGATGTATGGCCAAGGTTCTGGATAAGAGGCGATGGCGGTGGTACCGCTTTCCCTGAGGCTCCCGCTGCCCACCCAGCCCCCGACAGGTTTCTGCTTTATACCTCTTCTTCGCAAGGTGTTTTCCTTCAGTTCGACCTGAACCTGAGCGAGGTTCCGCCGCAAATTGTAGATGGCAACGGCAACGTGAGAATTAAGCTTGCCCTGGCTGGCGCTTCCGGCGACAACCCATGGGGTTATGCAACCCTGCTTACAGTACCGGCCGACCCAAATACCTGGACTTCATTCCGCATAAATACTCACACTATGGGTGGCGGTGGAACCGATGCAGTTATTTTTAGTGCAACGGCCCCTCCATTAGGAACCGCCCGTTGGCAACCAAACCGCAACCGTCTTTTTGGGTTTGTTTTTGTCGATGCAAGGAATATTCCCGAAATTGTGGGCGAAAGGGTTAGTCTTAATGTGGACAACATTAGATTTACCATTGAATAATTTATAGTTTAACCGGAAAAGTACCCGTGGTGATGCCACGGGTGCTTTTCCTTCCTTTACTAATCTAAAATGAATTTAAAGCTGCTATTGTATTTCTTTCTAATTTCTGTTGTGCTGGCAATTACCTCTTGCGGCAACAAAAATGGAACAGACCCCGGCGACAAGCCTCGCCGCCCGCTAAACCTGAACGATTATCGCCTTACAACCGATGGTTTAAAAGATTACTTTGTTAAAGATAATATTTTTGATATTGGCGTGGCCATCGAACCCTCGGCGCTCGACAACCCCCTGTCGGTCGAACTGATTAAGAGGCATTTTAATACAATTACTGCCGAAAACGCTATGAAATGGGATGCCATGCAACCTACCGAGGGAAATTTCCGTTGGACAAATGCTGACCGGATTGTTGATTTTGCCTTAGCAAACGGAATGAAGGTAAGAGGACATACGCTCATTTGGCACAACCAAACCCCATCATGGGTTTTTCAGAGCGGAGGAGTGGCAGTATCAAGAGAAGTATTATTGCATAGGCTCAGAAACCATGTCAACACGGTTGTTTCGCGATACCGCGGAAAAGTTTATGCCTGGGATGTGGTGAATGAAGTTATTGACGACGGTTCTGGCTTTTATCGTGGTTCGCCCTGGTTTAATATTTTAGGAGAGGATTTTATTTTTGAAGCTTTCAGGGCGGCCAGGGCAGCCGATCCCAATGCCAAATTGTTTTATAACGATTACCGCGAAACGGATCCGACAAAAAGGGAAAAAATATTCCAGCTCATTTCAAGGTTAAAAGCCCAAGGGCTGATTGATGGAATGGGCATGCAGGGGCATTATAATATTGACTGGCCCTCGACAGACCATTTAACAGATGCTATAAATCGCTATGCTTCACTGGGGCTCGAAATTCATATAACCGAACTCGATGTTTCAATTTACACCAGCCAGTCTGCACCTACCCAGGCCTTTACAAACGAAATTGCATTAAGGCAAAGAGCAACTTACGCCAGGTTCTTTGGGGTGTTCAGGAGGCACAAGAGCAGCATTACAAATGTTACATTCTGGGGTGTGCACGATGGTGGGTCATGGCTTAACAACTGGCCTGTAGCCGGCCGAACTGATCATCCTCTGCTTTTTGACAGAAACCACAATCCTAAAGAAGCATATTTTGGCGTTATCAACTTTTAAGTCATGTTTTGGCTGTTGATAAAGTGTTTTTAATCAAATCAATATTTTGAAACAAGCCATCTAAAGCATTAACATTTTGAGTGCCGGGTTTAGGAATAATTCAAAGTAATTTAAAAATCTAAAATATATTTCTGAAACTATGAAATATTTACTTCTTGGCTTACTTGTAGTTTTTTCGTATATCAACAGGCTTGGTTCCAATTCATTAATTCATACAAATATACCCGGTCAGACACATGCCGGATATCTTAGCCAGTCTAAAACTTTAGAGTGCTTTGTTTTGGCCGAAGGAGGGCTGGTAGCCCCAATTCTTATTGCGGAAAACGACCACCCTGGCGTTGCCAGGATGGCAGGCTATTTTCAAAACGACATTTTTAATATTACCGGCATAAAACCTGAAATCTACACTGGTTCAGTTTCGGGGCATGCCAATGTTATAATTGCCGGAACCATCGGACAATCTTCAATCATCGACGAGTTGGTGCTCAGCCGAAAGATAAGTGTTACTGACCTGGTTGGAAGGCGTGAAATATACCTGAAGCAGGTGGTAAACAACCCAATGCCTGGCATTGAAAGGGCATTTGTAATTGCCGGCATCGACAAGCGTGGCACCTTTTATGGTATATTGGACCTGTCGAGAAACCTGGGTGTATCTCCATGGTATTGGTGGGCCGATGTGCCAGTTGCCCCAAAAGAAACCATTTATTTAAAACCTGGAAGGTATGTTACTGAAGAACCAAAAGTTAGGCTCAGGGGTATTTTTATAAATAACGAAGCCCCTGCCTTGTCTGGTTGGAGCATGGCAACCTTCGGAGGTTTTAATCATAAGTTCTATGAAAAGGTATTTGAGCTTATGCTGCGGTTGAAAGGCAACTTTATTTGGCCTGCCATGTGGGGCAATGCTTTTTTCGATGATTGCCCTCACAATGGTGCCCTTGCTCACGAAATGGGTATTGTAATCGGAACCAGCCACCACGAACCAATGGGAAGGGCCCATGTAGAGTGGTCGCGCTACGGAAGTGGCCCTTGGAACTATACCAAAAATGGGCGAACCCTTCGCGATTTCTGGCGCACTGGCTTTGAGCGCAAAAAGAACTTCGAAACCATAGTTACCCTCGGAATGCGAGGCGATGGCGACGAGCCCATGGCCGACAATGTAATGATTGACCTGCTTGAACGTATTGTCCGCGACCAGCGCCGCATAATTGCCGAAACCACCGGACGCCCAGCCAGCGAAACACCACAGGTATGGGCACTCTATAAAGAAGTACAATATTACTACGAACGTGGAATGCGAGTGCCCGACGATGTTATGATACTTTATGCCAACGACAACTGGGGTAATATAAGAATGTTGCCCGACCCTGCCGCACCACCACGTAGCGGAGGCTTTGGTATGTATTATCATTTCGATTATGTTGGCGGCCCACGAAACTATAAATGGCTTAATGTAAGACAAATACAACGTATATGGGAGCAAATGAACCTTGCCTGGGGGCATGGAGTTGATAGGCTTTGGCTGGTTAATGTGGGCGATATTAAACCCATGGAATACCCCATTACCTTTTTTCTGGATATGGCATGGAACCCCGAAAAGTTTAATGCCAACAACCTTGCTGAACATACCCTGGCATTTACCAATGAACAGTTTGATGGCCACTTTGCCCACGAATCGGCCAGGCTTATCAATACCTATTCAAAATACAACAGCAGGGTTACACCAGAGTTGCTCTATGCCGATACATACAGCCTCAACAATTACAATGAATTTGAAAAAGTTACCAACGACTACAGGCAACTGCTGATCGAAGCCTTCAGGGTACATTATCTAATGCCGGCAAAATACCGCGATGCATTTGACCAATTGGTATTGTTTCCAATACAAGGTATGGCAAACCTTTACGAAATGTACTTTGCAGTGGCAAAAAACCGCTACCTGGCCCGAAATAACAACCCCGAGGCAAACTATTGGGCCGACAAGGCCTTGCAGCACTTTATACACGATTCGTTGCTTACAATACATTACAACCAGGTAATTGCCGGTGGCAAATGGCCTCACATGATGGATCAGATAAGAATTGGCTATACTTATTGGCAACAACCACGCCAAAGGGTTATGCCTCAATTGATTAGGGTAAACACGCCAGTGCCCAACAAGGCTGAGCTCATGTTTAAAGAAGCAAATGGGTTTGTTTCTATTGAAGCCGAGCATTTTAATAGGAAAAACAATCCTGGTAATATCGGCTGGCAAATAATTCCTCAAATGGGCAAAACCTTATCGGCTGTTACTACTATTCCTTCAAATATTTATCCACAACCCCAGGATGTGGTTTATCTTGAATATGATATATGGTTCGAAACCACCGGAGATTTTCAGGTAAGTGTCATGGTCTCGCCAACGCTCAATTTTAACCGTAATCGCGGGTTGCGATATGCGGTATCGTTTAATGGTGGGCCTGAACAAGTAGTTAATTTTAACCAGACCTTTGACATGAACCTTATGGAACAGTGGCAGGCCAACAGTATTAATATTACAACCACACGGCATACCATTTCGCAAACTGGTTTGAATACACTACGCTTCAGGGTGCTGGATCCTGGCATAGTGTTGCAGAAAATTCTGATAGATACAGGCGGCCTAAAGCCATCATATCTCGGTGCTCCTGAGAGCATTCGCGTAAAACGGGAAAGTATTTAGTTATGTTTTGGTTGGTTTGGGAGTTATGGGGTCAACTTTTTGCTGGTTTTAAGCAGGTTATTGTTGACCCCATTTTTATTAAACCTTTTAATTACAACCTTGGATAATTGTTAAATTGAAATTTGCCGGCTTATTAATCTTTTGTTATTAATATTAATGCCGGCGATACAAAGCATTGACAAACAGGCTTAAATTTAGTTCCTGGCAACTTGGCGCATGGCAATCCTTTATAAATTATAAATGGCAACCAATCTGAATATTCACTAAAAAACCTATATATCAATGAAAAAAACAACAATTGCCTTGCTGTTAATGATGGCATTTGTGGCCCGGGCCGAAGATGGCAGCCGGTTGTGGCTTCGCTACGAACCTGTGAGCGACCCAATGAGGACTTTGGTTTCGCAAACCTTACTAAATGTAAATGCCGACTTAAGCAACCCCAGCCTTAAACTGGCGGCAGAAGAACTTCAGCAGGCCATAAAAGGGTTTACTGGTAATGAGTTAAGGCACACAACCAGGCCTGCCAGCCAAACCATTGTGCTTGCAACAGGTGGTAGCCGCATTGCCAATCAGCTCGGGCTTAGATCCGAACTTTCCAAACTACACCGCGATGGATATATTATTAGACCCATTGTAAGAAACAACCGTTCTATGCTGGTAATTGCTTCGCCAACTCCGGTAGGTGTGCTCTATGGAGTTTTCGGTCTTATCAGGGCCATTCAAACCGAGCAGTTTTCTGCCACCTATTCGGTAGTGAGCGAACCAAAGTTCGATCTTCGCATGCTCAACCACTGGGACAACCTGAACGGGACCATTGAAAGAGGGTATGCCGGCCACTCATTGTGGATGTGGAATGAGGTGCCATCAAAAATTTCGCCACGATACGCCCAATATGCCCGGGCCAATGCTTCAGTGGGTATCAATGCCATGACCCCCAATAATGTCAATGCCGACCCGCAGATACTAAGCCGCGATTACCTTTTAAAGGTTAAAACCCTTGCCGATATATTCAGACCCTATGGAGTAAGAATGTTTTTATCAATAAACTTTGCCTCGCCAATGGTTCTCGATGGGTTGCCCTCGGCCGATCCTTTGCTGCCAGAGGTACGCAACTGGTGGAAATCTAAAGCCAATGAAATTTACCAGTTGATCCCTGATTTTGGAGGGTTTTTGGTAAAGGCAAATTCTGAGGGGCAGCCCGGTCCGCTCGATTATGGCCGCAGCCACGTTGAGGGTGCAAATATGCTGGCCGAGGCGCTTAATCCTTATAATGGCATTGTAATTTGGCGCGCCTTTGTTTATGAACCCGAAGGGGTTGACCGTGCCAAAGAGGCCTACCTTGAATTTGTGCCATACGATGGTCAATATCACCAAAATGTTATCATTCAGGCAAAATCAGGCCCTGTCGATTTTCAGCCTCGCGAGCCATTTAGCCCCATTTTCGGAGCACTCAAAAAAACTGCTCTGTTGGTTGAGGTACAAATTACCCAGGAATATACCGGTTTTTCTGACCACCTGGTTTACCTCGGCACGCAAAATGAAGAAATGCTAAGGGCTGATACCTGGGCTTTTGGACAGGGCTCTACTGTGGCCAAAATGACTGACGGCACACTTCTGCCAAACCGCCTAAACGGTATTGCTGGTGTGGCCAATATTGGGCGCGATTCCAACTGGACCGGCCACCATTTTGCACAGGCAAACTGGTACGCCTTCGGCCGGCAGGCTTGGAACCACCAACTGAGTGCCGACGAAATTGCCGATGAATGGATACGTATGACTTTTACTCACAATCCGGCTTTCCGTAAACCAGTAAAGGATTTAATGATGTCGTCGCTGGAAACTGTTATCAATTATATGATGCCTTTAGGGCTGCATCACCTTTTTGCATGGGGGCACCATTATGGACCCGAGCCTTGGTGCTATGTGCCGGGTGCCCGCCCCGACTGGCTGCCACGGTATTACCACCAGGCAGCTACTGAGGCGATTGGCTTTGACAGAACCCGAACCGGAAGCGGCGCAGTTGACCAATACCACTATCCGCTCAACGAAAAATTTAACAACTTAGCCACCGTTCCCGAAAAATATTTACTTTGGTATCATCGCGTGCCTTGGAACCATAAAATGAATAGCGGACGCACACTTTGGGCTGAAATGGCGCACAAGTACCAGGAAGGTGTAGATTCAGTACGCAGCTATCAAAAAACCTGGGATAAGCTCGAACCCTTTATTGACAATCAGCGGTTTACCCATGTGCAATCAAGGCTCCGAAGGCAAATACGTACAGCCGTGTGGTGGCGCGATGCCATTATGCTGTATTTTCAAACCTACTCGGGTATGCCAATTCCCTATCACCTCGAAAGGCCTATCAGCGACCTCGAAGAGCTTAAAAAAATAAAACTTGATTTGCAACATCATAATTAGCGATACTCCAAATTTTTTCTCATTTTAATTAAATATTCTTATGAAAGCAAAAACTTCGAAGGTTACTGTTTTGGAAAAAATTGGGTACAGCCTCGGCGACCTATCGGCAAACCTTATTTTTCAAACCCTGATGACTTTCCTTGCATTTTTCTATACCGATGTGTATCAAATTCCTGCTGCTGCTGCTTCGGCAATAATTTTTACCGGTGGCATGGTTGGGGCTTTTTTTACCCCGGTTATGGGCATTATTGCCGACCGTACCAGTACCCGTTGGGGCAAATTCCGTCCCTGGATACTATGGACAGCAATACCATTTGGGGTTATAGCGCTGCTGGCATTCAGCACTCCGCTTTTCGGCCAGGGAGGTAAAATTGCCTATGCGCTTATCACATACATTCTGCTGGTATTGGTTTACACAGCCAACAACCTGCCATACGCGGCGCTTAGTGGCGTTATTACCGGCAATATGGCCGAGCGAAACAGCATTTCATCCTATCGGTTTACGGCGGTAATGGTTGCACAATTTGTAGTTCAGGTATTGTTGCTCCCATTGGTGCTTATTCTGGGTGGTGGCGACCAAACTGTTGGTTTTGAAAAAGTCATGGGGATTTTTGCTTCCGTGGGAATCGTGTTTTTTATTATCACCTTTCTTACAACCCGCGAACGAATTTTGCCACCAGCTCAACAAAAAACAAAAGTTAGCGACGATTTGCGCGACCTGGTAAAAAACAAACCCTGGATTGCCGTTCTAACTCTTACAGTATTTCTTTTTATCACGCTATCGCTCAGGGGAGGGATGCTGGTTTATTACTTCGAAAATTATCTGGGCGATGCTAACCTGGCCACTTTCCTTAGTGCCATCGGTTTCAATAGTTTTATAGAAAACCTTAACAACTTTTTTGTCGGAATTGGGCTTACAGGGTTTCAATGGCCCCAAGACCCTTCCACATCTGGCTTCAGTCTGTTTAATGCCGTGGGAATTATTATGATGATTATTGGTATTTCATTCTCAAAAGGCTTGGCCGATCGGTTTGGGAAACGTGATGTATTTCGTATCGCACTTTTCCTGTCGGCTCTTTTTGTGTTGGCATTTTTCTTTATCCCCGCCCAAATGGTTGCATTGGTAGTAATCAGCCAATTGTTGCATGGTTTCTTTTATGGCCTTACAATACCTTTGCTTTGGGCCATGATAGCCGATGTGGCCGATTATTCCGAATGGAAAAACAACCGAAGGGCAACTGCCATTATTTTTTCAGCCATGCTGTTCGGATTAAAAAGCGGTCTGAGCATTGGCGGATCGCTTGTGGCCGGAATCCTGGCTACCGTGGGTTACCAGGGTGGGCTCGAAGTACAGACCGAAAATACCGTGCAGGGTATAAAATTGGCAGTGAGTGTAATTCCGTTTCTGACCTTTATGATGGGGGTGGTTTGCCTTTTCTTTTATGAAATAGACAAGAATACCGAATCGCTAATAGAAAAAGAACTTCAGGAACGCAGAGCCTCAAACTCGTAATACCTCAGGGCAACGAATTTATATCAATTTTGTAAACAGATGAAACGAACATGTTTGCGGATTAAACACAAACACCAAAAAAAATAACAAACATGGTTTTCCATCCAACCTTAACTTAAAAATTTATTTACGGATGAAACGAGCATGATTCGTAAAACACAAACAAGGATGAAAATTCATCATGCGAGTTCCATCCGACCTTAATTTAAAAATTATTTACGGATGAAAAGTTTTTTAAAATTCAGTTCAATTACAGTTGGTGTGATTTTAGCAGGTTTTTTAAATGCCTGCTCACCAAAACAAGTTTCAGAGCCTACCCTTCAAAACGCATTCAAAGATTTTTTCTACTTTGGGGTGGCAATAAACAGCGAGCAGATTGATGGCTCGGATTCGGCAGCTCAAAGTATCGTGTTGAATCACTTTAACTCCATTACTGCCGAAAACATCATGAAAAGTGAAGTTATTCAGCCAGCCGAAGGCCAGTTCGATTTTACCTATGCCGACAAGTTTGTTGAGCTTGGGGTTAATAACAATATGTATATGGTTGGCCACACCCTTATCTGGCATTCGCAGGCACCGGCCTGGTTTTTTGTCGATGCCAATGGCAATGATGTTTCGCGCGAAGTGTTAATTGAAAGGATGCGCACCCATATAAAAGCAGTGGTAGGTAGGTATAAAGGCAGGGTACAGTCATGGGATGTGGTAAATGAGGCAATCCTGGAAGATGGCTCATGGCGGCCAAGCAAGTTTTACCAGATTATTGGCCCCGAGTATTTTGAACTTGCATTTAAATTTGCTCACGAGGCTGATCCCGCAGCACGGCTGTATTACAACGACTATAACCTGGCCAAACCTGCAAAAAGGGATGGAGCCGTTCGATTGGTAAAAATTCTTCAGGAAAAAGGCATTCCCATTCATGGAGTTGGTATTCAAGGCCACGAACATCTTGAGTTTCCGCCAATCGAAGAATTTGAAAAAAGCATTATAGCCTTTCACGAGCTTGGAGTGGATGTAATGGTAACCGAATTGGATATTACAACCCTGCCCAGGCCTGGCGAAGTCCTCACCGCCGACGTAAACTTCAGCCTGGAGTACTTTCCTGAGTTAAACCCTTATGCCCACGGCCTTCCCGATTCTGTTGCCACCAAACTTCACAACCGCTACCGCGATTTTTTCAGACTTTTCCTAAAACATCATGATAAGTTGCACAGGGTAACCATGTGGGGCTTGCACGATGGTCAATCGTGGCTCAATTACTGGCCTATTCGTGGACGTACCGATTTTCCGCTGCTTTTCGACCGAAACCTTCAGCCCAAGCCCATTGTCCAAACAATTATAAACGATGCACTCGATGCAAAACGCCAATAGTGTTGTTAAAAGCATAAACCATTAAAAAATTAAATATGAAAAAACCCAGATATTTAGTCGAAGACCTTTACTCGGCCGATCCATCAGCCCATGTTTTCAATGGCCGTATTTACTTATACCCTTCGCACGATGTGGATGCCGGTATTCCTGAAAACGACCTTGGAGACCATTTCGATATGCGCGACTATCACGTGTATTCTTTGGACGATATTAATGGCCCGGTTACCGACCATGGGGTTGTTCTTTCTGTAAAGGATATACCCTGGGCAGGGCGCCAACTTTGGGCGCCCGATGCCGCTTTTAAGGATGGAAAGTACTATCTCTATTTTCCCCTCAAGGATAAAAACGATATTTTCAGAATTGGGGTAGCCATAAGCAACAAACCTGAAGGGCCTTTTGTGCCGCAAACCGACCCAATAAAGGGTAGTTACAGTATCGACCCTGCTGTTTTCGACAGCGGCGATGGTCAGTTTTTTATGTACTTTGGTGGCCTTTGGGGCGGCCAGCTCCAGCGATACCGAAACAATAAAGCCATAGAATGTGGGCACGAACCCGCCGACAATGAGCCTGCACTTTGTGCAAAAGTTGCACGTTTGTCACCCGATATGCTTCAATTTGACCAAGAACCAATTGATGTGATTATTCTCGACGAGAATGGCATGCCCCTCAGGGCGGAAGACCATGACCGGCGTTATTTTGAAGGCCCTTGGATGCACAAGTATAATGGCAAATATTATTTTTCCTATTCTACAGGAAATACGCACTTTCTTTGCTATGCCGAAGGCGATAACCCATACGGCCCCTTCACATACAAAGGTAAAATCCTTACTCCGGTAGTAGGTTGGACCACACACCATTCAATTTGCGAATTCAAAGGAAAATGGTACCTGTTTTATCACGACAGCGTGCGCTCTGGCGGAAAAACATGGCTGAGGAGCATAAAGGTAATTGAACTCGAATTAGCCCCCGACGGAACCATTAAAACCATTGATGGCTTGCTGTAAAATATCTTAACCTAAAAATTATTGAAAATGAAAAAGTTACTCCTTATTGCTCTAATAATAAGTGTGGCCTGGGCCTGTACCGAACCTCAAAAGGTAAATATTAAAGAAGGAAAGGCCTTTTTTGAATATGTGAAATACATCGGCAACGATAATTTCTTTAACGAAAACCCGCTTGGCGATGGCCAGTTCTACAACCCCATACTGTCGGGCTTTTTTCCCGATCCGAGCATTTGCCGAAAAGGAAACGATTATTATCTGGTAAACTCTACATTTTCTTTTTTTCCCGGTATTCCCGTATTTCATAGCAATGATCTGGTAAACTGGCAGCAAATTGGCCATGTACTCCACAGGCCCGAACAGTTCATAAACACCAATCAACCTGTGTCGTGGGGCATTTTTGCGCCAGCCATTGCCTACAACCCGCACAACGACCTGTTTTACCTTACCACCACCTATGTTGGAGGTGGAGGCAACTTTGTGGTAACGGCCAAAGACCCGGCTGGCCCCTGGAGCAACCCGGTGTGGCTGCCCGAAGTGCCCGGCATTGACCCCTCGCTGTTTTTTGACGACGATGGCCGTGCGTACCTGCTAAACAACCAGGATCCGGCCTACCCACCCCTATACGAAGGGCATAAAGCAACCTGGATGCAAGAGTTTGACGTGAAAACCAATACAACCTTTGGTCCGCGTGTTGTTCTGCGCGATGGCGGGCACGACCTTAGCCAAAAGCCAATATGGATCGAAGGCCCACACATTTACAAACTCCACGGATATTACTACCTGCTGGCTGCCGAAGGCGGAACTTCCATAAACCACTCTCAGGTGATATTCCGAAGCAAAAATATATGGGGCCCTTACGATACCTACTCCGGAAACCCAATACTGACGCAACGCGACCTCGACAAGTACCGCCAAAATCCAGTTACAAATGCCGGCCATGCCGATATGATTCAGGATCCAAATGGCAACTGGTTTGCAGTGTTTTTGGCATGCCGACCCTACAACCCCGACAACCATTTTAATATTGGACGCGAAACATTTTTGCTGCCGGTTACATGGAATGAGGAAAAGTGGCCGGTTATACTCGAACCCGGAAAAGAAATACCAATGATTCTTGATATGCCCGAGGGCGTTGTGTCAAAAGAAAATGAACCTGGGTTTATGAAAAGGGGTAATTTTTCATTTACAGAAAATTTTTCGAATGGTGTTTTGCCTTTCGAATGGTTTTTCCTTCGTACGCCGGTCGAAACCTGGCATTCTTTCGACGCGCAAAACAATGGCTTGTGGCTTGATGCGCGGCCCTACAACCTGCGCGAAAGAAACCAACCTTCGTTTATAGGTTCTGACTAACGTTTTAATATTATATTGTATATCAACATATTGCAATTCCAAGTT
>CAYGDW010000007.1:0-66294 GCA_964348755.1 uncultured Bacteroidales bacterium | reverse complement strand
CCCTGTCATTTCGGGCGGAGCGAGAAATCACGTAATTTTTGTCGGCCAGTAGTGTTATGCAATAGGAACTTTTTAAAATATCGCATGTCTTAATACACTTTTACGGACATTTTTTTGGTTGTTTTTTACCCTTTCAGACGTTTTTCAAAAAAAATGGAAAAAATTGCCCTGCCAGCCATCTCAACCGGACTTTGTCTAATTTCAATATCCTTCTCTCTGGCATAAATGAAACTTTGTTTAAAAGCCCGGGAGGCATCGCATTCCTCAGTGGTTACAAATATTGTGGCCATTTATACGCCCGAAGCGCCAAGGTTTAGCATCGTGTTAATATCCTGGCCGGTATAAATTCTACCGGCGGCAATAAGAGGGATCTTCTTATTGCTTTCTTCTTCAAAAACTTTGAGTTCATTAACAATTCAGGGAACCAATTCCTCCAGCGAGTAATTTTCGTTTTCCAGCTACTCTTCCTTTAAACCCAGGTGGCCACCGCCCAAACCCTGTCAAAAAACAACTACCTGTCATTCCTAAAATAGTGAAGAATCTCTAACATGTAATTCTTCCGTTATTAGATTTTGTCGGGCAATGATTGTTCGAAAATTAATTTCCAATTCAATTATTTAGGCTTTCGATTAGGCGTTGCTACCACTTCGCAGGCTCCTCGCCCGCACCTACGGGATCGAAATGACAGGCAGTTGCGTTTTTTATTTATTGTAAAAACCCCACAACACGCCAAACAGCAAAGCATTGCCTTTAAGGGGAGTTTCGTTTGAGCGGGTGGCAAAGCCCAAAAAGTTAAATCGAATTACAAGCCCAAGAAAACTGTTGGAGCTTACCGGTAGCCTGAACTCAGCCCCAGGGCTGAAACTGGCACTTGAAATCATTCTCGAAAGGCCTTCCTCTTCCTGTTGCTGCGAGCTGAAAGCTTCAATGCCTTCATAACCCAGCCCAATACTAAGCAAAACCTGATTGCGGTTACGGTCACTTGCTACCAGGCCAGCCCGCCCCGATAAATGCAGATTGGTAAAGTTTTTTGTGCGGTAGCCCATATTGTCAACCACAACCTCATAATAATTGGGGCTTGGAAGAAATCCAATTTTAAAAACCGCCTCAAGCAACAACCTTTGCCTCACCACACCATAACTAAACCCTATCTGAGGGTGATTGCCCAGTAGTGCCAGACTGCCATTGGGCTTCCAAAGACCACCGTATAAAGCGAAAAAGGGTTTGGGCGTTTTTTTTGCCACCTCAGCCTCTGCCCTGAATAATGAATCGAGCCTGGTGCCCGACAATTCGCCCGAACTCAGCCGGCTCATGGCTTTGTCGAAATTGTGCGAATAATAATCAATAAAAAATAATTCGATGGGATTTAGGTCGGTGTATTGCTGCAAATGCAAGGCGAGGTTTTTCGAATAAATATTGTACCCCGGGTCAATGGCAAAATACTGATTGTGGTAATGGTCGAGGTAAAAGCTGGAGTCATCCCATTTCGAAATTTCCCGATAATCGTTCAAAATGCTCAGAACATTTGCCGGAAGCCATTTTTCAGAAAAATCGTTGATCTCTATTTGATGCAAAATATGAAATCGCATAAGGGGTTCTGGAAGCCCGCAAACGTCTTCCCACCAGGCAATTATGGCATAAAGCGTGTCTGTTTCGTTGGCTTTATCCAATATTGGGATAAGACCTGTAAAGGATTGGGCAGCTTGCTGGCAACTAATGGTTTGTTTACCCCCAAGGTCTTCAGCATTTGCTGGCTGGGCATTTGCGTGGTTGAGCGGGGCAAAGCTAAGAATGGCATTTAAGGTAATACAAAAAACAAAAATAACACCCTTGTTTATATGCCATTTTGCGTGGGGAGTAATTTTTTGCATGGTTAAGGGCTTATAGCATTCCTAAATTTACTAAAAATGTCTCTGCCTAAAAAGCCAACAGCATTTATGACCATTATGTTGGTGTTTAAAAGCTGTACTTTATACCTACCTGGGTGCGCAGATTTGACACTAATTTTGTTTGATTAAAACGGAACATATTGTCGGGTTGGCCATAAGCTGCTGCATCGTAAACAAATTCAAGGTTGAAAGAAGCCCTTTCGATAAAATAACCTACGCGCGGGGCAATCCGGTAAATGTGGCTAATATTGCCTCCCCTTGCCCAGTGCTGGCCGGCAATGGGTTTGTTTGAACCCAGGTTTTTCGAATATCCGCCAAAGAGCCCCGCCCTCCATTTTCCTGTTGTTGTTTCCATGTCAATCCAGCCAGCCATGCTTCGTATGCCGGTGTAATTGTAAATACCTTTGTTGACATCAATCAATTCGGCCTCGCCATACCCGCCCAACATAATAAGGTGATTGAGGTTTTGGCCCCATGTGCCCAGGGCTTTTATCTGAAATTTTTCGAAAAGGTATTTTGTAAAAACATTTCCTGCCAGTGAGGTCATGGTTTGTTTGGTTTGGTACCCCCTGGCCGTTTGGGTTCTTGGCCTTAGGGTTAGCACACCCGCTGAAGCGCCTGCCAGGAAACGTTTTTTTTCGAAAATTATTTGCACCCATGTTTCGGGCAAACCGCTATTGCGCAAATATATAGTACTGTTGCCCATAGGCCCGGGCGATGAAAAATCATTTTGCGAAAGTATTGCCGCCATTAGCGAAACTTTTCCGGCCTGGTGGGTAAGGCGTACCTGTGGTGAGCGGTTCAGTATATTGTAAGGCACCGCTCCACCAAAATGCACAACCCCTGGGTAAACCGATGGAATAAATAGCGGGTGCCAGTATTGGCCGGCCAATAGCTCGGTTTTTTCCCAATTAAGTTTTAGCAATGCATGGCGCATGCGCAAAAGGCTGAATCTGTCCTGGGCAGTACCAAGGAAATCAACTTCAAGGAGCGCAGAACTTTTTGCCCCCAGCATTTGGGGCCCGCTTATAGCCGATTGCAGGCGCGATGTTAGCAACGATATGTGAAATGCCGGCACTGCATTCAAATCGTGGCCATCGGCATCAGTAACTTCGGCTGCCGGAAAAAGCATAACGGTGCCTTCGCGTGCTGCAACCACTTGCTTGGTATCATAAAACATTTCGAGGTTTACAAAGCCATGAAACCTGATCTGAAACATGCCCTGCGAAAAACCGCTTTTCCCCGAAAGGGAAAACACAAGAAAGAGAAAAACAATGACTACCCTGTAATTAGTGAAATTCATGATGATTTTAAATGTAAGAGCAAAATTACGCATTCATTTTGCAACAACAATTTATATTCTTTTTTTGCAGAAAATTCAGTTACTTTGCGAGCTATTAATCCCAAACCCAAAAATTGCATGAGGAATTTATTGCTATTGCTGGCAGTGGCCGTATTGGCCGCCTGCATCCAGATGCCTGTAAAACAGATAAAAATAAGCGGCAAGGTCGAAAACCCAACTGCCGATAAGGTTGAGGTTTTCTTTTACAAGGACTTCATAACCAATCAGCCCGAAAAGGTGGAGGTTGCCCTTGATGAAAACAATTCGTTTACGGCCACCCTCGACCTTGCCCAAGGCAACTTTGTATATGTAAGTATGCCGCGCCGCAATATTATGCTATACCTGGTGCCTGGGGCCGAAATAAGTATTGCATTTAATGCCGAAGACCCAAATGTTTTGCCGCTGATTGACGGCAAAAAAGCTTTTGAGAGTCAGTTTATGGTTGCTTATGTGAATGAAATTGACCGGAAATACAACCGAAGCATTATTCTGAGTCATGTTGGAAACACCAATCCCGACGATTTCAGGGCTTTGATGGATACTGCCTACAACGAAAAAATTGCCTTCCTCGAAGGGTATAAAGATTTCAGAAAACTCAATAAAGACTTTGTTAAATCCTTAAAAACCAATTTTCTTTACGAAAAATACGGGTTATTGCTTGAGTACCCCATGGCATTCGCCTATTTTAATCCTGAAGCCGGCGACCTCACTTTGCCCGAGGGCTATTTTGATTTTCTGGAAAGCGAAAACCTTTTTGGCGATGAGTTTATAAATTCGCGTCCCTATTTTAACTTTGTCAATATTTTTCTAAACAGACAAATGCAGGAAAATGCCAGTGCTGAAAACCAGGGAGCACCATACGAGCGGCAGTTCAAAATTGCCAGCCAGGTTTTTTCTGGGAAAACCCGTGATGCAGTCCTTTCCCAAACTATGATTTATCTGCTAAATTTCGGGTCGTTCGAAGCTGCCGAACAATTTCACGCCGAATTCAAGGAGTTGGTAACCACACCCGAAATGCTTTCAATTGTTGATAAAGAATACCAAATGGTTTTGGCCCTTTCTCCGGGTAAACCTGCGCCTGATTTTACACTAACTGATATAACGGGCAATCAGGTTTCGCTAAGCGACTTTGCTGGCAAGGTGGTTTACCTCGATTTTTGGGCAAGCTGGTGCGGCCCCTGTATGCGCGAAGTGCCATTTGCCAGGGAACTGAAAAAACGCATGGCAGACCACCCCGACCTGGTTTTTCTTTATGTTTCGGTCGATACCGATGAGGCAGCATGGCGGCGTACCGTGGCGCAGATGCAAATTGAGGGAGTTCACCTCAATGTGCATGGTTTTAGCCACCTGGTGCCAACCCAATACAACCTTAAAGGGGTTCCAACCTTTTACCTGATTGGGCGCGATGGCAAAATTTTCGACAACCGCCCGCCCCGGCCAAGCAACCCTACCATCGATCAAGTACTTAAAGCCGCTCTTTCGCAACAAAATGTTTAAAACAATTACCATGAGAAACCTGATATTAATGCTGACACTAGCTGTTTTGGCTGGGTGCAGCCGTCCGGCCGATACCATTATACGCCTCAGTGGCACTATTGCAAACCCCAATGCCGAACCCGTTGAATTTGTCTTTTATCGCGACTACACCAACAACCACCGCGAAATAATAAGCATTGTACCTGATGACCAGAACCAGTTTTCGGTTGAATTTGAAATGCCCGAAGCAGCCATCGGAACCCTTCGCAATGGCCGTACCAGCATTCAGTTGTTTCTTGAACCGGGCGACATTCTGGAAATTAATGCCGATGCCGGCAACTGGCTCGAATCCATTTCTTTTTTAGGTAAAGCTGCCGCTGTAAACACCTTTTTTGTGGCCTATCAACGCGATTTGTTGCCCCAAACAGGAGCCACCTTTTTTGGCAATGCCGCTGCAACCCTTGCTGCCGAAGCCTTTGTGGCCGCCACCGATAGTGTGGCCAATATTAAACTTGGTTTTTTGGCCGGTTTCCCTGAAAAACAAAACCTTAGCCCTGCTTTTAATGCATGGTTCGAAACGGAAGTTTTGTACGGCAAATACACACGCCTGCTCAGCTATCCAGCCATTCATCAGCGCTTCAATAACCTTGACTCGCTGCCCGAGCTTCCAGGAAACTATTTCGCATTTTTGCAAAATTCAGCCCTGTTTGATGACAACCGGCTTAACAGCGAGACCTACGTAAATTTTTTGCTTGCATATCTCGCATACCGCGCACCCGAACACCGCCAACGCTTTGATGAAGTCGCCTCGACCAATGAGATAAACTTTGCACTGGCCGGCGAGCTCATTCCTGGCGAATCGGGGTATTATGCGCAGGCACTGAGTATAAACCGCGAATTTAACTTTGGCAACCTCGAAAAAGCGCGCGCACTTTATGTTCAGTTTATGGAAACCTCAGACTCAGAAGACCTCAAAGGCCGGGTTACCAAAACCTGGGAAGGCATACAAGCCCTAATGCCAGGAAACCCTGCCCCCGACTTTATCATGACCGACATTAACGGAAACCAGGTAAAACTTGGCGACTTTAAGGGAAAGGTGGTGTATCTGAAGTTTTGGGCCAGCTGGTGCGGGCCTTGCATGAGACAAGTGCCACCGGCAGCCGAACTAAAAAAAAGGCTCGAAGGCCAAAGCGACCTGGTATTTATGTACGTTTCGATAGATACCGATCTTGACGCCTGGCGAAGCACCATAGAACGGAACAACATTTCTGGCATACATTTGCAGACTCCCGGCCGCGAAAGGGGTACACCTGCACTGTATCAGGTAAAATGGATACCCACCTTTTTCATAATCGGCAAAGATGGCAATATTTTCGACAATCGCCCGCCACAGCCTTCCGACACCAATGTTGATGGGGTGCTGTTGAAGGCTCTTGCGAAGTAAACCTATTGGCAAAAGCCGTTGAAACAAGCAAATGCCTTAGATAGAAGGTAAAATGCTACTGCCAAAGGCCGGTGTTCCATTCAAAATGTGCCTGCAATTGTTTATCTTTCTTATAAACAAAATCATTTGTCATGAAGAAAATTGCCGTGTTTTTGCTGATTGTGCCGCTCATTGCCTTTGCTCAACGCGACTGGAGCGCAATGAAAGTTACCACCACCCAGGTGGCTCCCGGCGTTTACCGGCTCTTTGTTGGTGAAGGGGTTGCTACCGTGCTATTTGTTGGCGAGCAGGGCGTTATGCTTATCGACGCCGCCTACGCTCAAACCACTGGACAGCTGAAAGCTGCCATCGGAGCCATTACTGCCCAACCTATAAAATACTTGGTAAACACCCACCACCACGGCGACCATACAGGCGGAAATTTTGAAATGGGCAATGCTGCCACTATAATTGCTCACCAGTTTGTAAAAGACTACTTAAGCCGTGAACACCGGGTTGGCGAGCGGGTAATTCCTCCCTTGCCGGTTGAGGCCTGGCCCCAAATGAGTTTTACCGATGAGCTTAATCTCGACCTCAATGGTCAAACACTGCAATTGATGCACCTGCCAGAAGGCCATACCGCCGGCGACATAATAATTTATTTGCCCGAAAGCAAGGTGTTGATATTGGGCGACTTGTTGTTTGCCGACAACTTTCCGTTTGTAGATGTAAACAATGGCGGCGACCCAAAGGGGTTTTACAACAATCTGAAATGGATCATCGAAAACTACCCTGCCGACATTACCCTGATTGGCGGCCATGGACCCATTTACACCATGCCCCAGCTTCGCCAATACCACCAAAATCTTGGGCAAACCCTGGATGTGGTGCGCAAAGCCAAAGAGGATGGAATGACTGCCGGGCAAATGAAAGAAAACCGCATTTTGAAACAGTGGGAAAACTGGGGAAAATTCTTTATTACCGAAGACCGCTGGATTGACACCCTGTACCCGTTTTTCTAAAACCCCTGTTTTTTCTTCTTCAGGTTCATAAGAATTGGAAAGGCCTTGGGTACATCATGCTCCGAAACAATTATTGAAACCTCGTTGGTTGTTGATATTATTTCGCAAACATTTATTGCAGCCCAGGCCAGGCTTTTCAGCAGAAAGTAATAAACACCCGAAATTTCGGTGTTGTCTTTTGGCAAGCGAATTGTAATGGAGCTCAACCCCTTTTTTTGGGCTAGGCGCTTTTCGCGCGCAAAAATCATTTCTATCTTTTTATTCAGGTTGGCACTGGCAACTATCGTGGTTTCGTAAATTCCCTGCGAGATGGTACAAAATGCCTCTCTGTCCGAAGATACAGCCTCCATCAAATGTCGCTGACAATCAATAAGCGTGGGGCTGTTTTCAAAGGTGTGATCGCTCAACCCAGAACGCACAATAATATCGCCCAGTTTGGTCATGTATGCCCGTATAACTGCGCTGATCCTGAACATGGAGCCAGCCGGTCTTCGATTTATTGCCATAATTATGGCGCTTTCCTTTACCTGCTTATGGGTAAGCCGCTCTACATCTGGCAAAATATGCCTTGCAAGCGACGAAATATTTATCAACTCATCCCTAAGGGCCTCTTCCAGAAATGGCGACTGGTTAATGATGTTTTCAACAGCCTCTGATATAGTCATTATGTTAAAAATTTAACACAAATGTATAAAAATGTTTAATTCTTTGAAAAATTTTACTGTGTCGTGTCTTTGTGTTTCCTTTGCAGCCTAAAAAATAAAATAGAATGAAGGTTTTGAAATTTGGGGGCACCTCTTTAGGCACCCCGGAGCGTATGCGTGCAGTAGCTCGTATTATTGAGCGCGAGGATAACTGCATAGTAGTTTGCTCTGCCATGGCCGGAGTAACCGACACCCTTGTAAATATTGGCTTTTTATGGAAACAAAACAACCATAATGAGAAAGCCAGGCAATTAAATGCATTTTATTCCCGGTTTGAATCGACCTGTTATGAGCTTGCTGGTAACGGCCGCAATATGGGTTTGTTTCAGGGCATTATTCGCACCGATTTTGCAGAAATTGAAAAAGTCTTGTCAGAAGAATGGTCGGCCAGCGGCGAAAAATGGCTGCTTGCACAGGGAGAGTTAATTACCACAAAAATTTTTAACCAATATCTTAATTGGGCTGAGATAAGCACCCAATGGCTTAATGCTTTTTGTTTTATTCAAAAAAACGACATGGGAGAGCCTGAGGTTGACAAAATTTCTGGCCATCTTTCTCAGCTTGATAAGTTCACAGCAAATGGCAGGTACCTTACTCAGGGTTACATTTGCCTTGATTCTGAGGGCAACCCGGACAACCTTACCCGTGGAGGCAGCGATTATACTGCAACTTTGATTGGGGCTTCGGTTGGGGCATCGGTAATTGAAATTTGGACCGACATTGATGGTTTGCACAACAATGACCCGCGGGTGGTTGAAGGAACGCAACCGGTGCGCGAACTTTCGTTTGGCGAAGCGGCCGAGCTGGCTTATTTTGGTGCCAAAATTTTGCACCCGGCTTGTGTTTGGCCTGCATCAATGCGCAATATTCCGGTTTGGCTCAAAAACACCCTTGACCCCCAAGCCGAAGGTACCATTATAAGGCATGGGGCCCCTGCGACCGGCATTAGGGCGCTTGCCGCAAAAGAGGGCATTACAATTATACGAATCCGATCGGGCAGAATGCTCAATGCTTACGGGTTTCTCAGACGGGTTTTCGAAATTTTTGAATACTTTAAAACCCCAATAGATGTTATCACTACATCGGAAGTTGCGGTATCAGTTACCATAGACAATGATGAATTTCTGCACGATATTTGTAATGCACTTGCCCAGCTTGGTGAGGTAAATTACGAAACAGGCCATTGCATTATTTGCGTAGTGGGCGATGTGCTTGCCTTACACCAGGGTTATGTGGTAAGCATAATTGAAGCCCTGAGGCATTTGCAGGTAAAAATGGTGTCATTGGGCGGAAGCCGAAACAACCTTACGCTTGTTATTGAAGCAAACCAAAAAACCCAAGCCCTTGTTAGTTTGCAAAAGGTGCTCTTTGGTAATCCTAAGCCGGCTTTTGAACAATTGTTAAATAATTGATGTTGAAATGATGCAAAACTTCGATTTTTCTGAAATACAAACGCCTTTTTATCTATACGATCTCGATCTGCTTGAACGAACTGCCGCCATTGCTTCGCGCGAAGCCAGCCGGCATGGTTTTTTTATTCATTATGCCATAAAGGCCAATCACCAGCCCGAAAATCTTTGTGTAATGAAAAGGGCAGGGTTTGGTGCCGATTGTGTGAGCGGAAATGAAGTAAAGCTAGCCCTGAATAGTGGATTCACGCCCGACAAAATAGCTTTTGCCGGAGTGGGTAAAACCGACCCCGAAATTTTGTTGGCCGTTGAAAACCAAATTTTCAGCCTCAACTGCGAATCGCTCGAAGAGTTGGAGGTTATCGGTACAATTGCTCAGCATACAGGCAAAATTGCAAACGTTGCATTGAGGGTTAACCCCGGTATTGATGCCAAAACCCATCAACATATTACCACCGGCCTTGCCGAAAATAAGTTTGGAATACCGATAGGTCAATTAAATGATGCCCTTCATTACTGTTCAGCACACCCTTTTGTCAGGTTTGTTGGGCTTCATTTTCATATCGGCTCGCAAATTACATCGCACGAGCCGTTTAAGGGCCTTTGCCGCAAGGCATCGGAGATTTGGGAGGTGTATGATATTGATGGCCATGGTGGCAATGTATTGAATCTTGGCGGAGGGCTTGGTATTCATTACGATAACCCCACGACTAGTCCAATCTCCGATTTTTCCTCCTTTTTTAACCTTATGGCAAGCAACTTAAGTCTTCCATCCGGCGTAAAGGTGCATTTTGAACTTGGCCGGAGCCTCGTTGGGCAGTGTGGTTCTCTTATTTCAAGAGTGTTGTTTGTAAAAAAAGGTCATCAAAAGGATTTTGTAATTATTGATGCCGGCATGACCGAACTGCTCAGGCCTGCCCTTTATCAGGCTGCCCACCATATTGAAAACCCAGGCTCAAACGGGGCGTTGCACAACTACGATATTGTAGGCCCAATCTGCGAATCGAGCGATGTTTTTGCACAGAATTATAAATTGCCGCAAACCTCCAGGGGCGATTTGCTATTTATTCGATCATGCGGGGCTTATGCACAGTCTATGACTTTGCGCTATAATTTAAGAAGTTGTGCCCCGGCTTATTTTATCAGCCAAAACAAGTTTTACACCAATATTAAAGACCAGCCCGAACTTTCACTTCCTTCTTTTGTTTAGTTATTGACCAGCAAAAATTAAACAGGCGTGGGAAAGGAAGTTACCATTCATTTTTTTTGGGTTATTTCCGCTGAAAGCGTATTGTAATTTCGCCTAATTTTGCTGTTTATCAAAGGATTTGAAACAAATATGGTTTTTATTACCCGCCGCGAAACATTCAATGCCGCCCATCGCCTATTTAGGCCAGAGTGGGACGACCAAAAAAACATGGAGGTTTTTGGCAAATGTTCAAACCCCCATTGGCATGGCCATAATTATGTGCTGTATGTTACGGTAAGGGGTAATGTGGATACTGAAACCGGGTTTCTGGTTAACTTAATAGACCTGAGCAAGGTAATAAGCCAATACGTGATTGAAAAACTTGATCACAAAAACATAAATCTTGAGGTTGATTTTATGGCTGGAAAAATTTCCTCTACCGAAAACCTGGCCATTGGCATTTGGAATCAGCTTGAGCATCAGATTACACAACTCGGAGCAACCCTTCACTGCATTAGGATTTTTGAAACCGAGAAAAACTCGGTTGAATATTTTGGTAAAACTGTTTAATAAATAACGGGCATGGCATCAGAAATCAACAGGGAAATGGCCATTGAAAACAAGATGGACGATTATGCTAAGATTGACCTATACAATCCGGGCAAAATCAAGGCCCTTTCTTCTCATTATTATAAGGTACTTGAGCTTATAGGCGAAGACCCCAACCGCGAGGGTCTTGAAAAGACACCTGAAAGGGTAGCAAAAGCTTTGCAGTTTCTGACTCATGGGTACGATCTCGACCCCAGAGATATACTTCGCTCGGCCATGTTTAAGGAAGACTACAGGCAAATGGTTATAGTAAAGGACATTGAAATTTATTCGCTATGCGAGCACCACATGCTGCCATTTGTGGGCAAGGCTCATGTGGCATACATCCCCAATGGTTATATTGTTGGATTGAGCAAGATACCTCGCGTGGTGGATGCTTTTGCCCGCCGCTTGCAGGTGCAGGAACGTCTTACTACCCAGATTAAGGAATGTATTCAGGAAACACTTAATCCTCTGGGAGTAGCCGTGGTTATTGAAGCACACCATTTTTGCATGATGATGCGCGGCATACAAAAACAAAACTCGGTTACCACCACAAGCGATTTTACCGGGGCCTTTATGACAGACAAAACCCGAGCAGAATTTATACATTTACTTGGAAGTAAGCTGCACTAATACAGGCAGGTGAAAAAGCATAACAGGCCGTCTCGAAAAGATAATTTTTTAGCCACAAACCTGCCTGCCGCATGCAGGGACACGAAATTACAAAATTTCACTAATTTAAAAATCTGACAATCAATATTTTGATTTTTTGAGTTTTGGTAATTTAGAGGAAAATTGATTTTTTTCGATTTTTCAGAGCGCCTTTTTTTGTAGAAATAATCATTTACCTGCATCATTTCTGCGTCTTTTTTCGTAATACAGGTATAACCTTAAACTAAAAAACCATGGTCAAATTCATAATTCTGATTATTGTAATAATGATTTCAGGCGGTTTTACGGGATGCAAAAAAGAACCGATCGAACCAATTTTAACCCCAAAGGTTATTGAACTTTCGGCCCAGGCTTCAAAGGTTATTGAAAGCAGCAACAAGTTTGGCATAGAGCTTTTTAGGCGCACTGCTGTTTTAGAAAGCGGCAATTTGATGTTGTCGCCCTTAAGTGCAGGCGCCGCCCTTACCATGGCTCTGAACGGGGCCGATGGCCAAACCTTTGAGCAAATTCGTCAAATGCTTGGCTACCCCGCAAATATGAGTATTGCCGAAATAAACCAGGCATACCGGAGTTTGGTGGGGCAGTTGCTGGCTGCCGACCCCAAAGTAAAACTTACATTGGCCAATGCAATGTTTTTTCGTTTGGGGCTTATAGTAAAACAACCTTTTACTTCTGCATTGGCCACCGATTTTGGGGCGCATATTGAAGGGTTAAACTTTGACCTGCCTTTGGCAATTAACACCATAAATAATTGGGCCAGCGACAATACAAACGGCAGAATTCCAATGGTAATTGATCAGATAAGCGCCCAAACAGTTATGTTTTTGATGAATGCCTTGTATTTCAAGGGCGACTGGACCTATCAGTTCAACAAATCTGAAACCCGCAACCAACCTTTTTATCTTGATGGAGGGGGGCAAATAAGCGTTCCCACCATGTCAGGAAAAATTCAGGCAAAAACATTTTCAGGCACCAATTTCAGGGCTATTGAACTTCCTTACGGAAGAAAAAACTTTTCAATGGTGGTAATTGTACCCAATGGAACTCTCGGGCAGTTTTACCAAACCTTTACAACCGAAACCTGGAACCAGATTACCGCAACCCTTGATAATGAAATGGCCCAGCCCGTTGGCACAATTGTTTCGCTTCCTAAATTTGAGTTTAAGTACGAAAAGTTGCTGAACTCCCAGTTGCAAAGCCTTGGTATGACAGATGCATTTGTACCCTACGTGGCAAATTTTTCAAAAATGACCGACTGGGAAGTTTTTGTCAGTTTTGTAAAGCAAAATACTTTTATTAAGGTTGATGAAACCGGCACCGAGGCTGCTGCGGTTACAACAATTGGCATTGGGGTGGTAAGCATGCCCCCGTCATTCGATGCAAACAAACCATTTGTTTTTGCCATACGCGAGCGAACCACCAATACTTTGCTGTTTATTGGCAGTGTAGCCAATCCCCTGCAATAGTGTTCCCCAATGAATCTTGCAAAGGCCGGGAAGCAATTCTTTCCGGCCTTTGCTTTTTTCAACGGGCCAGGGGCGGGGTGCAGTTTCAAAAAATAATTACCTTTGTGCCCTGATTAAAATCTGCAAATTTATATCAATTGATTATGAAGAAAGCGTATGTATTTCCAGGCCAGGGCGCACAATTTGTTGGCATGGGGAAAGACCTGTATGATAAATCTGCTGTGGCCAGAGCAATGTTCGAAAGGGCTAATGAAATTCTTGGTTTTAGAATTACCGACCTTATGTTTTCAGGCACTGACGAAGATTTGCGTCAGACAAAGGTTACCCAGCCAGCCATTTTTCTGCATTCGGTAATTCTTGCGCACACTCTTGGCGAAAAATTCTATCCAGATATGGTTGCAGGCCATTCGCTTGGCGAGTTTTCGGCATTGGTTTCAGGGGGTGCCCTGAGTTTTGAACAAGGGCTGATGCTGGTAGCTAAACGTGCCTTGGCCATGCAAAAGGCCTGCGAAGCCCAGCCATCGACCATGGCTGCAATAATAGGGCTTGAAGATGAGGTGGTTGAAGGTATTTGCGCAAGCATTTACGAAGTAGTGGTACCGGCAAATTACAATAGCCCTGGCCAATTGGTTATTTCAGGGAGCATTAAAGGTATTGAAATTGCAATGGAAAAACTTAAAGATGCCGGGGCAAAACGCGCTTTGCCCCTTAAAGTAGGTGGCGCATTTCACTCCCCATTGATGGAGCCAGCTCGTCAGGAACTGGCCTTGGCCATTGAGCAAACCGAATTCAATGTACCTGTATGCCCTGTTTATCAAAATGTAAATGCCCAACCTTCTGCAAACCCCGCTATAATTAAGGAAAATTTGATTTTACAACTTACCTCGCCTGTAAGGTGGACCCAAACATTAAAAAACATGATTGCCGATGGTGCAATCACTTTTATTGAAGTAGGCCCTGGAACAGTATTGCAGGGATTGGTAAAAAAGGTTGACAACAGCATAGAAGCATATAGCGCTTAATTTCAGGACCAATGGTTACCTTCATTTTATTTATTGCAGGCTTTGTATTGCTGATAATTGGGGCCGAATGGCTGATTGACGGGGCAGCCTCAATTGCAAAAAAACGCGGAATCTCAAACATTGTAATTGGCCTTACCATTGTTGCTCTTGGCACTTCATCGCCCGAACTGGTAGTTAACCTTATAGCCACCCTTCAGGGCGCCGACGATGTGGCAATGGGAAATATTCTCGGAAGCAATATCTCCAACCTTTTGCTTATACTCGGAATTTCTGCCATTATTTATCCTTTGGCAGTAAACAGCAACACAAAATGGAAAGAAGTGCCTATGGCTATTGCAGCCTCCATTATAATTGCTATTCTTGCCAACGACGACTGGTTTGCCCCCGGAATCACAGTTTCGCAAATAAGCCGCCACAATGGCATAATACTTATTTTTTTCTTTTTAATGTTTATGTACTATGCCTTTACCATTGCAAAGATTGACGATGGCCATGGTGCAGTGCAGGTAAAGCAGTATCCATTATGGAAGTCGGTGTGGATGATTCCGTTAGGAATAGGAGGCATGGCCCTTGGCGGAAAATGGATTGTTGACGGAGCTATTGAAATAGCGGCTATGTTTGGAATGAGCCAGGCCTTGATAAGTCTGACGATTGTTGCTGTGGGTACTTCACTGCCTGAGTTGGCGACCTGTGTGGTGGCAGCCTACAAAAAAAATCCGGGTATCGTTATTGGTAATATCGTTGGTTCAAATATCTTTAATGTTTTCTTCATTATTGGCATAAGCGCTGTAGTTAAACCTTTGGCTTTTAATAAGGAAATGAATTTCGATTTGCTTGTCGGAATTTTTGCTTCGGTATTGCTTTTCGTGTTTTTGTTTTTGCCCCGAAGGAAAATACTTGAGCGTTGGCAGGGGGGGGTATTGCTGGCTTTGTATTTTGGATATATTCTGGTGCTGGTGTTGCGCGAAACCGGCGCTATAACTCTTGGTTTTTTAACATACCAGAGTTAATCAATTTCAGCAGGGCCGGTTCGTAAAGTGTCTTTTCAAGCAACTTGAAATACTGAAAACTGTGAAGGTCACTGCCAAGAAAGTCTATCATTTTGGCATCAATCAGCTTTTCCGATAGTTTTTTGGTGGGCATTGAATAATATCCCGAAAGAGAAATGGTGTTTAACTGAAAAAAAATGTTGCGGTTTTTGAGTTCTTCAAGTTTCGAAAACTGATTGTGCCAGTAAACATACCTTTCGGGATGAGCCAGAATAACATTGTACCCTGCTACCTGTAACTCGAACAGCAATTCGCTAAGGTTTTGCGGAGGGCTGTAATAGGGTAATTCTATCAATACGTAATTGTTGCCAAATGTCATTATCTCATGTTTTTTAAACAAGGGGGAAAAGCCTTCGTCAACAAGGTATTCGGCAACTGCCTGAAATTCTAATTGTATCCCGGCTTTTTTTATGGCTTTTCTAACCTCGGCTTCTCCTTGGCGAATAATTTGGCTGGTGTTTTTATAAAGGTCGGCCATTATGTGCGGGGTGGTAATTATTTTGCGGAAGCCCAGCCCGGCCATTTGCTCCAGAAGTGCTATAACCGTAGGCATATCGGGGGCTCCATCATCTATGCCGGGTATCAAATGGGAGTGCATATCGGTAATGAGTGGCGAAAGGTCAACAGGGCTGTCCAGTTTCCTCCTTTTAAACAAATTACTCAATATACTCATTGTGTTATTTATTTGATGTCTTTTACCGCTTGTAGTATTGCTGCAGGTAATAGTTCTGGTATTCGCCCGAAGTAACCTGCCTAAGCCATTCGTTGTTTGCCAGGTACCAATCGGCAGTTTTTTCAAGTCCTTCTTCAAACTGAAGCGAGGGTTTCCAACCTAATTCGTATTGAAGTTTGCTGGCATCAATTGCGTATCGCAGGTCGTGGCCTGCGCGGTCCTTTACAAAAGTAATCAGGCTTTCGGAAGTGCCCGGCTGCCGATCAAGTTTTCTGTCCATAATCTGGCAAAGCAATTCAATCAGGTCAATATTTTTCCATTCGTTGTGGCCGCCAATATTGTATGTTTGGCCAACCTTTCCATGGTGCATAATCAGGTCAATTGCCATGGCGTGGTCTTCCACATACAGCCAGTCTCGCACATTTTCTCCCTTTCCATAAACAGGAAGGGGCTTCTTGTTTATAATATTATTGATAAAAAGAGGAATGAGTTTTTCGGGAAACTGGTTTGGCCCATAGTTGTTTGAGCAGTTTGAAATAACAAAGGGCAGGCCATAGGTATGGTGATAAGCCCTGACAAAATGATCGCTCGAAGCCTTTGAGGCCGAATAGGGACTGCGCGGATCGTAAGGGGTGGTTTCGGTAAACATCCCCTCATTTCCCAAAGAACCATATACCTCGTCGGTGCTTATATGGTAAAACAATTTCCCGTTGAATGGGTGCCTCCATGTTTTTCGAGCCGCATTAAGCAGGTTTACCGTGCCAACCACATTGGTGTAAATAAACTCAAGAGGATTGGATATGGAGCGGTCAACATGCGATTCGGCAGCAAGATGAAGCACAATGTCAAAATTGTTCTCCTCGAAAAGCCGGTTTATTGTATCCGCATCGAGTATATCGGCCTTTATAAATAAATAATTCGGTTTTTTTTCAATGTCGGTCAAATTGGCCAAATTGCCTGCATAGGTCAGGCTGTCTAAATTAAAAATGCGATATTGAGGGTAATTGTTTACCAAGCGCCTTACCACATGCGAACCTATAAATCCGGCACCTCCGGTTATTAGCACATTTTGCATTATTTGTATTTTCTTGTATTACAAACTCCAGTAAGTCAGGTCTTTGACTTTGTTGCGAAAAATACCCTTAATGTCAATAAGAATGGGGTTTTTGGTGCCCTGCATATAATTTTTCAGGTCATTTTCAGTAAGGTTGGTATATGGAGCGTGGTTTACAGCAACAACCACTGCATCATAGTTGTTGCCAGGGTTTTTAACCAGTTTAAAACCATATTCGTGTTCAATCTCCTTCTCATTGGCAAAAGGGTCAGTTACTTCTACATTTACCCCGTATGATTTGAGTTCATTTACCAGATCGGCCACTTTTGAATTGCGGCTGTCGGCCACATTCTCTTTAAATGTTGCACCCATTACCAGCACTTTAGTATTTAGCACGTTTTTACCGGCGGCAATCAGTCTTTTAACCAGTTGCTTTGCAGCATAAAAGCCCATACTGTCGTTTACAAACCTGCCAGAATTAATTACCTGCGGGTGGTAGCGGTATTCTTTTGCTTTATAAACCAGGTAGTAAGGGTCAACCCCAATGCAATGTCCGCCAACCAGGCCGGGGAAAAACTTCAGGAAGTTCCATTTGGTTCCGGCTGCTTCGAGCACATCGTAGGTGTTTATGCCCATACGGTTAAAAATGATCGAAAGTTCGTTCATCAGGGCAATGTTAACATCGCGCTGGGTGTTTTCAATAATTTTGGCGGCTTCGGCAACCTTAATTGTTGGTGCACGGTGCACACCGGCCGTTACAATCAGTTCGTAGGTTTTGGCAATATTGTCGAGGGCTTCCTGATCGTTGCCCGAAACCACTTTTGTAATGGTGGTTATGGTATGTTCTTTGTCGCCAGGGTTTATTCTTTCGGGCGAAAAGCCTACCTTAAAGTCAATGCCCGCTTTCAGCCCCGACAGCTCTTCAAGAACCGGAATACAGTCTTCTTCTGTGCAACCGGGATAAACCGTAGATTCATATACCACGTAATCGCCTTTTTTCAGCGCCCTGCCAACCGATTTTGACGCTGCCATGAGTGGCCGCAAGTCGGGCAGGTTGTGGTTGTCAATTGGGGTAGGCACCCCTACAATATGAAAATTTGCTTTTGTTAGGTCGTTGGCATCGGCCGTAAAAATAATGTCGCAGCCATCAAATGCTTCTGCATTCAACTCTTCGCTAGGGTCAATCCGGTTTCGCATCATTTCTATGCGATCTTCCTTTATGTCAAAGCCTATAACCCTTATCTTTCGTGCAAACTCAAGGGCAATAGGCAAACCCACATAACCCAGTCCGATTACCGAAAGTGTGGCTTCTTTGTTGAGCAGTTGCTGGTAAATACTCATGTAGCAAATATTTTATGGTTTATGATTGTTGGTTTTGAGTGCGTTATCGCGCAAAGCATAAATGCGTTCAATAATTTCTACCACCTTAAGTCCTTCGAGGGCGTTGGTGGTTATGGTAGTGCGGCCTTTGAGGGTATCTGCCACATTTTGAATTACAAAATGATGGTTTGCAGCGCTGCCTTTATAGTGGCCGTAATCATTTGGGGGTTCAGATGGAGGCAGTTCGGGCATAGCATAGTTATCAACGTGGCAGTATTCAACTTCGTTCATGTATTGCCCGCCTATTTTAATGCTGCCCTTGCTCCCTACAATGGTTATGCTGCTTTCCATGTTTTTATCCCATACTGCCGTCGAATAGTTTATGCATCCCATTCCGCCGTTGACAAAGTTGAAAGCTACCATGCCCGAATCTTCAAAATCGGTAAGATCGGCATGCGAAAAATCGTTAAAGATTCCCTGAATATCTTTAATATCGCCAAAAAGCCAGTACATTATGTCAATAAAATGAGAAAACTGAGTAAACAATGTCCCTCCATCGAGCTCGGCCGTGCCTTTCCAATTTCCTTTTTTATAATAGCGGTGGTCGCGGTTCCAATAGCAATTAACCTGAACCATGAAAATGTCGCCAAGCCTTTTTTGTTCAATCATTTCCTTAATCCAAATACTTGGAGGCGAGTATCGGTTTTGCATTACCACGAAAAGTTGCCTGCTTACCTGCAACGATTTGTATATGATTGACTCACACTGGGCCTTGTTCAGGGCCATGGGCTTTTCGCAAACCACATGCATCTTTTTTTCTAAGGCTTTGAGGCAGTGCGAGGCATGAAACCCATTAGGGGTACACACAACCAACACGTCAATGTTGATGCTGCTCGCTAAAAGATCTTCGATTGAAAGGAAGAATGGCACATCGTATGAGTCGATTCCGAGTTGGTTTTGGGGTTTAATATCACAAAGGGCCACCAATTCCGATTCCGGATTCCTAACAATCATTTCGGCATGCCGTTTGCCAATATGCCCGCAGCCTACCACAGCAAACCGTATTTTATCGGTGGGTTTTTCCATTAATAATCTGTTTTGGTATTCACTTAAAGAAAAATTTCAAAAAAAATATTGCATCTGCAGCCGTTATTATTTAGCCGCGAAGGGTCAATGCCAGTTAATAATGCTTATTCTGATTTTCTGACTTTACCGTTTTCGATAGAATATTTCTGTGCGCTTTCCGGACATATTGCCAGGCCATCTTTGTCAAAACTCAGCCTGTGACCAAACTCACTCATCCATCCAATTTGTTTTGCGGGGTTTCCTACCACGAGTGCGTATGCTGGTACATCGCGAATTACCACTGCGCCGGCGCCCACAAACGAAAACTCGCCGATCTCGATTCCGCAAACTATGGTAGCATTGGCACCAATGCTGGCTCCGCGTCGTACAAGGGTCTTAATATATTGGTCCTTGCGCACCACAGCGCTTCGCGGATTAACAATATTGGTAAAAACCATTGATGGGCCCAGAAAAACATCATCTTCGCAAATGACGCCAGTATATATAGAAACATTGTTCTGCACCTTTACGTTGTTGCCCAAAACCACGCCCGGCGAAATAACCACATTTTGCCCAAGGTTGCAGTTTTCGCCAAGCTCGCAATCGGGCATTATATGTGTAAAATGCCAGATTTTTGTGCCCTTCCCAATTTTGCAGCCAGGGTCAATCACGGCCGTTTCGTGGCTGAAGTACTCTTTTTGGTCCATGGCGGTGTGTTGTTGGTTTTAGTTATTTGTTTACATATTCCAGCACACTGGTGCTAATGTATTTTAGTTGTTCATCATCAAGCTCGGTATGCATGGGCAAGGAAATTACACATCGGCTTAGTTCTTCCGTTACCGGAAAATCGCCCTCTTTATAACGGGGGTCGGTATAGGCTTTTTGCATGTGCATGGGTACCGGGTAATACACCATAGCTGGAATATCTTTTGACTGAAGGAACTCCTGAAGGCCGAACCGGTCAACATCGCGTGTAATTAGTGTATATTGATGAAAAACATGGGTTGAGTTGCCGGCTCTTTTCGGGGTAAGCAATTTTGGGTTATTTGCAAAAGCATAGTCGTAATAATCGGCAGCAGCACGGCGAGCCTGGGCATACTGGTCGAGTTGCCTTAGTTTAATGCGCAGGATGGCGGCTTGTATGCTGTCAAGGCGCGAGTTTACACCTATCGAATCGTGGTAATAGCGAACTTCCATCCCGTGGTTCACTATTACACGCATACGCTGGGCCAGGTCGTCATCATGGGTAAATAAAGCCCCACCATCGCCATAACACCCAAGATTTTTTGAGGGAAAGAATGAGGTGCAACCAATAGTGCCAAGGGTTCCGGCTTTTTTTGTTGTGCCATCGCCAAAACGGAAATCAGCACCTATTGCCTGGGCGTTGTCTTCAATTACATAAAGGTTGTGCTCGCGTGATATATCTAATATGGCTTCCATATCGGCGCACTGCCCAAAAAGATGTACCGGCACCACTGCCTTCGACTTTGGCGTAATGGCTTTGCGCAATGCTCCGGGGTCCAAATTGAAAGTGAGCGGGTCAACATCTACCAAAACCGGAGTAAGACCAAGAAGGGCAATTACCTCAACAGTGGCAACAAAGGTAAACGAGGTGGTTAAAACTTCATCGCCTGGCTTCAGGTCGAGGGCCATCATGGCTACTTGCAGCGCATCAGTGCCATTGGCACAGGGTATTACGTGCTTTATCCCCAGATAGGTTTCAAGCTCCTGCTGAAAAAACTTTACTTCGGGGCCATTAATATATTGTGTTGAACGGATCACATTCAGCACTGCATTGTCAATTTCCTGACTTAACTTCTCGTATTGGCCCTTTAGGTCCACCATTTGTATTTTTTTCATAAATGCGGGTAAAAGTGTAGTTTTATGAGGATAAAATTTTGGTTCACAAAGATAAAAAATATTTAATCGGGTGTTGGTTTTTCGGCGCTTATGCCGCACTAATCATGGCAATTTATTTTTCGATACTTTCCTTTATTGCCAGCACGTCTTTCTTAATAGACAGACAATGGTATCCGTAGCTTTGCAGGTAATTGCGGCATTCTGAGGCTGTTTTTTTATCAAAGTTTACTTCTTCATAAAGTATTATATGTGGCGAAATCCTTTTTAAATCGAGCATTTTCAAAATTTCAAAATCAAAACCTTCGGTGTCGATAGCTAAAAGATCGAACCCGGCCTGACCAAATTTGGCCAAAAGGGTTTCGGGGCTTATGGTCATTACTTCCTCAGAAACTACTGCATCAGGCAGATTATCGGGCAGCACAAGCCTTTGCCTTTTAATATGTTTCAGTAGGCTGCCGTCTTCAACCTTTTTGAGTAAAACATCCTTGTTAAATGTTGACAGGCCGGTGGCCCACCTTTCGTTGCTAATGCTTAGTTTATACAAAGGCTTATATCCATCTTTATGGTCAAGGGCGGCATTCAGGGTTGTGATTTCGGGTCTGTTGCGGTGTAGTTTTACAAGATACTCTCTATAAACATCGGGCTGGGGCTCAAGCATAATGCCCCGCCAGTTGTCGCGCTTTATAAATTTGTGCAAAGGGTCGTAAACAAACCCATCGTTGGCACCTATTTGCAGGAAAGTAACCTGGCGCTTTTTTTTGGAGAAATTGCTGATAAATTCGTCGAGCGAATGCTTTCGCGGCCTGTAAAAATGACGGTAATACAATAAAAACAATTGGTTTTCAGAAGCGCTAAGATTAAACCAGAACTTTGTGTAGCACTTCTTTAACCTGAATAATAATGTCATGGAGTTCAGTTTTTTTTGAATGTGGGTGGGGTGTTTACATTTAAATTACAGTTTTGAACCGCTCAGGAATTCTAATAATGGGCTTTTCGCTGAGCATTCCTGGCTTATTCAATGCATATATTGGCCTGAAGAGGTTTTGCCTGCGGCGTGCAACTGAAAAGAAAGAATCGCCATCGAGCGGTTCTTTTTTCAAAATCAGTTCAAATAGCTGATAACGGCGGTCGAGGTGGCCTGTCCAGCCTGCCTTAAGCAAAGACTGATCTTCAAGTTTACCGTTGGCCATGGCAAAATCAACCATCCCGAAATGAAAAAGAAAAAGGTTTGGGTCGATATGAAAATTTTTCCACCTCACGCGATGAAAGCCCGAACCCCAGGTTACAGGCTTTGTTGCAACAACGGCTTTGGTATATCTGGCCGAAACATGTGCAAAACTACGTTGCTCAAGAAATGGTTTTGAGGGGTCAATTGGTCGTTCATTTTCCAGGTGCTGCCCCACATCTAGCCCCAGGGCCGAAACGGCAGCCCGCTTTATAGGGTGCTGCAGATATTCGCTAAGTGAAATGCCATAGCGGGGGTCAACCACCAGGTACTCGTCAATATCGTGCCCAACAACTATATCGTACCTCTGAAACAGCCCTTTGGCAATATACGAAACCAGGTCGGCGCGGTTGCGGTCGCCGCGGGCCCTGCCCATATTTATATGTGGAACCCTGATTATATTTATTAATTCATGCCCTGCGGGCAGGGGCTGATCGTGTCCATCCAATATCAAAAACAGATTTTCATGGCCAAATTGCTCGCCATAATACTGAACCCACTTGCGAACGAAAAAATCGTCGTTTCTGAGCATTGAAATTATGGCAATTTTTGCCGGTTTGGTGCTGGCCATTTACCTGATTTAAGTTCTGGGCAAAATTGCGAAAAATAATAAAAAGCCATACTTTTATGCCAAAAAAAATGCTGGAAACCAAAGCCGATGCAAACAGCCATCCTATCGATGCTGTTTTAGCCTGGGTCGATGGGAGCGATCCCGAGTTTCTGAAAAGGATGGAGCCTTTTTTAGAAAAAAAGAAACGCAGCGCCATACCCGGAGCGCACCCCACACGATTTGCATCAATCAATGAAATCCGCTATAGCGTTTTATCCATTCTAACTTTTGCTCCCTTTGTCAGAAAAATATTTGTAATAACAGCTGGTCAGGATCCCAAACTGCATGAGAATATAAATAAATATTTCCCAGAAAGAGTTGAAGATGTAAGAATTGTTGACCACAGCGAGATTTTCAGGGGCTTTGAACAATTTTTGCCAACCTTTAGCAGCAGGTCTATTGAAAGCATGATGTGGCGTATTAATGGGTTGGCAGATAAATTTATTTATTTCAACGACGATATTTTTCTGATAAGAAAAACAAGCCCTTCCGATTGGTTTGTTTCCGAGCGGCCAATTTTGAGGGGGCGATGGCTTAAAAAGCCCACCATCAGAATTTTATGGGATAAAATTAAATTGGCGATTTTTAAAGATGCGCTTCAAAATGCAAATTACCAGCCTCGGCCTTCATACCATTTGGCTCAGTGGCTTGCAGCCAATGAGCTTGGTTTTAAAAACAGGTATTTCTTTTTTAGCCATACGCCTTTTGCCCTGAACCGCAGCGTAATAGAAGCCTTTTTTTATAAAAACCAGACCTTGCTAAAAAAAAACATTGCATACAGGTTTAAATTTCATACCCAGTTTAACTTTGTGGCCCTGGTGCACCACATCGAATTGCTTGCAGGCAACAATTTTTTTGCCAGCCCCGACCTGGCCTACGTTCAGCCATACAATCGACCACATAATTATATTGACAAAAAAATCAGTTTTTGCGAGCAGAATGACCAGATTAAGTTTCTTTGTGTTCAGAGTTTAGAAATGTGTAGCAAGGAAGTCCAGCAAAAAATGTTTTCGTGGCTCGATAAAACCCTGGGATTGAAACCATAATGGATGGTGTTTCTGAAATGCAATTGTTTTAAATGATTAATGCATGAATAGCCAGATGCTCCGCAGTATTTTTACAAAAGGTGAAAATGAAACTTTATTTCAGATAGTTTATTTTTGGTGCATCTGCATCATGGTAATTTCGCTGCCCAATTCTATTTATTTTGTAAGCGTGGCCCAAATATTAATGGCCATAAACTGGCTTTCCGAGGGGCAATTTCGCGAAAAAATGAACCGTTATTTTAGCAATCGCCCGGCCCTGATTTTAAGTTCTGTTTACCTTATTTATGTTGCAGGCATATTTTGGACATCCAACCTGTCTTATGGAATAGGCTACGACTTAAAAAACAAGCTTCCGCTGCTAACTCTTACATTTGTTTTCGCCTCGAGCCGCCCCTTGCCCCTATGCAGGCTCAATGCATTGCTCGTGATGTTTGTTCTTGGGGTATTGGCTACTACCTTTATTGGTTTTGGTGTTTATTTGGGAAGTGAATTTGTCAATCCACGAAAACTTTCACCTTTTATATCGCATATATATGTAAGCATGATGCTTGTGCTGTCCATTTTTCTATTGCCCTGGACGGTAATGCGCATGAACCTCAACAGGAAATGGGTTTGGATTTCCCTTGGCATATCGGCCTGGTTACTTATCAGTTTGTTTACTCTCGGCTCAATGACAAGCATATTTAGCCTGGCCGCTGTAATTGCATTTTTGCTGTTGCGACAAGCCTATATTGCCCCATTGGCCTGGCAAAATGTCTTTTTTGGTTCGATTTTGTTTTTTGGCCTGGCGGCCTCCGTGGCCCTTGCCTGGTATGTGGCAAAACCCGTTGCCAGCGCCATAAACCCTGATGAGGCCTCACTTTCAGAAACTACTTCCCTCGGAAATCATTACAGCCATGATTTTTCTAATAATCAAAGAGAAAATGGACATTTCGTGAACTTCTTTATTGCCGAAAATGAGTTAAGGGAAGCCTGGAATGAGCGCAGCAAACTAAATTTCGACAGCCTTGATTTTGTGGGGCAGGAACTCAGGGTTACCCTACTGAGGTATTTGTCGTCGAAAGGACTTCGAAAAGACCGTGATGGCCTAAGCACCCTCGATAGTAATGATATTGCGGCAATTGAAAACGGTGTGGCAAACTACCTGTATGTGCAGTGGCCAAATGTGATGGTAAGATTGCACCAAACTTTTTGGGAAATTAATGAGTATGCCAGAACCGGCAATCCAACCGGGCATAGTTTTTCGCAAAGGCTTGAACTTTGGAGGGCATCCTTGGTGGCCTTTATTAAATATCCGGTTTTTGGTTGGGGAACCGGCGACGTGTTTGAAGCTATAGAACACGGCCTTCAACAAATAAATTCTCCGCTCGAAAATTACAAAATGAAACCCCACAGCCAGCCTCTGATAATTTTGCTTATGCTTGGAGCAACAGGGCTGATCCTCTTTTTCGGGCTTATCTTTGTTTTTGTCAAAATTAGCAAGGCATACCGCTTCCTGCCATTTAATATTATGCTGGTAATTGTTTGTGTTGCAATGTTTGGCAATAACCTGATTGACTTTCAGATTGGCCTCACATTCTTTCTTTTCTTTTCGCTGTTTTTCGGTATTTTTTCCCGAAATCATAATTTTCACGACAAAGCATCAGATTCCTGATTTATTGCGATAAAAATGCTATTATTGCAAACAGGATGCCATTGCCCATAGCCCGTTAAATATTGCTTGTTTAATCTGGATGTCTAACTATAATTTAAAATTTACCATGAGTTTTTTACTAAAAGTTTTTATCTCTGCCTTTGCAGTGCTAATTACTGCTTACCTGTTGCCCGGGGTGCTTGTAAAAGATTTTATCACCGCTTTGCTGGTTGCCTTTGTTTTAGGACTGCTCAATATGTTGTTAAAACCATTGCTGGTTATTTTGACCATTCCGGTAACTATACTTACCCTAGGGTTGTTCCTGTTGGCTATTAATGCTTTTATAGTGCAATTGGCTGCCTATTTCATAAAAGGTTTTGAAGTTGATGGTTTTTGGTGGGCCTTATTATTTAGCATAATTATGAGCGTTGTAACCTGGCTGCTCGAAATTCCGGTAAAATCCAGGCCTTAGACATGGGGTAGTTGCTGTTTCCCAATTCGTCGGGTTTTCTGGCACACAAATTGGTTTTAAGAAGGTTGAAGTGTTTTTCAAAAAAAAATGGAGGACCTCGCCATGAAAAAACTAATGATCACCTTCGCCCTAATGAGTATGGCCTTTGGGCTGGCTGCCTCGCATCCGAACCCATCGGAGTTGAATATTTCGCTGCACGACGGGGCCTTGTTTAACATAACCATTAGCAACCATAGCTTCAATCAGTTGCAGAGCTCATATACCATTGCCGGTTTGCGTCCTGGCAGGCATTATTTGGAGATTGTCAGGTTCGAAAGGTATTTCAACGGGCGCTTTTTCGTGCTTGGAGGCCCCCGGGTTGTTTTTGCCGATTACATAAACATTCCGGCCCGCAAACTTATTGTTGCCCATATTGACCACAGGCACCGGTTTGTTGTAACTGACCTGCAAAACCTGGTGCTCCATCTGGCCTCGGTACATACCCCGGAGCGTCGGGCTCGTATTCATACTTCTTCACGCCCTGTGCAAAGGGCGGTAAGTGTTCCGGTTGCTATGGGTTCTGCGGCCTTTGCAAGCCTTATGGCTACCCTCGAAAATACCCGATTTGAAAGCAACAGAGTGGAAATAGCCCGCAAAGTTATTGCTTCATCGCATTTGGGTTCGGTTCAGGTGCGTGATTTGAAGAGTTTATTCTCATTCGAATCAAACAGGCTCGATTTGGCAAAATTTGCATACAGATACGCTATTGACCCTGAAAACTATTTTCTTGTGCACAATGCCCTGCATTTTAGCAACAGCTCAAGAGAACTCAACAGGTTTATAACTTCTAAATTTTATTAACCCCAAAAAATCATTATGATGCAAAAAGAATGTACCGCATTATTTCTGGTAATGACCCTGGGCCTGGCAGTTCAGGGTCAGTCGTTGCAGGTTCGCTCAGCAATGAAGGAGGCCACTATTTTTTATAATGGGGCACAAATTATCCGCGAGGCCTCACTTAGGGTTCCGGCCGGCATAAACGAACTCGTCTTTACGCAGCTGCCGCACGATATTGACCCAACCGGCATTCAGGTAAAAGCCACCGGACAGCTTACCATATTATCGGTAAATTTCAGGCGCAATTTTCTAGACAGCCCCGAATTAAGCCACCAGGTGCGTATGCTCGAGGATAGCCTTATGTTTTATAAGAACCGGCTGGATTTAAACCGGGCTATGCTAAAGGTTTATGAAGATGAGGAAGCCCTTTTGGCAGCCAACCGGTCGCTGGGCGGCAAGGATAGAGGCGTGCAGGTGGCAGAACTCAGAGCCGCTGCCGATTTTCACAGGCAGAGGTTGCAAGAGATCAAAACTAACTGGTTGAAAGTTAAGCAGGCTGTTGAAAGGGACGAAGAACGCCACAAACGCATTGGGCATCAGCTCGGACAGCTGCACGGAAGGGTAACGAATAAGGTGGGCGAGATTTTGGTTATGGTTTCGGCTTCAGCACCCGCAACATCTACTTTTACAATTGGGTACAGCGTAGTTAATGCCGGATGGAAGCCTGTTTACGATATCAGGGTTGCCGATATTGACAGCCCCCTCGAAATAATGCTCAAGGCCAGCGCCTTTCAAAATACAGGCGAAGACTGGAGTAATGCCCGGCTTACTTTCTCAACAGGAAACCCACGGCAATTTGGAATAAAACCGGTACTTTTACCATGGTTTCTACAGTTTGACCAAGAAACAGTTATCACATTACGGGGTGGGTTTCAAAAATCAATGGAAATGGCCACCGATCAAGCCAATATTTCCATCAGGGAATTGCAAACTCCTGTTGTTGCCCAGTCCACGGCAGATTTTGTGCAGGTGTTTGAAGCAAGAACTTCCCGTAAATTTATTGTTACCACACCACACAACCTGCCATCGGGCGGAGAAATGCGCTTGGTGGAACTGGAGCGTAATAGCCTGCCCGCGCTTTTCGAATACTTTGTGGTGCCAAAGATCAATACTGATGTGTTTCTGGTTGCCCGTGTAGCTCAATGGCAAGAGCTGGGACTTTTGGCAGGCGAAGCCAACCTGTTTTTTGAGGGAACTTACATGGGAAAAACATTTATTGATCCTGCCATTACCGCCGACACCCTCGAATTATCGCTTGGCAATGACCCCAATATTGTGGTTAGGCGCGAACGAATAAAAGACCTTACCCGACAGAGCCTGCTTGGAAACCGGGTTACCGAAACAGTTGGGTGGAGCATTAATGCCCGAAATAATAAGCGATCAGCAGTTACCCTCAACATTCAGGATCAGTTGCCAGTATCAACACAACATGACATGGATGTTACTGCTGAGGAAATATCAGGTGCGTCATTTGACAGGGAGCGCGGTTTTGTTACATGGAGGCTCGAACTTAAGCCTGCCGAAGCCCAGCAACGTATAATGAGATACTTGGTCAGATACCCCAAAAATAAAAGAATAACACTTGAATAAAGCAGGAATAAAGGAGGTTTTAACCTCCTTTATTTATTTAAGCATCTGGCCAAATAGCTTTTCAAGTTTCATAAGCTTGGGTACAATTACAAATTGGCAATATGCCTGCGAGGGATTACTTTTGAAATAATTCTGGTGGTAGTCCTCGGCTTTGTAAAAGGCATTAAATTCAGTAATTTCGGTTACAATAGGTTCATCCCAGATTTTTTCATTAATCAGTGCATTTTTTACATATTCGGCAACTTCTTTCTGATATGAATTGTGATAAAAAATTATCGATCTGTATTGGGTGCCTGTATCAGCCCCTTGCCGGTTAAGTGTTGTTGGGTCGTGGGTTTTGAAAAAAACCTCAAGCAATTGCGTGTAGGTTATAATTTCGGGGTCGAATCGGATTTGCGCCACCTCGGCATGGCCAGTCATTCCGCTGGTAACCTCGCGATAAGTCGGGTTTGAAATTTTTCCGCCCGAATAGCCCGACTCCACACTGTAAACGCCATTTAAGCGTTGAAAAACAGCTTCGGTGCACCAAAAACATCCGCCGCCAAAGGTGGCCGTTTCGGACAAAGGGGCGTTACTATGATTTATTTCTGACATTTTTCCCATTTCTGGTATATTGAATAAATTAATACCGAATGCTCCCAGGGCCACGGATAAAAAACCAATAAGAAGTTTCATGAAATTCAGATTTTACCCTTCCCAAAATAATTAAGTGAGTGGGCCTTGCAATTTGGCAAACCCCGCATACAACAAAACAATGAAACAAAACTTTTGTTTGGGTTATCAGCGCATTGCTTCAATCAGAAAATTAAAATCGGCATCAGTCAGCTTATGATGGAGGCCATTTACCTTATTTAACGACATAATCCGGAGGAGGTCGTTCTTTTCGTTTTCGGTGCAATTTATGCCTGCTTGCGATAGGTGTACCGGGCATCCAAGAAGCCTGAAGAAGTATTCGAGTTTGTAAATTGTATCTTCGGGGTTGTTGCAGCCAAATAGCGCATATCCAAGTTCGGTAATTCTGTGGGGTATTCGCTCTTTTTGCAGTTTAAGCCAGGCCGGATAAGCAATTGATAGCGATGCGCCGTGAGCAATGTCCCATTTTACGCTAAGGCAATGCCCAATGGAGTGCACTCCCCAATCCTGCGATTTTTTGCCGGGAGTGGTCATTCCGTTTAATGCGCAAGTTGCTGCATACATTATGCGGGCCCTCAGTATATAATCATTCAGGTTGTTCATTAGATCAGGGCCAAATTTTAGGGCTTCCTGTATAATGGCAATAATAAAGCGGTCTGAAAGGCTCGCATCGCCCTTCCCAAACCATGCCTCGAGCGAATGGGCCAAAAGGTCAACAATGCCGAAGGCAGTATGATTGGCCGGCACACTTAAGGTAAAGGAGGGGTCAAGGAAACTATGTTTTGGATAAATCAAATTGTGCCCATATCCAATTTTCTTTTGTGTGGCGTCATTCTGAACCACTGCAAAGCAGTTCATTTCGGTTCCGGTGGCAGCCAAAGTCAATACTGCCAGTAGCGGAATTGCATTAACCGGCTTATTTTCACTATCCAAAAACTCCCATCCCGAGTGGTTAACAGGTATTGTAATGGCAATAATCTTGGCGCTGTCAATTACACTGCCACCTCCAACAGCCACAATCATGTCAACATTATGCCTGCGCCCGAGGTCGGCTGCCGCATCCACATCCTCAATTACTGGGTTTGGCTTTATGCCATCGTATTCAATCACATCAATGCTTGCAGCCTTAAGGCTTTCAATGGTTTGGTGATATGAGCCGTTGGTTTTAACCGAACCTTTGCCGTAAACCAGCAAGGCTTTGTTGCCATAGGCGGAAGCATTTTTCGCAATATTTTTTAATACTCCTGCTCCAAAATGCAATTTTACCGGATTGTATAAAATGAAATTTTCCATAAGTCTGCATAAATATAGGTTGTATTGGCAAACCTACTTAATTTCTTTTGAATTACAAGGGACTTAAACCGCCTGGATAATCAAAAAACAAAAAACATTGGGCAAAGCAGAGGATTTTTATAATTTTATGCTTTAATTGGTGCAAAAGGTGTTTTCCAGGAGGCATCCGGCTGCAAGTTTTAACCTATATTGAGAAACAGAAGAATGACAACACCCAAAATTAAAGGAACCATTGGTATTTTGACAGGCGGTGGCGATGTGCCCGGCCTTAACCCCGCTATCAGGGCCGTAACCATCCGTGCCCTTCGTGAAGGCTACCGGGTAATTGGAATTCGCAGGGGCTGGGCCGGAATCATGGAAGTGATTCGCGACAAGAAAGCAGATAACAGCGAAAACTATCTTGAGCTGACCGAAGACATTGTAAACCGGGCCGGGCGAACCGGAGGTACCTTTCTGCACAGCTCGCGTACCCGCCCCAGCCACGTCCCCCTAAAGCATGTGCCAGATGCTTTTAAAGATAAATACAATGCTGAGATTAACGACCTCACTCCGGAAGTGCTTAAAAATCTCGATTTTCTTGGCATCGATTTTTTAATTCCCATAGGTGGCGACGACACCCTGAGCTACTCCGTGCGCTTGTACCAGGAAGGGGTTAAGCTGGTGGCCATTCCTAAAACCATGGACAACGACGTTCCGGGTACCGATTATTGTATAGGTTTCAGTACCTGTGTAACCCGCACCATACACATGACCAACCTTTTGCGGACCTCGGCCGGCTCGCACGAACGCATTTTGGTAATAGATGTTTTTGGCCGCTATGCCGGATTTACTGCCCTGCTGCCTACCATGGCAGGCGCAGCAAACCGCTGCGTAATACCCGAATACAAATTTAAAATAGAGCACCTTACCGAATTACTTGTGCAGGATCGTAAAAAGCACCCAAGCAAATACTCTGTGGTGTTGGTATCTGAAGGGGCTTCATTTGAAGGCATTGATATGATGTTCTCTAACCTTGAGCGCGACATGTTCGGGCATGCCAAACTGGGAGGTATTGGCGATGCCGTGTCGGCCAAAATAAAGGAACTAAGCCCCCAGTTTAATAATGGCCGGCGAATTGAAACCATTAACCAGCACCTTGGCTATCTGGTGCGTTCGGGCGATCCCGATGCCATCGACAGCATTGTGCCTATGGCCTACGGAAACCTTGCCCTCGATCTTATACTAAAAGGAATTCACGGCAGGCTTATTATCCTTAAAAACGGCAGGTACGATAATATGCCTGTAGATATTGTTACCAGTTCAAAAAAACTGGTCGATGTGGCAAAGCATTATAATACCGACCGCCTCCGACCAATTTACGAATCATTTATTGATAAACCTCTGTTTCTAATTTAGCATTTACACAACAAAAAGGCCACGAAAGTGGCTTTTTTGTTAAATACAAAAGCCCTGCACTGCTGTGCAAGGCCTTTGTTTGGCGGAGAGAGAGGGATTCGAACCCCCGGAGGTATTACCCTCAACGGTTTTCAAGACCGCCGCAATCGACCGCTCTGCCATCTCTCCGCGGCAAAAGTACAAAAATTTTCTTTGCCTGAACAAAATTTTCTGTGTTGCCTGCTGTATAAAAACCTTAATTTTACAGGGGTTTGTGGATGAATTAGTTAGGGTATTATTTGATTGAAGATATGGCATTTCAAAGGGTGGCGGTGGTTATTCTAAACTGGAACGGAAAAAGTTTTCTGGAAAAGTTTCTGCCTTCGGTTATTGCAAGCAAACCCCAATGGGCAAATATTGTAATAGCCGACAATGCCTCAACCGATGGTTCGGTTTCTTTCCTGAGGAGTAAATACCCTGAACTTGAGCTTGTTTTGCTTAAAGAAAACCTTGGCTATGCAGGTGGGTACAATGCCGCTCTGAAATTTATTGAAGCCAGTTATTATGTACTTCTTAATTCAGACATTGAAGTGGGGCAAGGTTGGATAGAACCTGTGATTGAATACCTTGAGGCTCATTCTGAGGTGGCTGCGGCTCAGCCCAAAATTCTGTCGTGGAACCAGCCATCGATGTTTGAGTATGCCGGCGCTTCAGGCGGATTTATCGATTTGCTGGCCTATCCGTTTTGCCGGGGCCGCATATTTCAAACCCTCGAAACTGACTTTGGGCAGTACAACAATCCGGTAAATGTATTTTGGGCAACTGGAGCCTGCCTGTTTGTCAGGGCCAAAGCCTTTTGGGAAGCAGGGGGCTTCGATGAGCGGTTTTTTGCACACATGGAAGAAATTGACCTGTGCTGGCGCTTGCAAAACCTGGGGTTTAAAATAGCTGTGGTGCCACATTCAAAGGTTTTTCATGTCGGGGGAGGTACCCTGCCAAAATCAAGTCCTTTCAAAACCTTCCTTAATTTTCGTAACAGTTTGTGGCTGCTTGCCAAAAATATGCCTGCAAGGTATTTTCTTATACTGTTGCCCTTGCGCCTTTTTCTCGATACGTTGGCAGCCCTGGTGTTTTTGGCCGGAGGAAATAAGGGCGATGCCCTGGCCGTTTTTAAAGCCCACCTGGCCTTCCAAAAATCTTTTGGGTACTTATGCAAGCAATCGAAAGGCGTTTCGAAAAAAATACACCCCGGTATGTACAAAGGAAGCATCGTTTTTGCACACTTTCTTATGCAAAAAAAGTACTTCAGCGACCTAATCTTTGGACGACGCAGTGAAAAACAAAAAAATTAAAGCTTCATAAAGCTTTGAATGGCCAACTGGTAACTACCCAGGCCAAAACCCGATATGCAGCCAGCACAATGTGGGCCAATGATTGAACGGTGCCTGAAATCTTCGCGGGCAAAAATATTCGAGATATGCACCTCCACTACCGGAGCTTTTATGGCAGCAATGGCATCAGCCAGCGCAACACTTGTATGTGTGTAACCTCCGGCGTTCAGAATTATGCCATCGTAAGAAAAGCCGGTCTCATGAACCTTATTGATTAGCTCGCCCTCAATATTACTTTGAAAATAATCGATTTGAAATTCCGGGAACATTGACTTTAGCTTATTGAGGTAGTCTAAAAAAAATTCATTACCATAAACCGAGGTTTCTCTAACTCCTAAAAGGTTCAGGTTTGGCCCGTTAATAATAATAATTTTCATCCGTAAATAATTTTTAAATTAAGGTCGGATGGAACTCGCATGAAGAATTTTTGCTTCGCTGAACTTCGGTTCATCCTTGTTTGTGTTTTACGAATCATGCTCGTTTCATGGTTGATTTTTTTGCAAAATAATGAATTTATGTTTGCATGGCCTAATTTATTATGTATGTACTATCTGGTTTAAAAAAAATGGTTGCCAGTTTGAGGTTTATTTGTTAGCTTTGTCATGCTTTTCATAGAATAGGGGTGCCCAAAACGACGGGCTGAGATCATACCCATTGAACCTGCTACGGGTAATGCCGGCGAAGGGAAGGGATGTAAACAAAGAGCGGGCTTTTGCCTCTATTTTCCGCTCAATGTTTAACAGAAAAATAAATTGTAAAATGAGAAAAAAATTTCTGGCAATGGCTTTAGGCCTGTTTTTGCCATTGATTGGCTATGCCCAGCATCGGCTTGAAGGGCGTATTTTTGACCTGGCCGACCAAACGCCCCTGCCCGGGGCCAACATTGTTTTAAAGGGCACTTTTAAAGGTGTTTTTGCCAATGCACAGGGTAGGTTTACACTCGACAACATCGCCGCCGGAAAGGCTACCCTTCAGGTAAGCTATTTGGGATATGAGCCTATCGAACTCAGTGTTGAGTTGCCGCATTCGGGGCCCGTTGAGATTGGTATGGAGCGCACTGCCACTCTTGCCAGCGAAGTGGTTGTGGTGGGTTTGCGGGCCGATGGCCGCACACCTGCTACATTTACCAATATTTCGGACGAAGAACTGTCGAAACGTAACCTTGGGCAGGATCTGCCATTTTTAATCAGTCTCACACCCTCGGTAATTGTCAGTTCCGATGCCGGTGCCGGAGTGGGTTATACCTGGATGAAGGTTCGCGGAAGCGATGATACCCGCATTAACATAACCCTAAACGGGATTCCGCTGAATGACCCCGAATCGCATGGAGTATGGTGGGTTAACACACCCGATATTGTAAGTTCGGTCAATAATATGCAGGTGCAGCGCGGAGTAGGCCTGAGCACCCATGGTGCAGGTGCATTCGGAGCAACCATAAGCCTGCAGACAACAGGCTTGCGCCAAACCCAATATGCTGAAATCGAAAGTTCATTCGGGTCGTTCAACACTTTTAAAAACACGGCCAGCTTTGGCACAGGGCTGCTCAATGGCAAATGGGCCTTCGATGGAAGGCTCTCGAAAATAACCTCAGATGGCTATGTGGACAGGGCAACCTCCGACCTGAGTTCATTTTACCTCTCTGGCGGATATTTCGGCAAAAAAACGGTAATAAAGGCGATTTCTTTTTCAGGAAAGGAAAAAACCTACCAGGCATGGTACGGAGTGCCCGGCCACCTGCTCGAAACTAACCGCACCTTTAACCCTGCAGGGCGGTTTACCGACAACCAGGGAAATGAGCAATTTTATGATAATGAAACAGACAATTATCAGCAGGATCACTTTCAGCTGCACATTTCGCATGCTTTTACTCACGGCCTTACTGCAAACCTTTCGCTGCATTACACCAAAGGCAGGGGCTACTATGAGCAATACAGGCAAAACGAACGCTTCAGCCGCTACAACCTGCCAAATGTGGTAATTGGAGGGCAGACAATAAGCCGCAGCGATCTGATTCGAAGGCGTTGGCTCGACAATGACTTTGCAGGCATGATATATTCGTTCAATTATAACTCGTTCTCGGCACTTTCGTTAACCCTCGGAGGTGGGTTTAACGCTTATTATGGCGATCATTTCGGAGAAATTATCTGGGCCAGTTTTGCGCAGCATGCCAATATCAGACACCGGTACTATGATAATGAGGCTATAAAAAACGACTTCAATACATTTGCAAAAGTGAATTTTGAATTGGTTTCGGGCCTGAACCTGTTTGCCGACCTTCAGTATCGCCGCGTTGACTATACTTTTGAAGGCCCAGCCTGGGTGCTTGGCGAAGTGGTTAAACTTGACCAGCAGGTTACATACCATTTTTTTAATCCTAAGGCCGGATTAAACTGGACTGTTAGCCCAACAGGTACTATTTATGCCTTCGCTGGCATTGGCAACCGTGAGCCTGTAAGACGCGACTTTACCGAGTCTTCGCCCGGCAGCCGGCCGAAACCCGAAAGAATGCAAAATCTGGAACTGGGATACCGCCATAAAGGCAAACGTGCAAAGTTTGGTGCCAATCTGTACTTTATGAATTACAAGGACCAGTTGATTCTGACAGGCCAGATAAATGATGTGGGCGGGTTTTCGCGCGCCAACATTGACCAAAGCTATAGGGCAGGTATTGAGCTGGAGGGAGGCATTTTAATAACCGAAAAATTGCACTGGCAGGGCAATGCTACATTTAGCCGAAACAAAATCGACCTGTTTGTAGAGCACTCAGATGCTTATGACAATAACTGGAACCAAACCGGAACTGATGTACGCCAATACCGCAATACCGACATAGCCTTTTCGCCCTCGGTAGTGGCTGCAAGCATTTTTACATTTGAGCCTTTAACCAATTTGTTTGTGAGTTTGAGCAGCAAGCACGTAGGAAGACAATATATTGACAATACAATGAGCACCGAAAGAATGCTGAAAGGCTATTTGGTAAATGACATTCGCATTAACTATGTGCTTCGTCCGGGATTGTTCAGAGAGGTTGAGCTTGTATTGCAGGTAAACAACATATTTAATGAAATGTATGTAACCAATGCCTGGGTATATAAGGGCGTGGTTGGCGATCAGGGCCTTATTGCAATTGAGGATGGGTATTTTCCGCAGGCCGGAAGGCATTTTATGGCGGGCATAAACCTGCGATTCTGAAAAAGAAAAAAACGACGGCATTTTTCCGGCGTCTTATTGTTTCAAATTGTCGGTTTTGTTAGGTTTTTCTGGCACTGTTTCATCTACTCCGCTTTCTTCCTCTTCGAGGCGGCGGTGTATGGCATAGTTTCGCCATTTTTCAATTACTTGTTGCATATCATCCGGAACGGCCGAGTCGAAAAACATTGGCTTCCCGGTAATGGGGTGTTTGAAGCCTAAGGTTTTGGCATGCAAGGCATGGCGTGATATTATTGCAAAGCAATTGCTAACAAACTGCTTGTATTTTGTAAATGTAGTTCCTTTCAGTATTTTGTCGCCTCCGTATGTTTCGTCGTTAAACAATGGATGGCCAATATGCTGAAGGTGAGCTCGGATTTGGTGGGTACGGCCGGTTTCGAGTTTACATTCAACCAGCGTTACGTATCCGAAGCGTTCGAGCGCCCGGTAGTGGGTTACAGCCGGTTTACCAAATTCTCCATTTGGGAAAACATCCATTACCTTTCGGTTTTTCAAACTGCGGCCAATATGGCCGGTAATGGTTCCCTGGGCAGGCGGGTCGCCCCAAACCAGGGCGTGGTAGATGCGTTCAATTTTGCGGTCGAAAAATATCTTTGCAAGCCTGGTTTGGGCTAACTCTGTTTTGGCTACGATCATGATGCCCGAGGTGTTTTTATCGAGGCGGTGCACCAAACCAGGTTTTATATCTTCGTTGTTTTGCCGCGGAAGGTTGCCAAACCGGTAAACAAGCGCATTTACCAATGTGCCGGTATAATTACCATACCCGGGATGCACCACCAGCCCTGCCTCCTTGTTTATAACAATTAAATCATCGTCTTCATAAAGAACATTGATAGGTATATTCTGCGGAATAAGCTCTATTTCGCGTGGCGGGTAAGCCATAATAATGCTTATTACATCGCCTGGCTTTACCTTGTAATTTGGCTTAACAGGCTGCTCGTTTGCCAGAATGTTACCGGCCCTTGCTGCTACCTGTACCTTGTTGCGGCTTGCATTTTCAATACGGGCTGTAACATATTTGTCGATGCGAAGCAATCCCTGCCCACGGTCAACTACAAAACGGTGGTGCTCAAAAAGCTCCTGCTCCTCGCTTTCCTCCTCCGGGCTTTCTTCTGCCGGAAGGTCTTTATCATCAATCATCAGAAATAATTTTAGCGGGCAATAATGAAACGGTTCGAATTACTGCTGTGACTTTGCGGGTGTGTTAGGCGCAAAATATAAATTCCGTTACTCAGGCCACTTAGGTCGATGGTATTTGAAAACTCCTTTGACAAGACCCTGCGCCCATGCATGTCAAAAACTTCGATCATTAACCCAATAGGGCTGATTTGGTTTTCGTCAACCCTGATTTGTAAAATGTTTCCGCTGAGCGGGTTGGGGTAAATGCTTGTTGAATGGTTGTTTGGTTGTGTGTCGTTTACCGACATGGCCTGGCCAGGTATTCCGAAAAATGGCCTGATCATAAGGGCTCCTGGAAATATTGAAGGCATCCATTCGTTGCCCACATTAAAAAAAATGTTTTGGCCGGCATTGCTGTTTGCATCATAGCCTATATTCAAAAACCCTTCGGCAATTTGCTTCCAGCCTACGAAAATGGTTCCCGAAACCGGCAAGGGATTATCGAGCGTATAGGTTGCAAAACCGTTTAGTCCCGGCCCAAAGGCAGGAGTAAGAGCTTTTGACTCATAAATGATCTGCTCGGGGTCAAGGTTGCTCCAAACCATAAGGTTAAATTGCCTGATGTTGCTTTCATTAAGGGTTCGGTTAAAAAAGAATTGTACGGCTTTGAGGGTGTCGGGTCTGCTAAGCACAAACCGGTATGCGCCTCTGGCATTTCTCCCTACCAGGCCGTAACCACTCTCGGGCACCCCATCGTCGTATGCATAAAAATTGCTGAATACTTGCCTGAAGACAATGGTGTCGTTGCGCTGGAGGTTGTCTCCGGCCAACCCCTCGCGAATAACATGTATAATTCTGAATGCGCGCTCAGGTGCTGGGGCAGTGGGCAACGGATTGCTTATAACTATGGGCCGGGAATGTGGCTGATAGTTTTGATAGCCGTCCTGGCTGAAGGGGGCTATGTTCCAGGTGCCTCCCGAGTAGGTGCGAATGTTTATGCCCTGCTCGTCCTGAATAAAGTAACGGTAAACGTAATTATAAACAATGCTTCCGAGGTTGGTTATGCTCAGTTCAAAATTGCTTTTGAGTTGCGAAGGCGGGTTTGCAATGTAGTGCGACCAAGGCATTGCCGTGTAGTTTCGCAAAATGGAAGGGGCGGGGGCCGCAAAGGCAATATCGAAGTAAGTGGTGCTAAGCTTACTACGACTGCGGTCAAGAAAAATATAGTCAATGTTCCAAATATTGTTGTTGCCCGCCATGTTGTCGGGGGTTTTTGCCGTTGGAAGTGCGAAACTCGAATAATTTTTAAACCTGAACCTAAAATCGTTGCGAAAAAATACCGGGTCGGTAATAAAAATAGCTGCCCGTTTAAAATAAGGAAATTGATTTCCTGAAAAGGAGGAAAGTGTTTCGCCTTCGGCACTCCAGACCGACTGCCACACATCGGGCACCCAAACTGTTTGCCCCACCTCATTTTGCATCAAGAAGCCAGGCGTTTTCAAAAATTCTACCACCAGCGAGTCGCGTTGCCGTGGTGGGCTACCCAAACCCTGAGGCTGATAATAAAAAGTGAGCAATACCGAATCGGCAGGGTTAAGGCTGCCGAGTGCAATGGGGTGCGAACTGAGGTGATCGGCTACAAATTGATAGGCGCTTTCACTGGCGGCCTCATAAATGCGTCCGTGCTGGTTGAGGGCATCGAATGTAGCCACTCCCACCGTTTTTGGATGAAGACCAAAACTACTGTTTACAAATGCAAAACTGTCGGCCCATAGCCTTTGGTCGGGGTAAGGGCCAGCATAAGAAAAATCTTCGCGAAAGGGTAGCTGTAATACAACCGGCTGGGCCAACTTTTCAACAGCGCCCTTTTCATGCATTATTTTCTGCGGGTTGCTCAGCACCGGAAGGAGAACTTCCTGGGCCGAAACTGCTGCGCACAAAAACTGCCATGCCACGAAAACAGCAACGATTTTTTTCATTAAATCCCTTTTTTCTGTATTGCCGCCCCTAATGGATTGCATTCATTTACCTCAACAAATTTAAAACTGATCGATTGAACGGTACCAAACGTCAATTTTTGCCCCCCTTCTAATCAGGGCATCCTGGTTATGGTCAGGCTCCTGCCGGTAAACCCGTGCATTTTGTCTTGAAACGTTATTTTCGAATGTTTCATTGCCCAACTCAAGTGAATTTTCGCTTAGGGTTTGCAGTACCTCATCGGGGGTTTTTCCAAAAAGAAATGGGACAGAAACCGTTGAAATACTCGCTATGTGTTGTTCGAAATCGAATCGCGTACCTGAGCGGTAAACCAGGTTTACGGCGCTGCCGGCCTGCAGAAACAGCCTGCTTTGGGTGGGATCGGGCGTTTGTTGATACACCCGTGGGTTATCGTTTTGGCTGTCAATGAATTGCTCCTCTCCAATATTTAACGACACGGCATTGAGGGCTGCAATGGCTTCGGTTCGGGTCATGCCAATAACAACAGGCACTGCAACGCTCATTTCGCCCAGGCCACGTCCAATTACAAGGTCTATGGCAGTGCCTTTTTCTAAAAGGGTTCCGGGTTCAATGACCCCTGAATTGATTTTTTGCTGCAAAATGGCATTTTGTGCAATATCGTGGCGGTATTCCATATTTCCCACCTTAAGCCCGTAAGCATTGAGCAATGCCAGGGCCTGGCGCATCGACAGGTCAATCAGGTCGGGCATGGGTACCATTTCGGGCAATACAGCTACCTTTGTAAGGTATATGGTGCGGCGTTTTTTTACTTCTGAGCCGGCCACCGGATCCTGGGCAGCGACGGTGCCTTTGGGCCGAAAATCATCAAAAATTGAGTCGTTTACCACATACCTCAGATTCATCTTTCTGACAACTGTAGATACTTCATTCTCGGTAAGGCCAGTCAAATCAGGTACGGTAATGGTGCGCCCGTGCAGGGTGTAAACGTCGAGCAATCTGAGGGCTACCCACATAATTACTATGCCGGCACCAACGGCCAAAAGCAAATGGCGCACAAAACGCTTGCTTTTTATAAATTCGCGGAAACTCATTATAAAGCTATTATTTGACTGTAAAAATACTAATAAAATGCGATTTTAATTGCCCGGGCCTCCCTGCCCTTTTTTTCTTAAGTTTGCTTTGGGTTTTGCAATTGGCAACACCCCACCTAACCCACCAGCTAAATTACTGATTTTAAGAATCTTCTGCAATGAAAAAAAATATTGCACTTGTTGCCGGAGGCGACTCAGGCGAATATGTTATCTCCATTGAGAGCGCCCGCATGATCAAAAAACACATGGACCACACTCTTTTTGAAGTTTACACCATCCTGGTCAATAAATCCAAATGGGTGTACCTTGCCGACAACGGCCAGGAGTTTCCAGTTGACAAAAACGATTTTTCCATCAGCCCTTTTGGAGAAAAAATCAGTTTTGATTGTGCTTTCATAACCATACACGGTACTCCGGGCGAAGACGGAAGGTTGCAGGGATACTTTGAACTGTTGGGTATTCCTTACACTACTTCGGGTTTATTAGCCTCGGCCTTAACATTCAACAAGTATTTCTGCAACCAGCTTGTTGCACATTGGGGCGTTGCTGTAGCCCGTTCGGTTAAATTCAGGCAAAGCCAGATGCCTTCGCTGGGGCAAGTGCTCGCAAAGGTAAATCTCCCGGTTTTTGTTAAACCCAATAAGGGCGGGTCGAGCCTTGGCACAAGCTTCGTAAGGAATGAGCAAGCATTGATTGCGGCAATAGAAACAGGCTTTTTGCACGACAACGAAGTGCTGGTCGAAGAATATATTGAGGGCACAGAGCTAACTTGCGGCGCATTTACCCAAAGCGGAAAGGTTAGGGTGCTGCCTGTTACCGAAATTGTAAGTAAAACAAGTTCAAATTTTTTCGATTTTGAAGCAAAATACACCAAGGGTGCTTCCGATGAAATTACGCCAGCCAGAGTTTCGGCAGAATTTATTGAAAAGGTGCAGCAGACAACCGGATTTCTTTATGAAAAATTTGAACTCAAAGGCATTGCCCGCATCGACTACATATTATCAAAAGGCGTATTGTATTTTCTGGAGGCTAACATTACTCCAGGCATGTCGCAGGCAAGCATAGTACCTCAGCAGGCTGCCTTTGCGGGTATTTCAATTACAGAGTTGTTTTCAATAGTAATTCGTGAAGCCATTGGTTAAACCTGCCTGGGGTCAGTTGGTTTTAAAGGGCATTCAAATTCGCGGGGTTTACATTTTTAAAAGGAAGTCTCTCATTTTTTCAATGGCCCTGTATCGATGACTCAGAGTGTTTTTAACACCAAAGGGGAGCTCTCCAAATGAATATGAGTAACCTTCCGGAATAAATACCGGGTCGTATCCAAACCCTCTGTTGCCTTTTGGGGCATAAGCAATGGTGCCGTTTACCATGCCTTCAAAAAGGTGTTCGCGCCCATTTAAAATCAATGCAATTACGGCCCTGAACCGGGCATAACGGTTGGGTTCGTGTTCCAGTTCTTGCAGTAGCTTTTGCATATTGAGGCGGCAGTTTTTTTCAGGGCCGGCATAACGAGCCGACTCTACCCCGGGTTTGCCCCCCAATGCAGAAACTTCAAGCCCCGAATCGTCGGAGAAACAGTTGAGCCCGAAACCCTGAAAAACAAAACGTGCCTTGGCCAAGGCGTTCTCTTCAAGTGAGGGCCAAGGTTCTGGTATTTCTTCATGGCAGCCTATGTCGCCCAGGCTCAATAATTTAAAATCTTTACCGAGTATTTTTGATACTTCTTTAAGTTTGTGTTCGTTTCCGCTTGCAAAAACCAATTCCATTGCATTTCTTTAAAAAATTGTCCTCATGCAACCCTGCAGGCATGAGAGCAAAATTGGTCAAATTCGGTTAAAAGATTATTCGAGTTCGATAAGCACAAAATTCTTGGGTACCATTTGGCCCGTACTTACATTAATTGCTTTTATCTTTCCATTTAATGGCGATAAAATCACGTTTTTCATTTTCATGGCTTCGAGTATGCAGAGTTTTGAATTTTGGCTTACTTCCTGCCCCGGATTAACAAAAACCTCGCGAATAGTACCGGGCATAAACGAGGTTATTTTTCGGGCATCCGGTGTTTCGTACGGCTTGCGAAGGGCAAATTTTTTGCTCACCGTAGTTTTATACACATCGGCATCCACCACAAAATCAACAAATTGATGTTGAGTTAATTCATCGGTTTTCTTATTATATCCCATTTCACAGGTATTTAATTTTTTTTTAAAAAGCCTTGGTTTTGATTTTCGAAATGGGTGTATCAAAATGGGGGTAGCCCGTGCTTTTTCTCGGGGCTTTTTTCAGATTTCTGCGAAGAAATTTCGAGGGCATGTACCACAAAGCGCCTGGTGTCATCGGGCTCAATTACGGCATCAATATAGCCGTGGGCTGCTGCCACGTATGGGTTGGCAAATTTCTGTTTGTATTCTTCTACCTTGCTTCGCCTGGTTTCTTCGGGATTTTCAGAACTCATAATTTCTGTCCGGAAAATTATATTGGCGGCGCCTTCGGGGCCCATTACAGCAATTTCGGCGGTAGGCCAGGCAAATACAAAATCGGCATTCAGGTGTCGCGAGCACATGGCTATATAACCTCCTCCGTATGCTTTTCGCAAAATAACAGTTATTTTTGGCACGGTGGCTTCGCTGTACGAATAGAGGATTTTTGCGCCATGGCGAATTACACCTGCATGTTCCTGGTCAATGCCAGGCAAATAACCCGGAAGGTCAACCAGGGTTACCAGGGGTATGTTGAATGCGTTGCAGTAACGAATAAACCTGGCGGCCTTGTCTGAAGAGTCCACATCGAGCACTCCGGCAAGCACCAGAGGCTGGTTGGCCACAAATCCCACCGTTTGCCCGTTAATACGGCCAAAACCAATTACTATATTGGCGGCAAACAGCTCCTGAGTTTCAAAGAAATCACTGTCGTCGCTAATGGCGCGTATAACCTTTCGAACATCGTAAGGTTCGCGGGGGTCGGTCGGAATAATATTGCTTATGCGAAACTCTTTTGTTTTTGGTGCCTTTTTCGGAAACTGATCGGCCTTTTTGGTGTTATTCCAGGGAATAAAGGTCATCAGCCTTTTTATCTGGTCAAAACATTCGGCTTCGCTCTCGGCAAAAAAGTGGGCATTACCTGTAATTTCGCTGTGAACCCTTGCCCCGCCAAGTTCTTCCATGCTTATTTCTTCGCCCAGCACCGACTTGATTACCTCTGGCCCGGTTATAAACATTTTCGAAATTTTATCAACCACAAAAACAAAGTCGGTTAGGGCTGGAGAATAAACGGCGCCGCCTGCGCATGGCCCCAGTATTACTGAAATTTGCGGAATGACTCCGGAGGCTTGGGTGTTTCTATAAAAAATTTCTCCATATCCGGCAAGAGAATTTACTCCTTCCTGAATGCGTGCCCCGCCCGAGTCGTTAATGCCAATAAGCGGAATTTTTAGGTTCATTGCATGATCCATAATCTTTGTTATTTTGCGGGCATGCATCAATCCCAGTGAACCTCCTGCAACCGTAAAATCCTGGGCAAAAACACAAACAGGGAAACCACCTATTGTGCCAGTGCCCGTAATAACGCCATCGCCAGGCAACTGCTTCTTGTCCATGTCAAAATCGCGGGCAGCATGCTCAACAAAGAGGTCGTACTCATGAAATGAATTTGGATCAAGAAGAGCTATGATGCGTTCGCGGGCGGTCATCTTGCCCAAGGCTGCCTGCTTCTCAATAGCCTTTTGGCCACCTCCCAAAAGCACCTTTTGCATTCGCATTTTCAGATCAAGGGTTTTTTGCTGAATAGACATTTTTTATGTGTTTTGTTAATTTTTATTTTCCGAAGTCTTTTTTTGCCATTTTTGGTTTGCTAAAGGCAAAAAAAAATATGCTTTCAATCCACTTGCCGGGGTGAGTAGTCAAAGGTTTAAACTCATTTTGCCGGAGGATTTTGAAACCATATCTGCCAAAAACGCATCCAAAAGTAATCAAAAATTGCCGAAGGGAGGTGGCCTCAGTTATTTTTTGAGCGCTCAGAATGCCTGCCAACTGTGTAATAGTCTTAATTACTGCATATTGGCTGTTATTGACAACCGCTATAAAACAATTTTGTCTGGTTCGTGAGAAAAAATAAATCTCTTTTGATTCGGCCTATTTATAAGCCCGTTGTGGTTTTGAAAAAATTCTTTGCGACCCCAAAAACGGCCTTCAGATTGCCTGCAGCTTTGACTTAAAAATCATAATTTTGAATGGGTAGCTTACCTATAAACTTATCTTACACAATTTCAGACCATGGACACCAAAAGCTTTCGCAAATATGGCCACGATTTTATTGACTGGCTGGCCAATTATTTTGAGGATATTGAAAATTACCCTGTGAAACCCAATGTTAAACCGGGCGACATTCTGGGACAGCTTCCTGCCTCTGCACCGCAGCAGGCGGAGTCTATAGATCATATTTTCAACGACTTTAAGCAAAAAATTTTGCCGGGCATTACTCATTGGCAGCATCCGGGCTGGATGGCTTACTTCCCGGCCAACAACAGTCCGGCCTCGGTGCTTGGCGAGTTGTTGACAGCCGGTTTGGGGGCTCAATGCATGATTTGGCAAACTTCGCCTGCTGCTGCCGAGCTCGAAGAACGCGTATTAGACTGGCTTCGGCAAATGATTGGGCTACCCGGCACTTTTACCGGGGTAATACAGGATACCGCCTCAACCGCTACCCTTTGCGCTCTGCTTACAGCCCGCGAAAAAGCTACCAACCTGCAATCGAACCAAAAAGGCATACAGAAAAGACTAAGGGTTTATACCAGCACCGAAACCCACTCGAGCATAGAAAAGGGCATGAAGATTGCCGGATATGGCAAGGAAAACCTTTGCTTTATTCAAACCGACTCCGCTTTTTCCATGAACCCGGTCGCTCTTGAGCAGGCCATTAATGAAGACCAGGCAGCCGGATATCAGCCTGCCTGCGTGGTTGCCGCGCTGGGCAGCACTTCGAGCATGGCCATGGACCCGGTTGATGCCATAGCTGCCATTTGTAAAAAGTACCACATTTGGCTTCATGTAGATGCGGCTTTCGCCGGAACCGCCGCCGTGGTGCCCGAACTGCGCGGCTTTATGAAAGGAACAGAACATGCCGACTCCTTTGTTTTTAATCCGCACAAATGGATGCTCACCAACTTCGACTGCACAGCCTATTTTGTAAAGGACCCGGGAATGCTGATACAAACTTTCGAGATCCATCCCGAATACCTGAAAACCTCCGCCGACCATCAAGTAAAGAATTACCGCGACTGGGGCATTCAGCTCGGGCGCCGGTTTAGGGCACTTAAACTTTGGTTTGTTATAAGAAGCTACGGAATTGAAGGCATACAAAAAATGGTGCGTGAGCATGTAAGGTTGGCTTGGCTTTTTGAAAGTTGGATTGGATCCGACAATCGGTTCGAAATAATGGCCCCGGTGCATCTAAGTCTTGTGTGTTTCAGGCTAAACCCTGGCAATATGAAGCAAGAACAACTGAATAAATTGAACCAGGAGCTTTTGCAAAAAATAAACTCAAACGGGCGGGTGTTTATGACCCACACCAGCCTAAGAGGCAATTATACCATACGCCTGGCCATTGGCTCGCGCGCAACAGAAGAAAGGCATGTAAAGCAGGCCTGGGAAATTGTAAGCCAGGCTGCCTATGATTTGTTGGCCTGAAACCCCGCTGTTATACCTGCTGGGGAAAAGCAATAAAGTAAATGTCTGCCATATTATTGTAAGGTCAGGAGGCCGGTTTGAAATTAGGTCCCCGTCCAGGATTGGCATCCGTTTTCGCTGCATTAAATTTTGGCTGGACTTTTGGCCGTTTCAAAAAATTCGAGTAAGCCTTCGGCCAGGTTGTCAATATCTCTTTTGTTATTAAAAAAATTGCACGATATCCTTATATTGTTTTGCCTCAATGAAGTTATAATTCCCTTTTTTTCGAGAAATTCCACACATTGGGCATTGTTGTAGTTGCTCAGGTTAAAACTGATAATGCCCGATTGTTCGTGCGGGTGGCTGTGCGGGCTTATAATCTCCACTTCGGGTATCTGCCGAAGTTTAAATATAGCCCTGGCAATTAGCATATTTATATAAATGCGAATGTTTTCCCAACCAATCTTTCCCATGTATTCAAAGGCTGTTTTTAAGCCAATTAGCGCCTGGAGGTTTATTGTTCCGAAACAATATTGGTTTGCATCAGAGTGTATTTGCAGTGGTTCGCCTTTGGCCGTGGGGATAAAATCGTTGGGAGGGGGCAATACTGAAAGCCAGCCTGCAATAGGTGCTCTAAATCTTTCGCGGTAAGCGGGAGCGGTAAAAAACAATGTGCCCACATGGGCTGCACAACCCAACTTGTGCAACGAAGCGCAAAGAACATCAATGTGCATTGCCTCAACATCAATAGGGAAAATAGGGAACCCCTGAGTGGCATTTACCATAAAAAGCAGCCCTTTTTCTTTGGCTGCATGGCCCAGGGCTTCAAGGTTGAGCCTGAAACCCGTGCCATATTGCACAAATGAGCAAACTATGCCTCGGGTTTGCTCATCAACAGCCTCAATAATTTGCTCAACCTCATAGCGCCCTTGACTGGGTTTAACATATTTTATTTTGATGCCCTGGTATTCGAAAGGCACTGTGGTAGCCGGAAACTCATCCCAGAGTGATACAAGATTAATGTCGTTGCCAAAAGTTCTTTTTAGCGAAAGCGCAACCAATGAAAATGCCAGTGAGGTGTTGTGCAGAAATTGTACATTTTGGCCATCAGTGTTTATATGCCTGCCCAGCATTTTGCGCAAATCGCCCACCAGCTCCAGGTCCTGCGGCCAAAATTCATCGCCATGCAGGTAAATCTTCTCATACGATTTGCAAATGGTTTTCAGCACCTTACGGGGAATTGGCGACATGCCCGCACTTTGAAAATATGCTTTTCGGTGGGTTACTCCAAAATCCTTTCGGATTTTAATAAAGTCATAATTCATTTTCATGGCTAAGGCAGTTTCTTATTGGTGTCGAGGTAAAGCAATACCGATAGGAGAATGAGACAAATGCTCAGGAATAAAGGTATGTAGAAGAACTTTTCAGCGGGCAGTGTTAGACCCAGAATAAGTGTGCCCAGGCTGATGATGCCGGCAAAAATGGCATAAAACCAATTGTTGTAAAACCATGAGTAAGGGAAGAAATGCGCCCCGGTAATTATGGCATAGACCATTACAAAATAATCGGGAATGCGTAACAGTGCAAAAATCAGGAATGGAAAATAGAACACCTGGGCAAAATTGAGCCAGAGCCCAAGCGGCTGAATCGGATTCTGCTTAATGGTCCAGGTGGTTTTAAGGATTTTGGAAAAGCCAAAGGCAAGCGGAAGCATAATACCCCCACCAATGAAAGTGAGTGCCGATTTGTTGTAGGCTGTGGTTTCAAGGGTCCATACCAGTGCAATAGCGAACCATACCAGGCTGGCTGCAAGGGTAAAATCAATGCCGTTTTTCGCTTTTACCGACAGCTCGTTGCGCAAAATCTCGAGGGTTTCTTTATTTATCATAATTGATAATTTGGTAAAAAATTGAGTGGGTAAAGTTAGGGCAAATTTCCGCGTCGGCTGGTATTTCTTCTTCCTATACTGGCATTTTTGTCATTTTGAAAAAAATCGAAGCGGAATTAAAACTTTTATTATGTTTGCACTTTCAACAATGCTTTTGAAAAAATGGTTTTCGGCCAAAGCTTAAATAACCCCAATTATAATTTTAATCCGGTTGCCGGATTAAAGCGGGAGGTATTTGCTTAAGGATATCAGCGTAATTGAAATATCTTCAGGCCTTCCGCAGCGGGAGGCCTTTTTTTTTGAATTAATTAAATTGGCAATACAATATGAGCAAACTAAAACTTCCAACCGATTATCGGCCGGCACTCGATGTGCTGACCACCGAAAAAGCCATTAAGCGGTTTAAAGACTATTTTGAGGTAGCCCTTGCCGATGAGCTTTATTTGCAGCGGGTTACCGCCCCTGTTGTGGTGCTTTCGGGCCTTGGGATCAACGACGACTTGAATGGAATGGAGCGGCCGGTATCTTTTGCCATACGCGATATGGGCGAAAGAAGGGCAGAAGTGGTGCACTCACTTGCCAAATGGAAGCGCATGAAACTTGCAGCCCTGCACATGCAACCTGGCCGTGGCATTTATACCGACATGAACGCCCTGAGGCCCGATGAGGAATTGACCAATCTGCATTCGGTGTATGTTGACCAGTGGGACTGGGAAGTTGCGATTAAACCAACTGACCGCCACATTGAATATCTGAAACGTACCGTAAAGCGCATTTATAGAGTTTTTAAGAGGGCCGAAGAGAATATTTCAAAGGAGTTTCCGGTGCTCAAAAAGCGCCTTCCCGCCTTTATCACTTTTATTCATGCCGAGGAGCTAAGGCAGCGCTACCCCGACCTTTCGCCCAAAGATCGCGAAGACCTGATAGCGCGTGAACATGGTGCGGTTTTTATAATTGGGGTTGGAGGAGCATTGGCCGATGGCAGTGTGCACGATGGGCGGGCGGCGGACTATGATGACTGGATTACCGAAACCGCCCCGGGGTTTCGGGGCTTGAACGGCGACATTATTTTCTGGCATCAGGAGCTTGAGCAAGCCTTTGAAGTGTCGTCGATGGGCATTCGGGTCAATCAAGGCGCGCTACTTGAACAACTCGCCCTGCGTAACGAAAGTCACAAAAAAGGTTTGCTTTACCACCAAATGCTATTACAGGGTAGGTTACCCTTAAGCATTGGTGGGGGCATAGGGCAGTCGCGAACCTGCATGTTTGTGCTGCAAAAGGTTCATATAGGCGAGGTGCAGGCCGGTATTTGGCCCGACGAGATGCTTGCCAGTTGCAGCAAGGCAGGCATTGCCCTGCTTTAATACGAGTCAGGGGTTTGCCGCATTTTTTTAATGAAATGGGTTATTGTTGGTTTTTGAAGTACGTCCTAAAAAATTATGGGCAGGTTCACCTTCAGGTTTTCGTGGGTGCCGGTTAAAAAGTTTGTTACCGTAAATGGCAACTCTTTTAACCTTTTCGGATTGTTAATTGGTATTACTAATGAAGTTTGGGCTTCAAGAATAAATTTTCGGCCCTGCCCATCGAGCAGGTTTATTGGAATATCGGTAAGGTTGGTAATGTTAACGGAGGCCGATCCGTTGCGTCTTACATTGAAAGGTTTGCTAATTTTTATCGATTCAAAAAAGATTTTTTCGAGCCAATACTGTGGCCCAGCCAGCATGCCGGCAAAAAATGCCACCGTTTGCCTGTTAAACATGGCCTCTTTAATTGCCTGGCTGGTTTTTTCGCGGGCAATTACCAGGGTCATGGGCCTGAGGTACTGGCTTACAGCCGGAAAATATGGCATTGGTTCATGTATATCGGTGTTTGCAATAAATGCCAGGTTTTTGTCGCGGCACCAGTCGAGGGCCACCGGGTACCATTCATTAAAATTATATACTTCAATTCCGTGAATAAGTCCCTGGCGGTATAGTTGTTCATGCTCATCGAACCACCGGCATGTGTCGGGTTGCTGTGCGCGCCAACCCGGGTGGTTCCAGAAAATGAAAGCACCCTGCTTTTGTGCTGTTTCAAGGGCTTGTTGCCACGAATCGGTTTCGAGTTCGTCAATATTGGTTAAAAACAGTGCATTAAGGTGCCCGGGGGGCATACGTCGGGTTATTTCGGCTGCCTTTATCAGTATAATTCCTAACCTTTCGGCTTCCGGAAGGGCAATTTCGTGCACCATGTTTAGGCTATGCGAAATGTATTCGCGCTTTGGCCGCAACTCTACGTGGTCAGAAATAGCAATGGCATCGAGCCCGTCGCGCCAGGCCTCGCGCACCCGAACGGTAGGCCAAACAGTGCCATCAGAAAAAACAGTATGCATGTGAAAATCGGCCTTGATAATCTGGTAACCATCCAAATGCGGCATTTTTATTTCGAGTCGCTGCGGCGGGGCAAATACCTTTGCCTCGGTTACATTAAGATTTTGTGCGGAAAGTACTGTTTGCATAAGGAATATTGCCAGTGCCAGTATCAGGTTTTTCATTGTGGGGCTTACTAATGTAAATTTTCGGTTTATTAATAACAAAAAAAACGCAACCATTTGTTTTTCTATTTCATAAAGTTTTGGGGGAGCGGAATAAAATCTTTTGCCGGAAGCACATAATGAACCAATTTTTCGATGTAAGGCAAAAATAAGCTCCCCTCGCGCAACTTATCGGGCAATATGGTTATATGCGGATTCAGGTAATTAACAAAAATCATGAAAATGCTAAGAAATAAAGCCAGTTTCAGGGCCCCGGCCAGCAATCCGGCCGCACGGTTTAAAAAGTTAAGGTGAATGGCTTTAAGCATGTGCTCCATAACCTTTGCCAAAAATTTAAGGGCAACCACTACAATAACAAAAACAATCACAAATGCCATAAACTTATAAGGTATTGGATTCCAGCTAACCATCGCCTCCAATACCCGCCCGACTACATCGGCGGCAATTAGTGCCAGAAAGACTCCGGCCACAAGGCCAGCCAGTGTGGCAATCTCGATCAGAAATCCGTTTCTGAAGCCTTTAAAGGCTCCCCAGGTAAGGGGAATCAATATGATAATGTCGATAAGGTTCATGTCATCAAGGTGTTTCCAAGTTCAACAATGGCATCAAATTCTTCTTTGGAAAGTGGCATTACTGAAAGGCGCGATTGTTTTAGCAATGCAATGTTTTCAAGCCTTTGGTCATGTTTTATTTTTGGGAGTGTAACCGTATTTTTTAATGGTCTGACCGGTTCAATGTCAACAGCCACCCAACGTACATCGTTTGTAGTAGGGTCGGGGTAATGTTCTTTTTGCACCTTGGCAATGCCTACAACCTGTTTTTGGTTTATGCTGTGGTAAAATAGCAGCATATCGCCTTTTTTCATCCCTTTAAGGTTATTGCGTGCCTGAAAATTGCGTACGCCATCCCACCGGATAATGCCATCCTTTTCGAGCTGCTGCCACGAGTAGGTTTCGGGTTCGCTTTTTACCAGCCAATAATTCATATTAGTGCAATATTTTAAAAGTCATCTCAGTAAGCAACTGGCCGGCATCGGCAGTGCGGTTTCCCAGGCCTTTAAGCTTCAGGTCATATTCGCGAAGGATGCCAAAAACACGCTCGATGCGTTCGGGCGGAAAATTTCGGGCCGCCTTGTGGTAGTTTTTTAAAAAGTAAGCGTTTAAACCAGTAGCTTCCATTAGCCCTTTTTCACTCTTGTCGGTGGAATGGTGATAAAGCATAAGCTTCTGAAAAAAAAGATAAAGCATGCTCAGGGTCATTACCATAGGGTTTGCCTTTTGGTTGTCGCCAAAATATTTTGCAATACGATAAGCCTTTTCTTTGTTTATGGCTCCAAAAGCATCCTGCAGTTCAAATATATTGAAATCTTTGCTTATACCAATATTGTTTTCGATAATATCGGGGGTAATTACCGATCCGGCGGGCAGGCTTATGAATAATTTCTGAACTTCGTTGGTTACTTTAGCCAGGTCAGTGCCAAGGTGGGCGGCAAGCATTTGGGTGGCTTTGGGCTCAATTCGGTAGTTTTTGCGGTTAATGTACGTCTCAATCCAGCCCGTTAGCTGGTTTTCGTATAGCCGTTTGCTTTCAAACAGGATCCCATTTTGCGGTATAGTTTTGGCCACCTTCTTGCGGCCATCAAGGGTTTTGTATTTGTAGCAAAATACCAGAATCGTCGATTTAAGCGGATTTTCAAGATATTTTAACAGTATTTCGTTTTCAAACTCCCCCTGGCTCTTTTCTTTGCCCTTGTTGTTTTCATTCAGGGATTTTACTGAAATTTCCTTAGGTATTTCCTTTTCTTTAAATTCTATGTTTCTCACATTTTGTGCCTCGCGCACAATAACCAGGTGGTGGCTGGCCATCATGGGGTATCGTTTGGCTACGCCTAAAATGGCCGGAATATCTGTTTCTTTGCCATACAATATGCTAAGGTTAAATTCTTTTTCCGAATCTGTCAATACCTGTTTTTCGAGGTAGTCTGCTATTACATCAATAAAAAAGGGTTCCTCGCCCATCAAAAAGTAAACAGGGTAATATACCTTATTGCGAATGTCTTTTAAAATCTGTTCAAAAGTAAGGTTGGCCATTTATTGGGAGCCTTTTTTCGGATTTTATTCGTCGTAATGAAACTTTAGGTGTTTAACCGTAAGTCCGTGGTTAATGAGTTCCTTCAAGGAGTCAACGCCAATTTCGAGGTGCTTTTGTACATACTTTTGCGATACCACCTTATCACTTTCTTCTGTTTTTATGCCCGATGAAATCATAGGCTGGTCAGATACCAGCAAAAGGGCTCCGGTGGGTATGGCGTTATAAAACCCAACAGAAAATATGGTTGCTGTTTCCATGTCAACCCCCATTACCCTTATTTTTCTAAGGTATTCTTTGAACTCTTCGTCGTGTTCCCATACCCTTCGGTTGGTAGTGTAAATGGTTCCAGTCCAGTAATCGAGCTGGTGGTTGCGTATGTTTGTCGAAACGGCTTTTTGAAGGTTGAAAGCCGGGAGGGCTGGCACCTCGGGGGGGAAATAGTCGTTTGAGGTGCCTTCGCCGCGAATGGCAGCAATGGGCAAAATAAGGTCGCCAAGCTGGTTTATTTTCTTTAATCCTCCGCACTTTCCTAAAAAAAGAACTGCTTTGGGTTTTACGCTGCTAAGCAGGTCCATGATGGTTGCCGCGTTGGCGCTGCCCATTCCAAAGTTTATTATGCTAATTTTGCCATTGGTAGCGCTGGGCATTACGCGGTCAAGCCCTTTTATAGGAGACTGAAACCACTCCGAAAACATTTTTACATATTGATTGAAGTTGGTTAGCAAAATATACCTACCCATTTCTTCAACAGGAGTTCCCGTGTACCTGAACAACCAGTTTTCTACTATTTCTTCACGTGTTTTCATAGGCGTGGTATGCTTAGTTTCTGAATAACAGTGCCTGATAAATATAACTTAGAGTTTACGAATTTAGTAATTTTGGCAACGCTGCAAAGCATAATATATGCAATCGCTTAATTTACCTGCATTTCAATTCAAATTTGCGCTCCGAAAGGGTAAGAAAATAATTTTTGATCCTTTCCGCAAAAGATTCGTGGCGCTATCGCCCGAAGAGTGGGTAAGGCAGCACTTTCTGGCATGGCTTCATTTTTACAAAGGTTATCCGGTTGGCCTGATTTCGGTTGAGGCTTCGCTTCGCTACAACAATATGCACAAGAGGGCCGATGCCATAGTTTACTCAAAAACCGGGAAACCCCTTATGATTATAGAATGCAAGGCAGCAGATGTAATGATAACCCAGGAGGCTTTTGACCAGATTGCACGCTATAACTTCTCTTTTGGAGTTAGGTATCTGGCTGTTACCAACGGTGTTGAGCATTATTGCTGCACTAGGGCAGACATTGAGAGCCAGTGGGTTTTTCTTGAAGGGGTTCCGGATTATGAAAACCTGTTGCAGTAAAAATTGGCAAATGTTGTTTTAAAAAGTTTTCAGTAATAAAAAAAGGGGGTAGCTTTCTGGCCTCCCCCTTTAGGTTGCAAAACTTTTTCTGGTTTCGATTTTTTAACTTACGCCAATTCTGTAGGTAAACTTCAGCAGGAAAATATTGGTTCCTTTTTTTGAAAACAGCTCGCCCACGTCGTTAAAAAAGCTCAGTTGGCCATTGGGTTCAAACCCGGAGCGATTTTGGCTCCAAACAAGGAAAACCGAAGACCCGGGATTGTATTCCCAACGTATTACCAGGTTTGAAAGAAACTCCGTAACCCTGAAATTTGGGTTGCCGAAACTGTAATCTGTTGTGCCATTCTGGTCTTCATCAACACGGTAAAAACCTTCTGTAAACTGAATCTGGCCAGGGTTGAAAACCTGGAACCGGTCATTATAATTTTCAGCTTTTGGGTTGCTAATTTTCTTGAAGTCGTAATATTTGCCTGAAGCAACAAATGGCTGGCCCCAAAACTGTATGGTAAGGTCAGGCATAATGGTGTAGTTTACCCTGAACGATAGGTTTACAACATTTTGTTCAATGGTTGCAAATAGGTAGCGGGTTTCGCCATTAAATGAACTCTGAGCAACGTATTGCAACTGTTCGTAACGGTCGGTGTACGACGGAGCAATCGAAAGGCTGATTTTATCGAGAGGTTTATAAGTAATTGAAGGCGAGATTCTGATGAAGTTTTGATAATTTTGGGCTGCTGAACCAACAGTGGTTGATAACCTTGCTGAGAATTTTTTGCGGTTGTCGGTTCCAAGGCTTATCCAGCTGCTTACTGCATCCGGAATTTTTAAAGCGGGGCCGCCCCGCAGGTGGGCCGTAGAGGTAATGTCGTGGCTTAGCTCTATGCCAGCATTGGCGTTCCAGAAATTTTTAAATATGATGCTGCCGTTCAGGTTGCCACCTGAAACGATTCTTGTTCCGTCGAAATTCCATAGGGTGTAGGAATTGAGGTTTATATTGTAGCTTTGGTAAAATCCTTTTGGTTCCCACTCACGGTATCCGGCATAGAGCACCGAAAGTATCTGGTCGGCCTCGCGCATATAACCCAGGTCGTTTATTTCAAATTCTGGCGATTTCCAGAGCATTGCCGCCATAAAGCTCCAGTGTCCTGCTCCAAATCTTCCAAATTGCATTCTACCGCCGGTTCCGGTAAGCGAAGTCCGGTTGGGGTCCACATCTACGTGTCTGGCATCGGGGCGCTGAAAAAAACGGGCTGATGAGCGCTGCGAACGAAGTATTGATGCCTCGGAGCCACTAACGTGGCTCATTGCTGCATTAACATTAAACATCCAGGTTTTGTCTTTAAAAAACTGGGTAAAGTCAATCCCGCCCGAAAATGCGTTTTTGTGCATTTGCGAGGCAAGATTTTCGTCGAGGCGACGGTTTACACTTGTAACCATACCCCCAACAATTGTATTTCCTTGGTTAATATCTTTCTGCACCCTTCCAACAAAGAAGTTTGTCAGTGGTTCAACGGTTTCGAACGAACGCTCGCCCAGGTTGTCAATTTCGGCCTTTTCTTCGGCAGTAACCGATTCGATAAATGCTATTGAAAGGCCATTTTCGGTTTTTCCGGTTACTTTTGCGGCTCCCAGAATTCGGGTAAATGCGGGCATCTCAACAAACGCGCTTCCTCCGGGGCTTATTCTGCCGGCAGGCCTGCGGCCAATACGGCGCGAATAAAACAGGTTGTCGTTGCCAATGCCTCCATCGCCAAGACCCACCGAAAAGTTTGAAATATTTCTTCCCTCAATAAAAAATGGTCTCTTTTCCTCGAAAAATGTTTCGTAAGCCGAAAGGTTCACTTCAGAGGGGTCAGCTTCTACCTGGCCAAAGTCGGGCAAGAGGGTCATATCGAGTGTAAAATTATTGCTCAGGCCTACCTTGGCATCCAAACCGGCTTTTAGCTTTCCATCTCTGCCTGTTCGAAAGGGGTTATCGGGCTCTGACGGGAAGCTCGAAGCCGAAGCCACAGCGTAAGGAGTTAGGTCAAAGGTTCGGCGTGGCTTGAGGTTTTCTATGCCCGAGAGCAAGCCGAAATTGCGCACCATTCCGGGCACATCTTTGGGTAAATGGGTCCAGAAACTTAATTCGCGGTGGCGAAATATGTTTCGGAACACCTGCAAGCCCCAGGTGCCGCTTCCGCCTCTTTCAAAACGCAACTGACTAAGCGGAATGCTCATTTCGGCCACCCAGCCCTCATCGTTAAGGCTGGTCTTTACCCACCAATTGGGGTCCCAGGTACGGTCCTCGTTTTCGCCATCGTTGGTTACTACCCAATCTATTTTAACACCACCTGCATTGACAGCGAAAACAAATGCTGTTCGCTGGTCAAAGTAGCTGTCAAAACCTATTCCTACCCCATCACCATCATCATTATCTCGCCGGGTAAGCCGCGCAACAATGCTGTCGGGGCTCGAATCGAGCGCCCGAATGGCTACATAAATGTTGTTTTCGTCAAACAGGAGCTTAAAAAAAGTTGGTTGAGATGGCTGACGACCATTAAGTGGTTCGTATTGAATAAATTCTCCATGCCATTCGCCCTGAAGCCAGGCCTCATCATCCAATATGCCATCAATATTAGGAGCTTCGGCTTCCAAACGCAAGGTTTGGTATTGCCTCTTGGGATCAAGTTGGGCAAATGCTGAGGAGAAAATAATGCACAACAACAAAAAAAATACTTGTTTCATGGTTTATAGTCCGATATTTTGATTTCAGCCACAGTTAGTCAAATATTAAACCAAATTGTATAAAAATTTATAAACGAGGAGTTTGCGTCAAAAATTAGCATTGCAATTAAACATGAACTGTCCGAAGTCGGACAGTTCATGTTCAAATTTGAACGCCCCTGAATCAAGGTTGGTTCAAAGAGTAAAGTGCCGCATAGCGGCCAGGGTTTTATGCAGGTTTCGCTGAGTGTCGAGGGCATTGTTAACGGCCTGGTAATAAAACGAAAGCTCCATAAGGTATTCAATCAGCGATATTTCGCCTGCTTCAAGTGCGTTATTCAGCAACTGGCTGTTATTAAGGTTTTGCAGCACCTGATTGTAATCACTGGCGGCGGCTTTCAGCCCAGCTGCCTGGTTGTAAAGGCTCCTGAGCCGGTTTTGCATAAAAAGCAAAGCATCGGCTTTATGGCTTTGGGCAGCCATTGTGCGTAGTTTTGCATGCTTCATGGTATTTCGATTTTCCCAAAGTGGAATGGTTGCACTTAGGCCAAAACCCTGAAAGGTTTCTCCGGGAAGCGATTCTCGCATAAAACCGGCAGCGAACCGTGGGAGGTTCTCAGCGAAGGTGAGTTTTTCCTGAGTATGGCTAATTTCAAGTTGTTGGTTCAACCTGATAAAAGACGGGTTGCGCTCCGATACCTGGTTAAACCATTGATTGAAATCATCAGGCAATTGGGCAATTCCGAATCCGGTGTCGATAATCAAAACCTGTTTGCCACCGTTCAGGGAAGTTATTTCGGCCTGCCTTGCTTGTTTTTCAATTTGTGTTTGTGATAAAGCCTGGCGGGCGTTTATTTGGTTTATCCGGGCTTTGTTTAACTCAAGCACGTTGGTTTGACCCGTCTTGAACATGACTTCGTAAGCGCGTGAAATGGCGTTTGCATGCTCAAGCCGTAGTTCAAGTTCCTGCTCGAGGGCATTAAAATAAACCATATCTATAAAAAGTTCGTGCGTTCTAAGAAGAACTTTCTTCCTGAATTCGTGGTATCGGCTTTCGAGTTGCTGGTTGCGGGAATTAGCCAGCCGGTTTCGTAGGCCATAAACTGTTGGAAAATCGAATGGCTGGGCTACATTGAAGTCAGTTCGGCGTCCGGGCTCTCCGGTTTCGCGTAGAAAATAAACTTCAGCGGTTGGGTTTTGTGGTAAAATCCCGGTGCGATTGCCCATTTTCTCAGCTTCTACCTCTTTTCGAAATGCCGCAAGGGTGGTATTGTTTTGCTCAACTTGTGTCAAAAAATCTTCGAGGTTATCCTGAGCCCCAGCAGTTAAGGCCAACATTGCAAAAATAAGTGTTGCAGTTATTTTTCCTTGCATAACTAATCCTCCTTTACTGGTTTGTAAGGCTCCCTAAGCAGGCTGTAAACCACCGGAACCACATAAATATTGAGTAGTGTAGATGTAAGCAATCCTCCAAGAATAACTCTTGCCATTGGGCTTTGAATCTCGTTTCCTGAAAGGTGACCCTGTAAGGCCATGGGTATCAGGGCCAGTGCAGCAGTAAGGGCTGTCATTAAAATTGGGTTTAGCCTGTCAACAGAGCCTCCCAGCAATGCTTCCTTAAGTCCGGTTCCTTGTGCCTGCATGTGCTGATAGCGCGATACCAACAAAATGCCATTGCGCGTGGCAATGCCAAACAGGGTAATAAACCCGATTATGGCGGGTATGCTGAGTATGCCAGAAGTTATTAAAATTGAAAACACACCGCCAATAAGGGCCAATGGAAGGTTTAGCAAAATAATTGCAGCCAGCTTCAGGTTTTTGAATTCGTGGAACAGTATCAAAAAAATAATGAATATGGCTAAAATTGAGGTAAGCAGGAGGGTTTGCGAAGCCCTTGCTTCGCTTTCAAACTGACCTCCATACTCAATGCGGTATCCTTCGGGCAGTTTAACATTTTCTTCGACCTGGCGCTGTATGTCTCTAACGGCTCCGCGCAGGTCTCGCCCAGCCACATTGGCCGATACCACTACCTTGCGTTGTACGTTTTCGCGGCTAATGGAGCTCGGGCCGGTTGTTGAAACAATGTCGGCCACCTGCTCTAGCGGTACTTTTTTTCCGTCGTGGGTAGTTATGAGTGCTGACCTAATGCCATCAATGGTTTGGGTATAACCCTGGTTTAGCTTTAAAACAAGATCGAACCGAAGTTGACCTTCGTATATATCGGCAATAGGCTCGCCCGAAAAGGCCATTTCAACAAACTGATTGAACTCACCAATGGTAATTCCGAAATGTGCGAGCATTTCGCGATTGGCCCTTATTTGCAGCTGAGGCACTTCTACCTGTTGCTCCACATTAATATCAACCAGGCCATCAATGTCGCCAATAGAAGCCGCAATTTGGTTTCCCAGGTTAAACATACGCCCAAGGTCGGTTCCGAAAATTTTTATTGCAATGTTGGCGCTGGTTCCAGAAAGCATGTGGTCTATGCGGTGACCCAAGGGTTGCATTACCATAAATGCTATGCCCGGAATGGTCGAAAGCCTTTGGCGTACTTCGGCCTTGAGCATTTCATTGTCTTTGGCTTTTATCCTGTAGTTCACATCAATTTCGGCGCTGTTTACCGTTTGGGCGTGTTCATCGAGCTCGCCTCTTCCGGTACGGCGCGAAGTGCTGGTAACACCTGGTATTGAAAGGATCTCCTTTTCAATCATTTGCCCTAGCAGGTTGCTTTCGTTGAGCGAGGTGCCGGGTTTGCTAACTACCCCAATTGTAATTGAACCTTCGTTGAATTCGGGCAGAAATGATCGGCCAAGTGTTGAAAAAACCACCAGGGAAATCAAAAACAGGCCCAATGACGAAAAAACGACAAACTTACTGTGGTTGAGCGCCCATTTTAGTGAAAGCTGGTAATGGTGCTTCAGGTTTCGTACCAGCCAGCGGTCTTTTTCATGTTTTGAAAGGTAGCGGTCGTTGGTGAGTAAAAGTTTACATAATAGAGGCACCAGAGTCATTGCCACGATTAGCGAAACAAACAATGCCACAATGTATGCTATGCCAAGGGGCCTGAGCATACGCCCTTCCATTCCCGAAAGGAAAAACAGGGGAATAAAGGCTACAATAATAATAAATGTGGCATTTAGTATAGAAGCGCGTATCTCCTTTGAAGTTTCGAAAACGATTAAAAATTTCGATTTTTGCTCTTCAGGCGGTTTCCGGTGGTTTTCGCGCAAGCGCTTAAAGGCATTTTCCACGTCAATAATGGCATCGTCAACCACCGACCCAATGGCAATGGCCATGCCGCCAAGGCTCATGGTATTTATACTTAGACCCAGGGCATCGAGCACCAGAACAGCTCCCAGCAAAGAAAGTGGTATGGCTATAAGTGAAATTATGGTGGTGCGGAAACTGCCAAGGAAGATAAACAAGATTATAACTACAAAGGCAGCACCTTCGAGCATTGCGTTTTGCACGTTTCGTATCGATCGTTCAATAAAGTCGGCCTGGCGGAAAATCCTGGTATCGATTTCAACATCGGGTGGCAGGGTTTGTTGAATGGAAGCAAGGCTTTCTTCGAGGCGTCGTGTAAGTTCAAGGGTATTTACATCTGGTTGTTTAGAAACAGAAATAATTATAGCCGGGCTGGCATTCTTTGAGCCATGGCCCATTTTTACTGCCGGTCCAATGATTACCTCGGCCACATCGCGCACCCTTACAGGTTTTCCATTATTTGATTTTATAAAGGAGTTACCCAGTTCTTCCAGGTCATTGGTGCGTGCAATACCTCGCACCACATATTCGTTGCCGTGCTGGCGCAGAACTCCTCCTGTTGAGTTGTTGCTGAAATTGCGGCATACTTCACCCAATTGACCCAGCGACACATCGAAAAATTTCAGCAGATATGAATCGGCAATTACCTGGTACTGTTTGTAATCGCCACCCACAATTGTAACCTGCGATACTCCGGTAGTAGCCAAAAGCATAGGTTTTATCACCCAATCGCTCAGTGTTCGAATCTCCATCATAGATGTGCTGTCGGCCTGCACACTTATAAACATAATTTCGCCCATAATGCTTGATTGTGGGGCGAGTATTGGTAGGCTTACCCCGAAAGGCATTTGTGCCGAAACGCTTATGAGCTTCTCGCTGACAATCTGGCGAGCCAGAAAAATATCGGTACCCCAGTCGAACTCAACCCAAACGAAAGAGAATCCCTGCGAAGATGCTGAGCGTACGCGCCGTACCCCGGTGGCTCCATTTACAGAAGTTTCAATGGGGAAGGTTACAAGGCGCTCTACTTCTTCTGCAGCCATGCCGTGGGCATCGGTCATTACCACAACCGTGGGTGCCGTCAAATCGGGAAACACATCCACATCCATTCTGCTGGCTGTGTAAACACCCCATACTACCAGTATAACAGAGGCCAGTAGAATGAAAAACTTGTTTCTTAACGAAAACAATATAATATTGTCTAACATAACGCGTCAGGATTTAATGTACATGGCCGGCATGCGGATCGAGAGCTGCCGACGACTGGGCCAGCTTAACCCAAACTGCCCCTTTTGTTACTACCCGCTCCTGGGGCTCAATACCCTTTTTGATTACCGTGTGCACTCCGTCGGTGGCTCCAATTGACACCTCTCTTTTGGTAAAAAGCTCGGGGTTTATCTGAACAAAAACGTAAAACAGGCCTTGCTCTTCCAATAATGCTGAGTTCAGCACGGTCAGGGTTTCATTTTCGCCAGGGGCAATAAGGTAAAGGGCTGCAAAAGAGCCTGGCAGTAGTTCGCCGTTTTGCTCCACTTCCAGTATTACCTGCACCATGTGGTTTTGAGTATTTGTTGCCTGCCCAGCCGAGACTAAGCGTCCGTTAAGCTCTTCAAGGGTAAAAATGCGGTTGTTGTGAAGGCTTTTGATTGTGGCCCCCTTTATTGATTGAAGCAGCTGGGCCTGGCTGGGCCTTACATCGGCCCTTAGTTGCAATCGCCGGTTTTGCATAATACTCAGCAATGGCTGGCCAGCCTCTACATACTGCCCGTTTTCTACCCATATACGTTTAATGAAGCCTTGTGCAGGGCTTATTACCGATTGGCCCGACTGGCTGAAATGCCCAGCGAGGTTTTCGTAAACAGCCCGTGCATTTTCAAATTCGGTTCGGGCCAAAAGCAACTCTCTTTCCGAAATGATTTTTTCGATTGCAAGTTTTTCGGCCCTTTGGAGGTTGGCGCGGGTTTTTTCGAAATTATTTCGCGCTTCGGCCATTCGTACTACCATATTATTATCGGCCATACCGGCCGACGAAATGTTCATAAGCACAGCTCCGCGGCTTAGCGTGCGGCCTTCGGCCAGCGCGGCACCTCCGAATATTACAGTCCCGCTTGTGCGGGCAGTAATCAATAGTTCGTCTCCCTGGGCCGGAAGCACCTGTGCAGTTGTTTTAATGACCTGGCCTATAGAGGCTTTTTGAAGAACTTCTGTAGCAAAATCTACCTTCCACGATTGCTCTTTGGTAAAGGAAATTGCGTTGGGATCGGCCGGTTTAAGGTCTTCGGCGGCATGTTCGGCATCATGTAGGTTGTCATAAACCATAACGTTTGGAATGCTGATGCTGTATTGGCCCTCAGGGGTTACTACATCGAATACCACCAGTCCGCGGCCCGATTCACCCGGCTGAAGGGTAAAAGCAAAAATTCCTTTTCTATTGGGTGCCTCAACGGTTTGTCTCACCCCGTGGCGACCTACAACCAGGCTCATGGTTACGGTTGCCTCTTCAAGGGGCTTAAAGTCTGTAAGATGGGTGAAGTGGGCAAAAATGTCTGAGTTTTGCCCAACCGCTAAAGGTTTGGCTTCTGCAAAGACTTCAAGTTTGCCGCCATATCCTGTTAAATACAAAACAACCTCATCGTGCGAATGCACGGAGTTTTGCTGGCGGCTTGTACAACCTGGCAAAAACCAGATCAAAGCAAGGAGGATAAAAACTATTTTTCGCATTTTTATTTTGTTTTAAATTGCATCAAATTGGTGTTGCCAAAAGGTTCGAAAATTGTAGCTTCCGGGTTTTACTGATAAAAAAATCAGTGGGTATGCGGCCGGCCTCCATTATGACTGTGGGGCTTGCTGTTTGGGCCTTGGTCGTGGGTTTGTGTGGTGTCGGGGTTTTCTACCTCAAATTGCTCCTGGTCAGGAAGTTCATGAACATGATCCCCATCAGCATCATGAGTGTGTGTTGTGCAGTCGGCGTGGGTATGGGCTTCGGTTTTGGGGGTTGAACCACCGCAGGCAGCGCAAAGCAGTCCAACAAGCATAAGGATAAAAAATAGCTTCTTCATAATAGTTTAAAAAAAAATAACGACAATGATTAATGTACACAGAAACCTTCGGTCCCAAATACTGGGCGCTGGTTTGGCAAGTTGTAACACTTGCTGTTGAAAATGCCTGAAAAGGGAATTGCTGCAAAGCAGCTTAGGCATTCCTTAAAAGAAAAAACAAGTTAAGCAACAGGAGGAGCCCGAAGGCCAAGATTATTACCTACCGATTCAGAAAGATATGTGGGGCAGGGGGGATGTTGCCGGTAAGGCAGGTTTTTGCCGGATACACCGGGTGCAGTATATAACGAAAGCAGCGTGATATTGATTATTGAAGGGATTTTGTTTTGCACTGGTTGCTGTGCAAGATCAATAGCCTGTCGGGTGCCAAAAGGATACAAAAGCACCAATTGATTTAGCAGGCAGCATTCTTCAGATTTTTGGCCGGGTTGGCCCTGGTGATGCCCTGAGCAATGATTATCCCCGTGCAAATTGCAACTGTGATCGTGCTGCATAAATTCAAAGCAAATTTTGTCGCCATTGTGGTGGTGAGGTATTGCATCGTGGGCCAGAATAATTATACTGGCGAAGGAAGCAAAAAGTATGGCAAAAAAACGCCTTGGCATTCTATGGTGATTATCAGGGCAAAAGTAAAAAAAATCAGGAACCTTAATACTATGTTTGCAGATATTGAAATAAAAAAAGGGCGCCAATGGTCTGCGCGCCCTTTTTTGCATTTTACCTAAGGGTTAGTACAATCCTCTTTGTTTGAGCAAACCTTCAATTCCAGGCTCTTTTCCGCGGAAGCGAACATAAGCGTCCATTCCTTCGTAGAGGGAGTTCTTTGCATGAACGTATTTTCGGAACCTTGCAGCAAGTTCCTGGTTAAACAGGTCGCCCGATTCTTTGAAAGCATAGAATGCATCGGCGTCGAGCACGCCAGCCCACATATACACATAGTAACCTGCGGCATAGCCTGTGCCATGAATATGGCCAAAGTTGGTGGTGCGGTGTCGTGGCACAATCTGGTTTATAAGTCCAATGCGCTTAATTGTGGCCTCTTCAAATGCGTTCACATCAATTTTGTCGCTGTGGTTGGCAGTGTGCCAGTCCATATCAATAAAGGCAGATGCCAGAAACTCTGTATTGATAAATCCCTGGTTGAAGTGCAGGCTTTTGGTAAGTTTAGAAATAAGTTCATCGGGCATTTGCTCTCCGGTTTGGTAGTGTCGGGCATAAACCTTAAGCACTTCGGGTTCGCCGGCCCAGTTTTCCATAACCTGTGCGGGTAGCTCAACAAAGTCGCGCGGAACGCTGCGGGCGGTTCGGCGGTACTTACCATCGGCAAAGAAGTTATGCAGGGCATGGCCAAACTCGTGCCAATAGGTTTCCACTTCGTCCCAGCTAAGTAGGGCTGGCTTGTCGGCTGTGGGAGGCGAAAAGTTCATAACAATGGTTACAAGCGGGATAATGCGTTCGCCATCTTTGTAACTGCCGCTTCGGAAAGTGCCGCACCAGGCGCCGCTTCGCTTGCTCGGTCTTGGGTGCGGGTCAATGTAAAGCACCGCCAAAGTACTGCCATCATAATCAATCACTTCAAATACTTCAACTTCTTTATGATAAACCGGAATATCGTCGCGTTTTTTGAACGTGAGTCCATAAAGCCTGTTTGACACATAAAATGCGCCATCGCGAACATTATTTATAGCAAAATAAGGTCTGATTTCATTTTCATCAAGATCGAACTTCTCCTTGCGCACTTTCTCGGCATAGTACCACCAATCCCACGATTCGAGTGTGAAGTTGCCGCCTTCGCGGTTTACAATGCGCTGCATATCGTCGCGTTCGCCTTTGGCACGTTTCAGAGCAGGTTCCCAAACCTGTTGCAGGAAGTTGTAAACATTTCCGGGGGTTTGTGCCATGTTAATGCTTAGGGTAAATTCGGCAAAATTTTCGAACCTAAGCAAACGCGAGGCCTGCTGGCGCAGTTGCATCAGCTCGGCAAAAAGCGCCTTGTTGTCGTTTTCGTTGTCGTTGTTTCCACGCATGTAAAATGCACGGAAGAGCTTTTCTCGCAGGTCGCGGCGTTCTGAAAAGGTTAGAAAAGGAGTCCAGCTTGGCCTGGAAAGGTCAAAAACCCATTTGCCCTCATGCCCATCTCTTTTGGCCATATTTGCTGCAGCATCAATCACATTTTGTGGCAATCCAGCCAGGTCGGCTTCGTTGTCAATGATAAGCTTAAAGCCATTGTTTTCTTTGAGCACGTTTTCGCCAAGTTGTAAGGTAACCATACTCATGCGCTCGTTGAGTTTTTTAAGCTCTTCGCGTTGCGCCTCGGGAAGCGCAGCACCACCCCGCTCAAAATCCTGGTAGATCTTTTCCACAAGGCGCATTTGTTCAAGGTCTAGAGCCAGGGTTTCGCGCTTGTCGTAAACTGCTTTTATGCGCCCAAACAATACCTGGTTCATGCGTATCTCGTTGCTATGGGCCGAAAGCATAGGAGTGGTTTCCCGCGCAATTTGCTGCAAGGTATCGTTGGTATGGGCGCCCCGAAGGCCGCCAAAAACCGAACCAACAGTGTTCAAAAGTTCACCTGCCTGATCAAAAGCTACAATGGTATTTTCGAAGGTGGGTTCTTCAGGATTATTGATGATGGCATCAATCTCAACCTTGTGTTGGCTAATGGCTTCCTGGTAAGCCGGCAAGAAATGTTCGTTGGCAATTTTGTCGAAAGGTGGCACACCAAAGGGAGTATCCCACTCTACAAAAAAAGGATTTTCCACCTTGGCCTCGCGCTTACCGCAACCAGGCATAAGCAAAAAAGCCGGAATGATTAACAAAAAAAGTTTTCTCATTGGGTTAAGTTTTGGATTGATTAATATTAATGTGAAAATTATGTGTATGTGTCGTTACTTTTAGTGGTCTCGTTTAATGCTGTATTTCAATGATATAACGCGGTAAATATAAGTGTTTTGAAAAAAAGAAAAGTATTCGAATAGAAAAT